>CAYRJM010000061.1:0-18944 GCA_964424665.1 uncultured Chitinophagaceae bacterium
GAGAATTCTCGTAAGCGTAAGCGGGAAAAATTAATTTCAAGGACTTAAGCGCTCTTATGGCTTATTGCCGGGTTATTGCGGAAGATGGCTTTTGTTTGGGAAGTGGACAATTCTGCTGGATCGGGTGAAACGGGTTCTGTTGCTATCCCAGTCCATTAGCTATAATCAGCTTCAGGGCCTGTGAAATATGGTATTCGACGGTCTTGACAGAGATTTGGAGTTGCTCAGCTATTTCTTTATAAGTCAATCCGCTGAAACGGTTCAGATAAAAAATCTCTTTTGTTTTCTGAGAAGTCGACTCAAAAACAGCCAGCAGTTGTTCCAACAGGCTTTTGTAATTAACTTGTTCTTCCGTATTGTTTGAAACAGCTAAAGAGGGTGCGGCCTGCAGAGATTCTTTGTACTTCTTTTTTAACTTCAGGTAAAAAAAAGCAGTATATTTTGTTGACCGTACCAAATAATTCTCCAGCGCTACCTTGATCTGAACGCGTTCTCTACGCGACCAGAGCGAAATAAAAACATCCTGCACAATATCTTCCGCATCCGTTTCATTAGAAAGATAATAATAAGCCATATTATACAGCTTCTGCCAATATAACCGGTAAATGAGGCGGAATACCACAGGATCTCCCGCTCTTAACCCTTCTAATAAGTAAGTTTCATCTGGTCGAAATGTTGACATAAGCAACCCAATAATTCTCCTACTACAATATTACAATATATTATTTATTATTACTATTGGTATTTTACCTGATGCCGATATTATTTTAACATTTTTTCAACCGCCGGAAAGCTCAAGTTTGATGACTTGTACCCCATCGTATAGCGTAGCTACTTTCTCCGGTAGAATCAGTGTAATACTGCCCTCCTTGTTTTTTTCATATTGGATAGGCATGGCCGATTGCAGTAGCGAACACCTCATTACCTTACTATATTTAAATGGAAGGGAAAGACGGCTGGGCTGTTCTTGTATCAGGCCTACGTAAATGTTTTGATTTTCATTGTGTTTTTGTGTAAAAACCACCCCTTTCGGTGCTGCTTTGTCTACCGGATGCGCGCCGTGAACGGCCTCACCGTTGGCCGCCATCCATCCTCCAATCTCCCGCAATCGGCGGATGGCCATTTTCGGGAAAGTACCGTCGGGTTTGGGGCCAACGTTAAGCAAGTAATTTCCTCCTTTTGATACATTGCTAACCAGGAAGGAGATCATTTGCTGCGCCGTTTTCCAATGGTAATCTTTAGCATGCCAACCCCAGGAGTGCACCATCGTTGCCGGCGTCTGCCAGGGTTTGCTGAGCAAGGAATCCGGATAGGTGTTATCCATCATTTCCAGAAAATCCACATCATTTCCAGGATCCAAATAGGAAATTCGTCCGTTGATCAGGCATTTAGGCGCCAGTTTTCTGATCAAAGCGATCAACTGATCACGTCTTTCGTCGTTGATAAAAATTTTTTCCTGCTCATCCCCCCATGTGTCAAACCAAAAGAGGTCCGGATGGTACCGACTGATTAATTCTTTCACTTGAGGTAAACATTTCTCATTCCAGTATTTTTCAAAATCGGCCTCGCTGACCCTCGGTAGCCAATGGGGCTTGGCTCCTCCCGGATGGTCCCAATCTTCACAATGCGAATAATAAAATCCAAATTTCAGTCCATATTTTCTACACGCTTTGGCCAGTTCCCCTAAAATATCTTTTTGGTATGGTGTACTTCCCAAATCATAATTGGAAACTTTAGAATCCCATAAAGCAAAGCCATCATGATGTTTGGCGGTTATGACAAAATATTTCATACCCGCATCCCGGGCTTCCCGTATCCACTTATCGGCATCAAAATTGACAGGATTGAACTGCTCGACCAGACTGCGATACGCCTCCTTCGGTACTTCCAGTCTTGGTTGTATCCATTCCGCATACCAGCTCTTTCCGTGCTGAAACGTTGTATCGGGTAAAGTGTGTCCCTTATATGTCCCTCCCAATATACTGTATAAGCCAAAATGGATAAACATGCCAAATTTGGCTTTTCTAAACCAATCGGCACGGTGGTCAGGATTTACCTGTTGGGCGGTCAAAGTCTGGACCGATAAGACCCCAATAAAAAGAAGGAGCACAGTCTTTCTGAACATGTGGCAGGGTTTATGTTTTGCGGTTAACGGCTACAAGTTAGGAAGAAAAAACTAATTGCCCAGGTATATTATGCCCACAGCTCTCATGCTTTATCGCCAGGTCAGGTGAAAATCACCTGAATTCCCAGCCTATATCTTGTCTGAAGTATTTCCCTTCAAAGACAATCTTCTCGGCAAGTTCCTTAGATTGGTCCATGGCGGTTTGCAGGTCGTCCGCCAGTACGGTAGCGGCCATTACGCGTCCGCCGCTGGTCACAATGTTCCCTTCTTTTTCCACTGCACCCGCATAAAAGAGGGTTTCGTTTTCCGATGTTTCCGGAATAGAAATTTTCAGCCCTTTTCTATAGGCTTCCGGATAGCCGCCAGAAACTACAATCGTCGTTACGCCTGCCAGAGGGCTCGTCTGCAGGGTGTGTTGAGCAAGTTGGTTTTTTGCAACGGCAGCCAACAATTCTCCCAGATCATTTAAGATTCGTGGTATTATGACCTCGGTTTCGGGATCCCCCATTCGACAGTTGTATTCAATAACATAAGGCTCTTCCCCTACTTTGATCAGGCCGAAAAAGATAAAGCCCGTATAATCCAACCGATCTGACTGAATGCCTTGGATAGTGGGTTGGATGATCTTTGCTTCTATTTTTTGAAGAAAAGCATCATCCGCAAAGGGTACCGGTGAAACGGCCCCCATTCCCCCGGTATTCAATCCGGTATCTCCAACTCCTATCCTTTTGTAATCCTTAGCTTCGGGCAGCATCAAATAGTCTTTCCCGTCAGTCAGTACAAAAATCGATAATTCAATTCCGTCCAGAAATTGCTCAACGACGACTTTATTTCCGGCATCCCCGAACTTTCCACCCAGCATCTGTTCAAATTCAGTCAAAGCCTGCTGATGCGTGTCACAGATGAGCACGCCCTTACCGGCAGCCAGCCCATCGGCTTTCAGCACCACGGGAAGACTGTGTTGCTGTATATACTTCTTTCCTTCCTCGAACGAGGAACCATCAAATTCTTCGTAGGCTGCCGTGGGAATATGGTTTTTTTGCATAAATGCCTTAGCAAAGGCCTTACTGCCCTCCAATTGCGCACCTGACCTTCCCGGGCCAATTACGGGTATATGGCTTAACGCAGGGTCATTCCTAAGATAATCCTTTATTCCTTCCACCAGCGGTACTTCCGGACCGGGAATGACCATATCTATCACCTTTTCCAGGCAAATCTTCTTTATTTCATCAAAGTCTGTAACTCCTACCGGCAGGTTTTCTCCACATAAAGCAGTGCCAGCATTGCCCGGAGCGATATACAGCTTTTCACAAAGGGAGCTTTGTCGTAACTTCCAGGCGAGGGCATGTTCGCGTCCACCGTTTCCAATCAATAGAATGTTCATACGGCTACTGGCTTACTCTTCCTTTCCAGGGCCATTTCTGCAGCGGCTATGATGTTCGGGGTGTCCAGTCCGTATTTAGCCAGGAGCTGGTCCGGTTTACCGCTTTCGCCAAAAGTGTCATTCGTGCCGATGAATTCTATGGGTACGGGACAATGTCGTGCCGCGACGTGAGCAATATAATCGCCCATTCCGCCCAGAATGTTATGTTCTTCGCAGGTAACGGCACAGCCCGTTTTCTTTAGAGAGGAAACGACAGCGTCGGTATCCAGGGGTTTAATGGTGTGAATATTGATTAATTCTACACTCAGGCCCTGTTCCTCTAAGGCCCTTCCGGCCTCAATGGCTTTCCATACCAGATGACCACAAGCAAAAATCGTTATGTCTGTACCTGTATTGAGCACTTGTGCTTTCCCAATTTCAAAAGGTTGATCCTCCGGCGTAATGATCGGCCATTTCGGACGCCCGAAGCGCAAGTAAACCGGGCCTTCGTGACCGGCAATGGCCTTGGTAGCGGCTTTGGTCTGGTTGGCATCGCAAGGCACGATTACTGTCATGCCCGGCAACATTTTCATCATACCGATGTCTTCTAAAATCTGGTGTGTCGCACCGTCTTCTCCCAACGTGAGTCCAGCATGAGAGGCGCATATCTTAACATTTTTACGCGAATAGGCTATCGACTGACGAATCTGGTCGTATACACGGCCGGTAGAGAAATTGGCAAATGTAGTAGTATAGGGAATTTTGCCGCCAATAGTGAGTCCCGCAGCGACTCCCATCATGTTGGCCTCAGAAATACCGCACTGAAAAAAACGTTCAGGATGTTCCTTAATAAAGGGGGCGATCTTTAAAGATCCGGCCAGATCAGCCGTTAAAACCACTACTTCCGGGTTTTCATTACCTAATTCCTGTATTCCGGCACCAAAGCCGTCTCTGGTGGCTTTTTCTCCTAAAACCTGAATGTCTTTCAACATATTTTTTTTAAATTAATAAGGTGAACAAAAAACGGAGCGAAGATAAAAATAACTTTTTGGCTTTACAAGCCCGCCTTAAACAATATTTGGTGAACCGTTCTGCCTTAAGGGATAACGCATCCTTCGCGTGTATTTTTCTCTGTCAAACGCCAACATTTTTTTGCTAGTCTGAAAATAATCGCCACCTTTGAACAACTGGGTGTATATTTCAAGGTTTGTCGTAATTTTTGGAAAATGAGGAAAGATTATACCGGTTGTGCTACAGAACAGCTTTTCGCGCTAGTAAAAAGACAGAATGATCCGGTTGCATTTGAAGAGTTATATAATCGTTATTGGTTTAAGTTGTTTCTGACCGCACAAAAGCGGCTGTCCAGCAGAGAAGAAGCAGAAGGAGCTGTACAAAACCTTTTTGAAAGCCTTTGGAAAAACCGTAAGAAAATCAGTATCCACTCTTCTGTCGAAAATTATTTATTTGCGGCTATACGTTATATTATTTTAAGGACCATATATAAAAGAAAACGTACCGCCTCCTGCCCTATCGAAGACACCCGGGACTGCGTTTTATCAAATATGCATGTAGAGGAAACGGTAGTCGTCAATGAATTGACCATGCATATCGATAAAATGGTGGCTGCCTTGCCAAAAAAATGTCGGAAAGTATTTGAACTAAGCCGCTATGAAATGAAAACACACAAAGAAATAGCGGTCATTATGGGCATTTCGGAAAAAACTGTTGAAAACCACATTACCAAAGCGCTCCGACTGCTCAAAACCAATCTCAATTATTTTTTTCTTTTCTAAAAGTAGGGGATAATCCATTTGCTGGTCACTATATAAAGAACACAGTTCTCAGACTGAAAAAATCAATAGTGAGCAAGCCTGTAATACAACATATTATCAAACGGTTTCTGGAAGGCGAATGCAATGATGAAGAGTTTGCTTACCTGCTTTACTGGTACGAGTCGTTTGAACAACAAAGCCCGTCACCACTTTCTCAGGAAGATAAAGCGTTGTTGAAGGCACGTATCTTAGAGAGAATAAAACGTAATATCCCGGAATTAAATCATTCGAGTGCGCAAACGTCCACCGCATCAAAGAGGAATGGCACCAGGGCTTATTGGTGGAAAGGCCTGGCCGCCGCTGCGGTAGTAGGTATGATTGCATGGGCGGGCTTTTTGTACTTTGGCGGCAAAGCAGCAGTAACGAAACCGAGCCCGGTGGGTAATAACGATAATTTGCTTTACTTGAGTAATCACTCTAACCGCGTCCACCCGTTGGTGCTTCCCGATAGTAGTGTGGTTTGGTTAAACCCCGGCAGCAGCCTCCGCTATCCGGAAAAATTTACAGGAAACAATAGAACGGTGAAACTTGCCGGGCAGGCCTTTTTCGAGATAAAAAAAATTGCCAATCAACCTTTTATTGTTATCGGAGCCAAGTTGAAAACGACCGTCTTAGGGACGAGTTTTTTAATGAAAGCCTATAGTGACGAACCAGCTGAAGTGACCGTATTGTCCGGCAAGGTTGCTGTTTCAAAAAACCAGGATAACGGACAAAGACTGGTTTTAGAGGAAAAACAAAAAGCCATTTTAAAAAATGATAATTTGTACAAAAAACAGCCTTCCGATGATCCGGTACTTAAAAGGTGGGCGAAAGTAGATTTAACTTTTGAAGATGTACCGCTGAAAAAGGTCCTGCTTTCGTTAAATAAGCAGTTCCAAGTAAATATCCGGTGCAGTTCTTCAGCGATTCAACAACTCAGTCTCAATGCAGACTTTAGCCACCAGAATCTGGTTGATATTCTGAACATGCTCGAATTATCATTAAATATAAATTACCAGATGGTCAATGACAGCACCATTCTGTTAAATCCAAGCAATAAAACTAAAAACAAGGCATTATGATTTAAATTAATAACGTGTACTAAAAACAAAAGAACCGGAGATGCAGCAACACCTCCGGCATGAGAAAAATACCTACCGTCCGTCAAAACGAGTAAGGCATCTATTATTTAGTTTACAAAACTAAACGTTCAAATTTATGAAAATAATTGATTATATTCTAAAAATTAACTGGCTGAAGATCATGAAGATATCATGTACACAGCTTTTGCTTCTTTTTCTTTTTGCAGGAGTTTCCTATGCGCGTCCGACAGAGGCGCAGGTCAATTTGCCGCAAAAAATAGATCTGGCCACTAACGGGTCTTCGATTGCTAAAGTGCTTAAACGATTGGAAAGACAGACAGATATTAAATTTGTTTACAGTACTGACAAAATAGACGTTTCCCAAAAAGTGAGCGTTCATGCCAAAGGCAAAAGGCTGGATAACGTCTTAGATCGTGTGTTGCTACAAAATGGCATTTCCTACAAAATGATCAATGACCGGATTGTTTTGCTTCCAAGAAACGTTCGGGAGATAAACAGTGCAAAAGGCTCTAGTCTATCCAGGTTCATCCAACTAACGGTCAAAGGAAATGTAACCAACGAAAATGGGGAGCCTTTAATCGGTGTTACCGTAAAGGTAAAAGGAACCAATATCGGTACGGTTACCAATGTGAACGGTGCATTTACTATCGAAGCGCTCAAACAAAATGACACGTTGATATTTACCTATATCGGCTATGAAACAAAGGAGGTGCCCATCGCCGGACAAACCGATATAGATGTACAGTTGGCCATGGCGTCTAAGAGCCTGAATGAAGTCATTGTTGTGGGTTATGGCACCCAGAAAAAAGTCAATCTTACCGGTGCGGTTTCCAATATTTCCGCCGAAGAATTAGAAGACAGACCAATTACCAACATGTCTTCGGCCTTACAGGGGACGATGTCCGGCGTAACGGTACAACAAAGCACCGGCCAGCCCGGGGCAGATCATGGTTCGATCCGTATTCGTGGAATCGGTACCCTGAACAACAGCGATCCCATGGTAGTTATCGATGGCGTTATCGGTTCATTGAATGATATAAACCCAAACGATATTGCAAGCATTTCTGTATTGAAGGATGCGGCTTCTGCCGCAATATATGGTTCCAGGGCAGCGAACGGCGTTATTTTGATCACTACCAAAAAGGGAAAAGCCGGAGAATTGACGCTTCATTATAGCGGTTATGTAGGAAAACAATCTCCTACCCGTCTCCCTGACTTTTTGCCTTCCTGGCAAGCAGCGAAATTGTACAATCAAGTACAAAAGAACGAGGGCCGCCCGGTAAAATATACAGAAGAGGACATTCAAAAGTTCAAAAGCGGGCAATATCCGGATGAATATCCGAACACCGATTGGCTGGGGTTACTTTACCAAGGCAGTGGTATTCAGCAAAGCCACTATCTGGACTTTAATGGAGGAACTGAAAAAACCCAGTATATGTTTTCATTGGGTTATTTTGACCAAAAAGGTGTTGTAGAAAACAGTGCGTTCAAAAGGTTTACCTCGAGACTGAACCTCTCTACCCAAATTAGTGAGAAACTCAAAGTAAGTGGAAAATTGGCTTATACACGAGGGGTCTTTCAGGAACCTACTAATCCGTACACCGGTGATTTTTCGCAAATCTTCAGACAAGTCAACCGGATCGGGAGAACGGTGCCTTACAAATATTCTAATGGTTATTATGGATATATCGCCGACGGAAACCCGATAGCCTGGCTGGATTTAGGCGCTACCAACAACCGCAATGCGCATAATTTTGTTGGAGTTGTAGATGCCGATATGGAATTGATAAAAGGACTGCACTTTAAGCCACTGTTGGGCTATCGGCTGGATATTAACCGTTCCAAAGAGTTTATTAAAGACATCCAGTATTATGATCATACCAGTGGGGAGCCGACTTCATATCAGGGGCCCAATTCGCTAACCGACAATACGAACTTTTACAACGTGATTACTTTACAGGCGTTGCTGGATTACTCTACTGCTTTCAACGAGGTGCACAACCTTCACCTTCTTGCCGGCTATTCTCAGGAGTATACCCATTATAATTTTCTGGAAGGCTATAGAAAGGACTTTCTGAATAATAACCTTAGTGAGTTAAATGCAGGTCCCACCGAAGGGCAAAAAGCCACCGGTTCTTCCCACGAGCTTGCATTACAATCGGTTTTTGGCAGGGTTAATTATAATTATAAAAGCAAATATCTGTTAGAAGCTAACCTACGTTATGACGGTTCTTCCCGCTTCGCGCAAAATCATCGCTGGGGACTCTATCCTTCTGTTTCCGCAGGATGGAACATATCAGAGGAACCATTTTTCGGCCCGTTAAAATCCTGGCTTTCGCATCTGAAACTCAGGGCTTCATGGGGAACTTTAGGGAACCAGAATATCGTAAATACCGATAATGTAGCCCTGTATTATCCTTATATTCCAACCATTAGCGCCGGTGAAAATTACGATTTTAACAATACCATCGCTACCGGAATAGCCCCCACCAAAGGGGCAAATGAAGACATCATGTGGGAGACTACCGAACAAACCAATGTGGGACTAGATGCTGGCTTCTGGCAAGGCAAACTGACCTTAACCGCTGACTATTTTATCAAAAACACGTATGATATTTTGTTGGCGATTCCCGTCGGGGCGGCCTACGGACTTACGGCGCCAGTACAAAATGCCGGTGCAGTAAGGAACAAGGGCTGGGAGTTTACGCTTAGTTACCAGGATAAAACTGGTGATTTTTCCTATAATATCTCCGGCAATGCTGCATTCATTAAAAATGAAGTAACGGACCTGCATGGCACGGGACCCATTATAGACGGCTACCATTTTATGCAGGTAGGCTTTCCTATCCAGTCTTTTTACGGATACATCAGTGAAGGTATTTTTCAGACGGAAGAGCAGGTAAATAAACATGCTACTCAAAGTGGAGGAGAAATTGCCCCGGGAGACCTGATGTATAAGGACCTGAATAATGACGGAGAAATTAACGGAGAGGATCGGACCTATCTGGGAACTTATTTCCCTAAAATGACCTATGGAATCAATATAGGAGCAAGTTGGAAGGGAATAGACGTGACCATCTTTCTACAGGGTGCAGCCGGCGTAAAGGGCTTTATACAAGGGGAGATACTCGGCCAGCCGGGAGACGAGGTGGGTAAGCCCACCTCCATACTACTGGATGCCTGGACACCCGAAAATCATTCGACAACTTTTCCAAGGCTTTGGTCAGCCTATACCCAAAATGATCCCATGTCAAATCCTTCTTCCTTTTGGGTAAAAGATGCCGGCTACATGCGTATGAAGAATCTGCAGGTCGGCTATACGCTGCCCGACGAGTGGCTTAAAAGCGTTGGAATCCAGAAGGCCCGTATTTATTATAGCGGACAAAATATTCTCACCTTTAGCGCATTCTATGACTGGGTAGACCCGGAAGCTCCGGCTGGCGAAAGAGGATATACCTACCCCCAGGTTTTGGTCAATACCGTGGGTATCGATTTAACATTTTAATGATAAAGGAAAATTACAATATTATGAAAAAAACTCTTTTTATAAATAGTCTCTTGGTATTGATTCTTTTGAGTGCCTGTACCAAAGATTTTCTGGACCGCCAGCCTACAGACGAATACAGCGAATCGTCTTTATGGTCTTCAGCTAAAGACGCGGAGGCAGCGCTGAACGGTTGTTATGATGGCTGGGAAGATGGCTACAATATTATATACATGGATTGTGCTTCCGACAATGCCTATAACCAATTTCCGTGGGAAGGATACACCGCATTAGGGAACATGCAACTCTTGACGCCAACCAACACCGGAGACGGCCGTTGGGATTTCACAACGATCCAGCGGTGCAACTGGTTTTTAGAAAACGTGAACAAGACCCCGATGGATTCCGCGTTAAAGTTGAGGATGAAAGCGGAAGCCCGCTTCCTACGTGCCTATGAATATTTCATTCGTGCACAATTATACGGTGATTTTCCCCTTATACTTAAGGAACTTTCGCCAGAAGAAGCCAACAGCGTAGTCCGTACGCCTAAGGATTCTGTCATGGATTTCGTCATAAGCGAGTTGGGTAAAATAGCGCCTGATCTGCCGGAATCTTATTCCGGCGCGGATATTGGGAGGATCACCAAGGGCGCCGCGTTGGCGCTTCGCGCAAGAGTTGAACTCTTTACCGGAGATTTCCAAGGATGTATCGAAGATTGTCAGAAAGTGATGGATCTCGGGGTATATGAATTGTTTCCGGATTATGCCAATTTGTTCCGCATTCAAAATGAACACAACAGTGAAGTGATTGCGAATGTAGAATATATGGAGAATGATTACGCTTTCGGATCTTTGGGCGTCATGCCGTCTTCTTCCTATGGAGGCTGGGCTTCCATAGATCCGACCCAGAGCCTGGTGGATGAATATGAAATGAAAAACGGAAAAATGATCGAAGACCCGCTCTCGGGTTTTGATCCCGAGCACCCATATAAGAACCGCGATCCCCGTTTATCTGCGACTATAGTTTACCCGGGACAGATGTATAATGGTAAGTATTACAACCCTATTGAAAAGTCGTCTTCCGATTATTATGCAGATAACAATAATTCTAAAACAGGCTATCTGGTTCGGAAATATACCGCTCATCTTTCCGACTATGATGATATGTGGAATTCGGGCTTAAACTTTATCGTTATGCGTTATGCAGAGGTACTTTTAAACTATGCGGAGGCAAAAATTGAGTTAAATCAGATTGATCAATCAGTATATGACGCGATCAACAAAGTACGTAACCGTGCCGGCATGCCGTCCATTAACCCGTCATTAGTCAATACCCAGGCTGAAATGAGAACGGCTGTAAGGCATGAAAGAAGAGTGGAATTTGCGATGGAGGGTCTTCGTTGGTTTGATATTCAACGTTGGGAAATTGGCGAAGACGTCATGAACGGACAGGTATATGGCGCCCTTCTCGGTACAGTAAATGCCCAAAATGGGAATATTAATCTAACAAGCGAGCGGATAAAGGTAGAAACAAGGGCGTTTGATGCTTCAAAAAATTATCTCTGGCCCGTTCCTCAAAGTGAAGTTGACATCAACGATAAGTTAACCCAGAACGCGGGCTATTAAAAGTGATTTTAAAAAAATACCCGCAGTCTCGTGCTGCGGATATTTTTTTTATCTCTGTTGAGTGGTGCTAGTTTCCTTTAATGATAATCCTAGATGTCATAGCGTGGTGCTAGTAATTTAGTCATCTGTTTTTGAAAAAAAGACCGTGGTGTTTTCTTTATGGCTACATTTCTAAGGGATGTTAACAACACATTTTCATAGTGGGCCATTTCTCCGACGCGATAAGACCATTTGGCGACATAATCAGTAACCGGTTTCCGGAGCTTTTGATATTTTGGGAAGGCATATCCCGGATTCTTGGAAGCGTTCAACTGCTCGGCCAGTACCCAGGCGTCTTCAATTGCCTGACCGGCTCCCTGTCCCAGATTAGGCGTTGCTGCATGCGCCGCATCTCCTAACAGACCTGTGCGGCCGATGGACCATTGTCGCAACGGCTTTAAATCCTGAAGATCGCTACGTATAATCCGGGCCTCAGGCGTATCCGCTATCATTTGCGCAAACAGCGGAGCAAAATCATTAAATTGTTTTGTTAGTTCTTTCCGTAGATCGGCACGGAAATTAAAGTCGTTGCCGTGTTTATTAATAACCGCAAACCAATAAGTATAGTCGTTATTAATCCTAGTGAATCCAAAGCGTCTTCCCCTGCCCCATGCTTCTATGGCCTGGTGATGATATTGCTCCGGCAGATCAAAAGCAACTGTTCCTCTCCAGCAAATCTGTTTTACATCCCTAATCGTGGCTTCAGGAAACAGTTGTTGTCGTACCGCAGAATAGATGCCATCTGCTGCAATAACGTAGTCTCCATAATCCTTAGTTTGGTCGTCAAAATATACAATACATTTTTGATCTTTTTCATGAACACGGATGCATTTTTTCCCCCATTCGACAGCTTCCGCAGGAAGCGCGTTTAATAAAATATCCTGAAGGTCCGCCCTATGAATCGCTATATTTACATGACCATATTTTTTTACATCCTTAGCTGTCATGTTGGAGGAGAGCAGATGGAGCTTTTCGTCCGTAATCTGAACGCTACGGATTTCATTGCCGCGCATCGCCACCTCTTCAGCCAGATTCAGTTTATCGAGAATACGCATGGCGTTGATGGCCAGTACAATGCCTGCGCCCTGATCCGGACGTACCTCCTTTGCTTCATATACCTTTGTGAACAGGTTCCGTTGTTGTAGCGCAATAGCGGTAACCAGCCCCCCAATTCCGGCACCAATTACCTTTCCCTGCATGACATCAAAAATATATAATCTACAAACATCATCTCATTAAGTAACAGGAGGTTCTATCAGTTCTTCTTCAACCTCTGTTTTATTTCGTCCGGCCAGCCATAAAATGATCATAAATACGCCGAATGCAATATAAAAAATACCACTCCAGAAGTTTGTTGTTTCAGATTTTCCCATGCCGGCATGCATGGTTAATGATCCGATAAGCAGTGCCAAGCCAACAAGGGAAAAGAACAACCCGATTATAAAGCGAAGATCAAGAAGATTTTTCATTCAAATTCTTTTATAAAAATATTAAATTTAAAATAGTCGTTATTATCAGAATAAATACCCCGATGTACACGGGCCTTTTATACCAAACAATATCTTTTGTTTTTGGTTTGGGAGTAAGGCTGTAAACCAGCCCGACCAACTTCTCTTTCGGATGCGGTTTGGTGAACAAACTGATAATGATCGTAACAATAAAACAGGTACTAAAGGCAATGATAGCGACCATAAAGCTTTGTGCCATCGTAGAGCTGAAATGATGGAGATTGGCTATGGCTCCCCCCTTTCCTTCGGAGGTTGTCATATTGTACGTTAGCGCCGCGGCCGCTGTGCCACTTACCAGCCCAAAAAATGCGCCATGTCCGGTAGAGCGCTTCCAGAACATGCCCAGCGCAAAGGTGGCAAACAAGGGCGCATTGACAAAACCGAATACCAACTGTAAAAAATCCATGATATTGTCAAATCCCCTGGCCAGGTAAGCGGTACCGATCGACGCCAGAATCCCAAATACCGTTGCAAACCGCCCTACATTCAGATAATGCTTATCGCTTTTACCGGGTTTAATATAAGACTCATAAATATCGTAGGTCCATACGGTATTAAAGGCCGTTACATTGCCGGCCATTCCTGACATGAATGAAGCAAACAAGGCCGTAAGCCCTACGCCGAGAATGCCGCTTGGGTAAAATTCATTTAATAAAGAAGGCAACACCATGTTGTAATTAGTTGTTCCGCCCGGACCTTCGGGTATAACGTAGCCGGAATTCATTGCGACCATGGCGGCGGCAATCAGCCCGGGAATGATTACGATAAACGGCATAAGCATTTTGGGGAATGCCGCGATAAGCGGTGTGCTCTGTGCCGAGCGCATGTTGCGTGTTACCATCGCCCGCTGGACGACCAGGAAGTCCGTACACCAATATCCAAAGGAGAGCACAAACCCCAGCCCCATTGCGAGTTGCCACCAATTGACGCCCATAGGATTGTCTGAGGAGTCTCCCATATATTTCCAGGTATGGGTCATGGCGTCCGGTAGCCGCTCCACAATACCATTCCATCCGCCTACCTGGTTCAACCCAATATATACCAAGGGCGCAATGCCCAGAACAATCAGAAAAAATTGAAGAACTTCATTATAAACGGCGCTGGTTAACCCACCCAGGAAAGTATAGGCCAATACAATACCCGAGGCTAGCAGGATAGAAAATTCAAAACTCCAGCCCAGGATAACCTCGAAAAGAAGCGCCAGCGCATATAAAGAGATACCGGAAGAAAAAATGGTCATCGCGGCGAAAGTGAATGCATTAAACCCTCTTGTTTTTTCATCGAAGCGCTTGGCCAGGTATTCTGGTACCGAGCGCGCTTCACTGCCATAATAAAAAGGCATCATAAAGATGCCAAGAAATACCATCGCGGGGATAGCTCCGAGCCAGTAGAAATGACTGGTCATAATCCCGTATTCCGCGCCGGAGGCCGCCATGCCCAAAACTTCCTGCGCCCCAAGATTCGCCGAAATGAAAGCCAAGCTGGTAATCCACAAAGGTATAGACCGGCCGCTCATTAAGAAATCTCCACTGGTTTTTACTTTCCTTTTGATAATAATACCGATCCCTAATACAAACAAAAAATATAATCCAATGATCAGATAATCAATTAATCGCAGGTTCATAAAAATACAATAATGTGAAAAATAAAGGTTTAAATAAACTAAGGGCTAAAAGTAGATTTTTTTTATAAAAAAAGCGAATTTATCTGACATTCCTGCCGGAGAGGAACTTTTTCTTAGAGAAAGGAATAATAAAACTCAATCCAAAAAGAAAAAAGTCGCCAATGCCGGGTGCGGTCACCAGCCCGATGAGCCAACATATCAAAATCCATGCAGGGATGGTCAGCGAAAACAGGTAAAGTCCCTTCCTGAATTTTTTATTCGCTAAGCCCTGTGAAAGTATCTCCCCTTTTTTTGAAATATGCCGCAAGATTAAAAAGAACATAATGCCAACACCAAGTATATTAACGGTATAAATAGTAGTTGATGCAAGAAGGTTACCGTGAGCGCCCAGTAAAGTAGTCGTAAAGGGAATCAAGACTATAAAGAACAAAGTCAGCAAATTCAACCAGATCAAAGCCGAGTCGAAGTTCTTTACATAGCCAAAAATACTGTGATGATGGTTCCAAAAACTGGCGATTATGAAAAAACTGATCACAAAGCCAAAAACGTCGGGCAATATGGTGCCCAACGCCTTTAAAAGGTCTCCATTAGTCTGTATCGTTACGTCAGGCAGGTGGAGTTCTATAATCAGCAGCGTAATAGCGATGGCGAATACTGCATCGGAAAAAAATATAATGCGTTCCAATTGAAATTGCCGTTTGAACTCTTGTTTAATATTGCTCATGCCTCTGTAGTAAATAGATAATGATGAATTATAGGCGATTAAACGTTGTTGGTATCCGGTTCGCTATTCTACTTTTGCCCGGCCAAAAATACTCGCCCTATGAAACGAGGTTTTTTTAAGCGTATTTGTCCGTTTTTACTGCTCAATATACAGCATTTGCGCAAAAAAAGCCGGAAGCGATGCAAAATCCTGATAATATCATCATTCATCCCCAGCGTCTTTTAACTGTATTTCCTAGCGCAACAAAAATAAAATGGTTCTGGAGCAACCCGAAGTGGTCGCTGTTCCATAGGCAGCGGGGACGCGCTATATCGCGTCAGTTCCCTGACAGACGACAACCGCCGCTATCGGGAGGCCCCCGCGGGACGTTCGTGCGTTGAACAGGCACTGGCCCTATTGAGTGGTTTTGCCCAAACCGGCCAAAAATATTCCGTTCGCCTGAAAACCATTAGGCCCTAAGCAGGGGTAAAAAAAGAACCCTCACGCCTCGCTTCGTCTTTGTGTTGCCGAAGAGCGCAAACCGCTGACACACCACCTCCGCCCCGGAAAGTCGGCTGACTATAGCCTAAAACGGAATGGGCAGGATTGATTTTTTAAACGCTGATCTTTAGGTCGTTTAAGTTTTTCGCGGTGAACACGCTATCCACTTAGAAAAGCGCCCCATGTTCGTTCCGGAAGCCAGAAATCACCAAGATCAGCGTTCAACCCGTCGCCGTGGCTCAGGACTTCTTCAGGTAATCGCGAAGGACATACTGGAGAATACCGCCGTTTTTATAATAATCCACTTCAATATCAGAATTCAAGCGGCATTTTACTTCAAACTCCACATTCTCGCCATTGTCTTTTTCAGCTACAACCTGAAGCTTTTTACCCGGTTTTAGCCCGTTACCAATGCCCGAAATAGTATAGGTTTCCTTGCCGTCGAGTTTTAACGAAGCTGCGTTATCACTCCCGGTAAATTCCAGTGGCAGAACGCCCATGCAGAGTAGGTTACTGCGATGGATACGTTCATAGCTTTCCGCAATAACCGCCCTTACGCCTAAAAGAATAGTACCTTTGGCGGCCCAGTCTCTGGAAGAACCACTGCCGTATTCTTTGCCAGCAATAACGACCAGAGGAACTTTCTCCTGTTCATACTTCATTGCCGCATCAAATACGGTCATTTCTACATTATCGGGGAAATGCGTAGTATAACCGCCTTCTTTGGTAGCGATCTGGTTTTTTATCCGGACATTGGCAAAAGTACCGCGCATCATGACCTCATGATTCCCTCTTCTGGAACCGTAAGAATTGAATAAGCGGCGTTCTACCCCATGTTCCTTCAGATATTGGCCGGCAGGAGAAAGCTCGCTAAAGGAACCGGCCGGTGAAATATGATCCGTCGTTACCGAATCTCCCAACTTCAGCAATACGCGGGCCTTTTCAATGTCCTGCGGTTCGGAAGGCTTTTCAGGAAGGTCTTTGAAAAAGGGTACTTCCCGTATATAAGTAGAACTCTCATCCCACTGGTAATCTTTTCCAGAAGGGGCTTCCAGGCTTTGCCATTGTTCTTCGCCATCGTAGATCACATCATATGTTTCCTTAAAGTCATTGGGGTTCAACGACTCCAAAATAACTTTATTGATTTCCTCTTGCGTAGGCCAGATATCTTTGAGATAAACTTTCTCTCCGTTTGGATCCGTTCCGAGAGGCTCTGTTGTCAGGTCAATATCTACGCGGCCCACAAGAGAATAGGCCACCACAAGCATAGGGGACATTAAAAAGTTCATTTTCACCTGGGGGTGAACACGGGCTTCGAAATTCCGGTTTCCGGACAGTACGGAAGCAACGACCAACTGATCGTCTTCCACCGCCTTAGCGACATGCGGCGGCAAGGGGCCGCTGTTGCCGATGCAGGAAGTACAGCCGTATCCCACGGTATGAAAACGCAACGCTTCCAGGTCCTCGATAAGTCCCGAACGGGTTAAATATTGCGTAACGACTTTAGATCCCGGAGCCATGCTGGTTTTTACCCACGGCTTTGAATCCAGTCCGCGGGCAACCGCATTGCGGGCAATGAGTCCCGCTCCTACCATTACACTTGGGTTGGAGGTATTGGTACAACTGGTAATCGCTGCGATGGCAATGCTGCCGTCACTTAATAGATATTCTTCATTTTTTAACTTCATACGTACAGTATGAAGATCCTCTACCTCTACCGCAACATCGGAATCCTCTTCTTTCAGGCTAAAGGTGAACTCAGTTCCCGATCCCCCTTCTGACAACCACGCGTGCTCCCTGCGTTCAGGAATAGGCACGTATTTACGATTAAACTCATCGGTGAGAAGCTCACCGAATTTTTTATGCAAGTCTTTAACCAAAATTTTGTCCTGCGGGCGCTTTGGGCCAGCAACCGCCGGTTCCAGTTCGGATAAGTTTAACTCCAATACATCAGAATAGGTTATTTCTTCATCCCCGGTACGCCACAACAGATTTTCCTTACAATAGTCTTCCACCAACTGAATTTGTTCGGGGGCGCGATTGGTCCGGCGCATATATTCCAGTGTCTGATGATCAATTGGGAAGTAAGTTACCGTACAGCCGAATTCCGGAGACATATTAGAGATCGTGGCACGGTCGGGAACCGTTAAATGGTTCAATCCATCGCCAAAGACCTCCACAAATTTTCCAACGACTCCATAACGGCGCAATAGATCCGTAATGGCCAATACCATATCGGTAGCGGTAATGCCTTCTTCCAGTTTGCCGGTCAGCTTCAGTCCGATCACTTCCGGACAGGAAAAATAAATGGGTTGACCGAGCAGCGCTGCTTCCGCTTCTATGCCCCCAACACCCCAGCCAAGTACACCGATGCCATTGACCATTGGCGTATGCGAGTCTGTGCCCACCAGGGTGTCCGGGAAAGCCCAGCCGTCTCTTTCGATAATACCTTTAGCCAGGTGTTCCAGATTGACCTGGTGACAAATCCCCATGCCGGGAGGAACAACGGTGAAGTTTTCCAGGCCCTGTTGCGCCCACTTTAAAAGCTGGTAACGTTCTTTGTTGCGTTCGTATTCAAATTCCACATTTTTCTTATAAGCATACTCTGTACCGAAAAAATCCACCTGCACAGAGTGATCTATCACGAGGTCTACCGGGATAGCCGGATTAATCTTACTTCCGTCTTTTCCCTTGCGCGTAGCTTCCGCACGGATGGAGGCAATATCAACGACACTGGGCACTCCGGTAAAATCCTGCATCAACACGCGGGCCGGCTTGTAGGGAATTTCCTTATCTACCCCCTTGGGTTGCCAATTTTTTAATGTTTCCACATGTTCATCTGTAATACCAAAACCATCGTGGTTTCTCAATGCATTTTCCAGCAATATCCTTATAGAAAAAGGTAATTTTTTAACGGATTCTCCCTGTGCTTTAAGGGAGGCAAATTTTTGTTTTATCATATGTTCATTATTTGGAGCAATGCCCAAAGTTACTCAAAAATTAACAGACTACATAAATATAATTAATTATCATTATATATTAATAAACCTGTTTTGCA
>CAYRJM010000062.1:0-18189 GCA_964424665.1 uncultured Chitinophagaceae bacterium
TCTGTAGTAATTTAAACCCGAGACAGGCCGGTGTACCCATTAGCGTTTATCAGTGGAATCGTTTGAAAATGGGTTTCTCACGCAATAAACCCGTCGACTCGCAATAAATTCAGGCCGGAAAGCTGATGAAGACCCCGACACATCCTTCTTCTTGTCATTTGCAGGTACGCCCGCCGTTGAGGCCTATCAGGCTAAAAACATGTAGCGTGTGCTGAGAGATCTTAAACAATTTACCCGAAGATTTTGTCTATTGTAAAAGCAGTCTATGAGAAGCAAAATCCATTTTCCCGGATGCGGCACTACTATCAATAAGATAAACCCTGCCATCCCCCTGGTTATTGCTACCGGAACAACTGTAGCTTTGTGGTGGCGTTTTCAGCATGTGATCATTCCACGGAATGTGAAAGTTGTTGAGAACTTTAATATCCGGGACTATGCCGGCAGATGGTACGAGATTGCCCGATTTGATTTTAAGCACGAGAAACACCTGAGTCATGTTACCGCTGAATACAGCCTAAGTCCAAACGGCACGGTACAGGTGAGAAACAGTGGGTTTGACTATGTAAAAAAGCAATGGAAGGAGGCTAGGGGAATTGCTAAATTTCTTCATGGTCCGACAATGGGCGCACTAAAAGTGTCCTTTTTCCGACCTTTCTACTCCGGCTATTTTGTGGTCGAAATGGATCCTGACTATAAAAACGCCCTGGTCTTCGGTGAGAACAAAAAATATATCTGGTTCTTGTCCCGAACCAAAACGATGCCAAA
Organism: uncultured Chitinophagaceae bacterium; assembly: GCA_964424665.1. Taxonomy (GTDB): domain Bacteria; phylum Bacteroidota; class Bacteroidia; order Chitinophagales; family Chitinophagaceae; genus FW021-bin31. Next base: position 766 of record CAYRJM010000062.1, read on the forward strand.
GGCCGTTAAACAAAAATTTATGGACACGGCCCAAAACGCGGGTTATGACCTCGACAAGCTGGTTTGGACCAGACAGGCGAAAGTGCCGATTAGCAAAAAGTAAAGACCCCGGTAGTGGCCCAGTGGTCTTAAAAAATGTAATTACAATAAATTTTGGGCAGCAGGACAGTATACAGAAGTTGACCCGCCGGAATGCCTATAAAATCCAAACCAAAAGTTTGGCCCGATACAGCCCTGTTGCGCCGCTCGTAAGCCATTTTTTGCCCCATTGGCGCCCCGTTCCAAAGTCCAACTCCTCCTTTTTCTCCCATTAAAACCAAAAAGCAGCTGTTTTATTCTTTTTTTTTGCTAACTTTATTAGCAAATTGGATTTATGCATCATTCTGGTTCTGCTGATCTCCCTTTGCACAATGGACGCGTACCCAAATGGTTGGCCGAACGCATGGCCCGGATTGGCGGCGCCATCGTTTCTTCTATTGTACAACATTATGGGCAAGAAGCTTTTTTGTCGCGCATCAGCGATCCTTTCTGGTTTCAGTCGCTTGGCTGTGTGATGGGGATGGACTGGCATTCCTCAGGCATTACCACCTCCGTGTTGGGCGCGTTAAAAAAAGCGTTAAATCCGCAAGCCGGAGAACTGGGAATATACGTTTGCGGAGGCCGGGGCAAACATTCGCTCAAAACGCCCCTTGAATTGCTGAGAATCGGCGAAAAAGAAGGACTGAACGCAGATCAACTGGTCCATAACAGCCGGTTGACGGCAAAAATAGATAACACGGCTTTACAGGATGGTTTTCAGCTTTATTTGCACTGCTTTATCGTAACACGGAAAGGAGACTGGGCGGTTGTGCAGCAAGGGATGAATGGAAATTCCGGTTGGGCGCGCCGTTATCATTGGCATTCTTCGCAAATACATTCTTTCGTGGAAGAACCCCACACAGCTGTTTTTGGCCACAATCAGGGCGATATCCTCAATCTCGTACACCGTCAGGCGGCGCCCACCAGAGACGGAATCTTACAAGTGGTGACGGACGGTGGGATCAAGCTAAACGAGATTCCTAAAATGGTTCTTCCGCGCCATCATGCAATACGGCAGGAAGATGTTAACCTAAAAAGGCTCGGCGCTGTACTGGCCTTAGCACAAAACGTCTCCTTACCTGATTTTGAGTCGCTGCTATTATTGAAAGGTGCCGGCCCAAGGACCTTGCAATCGCTCGCCTTGGTAAGCGAGGTGATTCATGGAACTCCATCCCGTTTCAGCGATCCTGCCCGGTTTTCCTTTGCGCACGGAGGAAAAGACGGTCATCCTTTTCCGGTACCTACCGCAACCTATGATGAAACCATACACCTGCTGAAAACAGCCGTAGAAAAAGGAGAACTCGGTCATACAGATAAGCAACAGGCCATCCGCCGGTTGCACCACTTGTCTTTGCAAATAGAAAAAGACTTCATGCCCAATCATCGTTTTGATGAACTTGTGGAAAAAGAAAGAGCACAATCTTACCAGTACGGAGGCAGAACAGTATTTGGAAAAGCAAAGCCGCCCGAAAAGAACAAGGTGGTGCAGTTAAGCCTGTTTGATTAAACTCACTTAAGTATCTCCTGGGACTGAACCGAAGTTTTAAATACCGCCTTTGCCGAATCAACAGCCGCTGTATTGCCCAGGTAATTCCAGTTTATGCCCTTCACATATTTTCGGAAAGCATTCGTTAATTCATCAGGCGTTGTTTGCCTCACTTTGCCAATAAATTCCTGCGGCATTTTCCAGTCACCCAAAATTTTTGATATACCCAGATTAGCTGCCATCGCATCCGTACTTTGCTGGCGCATATAATTTCGTGTAATGAAAAGGTCTCTCATCTCAGTAAATTCCTTTTGTGAAAATCCTTTCGTCCGCAGTCGTCGTATTTCATCCATCATCACTCCCACCGCCGCTTTTGGCTTAGGTGTACTTACAAAAAGGTAACTATAAGGCATTTTACGCCGCACCGAGTAGGCATAAGGCGCGTAGGAAAGATTTCGTTTTGTTCTTATTTCCTCAAAAAAATTATCGCTTAAAGCGGCAATGGCCAGTTGGTTTGCTACGAAGTCATCAGCGGTGAAAGCCGGCGCATTCGCTATGCCTGCAATATAATTTGTAGAGAGCTTTCTCGGCTCTATATACAAGCTGTTAGACGCAATAACCGGCACTTCGTATGAGGGTGATGCGTAGGGCTTTTCAGGAAGACTACCAAAAGCCTCCCCTATTTTCTGACTGATCACCGCTTTAGACAATTTCCCGACCACAACAATAAACATTCTGTTTTTATTCAATAGGGTATTGTAATAATAGCTTTTTACATCAGATGCCGAAAGTTGGTTAACGGTATTAAGTTCGCCAAGTGGATCGGTAGCATAGGCTGTTCCTTTAAAGGTAGTTTCAATCGCCATTTTTTGTATCTTGCTACTGGGATTAGCGGCTTGATTTTTTATTCTTGCGATAATCTTTTGCTTTAAAAGCTTAAAGTCGTTTTCATTATAAACAGGATGGTTTACAGCTTCGGCAAGCAGGTTCCATCCTTTGTCAAAATATTTGGAAATGCAGTTAAGACTGATCTTTCCATAATCGTAATTGGACGACCCATAAATATGAATGCCGTAAGTATCCGCCATGTTTTTAAATTCATCTTTTGTGTAGGACCGGGTACCGCAGTCCGTGGTTCCGGCAAGCGCCAGATTCTCAATTCCCGCTTCATCCGCAGGGTAATTAGTGACCCCTCCTATGTAATAAACACTTACGTTAATAATCTGTTTTACTGTAGGTTTTCTGATTACCATAATGCCTTCTACCGTAAAAGTATCAGCCGGCTGTTGTGCCCATAACACTGATGGGATAATAAGCAGGCCTGTGACAAGCAAGAAAATAATACGTTTCATGATCTGTTATTTCGCAGTGAGTAAATTGGCTTTGAAAAAAGATTGCGGCGCTACTTTCTCTTTCATTTCGGAATTGATCAGCAAGCCGGCACAGTATGGCTTACCGGTAATATACTTTCTGACATAGTGCTGTATGTCTGTCCGCGTAACTTTTTTAAGATTGTCCAGATAAGTAAAGTAATATTGCAACGAGGCAGAACACCACCAAAAAGACAACATATGCACATAAGCGGGCGTTACCTCTTTTTGTCTTATCTGGCTTATTTCCTTTTGTCTTTTGGCGGTTGCCAATTGCTGATCGGTAAAATAGTCATCTTCGTCGAACATGGCAATCTGCTTTTTTACGGCGGCGAGGCATTCTTTTATCTTATCCGGGTTAGGCGAAATACTCATGGTGATCGTCCCCCCATATTTCTGCGTGAGATAACCGAAATTCATCCCTGTCGCCAAGCCGGAGTCCAACAAGGCTTTGCTCAATTTAGAAGAATGCTGATTTAAGATCTTCGAAAAAATATCCGCGGCGTAAGTAGCAGAAATATCATCCCTAGTATTCGGACCTATCCAGGTAATATTGATCGCAGGTACCTTTGCATTTTCATCGGTAACGATAAAATAATCTGTTTTCTGCAAAGGTTGAAATTCCGGTATGGGGTATTTTTCAAAAGGATCAAAGCCGGAAGCTTTCCAGCTTCCCATAATTTTTTCCACCGCGTTAAAAACTTCGTTATGATCCACATCTCCTGCAACCGTAAGTAAGGAATTATTAGGCCAGTAATATTTATTTTTAATTGCTTCCATCTTAGCCGGCGTGGCCGAAAGGATCACATCATGATTCCCTATTACATTTTTCCTGCTGAATAAGTCTCCCCACAAGTGATGGTTCATGGCTATATGTAAGGTGAAATAAGGATTGGATTCCGCCCGCCGGAATTCTCCATTTACCACTACATTTTCTTTTTTCATTTCCACCGAGTCAAATTTTGGATATTGGATCGCGGCATTCATAAAATTCAGGCCTTCGACCAGGTTGAAACTGGGAAGGGTAAAAAAGTAATTGACCCGCTCCGTATTGGTAGTACCGTTAAACACGATACCTAATTCTTTTAACCGCTCCATGAAAGCTTCCTGACTGGAATATTCTTTGTTGGCTTTAAAAAACATGTGTTCATACAAGTGGCTCAAGCCGTTGAATTCTGGCGGTTCCGTATAAGAACCATTTTTGACGGCGATCTCAATAGTCACCAACGGCACGCTGTGATCTTCCAACACCAGCACCTGAAGGCCGTTGGTTAGTGTTTTCAGAAAAACATTAGGTGGCAGATAAGATTGCGCAAAGCCGGCCATAACCTGCAGCAGTAAAACCGACAAAAAAAGATACTTTTTAAGCATAGCTTAAGGTTTTAGAATACAACAGAATGCGAGGGCTTCACAGGAAAGGCGTACGGACCCGCAAGATTTTCGGTCCCGACGACTAAGTTACGTAGTTTTTGCCAGAACTTTGTTTTATTTTAGCAAAAACAATAAAAATTACTGCTATGAACACACGCCGGGATTTTTTACAAAAGCTTACCGCATCTGCTGTGGCCTTACCTTTTCTGCCTTTAATAGGCTCGGCGCGCAGCAAACCTGATGTTTACCTACATACTCAGCCTGAAAAGATATTGCGAGTAGCTATTATGGGGCTGGGCAGCTACGGTACCCGTATATCAGAGGCCATGCAGTCGTGTAAACGCGCGAAGCTTGTGGGCGTGATCAGCGGTACACCTGCCAAGATCAAACGCTGGCAGGCAAAATACAATATCCCGGAAAAAAACTGTTACAGTTACGAAACATACGACCAGATCAAAGACAATCCCGATATAGACGCCGTATATGTGATCACGCCAAACGCCCTGCATCACGATGCGGTACTGCGGGTAGCGGCCGCCGGCAAACAGGTAATCTGTGAAAAACCCATGGCTGTGAATGCCCGTGAGGGACAGGAAATGGTGGAGGCCTGTAAAAAGGCCGGGGTGAAGCTGCTGGTGGGCTACCGCATGCATTTTGAACCAAATACCCTTGAGATCATCAGGATGCGTGAAGCAGGTGACTTTGGAAAGACCATGTTCTTCCAGGGACTGAGCGGCTTCCGCATTGGCGACCCCAATCAATGGCGGTTGAATAAAGCGCTTTCGGGAGGCGGTGCTTTAATGGATATCGGTATTTATGCATTAAACGGGGCCCGTTACATGACCGGCGAAGAGCCCAATTGGGTTACAGCCCAGGAAACCAAGACCGATCCGGTAAAATTTAAGGAGGGAATAGATGAAACCATCCAGTTTCAGCTCGGCTTTCCCAGTGGAGCGGTAGCTTCCTGCTTGTCGACTTACAATATGAATTACCTGGACCGTTTTTTTCTCAATGGACAAAAAGGATTTGCCGAATTACATCCGGCTACCAGCTACGGACCCATTAAAGGACGGACCCATAAAGGAGAACTAGAACCCTCGCGGGTCAACCAACAAACCATACAGATGGATGAGATGGCCGGAATTATCTTGCAAAACAAGAAACCTGTTGTGCCGGTAAACGGGGAAGAAGCCGTAAAAGACCTGGCGATCATGGACGCTATTTATAAATCCTGCGAAACCGGTGGAAAGATAGCGCTGGGATAGCGCAGTGTTCTACGAAGGAATGAAACGAGCCAAGACTAAAAAATAATGAAGCGTTTTATCTTTGCATCGTCTTTAACAGCCTTCAAATTTGTAATAAATGCACATCCATTTTATTATCCATGAATCTTTTGAAGCTCCGGGAGCTTTTCTTCAATGGGCAGAACAACGTAAACACACGGTAGGATTCTCCCGGCTGTATAATGGAGACAAAATACCAGATACAATTGACAACATTGATTTACTGATCGTCATGGGCGGCCCCCAAAGCCCGGCCACCACCGCTAAAGAATGTAGTTATTTCGACGCCCAGTCCGAAAAAAATGTAATCCGGAAATTTATAAACTGCGACAAAGCAGTCGTAGGGGTATGCCTTGGCGCTCAACTTATCGGTGAGGCCTTGGGGGCAACCTATGAACACAGTCCTGAAAAAGAAATTGGCTTCTTCCCTATTGTATTGACACCGGCCGGAAAACAGGATCGGCTTTTTTCACATTTTGAACCAGTTACAGTGGTTGGTCATTGGCATGGAGACATGCCCGGGCTGACGTCGGACAGCAAAGTTTTGGCTTTTAGCGAAGGATGTCCACGGCAGATTATCGCCTATAGGCCATTTATCTATGGATTTCAATGCCATTTAGAATTGACGCCGGAAGTGATGGAAGGCCTGATGGCCCACTCCGAAAAAGAGTTATTCCAGCATAAAAAAAGTGCTTTTATTCAGTCACCGGAAGCCTTACGAAACCATTCCTATACCGCGATAAATAACCTTCTGTTCGGATTCTTAAATAAGCTGGAAGAGGCTTATTTAAACCAATAGTGTCAATCATGCTAGCGGTAACTTCTACTTTAGGGCGCGCTTCAATACCCCAAATAAGGTACGAACAAGGGAGCGCTCCACCTGTCTCCCCGCTGAGCTGTTCATAAACGTGGTTAACCATGATTTTTCCTGCTTTTCTTTCGCACTGATGGCTTTGGCGGCCTTCGCAGCATGCGTTGGTGCATTAGCCGCCTTGGAATATTGCTGGGCCTTTTTATTCAGTATTTCAAAAGCACTTTCTTTGTCAATAACTTCATTATAATAAGCGGATATCTGCGACTGAGCGACCTCTTTTTCAAATTCAGCTTGCGCCAAAACACCCATTCGTGAACGTGGAGTCATCAAGAATGTGTGTACCAGAGGGGTCGGAATCCCCTTTTCGTTCAAAAGAGTAACAAAAGCTTCCCCAATACCCAGCTGGGTCAGCAACTCATCCGTTTTATAGAAAGGACTGATCGGATAATTCTCCGCTGCTTTTTTCATGGCTTTTCTGTCTTTAGCGGTAAACGCCCGTAAGGCATGCTGAACTTTTAGTCCCAATTGACCTAAGACGTTATCAGGAATATCTGTCGGGCTTTGTGTACAGAAAAAGATCCCCACGCCTTTGCTCCTAATCAGCTTGACTATCGAATCTATTTGTTGCAACAGCGCCTTAGAAGCATTTTTAAAGACAAGGTGAGCTTCATCAATAAACAGAACCAGTTTGGGTTTTTCCAAGTCGCCCGCTTCCGGCAATGTCGCATATAATTCTCCAAGCAATTGCAACATAAAAGTCGCGAAAAGCCGGGGTTTAGTCTGCATATCCATCAATCGAATAATACTGATGATGCCGCGGCCATCTCCCGTTTGACGCATCAAGTCCGCTATCCGAAAAGAGCGTTCTCCGAAAAACAAGTCGGCTCCCTGCTGCTCCAAGGCAATGATCTTTCGCTGAATGGCTCCCAAAGAGGCGGTGGAGATTTTTCCATACCTTTTTTCTATCTCTTCCTTTCCTTCATCTCCTGCAAACATGAGCAGCTTGTTTAAATCGTTGATATCCAACAAAGGCAGCGCATTATCATCGCAATATTTGAATAAAACGGCCAGCACTCCCTCCTGGGTCTCATTCAGGTCCAGCACTTTGGCCATTAATATCGGGCCAAATTCTGTTACAGTAGCCCGCAGGCGGGTTCCTTTTTCTTTACTCAGCGTTAGAAACTCTGCCGGGTAAGCCTTAGGCGTATATTTTTCCTGAAGAAGTTGATATCTTGTTGCAATAAACTCGGTAGCTTCTCCGGCGGCGGCAAGTCCGCTTAAATCACCTTTTATGTCCATCAGGAGCGACGGAACGCCCGCATCACTGAGCCCTTCGGTTATTAATTGCAGCGTTTTAGTCTTGCCGGTACCGGTGGCGCCGGCAATCAGGCCATGGCGGTTCATCGTTTTTAAAGGGATAGCGATGGAAGTTGCGCTTTGCACCTTTTTGTCGAGCATACCGCTACCTATCTTTATGCTTTTTCCCTTAAACTGATAGGCTGGGTTTATGGTGTTGACAAATTTTTCATTGATTGCAGGCATGGGCTGATTATTTATGTTTTTCAATAATAGAAAAAAACAATGCAATTTAAGAATAAAAACAGGAGAATTTACCGGGGGATTACTACTTTTCTTAATTCAGACGCAGGGCTCGCACCGCTTATGCAGGCGGTATCAGGCTTCATCGTGTTAGCAACCTCAAGGCTGAAAAGAAGAATAAAGGATTCAAAACCCCGCGCGCCCGATTTTCGACCTGCTGTCAGAGAAGAGGCTCCCCAAACAGGCAGAAAAAACAGTGAGAGAACATCTCCAATCTGTCAGACAATGGCTTTTTTCGGAATCGAAACTTCCTTTTGCAATAGTCGGTTTCTACGTCCCCACCTCCTCAAATCCCTCTTTTAACAGTTTCACTGCTTCCTTCATTTCCTCCTCATTCAGATGCGCAAAGCCCAGCCTAAGTGCCGTTATTTTTTTATTTTGATAAAGACAGTTTCGCGGAATAAAAAGCCCTTTTTCATGACAGTTTTTGATCCATCGGCTTAAGGATAACGGTGTATCTAACTTAAGCCAGAAAGCCAGCCCTCCCCGGGGCACGACAAAACTTAACCGGTTACCAAAATTACGCTCCAGCAACGCTGCAAATAAATCTCGTCGCGCTTGATATACCTTTAGGGCTTTACGCCGATATCGGTGAATATCGCCTTCCCGAATTATTTCACCCAAAGCCTGTTCTTTTACCACATCCATTTTTCCGAAAATATTCAGGTATTTGTAAGCCTCTTCTACTATATCCGCGGGAGCAACCATAAAGTGGAGCTGAAAGCCGGGGGTTAGAAAAGATCCAAAGCAACCGAGATAAATTACTTTCCCCGGAGCGCTAAATTTAACCAGCGGACGCGCCGTTTGTTGCTCATAGGATAACTCAAAATCAGAATCATCTTCAATAACCACAAAATCATATTCTTCCGACAACTTAATCAGCTCAGTCCGTCTTTCCACCGATAAACTGACAGTTGTAGGATACTGATGTTGCGGGTGTACATATACGACCCTTATCTCGCCTTCTTTAAAATGTTCGCGAATATAGGACACGCGGATACCTTCATCGTCCATTGGAACCGTTTTTAAATTTGCTCCTGCCTGCCGAAAGACCATATTGGAAAAATGGTAGCTCCATTCCCCAACCAAAACCACATTTTGTGGCTTAACCAACAATTGCGTCAAAATATATAAAATTACTTCTTTGCTTTGAGCCGTTAACAGATGTTCCGGAGCAATATGAAAGCCTCGTGTCTGGTTGATATAATAACTAAGTTGATTTTTAAAAAACGGGTTACCCTGCACCGAAAATCCGGACAATTTTTTGATGAAGTTTTTCCGTTTCAAAGCCACAGAATAAAACCGGGCTAATTCATTGGTTTTTATAATTCTGTAGTCCAGGTCACCGGCGGTGAAATGATAGGGGAGTTCATCTATCTGATGGGGCGCATCCAGGATGATGCTCCTTCTGAAAGGAAAGCCTGCTTTTTGGGGAAATACGTGGTTACTGCCTCCCAATTTCGGCACAGGCAGGGTATTTTTCACAAAAGTACCTACATTGAGCTTGCTTTCTATCCATCCCTGCGCCCGCAATTCTTCCAATGCAGCCACAATAGTCTTACGGTGAACGCCCAATTCTTTGCTTAATACACGGCTCCCGGGAAGTCGTTGTCCCTCTTCCAGGATGCCCCGCTGCACAGCATTAATCACCTGATAAACGATCTGAAGATAAACCGGATCAGCCTTACGCCTGTCTATCTTGACGAATTGTGAAAAAGAAATACCAACTGGACTACTCATTTTATTAAAACTGGACTATCAAAAGTAGGATTTAAATATGAAACTTTGCATCCCGATATTAAAAATGGCGCAGCTGGAATGTCATAAAAGTCATTTAGCCGCTGCTTATGAAACAGGAAATCGATTGTCTGGTACAAAGATCAAACACTATTCAGAAAAAACTTATGAAGAAAGTAATTCTCATTTTAGCTGTCTCCCTGGCCACTGGAAAAGCATTTTCCCAACAAACTGCTAGCGTTCCAAGTTCAATTAGTGACACTTCCCAACTGGATGAAGTGGTCATCAGCGGAAACCGTTTGGACATCCCCTTTAGTGAATCCACAAGAAATATACAGATCGTTACGGCACGGCAAATTCAAAAACTGCCGGTTCATTCGATAAATGAGTTGCTCGCTTTTGTAGGCGGAGTCGATATTCAACAGCGCGGTCCTTTTGGTGGTCAGGCCGATGTGAGTATGGATGGCGGCACATCGGAACAAACACTCGTTCTGCTCAATGGCATCAAACTGATAAATTCACAAACCGCACACAATATGATGAATATTCCGGTGCCCCTGAATGCCATTGACCATATTGAGATCCTGCATGGCGCGGCTGCCAGAGCATACGGCATTAACGCCCTGACCGGGGCAATCAATATTGTAACTAAAAAGCGTACCCGTTCTTTTATAACGGCTGACCTGCAAGGCGGCTCCTCCTTTAAACAAAAAGCGACGGGTGATGGCGACGGTATTTATGGCGGCGGAAGTCTGCAGTTAACCGCTAACTACGGTGACGACAAACAAAGCCAGTTATTGGCCCTCAGCCAAGACATCTACAACGGGCACCGCTATAATTCCGCGCAGGAAGCGACCCGCCTGTTTTACAATGGCACCTATCATTTCAACAAGACAAATTCCGTAACGGCTTTAGCCGGCTACATACACAACCGTTTTGGCGCCAATGGTTTTTATGCCGCTCCGGGAGACAGCAACTCTGAAGAAATTGTAGAAACCGGCATTTTCAGTATTTCTTCTACACATCGTATTGGCAGAGTTACTATTTCTCCCCGCATTAGCGACCGATATGACGAAGATGATTATCGTTATTTTAAGCATAAGTTGAATACCGCCCGTTCTATCCATTATACCAATGCCTTGATGCTGGAACTAAACGGAAGTGTGAAAACCGGCATCGGTGCCTTTGGCTTTGGCTGGGAGTCCAGGTTAGGAAAAATCAACAGTTCGAATATCGGCCGGCATAACCGTTCCAATCATGGCGTTTACGCAGAATATCGAAAAGAATCGTTCGAAAAATTGATAACCAATATTGGGCTATATGCCAATTATAACACTGATTTTGGCTGGCAGGCCTATCCTGGAATAGATGTGGCTTATCTGTTCAATCCAAACTGGAAGATCTCTGCCAGCATTGGCTCCGGACAACGAATTCCTTCTTTCACTGACTTGTATCTGAACCAACCGCCTGGCAATGTCGGCAATCCGGAGGTTCAGCCTGAAAGCGCCTGGGAATACGAAGCCAGTATTCGGTTCGACAAAAATGGTTTTGCGGCACAAGCCGGAGCATTTTATCGGAACGTCACCGACTTTATAGACTGGGTGCGGCCGAATGAGAATACGCCTTATTCCCCCTTGAATTTCGGGGAGAATAAAATCTATGGCGTCCATGTGCGTGCGCATCAGCAATTTTCATGGGGACCTGACCAGCAACTGGGCTACCGGATCAGCTATTATTATTTGGAACCCAAACCGCTGTCGGGAAATGGAGACCAACAATCCAAATATGTGCTCGAAACCTTGAAACATCAGCTCTTCGCAGAGGTTTCTTACCGGTATAACAATTTTTCCATTCAGCTTGTCAGCCGCTATGTCAAACGCCTGCGCAATAACCCTTACAATATACTCGATGCGCGGCTGAATTATCAGCTAAACAGCTTCCGCCTCTATGCAGATATTTCCAACATTGCCGACGCCCGATACAAAGAAGCAGGGGCTGTACCTATGCCATCGAGATGGTTTCGTCTGGGAGTACAATTCCGGTGGAAGAAAAATTAGGAGAAAAAACCTTCCTTCCATAATTAGGTATCGACAACCACAATATTTATGCCTTAGCGAACCAATGATCATGGCCTTACTGTGCGTTCCAGAGGAAATATTGGAAGAGGAAAATAGATGGCTTTTTAACCAGGTTGTCAACGCAAATTAGCGACGGCCCCATCCCCGGCATTGACACCGTTCTATCGAAGCTATGCGACCGGTTTTTGCGGGCCTGGAGCCAGCGATAGAAAAGCCGTTCCCTTTTCTTTCAAAAAGCTACTGTAGAAGATCTAAACGCAAGACTAGCGAAAAGCTATTGACCGGATGACGGAGACCCAATCAATAAAACACTACGTGACGAATACCGAAAAAATGGCGGTGGCGCCTACCAATTTACCAGAATGGCAGGAAAACGATTTCGTTTGAATGATTTTTCTCTAAATTTACATTTCGTCGAGACAGACCATTTATGGCTGAGAATGTCCTTACAGATTTTGTATATTAGTTGGATTTATTTTTTGCTATCACCGTTTAAAACTCAAAAAATGACCAAAGCATCAAAAACGTTAGCAGGAATATTGATGATTGTTTTGCCTACTGTGGCTTATGGGGGCACAGCATTATTATCCATGTTGATCGGCCCCGAATCAGGATATATGGACAATCCTCTACGACAAAACCTGTTTAGAGCTGGGCACGCCCACGCTGGCGTTTTATTAATCCTCTCTTTAATTATTCTTCGGTATGTCGATGAAACGTCCTATAAGGAAAAAGTAAAGCGGTGGGTTAGGCTAGGCGTACCGATAACAGCTATTCTTTTACCATTGGCCTTTTTCTTTTCTGTTTTGAGTCCGGATGCGACGCAACCCAATAACATCATTTACTTGGCCTATCTAGGCTTTCTTATTTTGACAATAACCCTTATTATAACAGGAGTTGGATTAGTCAAGGCCAGTAATAACAACGCCAGCCGCTAATCACTAGTCTATACAAATCGTTGGCAAATGGCTCGCGAATGGTTGGGTGCTGTTGCTCACTCAAAATAACCATACAATTTATCCCATGCTACAGGACAGAGAATGTTAAAGCTTCGCTTATTCAAACGAATTTTTTGAGATAATTACCCTGCGCAGAAAGCACAACAGAACCCAAATACTTAATAAGTATTCAATCAAAATGGACAATCCTTCGCGGGGGATCAGACCGAGTTGGTCCTATAATTCTACGTAACGACCATGTGCGGTTCAAGGAGTTTATTATATAAAACAAATCATACACGTGAAGAAAACCGTTCCTTCTCTGAAGGCAGGCAACGTAAACAAAGCCGCCGCGGTGAGGGGGCGGAAATCTGTCATTAAGCTATTACCCATTACGTACTTATCGACTTAGCGGCTATAGCCGGATGGGAAAAGACACCTATCAAAAAGATAAAAAAAACTGTAACTTTGGAATCCTTTATTACAACGAGGAGGAAAATTCTCCACGTTATATGAACAAAAATAAAAGATAAGTATTAAATGTATTTTTTTATTTTTAAAACGATATTTCTCCCGTTACTTTTACTGTCTTATTTGACAGCCGCTGGTCAGCAGATGATTAAACTTCCCATGACCCTTAAAAAAGGGAATGCCAATTTTATTAGCCTTGAGATGAGCAGTCAATTTATTGCACTCGACGCAGATAGTCATTATGAGCTAGACCGTATTTCCCCTTTAGCCATACGACGGTTCTATTTTGACAAACCCCAGCATTGGTTTTTACAATATACCAATAGCGGTAGAAAAGACTCGTCCTTTATCAAAAAGATGGAACAATTCCATCTGGACACTACCACCTATGCATATCATCCAATAAAAGGCGCTCTGGAAGTATTAGTGGGGCGGGATCTCCGGGGTAACTTTGTAGCTATACCGGATCTGAATCATAACAGCGTATTCAAGGACGACAAGCATTATATTTTTCAAAGTATCCATAATGTTCCGTCTGACTCTTTACATTATCTTATTAAGGACTGTCCTATCCTGAAAATCGACCTCCCAAAATGGAATAGTGGACGAGTGGATACTTATGCCCGTTATTTTAGAATGGTTCCCCGGTTTTATCTTGCTTTTTCATCGTCTTTTCCTCCTAAAAATAAGGATGACTCCACCGGATTATATATCACGCCCTATTATCATTGGGAAGGGGGTATTCAGATAGATAGCCAGTACTATACCATAAATCTACATAATAAAGACCCGCAATTGCGTTTTTTCCCTCATCATGGCAATATCGAAATTAACGTTTTAAAAGGGAAAGTTTCGGATGCAGCAATGTCGGTTGACAAGCATATTTATGGCAAATATCGGATAGGTGATACTATTCCCATCGGTAATGAGTTATATGTTTTTAATCACGTTTCTCTTTTGGGGCAATCTATCAAATTAAATCATATTGGAAAAAACAGTGGTAATTTAGGTTATAGTCCCGGTTCTGTCGCTGCTGCCATAAAAGGAAAGGACATATACGGGAATGCATTCTCCCTATCAGATTTACGTGGACGATGGGTATTATTGGATTTTTGGTTTACCGGATGTCCACCTTGTATAGAAATACTGCCAGAGCTAAGGAAGTTAGATGACAGATATGGTGACAAAAGATTGGTCATTATAAGTGTAGCTTCCTATGAATATAATACAGAGAAGATAAAGAACTTTGTCAAAAAGCATAGAATGACATGGATTAATATTATGGACGGGGGAAGCTTAGTTAGAAAATATATGGTTGGTGCATTCCCCAACTTTGCATTGATCAGCCCGTCAGGGAAAATTGTGCTTAGAGAAACAAATGTTGACGGGTTTAAAAAAATTAGAGATTATCTTATCAAAGAGATGTAACTCCTTATCAATTCCAGTGTTATATCCCATTAAAGTTTCAACTGTTCATCTCAATTATAGAAACACCCCAGGTTTAACCATAAGCTTAAAAAATTCCTAATAAAAATCATCGGGGTTGTTAACATCAAGATTGAAGTCATTGCCGGATAGGACATAGTATAATTGTCGGGAAGAAAGCCTCGCCATAGCCACTCTTTCGGCGGCGATCTGACCTTCCAGTTACTCCATTACATCGCTTAAATAGGCATTTAAAAACGGGTTGATCCATACCTCGCACTCTTTGGTCTCTTCCGTTCGGAAAAGGGTGAAAAGGCTGTCATAGTCTGCCTGCATCAGTAAGTAATGCTACCCGAATACCGGACAGTAACATCATCCAGATTCTGAAGGGATGTGCAAAGCATGCCGGATTATATAAATAGGAATACGATAAAATCCTGAGTAGCAAAGATATTACCGATTTCATTTTTAGGCTATTAATGCACTTTATTTTGATTTTTGTTCGAAAGTTCTTAACTTTAACCATCTATGGAAGATAAGGACCTATATTTGATCGCCTCGCGTCTAAACGCTCAGGAGCACTTGGTATTAGCCAGGAACCAGGGGCAAATTGGAATCTTGAGCTTTCTTAGTTTGGAGGAAGCAAAAGCATTGTTCAAAGATGACTACCGTGTGCTGACCAACGTCCCGCCACCTGATATGGCGCTCTACAAAAGACATTTTGAAACAATGGCTCGTCTCTATCCGGTGATCATCAAATTAAAATGGTCAACATCGTTTAAGGTTATAGCCGAGTGGCGAATGGATACAAGCGCGTATCAGGTGAGAGGTATCCGATTTATATCAAAGGACATCTATTATACCCGTATGAAGCCCGGCTTTATTGATCAGTTCAAGGTCCTGGACATCATTAAGGATATAGAATCTATCCCGAGTATCGGCCCCGATGGAAAAATGATCTTTCAGAAGATAACTATCAATACTAACGTTGATGACAAATCAAATCTTAAACCGCTAACACGGGAAGAAGCAGAGGAAATCGCACGTAAGCGGGGATTGTTGTAAATCAATCCTAATCACACAACGCCCCTGACATTCCGCAATAGACCACCTGAACAACTGTTTGAAAGACAGACTTAACACGATACTTAAAGGACATATTAAAGATTCAGGAAAAAGTGATTTTAACCGATCAATAGTAAGGGAAACTCAAAAAGACTTGGAAAGAATAATAACTTATCTTACTGATATGTTATTTGGCTTCCAAAATTTTTCGACTACAAAGGAAAATAAAAGTAATTAGTATAAACGGCCGCGTTCTACCCTCCAATTGAGAGAAAGTGTTTGATTCCGCCTTTCACATACGGTTCTACGGGAATTTTTATGGTTCAATATTCGAAATAATATTGTACAGGTCGTGCGATCACTTGTCATAATCCGGCCTCATACACCTAATAGCATTGGGAACGATCACGATTAGCATATGTCCTGAAGTTCGAGCTGCTGAAGCCAACAATATAGTTGGAATGCCTTAAGAGAAGCTCCTGCGTTTACAAATAAGGTTAATAGAACCGTTACATTTAATCGGACTATGATAAATACAGTAGAAAATATTCAGAATTTATTTGTGCATGAGGTGGGTGGTCATTGGGTACACGGCTACAATACCAATGTTGGTCTTCATTATAAAGCTTACGAGTTACAAATGAATTATCCTACTTTTAAGTACACAACTCCTTATTTTAGAAAAATGATTTTAAACGCATATAAAAAAGTAAAAACAGGATCATGGCAGTAAAAAATAAATTAATATTAGACTATATATTAGTGCTCTTTTTTGCTTTGTTTTACGGATGTATTTCCCCCTCACGTCATGAGAGTTTGAAAGAAGTGAACTTCTCTTGTAGTAAAGTTTATGTTGACACAACAGGAATTGATGCTTCTATTTTATTCAAAGTATTAGTATCAAATAAGTCTAAACTAAATTTTTATTTTTTTTCAAATCCTTCATTTTTACATAAAGATAGTGTAAACAGCAATTTCTTTCTACTAGACCCTAACAAGAATCAAAAATTCCAATTATTATCAAGCCCTCCTGTGAATCCTTTATACTCTGGAAAATCCTATGAAATACCTCTTTCAATGATTAGACAGATAACTTGGAAGGAGTTGAAAAAAAAAGGAACCGACAATACAAGAACTTATAAGAAAAAAAGTAAAAGGGCATTAACTATAGAACTACTTAAAGGAAGTCAGATAGTCCTTTTCAGCGATAAGAGAGATTTCAGAGATTATGATATTGATTTACAATATTTTATTAAGGATACTATTAAAGTTATGTTTACTGACAGTGTTTACCTTTACTTTTCTATCCCTACTCCGGAAGAATTTATGAATGATTCTTTATTTAAGGAACGAAATTCAGCTATACCATTTTTAATTCAAAAGAATAAATAATCAAACTCAAACCTCGACTAAATTATGTATTTTTCGATAAACAGCTTAACTTCGTTGAGGAAGGTAGCGGAGTAAAACAGGTAGATGGAGAGGCTGGACAATTGGAAACCTTAGCCAGCGGAGAAGTGGTTGCTAAAAAAGATGGGTACGTATATGTATTCACCAGCAATGAGTCTTCACAGGATGTGCTCTTTGACAACCTAGGTGTGATGCAGATAACCGGGCCGGTACTGGAAGAAACCATTACCACCCATTTGGACTGACAATGAGTGCCATTAGTGCCCAGGCTTTTGGCGGCATAGAGAACAAATACCGGT
>CAYRJM010000063.1:0-17532 GCA_964424665.1 uncultured Chitinophagaceae bacterium
AGCCAAAAAAGAATGCGGATACCAGGTATTTCCGCCGGAAGCCTGCGGTGCCCACAACGCAAAGTCGTCTACCGGAAAATAATCGGCCAGTGAAAGAATATCTTCGGCCCGTCCACCACGCCCGTGAAGCAGGATCAAGACCTTTTCAGCTTCACCGATAAGCTTCCCTGCTGTTTTTATATCCTTGGTATGCATATTACTTCCAGGCATCATAATTGGTTTTTACGGGTGTCAACCCACGCTCAATCTCCTTACGATAAGGCTCATACTGTTGAGGCAATTTTAAAGCTTCACCCAGGTGGTCTTGTCCTTCATCAATAGCAAAACCCGGCCCGGCGGTAGCCACTTCGAAGAGCACTCCACCCGGCTCCCGGAAATATACCGAGGTAAAATAATCACGGTCAACCACCGGGGTGGGATTAAGCATTCTTTTCAGTATTTTTTCGCGTACCGCCAGCTGTGACTTATCGTCAGGCGTCGCAAAAGCAATGTGATGTACAGTACCTCTTCCGGCCAGTCCTTTGAGGCTGTCGGGCATACAAAGGATGTCGATGTAATTGCCCGGAGCGTCGTGAGCGGCGAAGCGAAAGCGGTTGCCTTTCTCGGCAATTAGCCTATGGTCGAGTTGGGTGGTAAGCAGTCCTGCAGTGCGTTCATAGCCCTCTTCCCATATCTCCGCGTTGTAAAATCCCCTGATCGCGTATTGGGGCGGAACCGGACCCCGGCTAAACCCTTCTCGTTCATCTTTGTCATTAAAGATCAGTTCCAAGCCTAAGCCATCCTTATCTTCGAAATACACAACGGTTTCACCGGCAAACCTTTCCTGAGGGTCTTTATAGGGAATTTCATACTTTTTCAACCGTTCCAGCCAGAACTTTTGTGCGGCTGCCGGTACAGAAAACGTAGTGGTATTCAACATGCCCTTCCCATGGCGCCCTTTTGGCAGTCCTTTATAGGGGAAGAAAGTAAGAATACTTCCCGGAGCCCCTGCTTCATTGCCATAATAAAAGTGGTACACTTCCGGTGCATCAAAATTCACTGTTTTCTTGACCATGCGCAACCCTAAGATACCGGTATAAAAGTCAACGTTTTCCTGTGTTTCTCCGGCAAGCGCGGTAATATGGTGAATGCCTGTGATGAGTTTCTGCATGTTGTTTATTTTTCATCTAGTTCATGTAACAATCCGGTCAGATCTAATACGCGGGTGTACATCTCCAAAGAACCATCCGGCTGATGCGGCCATTGGTCGCGGGGACGGTCCCAATAGAGTTCGACGCCGTTTCCGTCGGGATCATTCATATACAGGGCTTCCGAAACACCGTGATCTGCCGCACCGGTCAATGGGTAAGCCGCCATACGAAGCCGGTCATACACAACGGCCAGGTCTTTGCGTGTCGGGTAAACGATGGCCGTATGATACAATCCTACGCCGAATCGAGATGCGGACGGCGCGTTTTCACTGTGCCAGGTGTTTAAGCCGATATGATGGTGATAGCCTCCGGCAGACAGGAAAGCCGCCTGGTCGCCGTACATGGTGGTCAATTCGAAACCCAACAGATCCCGGTAAAAACCCAGCGCACGCTCCAGGTTGGCTACTTTCAGATGTACATGTCCTATGTGTGTTTGAGCCGGTATCTTGTAGGTTTCCATGATTATCCTGTTTGAAAGGCATCGGATTGGGTAATGTTAAGGAACGGGGCAAACCTTACCCGTTGTACCCCGTCAGCGAATATGGTGCTCTTATCCTTCTTGTTTTACAAACTCTCCATCGGCTTTTATACTTACTTCGTCGCTGATCATGGAAGCAGGAAACTTTGAACCGATATTAAAGTCAGAGCGGTTTAACGTGCCGGTTAATTGAAATCCTGAGGTCAGCGCTTTGGACTGCGGATTTTCAATGGTTCCCCGGTACCATAAATTCATCACTACTTCTTTGGTAATTCCATGTAAAGTAAGCGCTCCGGTAAGCTTATACCGGTCTGTTCCCACTTTTTCGATCGACGTGCTCTTGTACGTCATGGTGGGGAATTTTTCGACATGGAAAAAATCCGGACTTTTCAGGTGGTTATCCCGCATGTCTACTTCCGTATCGATAGATTTTACCTCAACGGACAGTTCAAAGACCGCATCACTGAAGTTCTCCTCATTGGTGGTTATTACCGCATTAAAGGAGTTAAACAAGCCGGCTACGTCAGAGATGCCTAAATGCGTAGTTGAAAACGCAAGCTTGGAATGATTGGGATCCGATTTCCAGGTGCTTTGGGCAAAAACGGAAACAGATAACGCAACGCTTAAGAGCGTTAGTGTGATTTTCTTCATCGTCTTCATGGTTGATTGATTAAAAGTCAAAAAATAAATAAATGCATGGCTAAAAATAATACCCAAAAAAATTACGGGACTGATGTGAACGGCGGGATAGCGATCACGCAGGACGAAAACCGGCGCCGTTGACTATTGCGTTCTCACTGCCGGATAACTTAATCACAGCTGCCGTCGGCAGAACAGGATTTCCCTTCTTGAAGAACAACAAAGCTGTTCTCCCCTTCGAATTCTTCCCAACTTTGTTTCAGGGCGCCTGAAAAGACTTCCACCGGCTGTGCCCCTGAAACGGCATACTTATCGTTAAAAACAAAATACGGCACACCACGGATACCTAAGGACCTTGCCTGTGCTTCATCCTGTCTTACCTGATAGGCATAATCATCGGAAGAAAGTGCTTCCTCAACCGCATTTTCGTCCATTCCAATCGAAACACCTGTATGAAGAAGCACTTCTTTGTCATCAATGTTTTTACCGTCGATAAAATGTGCTTTGAATAATAATTCTTCTGCTTCACTTCCCAGCCCTTTGGCCTTGGCCAGTTGGATCAGCCGATGTGCATTGAAGGAATTGGCTATTACAGCGTGCTCAAAATCAAATTCCAATCCTATTTCTTTCGCGGCCTGCGCCGCATAGCCGCTCATTTGCTCCGCTTGTGCCCGGCTGACCCCTTTCTTCGCAGCAAGGTGATCTATGGCATTGAGCTGTGGCGCTGTCTGTAGATCAGGATCTAACTCAAAGCTGTGCCAGGTAACCTCGACCTGCTCCTTGTTGGGGAACTGCTCCAGTGCCTTTTCGAATTTGCGTTTGCCGATATAACAAAACGGGCACCTTACATCGGACCAAATGTCCACAATCATTTTTTTCATCTTTTAACTTCCTTTTATTATTTACAAATTAAATCAGACAAGGTTGACTTTTACTTTTTGGCGTGTCGTTGCCGCATCAATACTCGCTTTTCCACCGCCGGCTATCAAGGTGATGATGATCAGGCCAAACAAAAGAACAAAGTATTCGAGTCCTTCCCCTCTTCCGGCCTGCATGCCCCAGTTCATGAAAAAACCGTTATCATAAGTATCTATGTACAAAACGCCGATGAAGTTCAGCGCGAGGGCAAAAGCGGCTATACGGGTCAGCAAGCCTAATACCAACAGGATAGGCCCGAAAAACTCAATAAGAATCACTAAAAATCCAATGAGCCAGGGTAGCCCGATCATCTGCGTCATAAAGGTCATGGTTCCTTCAAACCCGCCGCCGCCAAACCAGCCCAATAGTTTCTGCGCACCATGTGGAAATATCGTAATGGCGATCGCTAAGCGCGCAAATAAAGCGGCCCAATCGTCCGCGTTCGTTTTGATGAGGTTGTTCATAGTTAAAATGAATTGTTTTAAATAACACCTGGTCCGGTCGTTGTTTCCAACCGGACGACCTTATAGGCTGTTTGGCGAAAAATATTTTCAACAGTCCCTGCGGCGTCGTCCGGACCACCAATCTGAATTTCCCCGGCAACGGGGTCAAAGACCAGCAATACCGTTTTTGTATTTGGCAAAAGTCGCCCGCAGTTTTTTATCTTTTCTGCCGCATGGGAGGACTCCTTTTCTTTATTAAAAAGGTAAACCAGTATCTTTTGGTTCGCTACTTCTTTTATCTTTTCACACCGTTCAGCGTTGCCAACGGCTGTAGGGCTGTAGACAATAATATCCGCTTCCCAACACCCCTCTCTTTCACAACCAATGGTTTCTATGTCGGCCTCCGGTGCACTACTTAAAATTTTTTCGCGCAAGTCTTCAAAATGCTTTCCTTCCTGTCGGACCAACACCAGCGGATAATCTTTAGCAGCCAGGCGTTGAATCAGCGCACTGCTTTTATCTGCGTCCCCTATAAATGCTATCGTTTCTTTGACTTTCATCCGTTACTTTTTTTACTTTATGCCGCTGATGCCTGATCAGCCTCAAGTGGCTCTGGCTTCTGCCAGTCTCTGCAAAAGCTTAAAGCGGGCTGTTTTCAGCCCTTGATAATTTTACACAAAGATACGATCAGCGGAAAGGGCTTTCCAATGATCCAAGCCAATAAAAACCATTGATCTATGTCACATTATTTCCGGGAAGCGATCTGTCCGCGAACACGGCTCAGCGTTTCGCGGGTGATTCCGAGGTAGGAGGCTATCATATGCTGCGGCACCCTTTGAAGAAGACAGGGAAAGGTCTGGATCAGCTTCCGGTACTTTTCTTCCGCCGTATCGCTGAAAGAAGCGATTAACCTTTGCTGGGTAACGATCAGATTATTGGTGATCAGGGTGCGAAAATAACGTTCAAAAGCGGGTATCTTTTCTAAGAGTACATCCCAGGAAGGCTTGGTGATCAACAGCAGTTCACAGTCTTCCAACGCTTCGATGTTATACTTTGACGGTTCTCCCGTCAAAAAGCTGGACAGATCAGCCACCCACCATCCTTCTGAAGAAAATTGCAGGATATGTTCGGCTCCTTTCCCATCGATAATAAAGGAACGCAAGAGGCCCCGTTCTACAAATGCGGTATACTTACAGACGTCATCCTCTCCAAGTAAGAACCGCTTCTTTCGCAGTTTCTTCGGTTGAAAAAGGGTCTTGCAAAAATTGAACTCTTCTTCGCTGATCGACATGCTCTCGGTAAGTTTCTGATGGAGTAATTCAAACATAATGCAGCCTTTTGTCAGAACCATTTTCTTTTCTTGAAAACATAGAGCATGCCCAGAAACAAAAGTACCATCACGCCCAAAGTGATAAAATAACCGTAGCGGGTATGCAACTCCGGCATATTATCAAAGTTCATTCCGTATATCCCTGCGATCAGGGTAAGCGGCGCAAATAATGCGGTGACGATGGCCAGCACCTTCATTATTTCATTCATCTTCAGGCTGACCTGGTTGATGTACAGGCTTTGCAAGTTCATAATCAGGTCGCGGTAAGAATCAGTGGTTTCGTTAGCTTGCTGAATGTGATCGTAAACGTCCTTAATGTATTGCCGGGTTTGGTTGTCGATCAATTGATTTTCTGATTTAAACACATGGTTTACCAGGTCCCTTACAGGAGAGATGGCCCTTCGCATGGCGCCTACTTTTTGCCTGAACTGGTTTAATTGCAACAGCGTCCGGGAATTAGGCAAGCGGATAATACGCTCTTCCATGTCCTCAATTTGAATACCGGTCGATTCTATCGTAGAAAAATAATCATCGACAATGGCATCCAGTAGGTTATAAAAAAGGAAATCAGACCGCTTTTCCCGCAACCTCGAATTCGATGATTGCAATTTAGAACGAACGCGCCCGAACAGATCCTTTGACTCTACATTCATAAAGGATAAAACCGTGTTGTCCAGTAATATTAAACTGACCTGCTGCTGTTCAATGTCTCCTGTTTCTTTATGGTAGTTTAAAACAGGAAGCAGGCAATAGATCCCTACGCCCAATTCGTCGGCTTTGGCCCGTTGACCCACACTCAGAATGTCCTCTACGGTCAGTTGGTGGATTTTAAAATATTTACAGATCCGGCTCACATCGGCGGTACGCAGCCCCGCAATATTTATCCAGCTAATCTTTTGGCGGCTATAATTTTTAAGCAATTCTTCCGCACCGGTAAAAGTCTTTATGCTACAATCATCCTGGTCGTAGTTAAATAAGGAGAGGTGGGTTACAAGCGGTTCTTCACGGACCTCGTCTTCATAGGCAGGATTAAAAGTGAAGACATTAGAGCGTTTCTTTCTGAAGGGATTTATACCACCGGGAAGTGTTGACATATTGACGGGGCCTCTGACCTTCTTCTTTCGTTTAGTTGCTTTTTTTCCCGCCATACCTGGATATTCCGCTATTTGAGGTTCAAATTACCTATTTCCGCCCATTTCTTCAAATATTTCCCCTAAAAAAAAGTCCCGCCGTCTGGCAGGACAATAGTAAAGATTATGACCGCTCACTGCTCACTTTTCCTCAGCAGCCAGTTGGTTTACCTTTTTAGTAAGCTTTCTTTTAAGATTGGCGGCTTTATTGCGATGGATGATACCACGCTTATATAGTTTATCTACCATTGAAATGGTTTTGGGCAACTTTTCAGAGGCTTCTTTGGGATCGCTCATTCTTTTGAGGTCCCGGATAGCGTTACGGGTCGTTTTCCCGTAATAGCGATTGCGTTCATTACGTTTGATCGACTGGCGACTGTGTTTTTTCGTTGCTGAATGATTAGCCATAACAGTTTTTTCTATAAATTTGGGCAGCAAAGGTAGTACTTTTACTCAATGCTGCAAAAAAATTCTTCTACTTCACGGGATGTGCATGTATTTATGGATCTGTAAAGAAATCTTCCATTCCGGATGTTCTTTTACATAGTCTACAATAAGGGGTGTCATCTGATCCGCCCTGCTCCATTCCGGTTGCAAAAACAGCCGGCAGCCGGCAGACACCTGAGCGGCATGTTCTTCCGCCCATTTAAAGTCGCTCTTGTTATAAATAATGACCTTCAGTTCATCGGCTTTTTCACAGATACCGGGAACCGGCGCTTTAAACTTCTTCGGAGACAGGCAAACCCAGTCGATCGCCCCGTGTAAGGGGTGCGCTCCAGAGGTCTCTATATGGGTCCGGAAGCCCGCTTCATGTAACTTCAGACAAAGGTAGTCCAGGTTATACATGCCGGGTTCACCGCCCGTGATCACGGCAATATTAGAAGGATGACGGGCCGCTTCGGCCACAATCTCATCGACAGGACTTAACGGATAATCGGCCTCCTCCCAGCTTTCCTTTACATCGCACCACACACAGCCCACATCGCATCCGCCCAGACGGATAAAATAAGCTGCCTCCCCCTGAAAAGCCCCTTCTCCCTGAATGGTATAAAATGCTTCCATCAATGGCAGCGCGCTTCCTCTTTCCACTTCCTTTACTTCGGCTTCCGTTCTCATAACACAAAGGTACCTGATTCGACTTAATTCATTCCGGCTTTAGGACCGGCAGCCGCATTAAAACAATTTTTCAACAGCGCCGCTACCGTCATCAGTCCTACTCCCCCCGGGACCGGGGTGATGTAGCTGCATTTTGGCGCCACTTCGTCGAATTTAACATCCCCGGCTAAACGGTATCCCCTTTTCCGGGAACTATCGGGTACCCGCGTAATACCGACGTCAATTACCACGGCACCTTCTTTCACCATGTCCGCAGTCAGGAACTCGGGTTTCCCAAGCGCCGCCACAACGATGTCGGCTTCCTGGCAAAGGCTTTTTAAATCTTGGGTACGAGAGTGGCACAGGGTCACGGTACAGTTGCCATAAGGCGCATTGCGGCTCAGTAAAATACTCATCGGCGTACCAACGATGTGGCTTCTGCCGATTACTACCGCCCGCTTTCCGGAGGTTTCAATGTGGTAATGTTCCAGCATCAGCATAATGCCATAAGGCGTAGCCGGAATGAAGGTAGGCATGCCATTGACCATCTTGCCGATGCTGCTGGGATGAAACCCGTCTACATCCTTCGACGGGTTAATGGTACAAATGACATTGTTGTTGGAAATATGTGCAGGCAAAGGAAGTTGCACCAGGATGCCGTCCACTTCTGCATTTTCATTTAATTGGGTGATCTGATCGAGTAAATGTTTTTCGGATATTTCCTTATCAAAGCGGAGGAGGGTAGAATCAAAACCTATTTCCTCGCAGGACCTGACTTTCGACGCCACGTAGGTTTCGCTGGCGCCATTGTTGCCGACTAAAATCACGGCCAGGTGCGGACGTTTTCTCCCTTGCCTTGTTCTTTCCGCTACTGCACCCTTAAGCTGTTGTTTTACCGCTCCGGATACGAGTTTGCCATCTAATATTTGCATGCGGCAAAGGTAGTAAAGTTTTGGCTCTGCCCTACAGCAAATTTATCGCGGCCTCAAAGTGGTTTGATACAAAATACGTACTTTGCGGCTCCTAATTTAAATCACTAAAGCTAAAGTACTGATGAAATATCTGCCACTGAATTCTGAATTGTTTACCGAAAACAGAAAGCGGTTTGTCAACGAATTACTCCCGGACGCTATTGCCATTTTTAACTCCAATGACGAAGTAGGATCCAACGGCGATGCGCTGTACCCATTTGTCCAAAGTTCTGACCTGATCTGGCTGACCGGTATTGAGCAGGAAGATACCATGCTGGTCCTTTATCCGGACAACCCGGATAAGGCGAACCGGGAAGTACTGGTGCTGGTCAGGCCCAACGCGATGAAAGAAAAATGGGACGGTCACCGCTTACGGGCAGAGGAAGCAACGGCTATTTCGGGCATCCAAAATGTGGTATGGCTGGATGAACTGCCGGCCCTCTTACAAAAATGGATGAACGGCGCCACGAATGTCTACTTAAACACCAATGAAAATGACCGCAAGCCCGCGACGCCCCCGTCCCGCGATTATCGCTACGCACTTGCCTTGCGAGAACAATATCCTTTGCACCATTTCCAGCGTGCCGCCCCCTTGTTAAAAAAGTTGCGATCCGTGAAGACTGAATTGGAGGTCGAAGTTATTCAAACGGCCATCGACATTACGGAAAAGGCATTCCGGCGCATCATGCAATTTATCCGGCCCGGCGTATGGGAGTTTGAAATCCAGGCAGAGATGATGCATGAGTTTTTAAAAAACAGGGCCACGGGAGAAGGTTATGCTTCCATACTGGCCAGCGGAGACCGGGCGCGTACCTTGCACTATGTGGCTAACAACAACCAGTGTAAAGATGGCGAACTGATCTTAATGGATTTCGGCGCAAGGTATGGTCATTATAACGCGGACCTGACCCGGACGCTTCCGGTGAACGGGAAATTCACGAAGCGCCAAAGGGCGGTTTATGACGCCTGCCTGCGCCTGCATAAATACGCCAGGCGCATCCTTAAGCCAGGCGTAACCATTAATGATTACCACAAACAAATGGGCGTTGAAGCGGGAAAAGAATTTATTAAGCTCGGCCTGCTTACCGAAAGCGACATTAAAAATGAAGATCCCAAGCATCCCGCTTACCGCAAATATCTTTATCATGGCATCTCTCATCACCTGGGTATCGACGTGCATGACCTGGGTCCCTCCTTCCATCACCCCATTCCGGAGGGAGCAGTGATGACCATTGAGCCGGGCATCTATATTGAAGAAGAGCAAATGGGCATCCGCATTGAAAACAACTACTGGGTGAAAAAAAGTGGTAATATCGATCTGATGAAAAACATCCCTATCGAAGCAGATGAAATCGAACAACTGATGAAATAACACAAGTGAACGGATCTGTTGTCCGTTATTAATTCTCTATGAAGCAGCTACCGAACATCCTGACTCTTGGCAACCTCCTCTGCGGTGCGCTGGCGATCGTGTTTACACTGCATACGCCGGTATTTATCGCTACTTATCAGCAGCAGGAATTTTTGGTTACGGCACCCCCTCCTGTCTTTTGGGCTTCCGTATTTATCGGCATTGCGGCTATACTTGACTTTTTGGATGGCTTCGTTGCCCGTTTGTTGCGGGTAGCGTCTCCTCTGGGCGTTCAGCTGGATTCCCTGGCCGATGTGGTCACCTTTGGCCTGGCTCCGGGGATGATCCTCTATCATTTACTTAATTTAGCCTGGATGGGGCAGCCAGAGGCGCTGCAGGTCAGCATTTTACAGGTTGTTCCCGCGCTGCTGTTGCCCTGCTTTGCGGCTTACCGGCTGGGGAGATTTAATATTGATGCCCGCCAGACTACGCACTTTATCGGCGTACCGACACCGGCAGTAGGACTGACGGTAGCTTCTTTTCCGCTTATTCTTTTTTACCAGCAAATGCCCGTAGCAGGATGGTTACAACAACCGTGGCTCCTGTATTTACTTATCGGCATTTTTTGCTTTTTAATGGTGTGCCATATCCCCTTTTTTAGTTTAAAAATTAAAAGTCTCTCCTGGAAAAAAAATGCGCTGTTGTATCTTTTAATCGTGTTGACCGCCGTCAGTATTCCCTTCCTCTACTGGGCAGCGGTGCCCTTTTGTTTTTTTCTCTATGTATTGCTGTCTATAGGAAAGTTTTGGCTGGCTCCCGAGTAAAAGTTTTAGAAAAATGGTGTAGGTTTGCCACAAATTGGAACAGAATGACTTTTACTGCTTTAATCAATGTGATGCCACTGAAAGAATTGTTAGACCCGCAGGGGAAAGCCGTGCAAAGTGGTTTAAAGAATTTAGGTCTCGAGGCTATTCACGACGTACGTATCGGCAAACACCTCACCCTCCAGATAGATGCCGATAGCGGCGAAGCTGCCCGCCAACTGGCAGAAGAAGCTTGTAAAAAGCTGCTGGCCAATCCGGTAATGGAGTATTTTGAAGTAAAAATCACCGAAGCCTGACCACGTTTTGTGATGGCTCAGCTGTACCTCATACCAACACCCATCGGCAACCTGCAGGACTTTACTTACCGCGCGGTAACCCTTTTACAACAGGTAGATGTGATCCTGGCGGAGGACACCCGGACATCCGCTGTTCTTCTCCGGCATTACGGCATTGAAAAACCGCTGACTGCCTATCACCAGCATAATGAACACCGCATTACCGATCGTCTTGTTGAACGACTATTATCCGGCGAGCAGATGGCCTTACTGACGGACGCAGGTACCCCCGGCGTATCTGATCCGGGTTTTTTGCTGGCGCGCGCCTGCATTCGTGAGGGCATAGAAATAACGTGCCTGCCCGGCGCCACAGCTTTTGTACCGGCGCTGGTCAACAGCGGCATCCCCATGAACCGCTTTGCTTTTGAAGGGTTTCTGCCCCAGAAAAAAGGAAGGAAAACATTATTGACCCAACTGGCGGAAGAAGAACGTACGCTGGTCTTCTACGAATCGCCCATGCGGTTGGTAAAGACGCTGGCCGATTTCATCGCTTTCTTTGGCGCGGAACGTCCCTGTTGCGTCTGCAGGGAGCTGACCAAGATGTTCGAAGAAAACAAAAGAGGCTCCTTACAGGACGTCTATGCTTATTACGAAAAACAGCCAAAGATCAAAGGGGAAATCGTGATCGTGGTAGCGGGGAAAACCGACTAACTAAATACGTCTTTTATTTTGTCGAAAAAATTTTTTTCCGATTTACCCGGCTGTGGCTTGAAGTTTTCAGACTCCTGCATCTTCTCAAAAAACTCCTTCTCCTCGGGGTTCAGATGCTGGGGTGTCCAGACGTTCACACGGATAAGCTGATCCCCCTTTTCGTAGCTTTGCACTACGGGAAAGCCCTTGCCTTTAAGCCGGAATATCTTGCCGCTTTGTGTGCCTGCCGGAATGTTTATCTTGGCGTGCCCTTCAATCGTTGGCACTTCCAGTTTATTTCCGAAGATCGCGTCAGGTATGGAAATGTGCAGGTCATAGGCGACATTCATTCCTTCGCGCTGAAGCTCCGGATGCGGTTCTTCCTCTATCAGTACGATCAGGTCGCCATTCATGCCCCCGCGCTCGCCGGCATTCCCTTTCCCTGCCAGGCTCAGCTGCATACCGCCTTCCACGCCGGCCGGAATGTCAATGGATACGGTTTCTTCGCCATAGGTACGGCCCGAACCATGACACTGACCACATTTGGCAGTAATGATGGACCCTTGGCCGTTACAGGTCGGACAAGTTGTCACGGTCTGCATCTGCCCTAAAAAGGTCTGGGAAACTTTACGTACCTGGCCGGAACCGCCACAGGTGCCGCAGGTCTGAAACGAGGACTGGTCCTTGGCTCCGTTGCCACCACATTGTGAACAGCGGGAATACTTTTTTACTTTGATCTTTTTGGTAACCCCCTTTGCGATTTCCTTAAAATTCAGCTTAAGCCTGACCCTTAGGTTGGTTCCCCGGATACCGCGCGAACGTTGTCCGCCGGAAGAACGACCGCCGCCGCCAAAAAAGCTGCTGAAGATGTCTTCTCCGAAAATATCGCCAAAATTGGAAAAAATATCGTCCATGCGCATGCCACCGCTACCAAATCCGCCGGCGCCACTCATT
Organism: uncultured Chitinophagaceae bacterium; assembly: GCA_964424665.1. GTDB lineage: Bacteria > Bacteroidota > Bacteroidia > Chitinophagales > Chitinophagaceae > FW021-bin31. The sequence continues at coordinate 12,289 of CAYRJM010000063.1, forward strand.
CCCGCATGACCAAAGCGGTCGTATTGGGCACGCTTATCGGGATTGCTCAGTACTTCATAAGCTTCCGCTGCTTCCTTAAATTTATCTTCCGCCACCTTGTCGCCCGGATTTCTGTCCGGATGATACTGCATCGCCACCTTACGATAAGCTTTCTTGATCTCTGTCTGATTGGCATCTTTGGATACACTCAGCACCTCATAATAATCTCTTTTTGTCATGCTTCAATATTTTTCCTCATTTACCAACAACTACCTTGGCATGTCTGATGATTTTATCATTAAGATAGTAGCCTTTTTGGATATTATCAATTACTTTCCCTTTCAACTCCTCGGAAGGCGCGGGCACTTCCGCTATCGCTTCCTGCAACTCCGCGTCATAATCACCATGCAGGGTCTCCATTTCTTTCAGTCCCCTGGATTTCAAGACTTTCCGTAATTTATCAAAGATCAGCAAAGCGCCTTCTTTCACGACTTCGATATTCTCCGTTTTCGCCATCTGCTCTTCTGCCCGGTCGGCATCATCGAGGATATCAAGCAGGGAAACGACCACATCTTTTTCAGAAGTCTGTATCAGCTCTATGCGTTCCCGCGCCACCCGTTTGCGGTAATTATCAAATTCCGCCACCAAGCGCAAATACTTGTTACGCAGTTCTTTTAATTCCTCCGTTCCTTCCCCGGCCTCTTCGCCCTCCTCTTCTTTTTCAGGTTCTTCCGCTGTTTCGGACTCAGGCGCATCAACCTCTTCACGGTCTTCGCGCGCTACTTCTTCCATATCCTTTTCATCCTTTTCTTCCATATTTTCAGGTTTATTCTTTTTCATACGTATTTTCATTTCAAAAGGGTTTCTGTTTAAAGAAAGATAACCGGAATGTGGCAACTTTATTGCCAAACCCGCTATTCCGGCCAAAATGACAGAAGCAAAAAAACAGCTCCTGGCAGAGCGAAGACCGGGGTTGGCCAAGATAAAACCAATTCCTGTCGGCGGCAAGTCGTGCCGCCATTTTTTAAAGTTCGTATTATTTTTGAAACAAATCGCCGCTGTGCGTAAATTCCTGCGCGGGAAAGAAGGTGTTGTCGCCGGACGTCCGCAACAGGCGTGGGTTTGGTCCTGCCCTATTGCTTGACTACGTTAAATTTCCCCGATTCGATAAGGTGCCCCTGTTTGTCGCGAAGCTGATAAATATAGATCCCGCTATAATAATCTTTGAGATTAAGCGTTTTTCTGTCATGGAAGCCGTCTATTTTGTCCACGGTTTTCCCCAGAAAGTTGTAGACAATAATTCGGTAGGTATGATCGTTATTGTTTTGTTTAAGCTGAAAATTAATTTGTGTAGTGGCAGGAACCGGATAAACCTTTAGGATTTTCTCTTTTTCGACCTTTTCCTGGTGGGTGAAATGATCCTCACCATACTTCTCCTGAGCGCTTAAAGTAAACGCGCAGGTCAGCATAATAAGGAGGAAAAAGGTCAATTTTTTGTACATGACACTCAAATATAAGAAATTTTTAGCAATTATTCAATATTCTCGAAATTTTTCTTAAGAGATAACGTTTGCAAAATTAAAACAAAAGTTGAGCCAATTCTCAAAAAAGGCGTGGTTTATTAAAATTTTAACAGTTTTAGTTCCCTCATTTCACGGTCAGGCGGTTTATCCCTGATTTCGCCCGTTGATCCAGCGTTTCCTTATATTCTTCGTTCGGCATATTCAGGCACTGGTTAAAGCTGGCGATGGCCTTTTGCTTTTCTCCCCGTTTTTCATAAATAAAACCCATTTGAAGGGCCGCCCGGGCCGCGTAGTATTCGGGGAGATTTTTTCCGCCGGCGATGGCCGCTTTATACAAACGCAACGCCTGCTCTTCCTGCCCCATTTCATCGCGGATGCGTGCCAGAAAATAGGAATATTTCACTTTATTTTCCAAAATGTGGTAATCCGTCACCGACTTCGTTAAAAGCTTTTGCAGCGCTTCTTCAAAATACCCTCCGGTGAAAAGCAGGCGCGCCTGCAGAATAACCGGCTCCGGCCACGCGCCGGACCGTACTTCCCGCATGGCGACTTTATCGGCATCCGCCACTTCGCTTCCGCGGGACAGGACCAGTTTGCGGTACTTCTCCGCGGTCGACCGATTCCCCTTCAGGTAATAGGCATCGCTGATCTTATACAGGGCGTCTTTTGCATACAATTGTCCTTTGTAATTATCCAAAAACCGTTTGAATTCCCCTATGGCGTCATCGAGGTTCAAATGATACATATAGGCGGTAGCCAGCTCGTAATGCATCACCGGAATATCCATATAAGAGGGATTAGCCTGCCGTTGCTTTAATATTTCCATCGCCCTGGCGGCAGCATGGTTGTTCAGGTGGAGGTTAGCGGCCATAAAGGCGTATAAAGCGTTATTCTTTAGATCCAGGTTCCTGTTTTTGATCACGGCAATGGCTTTCTCAGGCTCATGCTGCAGGTAAAAGATCATATATACATAGTAAAACACCGCCTCCTGCTTAAAAAAATCCCCTTCGGGATGCTTTTCATTCAGAAAAGAATGCATCAGTCCGAGCCCTTCGACGATGCTCCCGTTTTTAAAACCCAGCAAGCGCGTGGCCCACCTGTAGTTAGCGGGTATGCTTCCTACGAGGGCCTTCATAGGACCTAATACGATCTTATTGGGTCCGAAAGCGGGAAATTTCTTTTGGTTATCAATAATTTGCAGATAGGCCCGGCGGATGTTCCAAAAGGCGCTCACCTTTTCGCCAAATTTATACTTACAGGCGCCTGTTTGCAAATTGACGATCGACTGAAGAAAGAGGTAATAGGGCGAGTCCGCTGGACCGGATTTCAGCTTGGCCAAACGTTTTTCGTTTCCCGATAAATAGGCGTCATAATCGGAGGCGTCACCATTAAACAATAATTTGAAGGCGGCGATATAGTTTTCTAAAAAATAAGGCACTAAATTATCGGGATGGACTTTGCGTTCCTGCGCAATAAGCTGCTGGGCGTCGTCTATCTTCAGTTGGATAATATGATGATAGGCCTGCTGGCAGTTTTCATTAAAATCAAACACAGGCCGCGCCATCAGTTTTACGACAGGGAGCAGCGTTAACAATATGACAAAACAGGGTTTGAGAAACGAAAACATACAATAATTTTCCGCTGGTTCTACATAAAACAAGAAAGGACACCCATTGTTGAGTGTCCTTCGTTCAAACGTGGTTAGAAATCCTTATTTCTTAATTTCAACAGCTTCAAACAATTCCGGGTCTACTAAAATACGGCCACAGTTTTCACAGGCGATAATTTTTTTCCGCTGGCGGATTTCCGCCTGCACCTGGGGAGGAATGGCGTTAAAGCAACCGCCACAGGAATCCCTTTCTATACTCACGATAGCCAGCCCGTTTCTGTAGGTCCGGCGGATCTTTTCATAGGCCGTAAGCAAGCGGGGCACCACGTCGGTACGTGCTTTTTGCGAGCGCTCTTCCAGCGCCTTCTCTTCCTCTTCCGTCTCGCTGATGATCTTTTCCAGCTCTACCTTTTTATGCTTCAGATTGCTCTGGCGGTTTTTTAGCGCCTTTTGGGCCAGCTTTTTATTTTCTTCCTTTTGCTTGATTTTAGCAGTGGCTTCGCGAATCTGTTTTTCCGAATATTGAATTTCCAGGCCCTGATGCTCAATTTCCTTGGAAATCGCCTCAAATTCGCGGTTGTTTTTCACATTATCCTGCTGGGTCTCATATTTTTTAATGAGCGCTTCCGCGTTCTTGATCGCTTCCTTCTTTTCTACGATAAAGGTTTCTATACCTTGTATTTCCGCGTCGATATTAGTCAGACGGGTATTGAGTCCCTCCAGTTCGTCTTCCAGGTCATTGACCTCCATGGGCAGCTCCCCACGTAAAATAGCGATTTCATCCAATTTGGAGTCAATTTTCTGGAGCCTCAACAAGGCGGCCATCTTTTCTTCTACGGAAAATTCTTTCGATTTTGCTGTTGCCATATCTCTTAGTGAAGATAATTTATTGGATTCGTGCGAATATTCGACTTTAAGGGTGCAAAATTAGGAAATTTTTCAGTAATTAACCGGTGAAAAATATCTACGGTAAACTGCTCACTCTCAAAATGACCAATATCGGCTATAACAATCTGGTTATCAGCATCAAAAAATTCATGGTATTTAAAATCTGCGCTGACAAAAACATCTGCACCCGCCCCAATGGCGTTGGTCAGCAAAAAGCTTCCGGCCCCCCCGCATACGGCTACTTTTTTCACCTGCTTGCCGCGCAGCGGCGTGTATCGCACACCCGCGGCCCGCATTTGTTCTTTTATCCATTGTAAAAAGGCCTTTTCCTCCATTGGTTCGGGCAGGCTACCGATCATTCCACTGCCTACCCCGGTATCGGTGTTCCGCAGGGCTACGATATCAAAAGCCGGTTCTTCGTAAGGATGAGCTGACCTCAGCGCGGTGATAATCCTGTTTTGTATTACCCCCGGAAAGATCACTTCTATCTTCACTTCTGGCTCCGCATGCCTTTCTCCCTGTTTTCCCACAAAAGGATCTGCACCGGGACCGGCTTTAAATGTGCCTTCTCCTTTAGCGTTAAAGCTCGCTTCGCTGTAGTTTCCGATATGTCCGGCGCCTGCCTGAAACAGCGCTTGACGCACCTGTTCCGCCTGGGCCTGGGGTACAAAAGTGTACAGTTTGTTCAACAACCCGCTTTTAGGCGATAAAATCCGTGGATTTTCAACCCCCAGGCGGTCGCAGATCATTTTGTTGACCCCCTGGGCCACATTATCCAGATTGGTATGGGCGGCATAAATGGCGATATCGTTTTTCAGCGCTTTGATAACGGTCCGTTCCACATAATTGCTTCCGGTCAGTCTTTTCAGGCCCCTAAAAATAATGGGGTGATGGGCGACGATCAGGTTACAACCATTTTCGATGGCCTCCTCCACCACTTCTTCCGTAACGTCAAGGGTCAATAAAACGCCCTTTACTTCCCAATCCGCGTGACCGGTGAGCAGTCCCGCATTGTCATAAGACTCCTGATAAGCAGGAGGGGCATAGTCGGCAATACAACGAATAATCTCTTGAATTATCATATCACAAATGTAGCATTTAAGTACAGGAATCCGCAAGAAAGGACCGGATAACACGAAGCACAAACCCCGAATCTGTTTCGGGGACGGAATATTTAAGTCAATGTCTTTTACCCTTTCCTTAGATTCAATTTATTTTTCTTTTAACCGGTCTTTTACCTCACGG
>CAYRJM010000064.1:0-17451 GCA_964424665.1 uncultured Chitinophagaceae bacterium
ACAATAGAGGACGCCGCCCGGTCAAACGTGCAGCTTACTTTGGCATTGAAGTTCTTGGTAAACAAAAATTCCCAATTGCTCATTTGAAAAGAAAATTCGATGCCGGCGGCCGCATACAGGCCGATAACATTTGTTCCCCCTATCTGGGTAGCCGGAGACTGAAAATCAGCAATCTGCAGGGTATAGTCGCGAGTCCAGTCAATCGTATTTTGCGCACAAGCTATGGTTGTTGAAAAGAGGAGAAGTAGAAATACTGTTTTTTTCATATTGACTATTTTATCTATTTAATATACGGTTGCTTTTGTTTCGTTCCCGGCGGGCTTAGCCGGTTCCGAAAGTGTTCTTTCCCCGGTGCCCGCCGTCACCCTTCCAGATGAATGGAAAAGACAATCATGCGGGAAATGAGCCGGCCAATGCGGTTGGAGTACCTATTTTCCGGTTCATAAACATGCACATCGCGGGCGCCATAGCTGAATTTTATTTCCGGAGAAAAAATGAAATACGGCAGGTAGAATTCAAATCCGAATCCGGCCTCATAGCCCCAGTCGTCCCTGGTCAGTTTGACCAGGTCTTCGGCATGCCGGACTTCGGCATTGGACGCCAGGTCGTAGTCGTATTTGACGCCCGCTATCAGGTACGCCCGGAAATTGCCCACCCGGTCCGATTTGAACTTTACCTGTAATGGCAGGCTCAGGATGATGGATTCTATCGCCTTTTTTTCGCGCCGCGGCCTGGCGGAGTCTGTCTTGAAGGCGTAATACAGGTTCTTTTCCATAAAATTGAGCGTGGGATTAAAGCGCAGATCAAGGTGGTTGATCACTTTTAAGTTTCCCAGCAGCCCCAGGGTAAACCCGCTGCGGTGTAAGGGTTCAATTTGCAAAATGGTATCTGTCTGGATAAATTTCGGATCGTAGTCCATTTGAAAAAAGGCCTGGTTGTAGGCCAGTGTTATCCCAAAATAGTACGGACGATCTTTGTATCGCTCTGACTGGGAAAAAAACCCTTTTTTTTGCGCGGCGGCCGGCATACTAAGCAACAGCACCGACAAAATAATTATTTGACCGCGCAATAAACCGTACAGATGCCAAAGGTTAAAGGTTTGCATAAGGCTTTTTGAAATCCGGCATTGATTAATATTTTTTTCATTTGTTCCCCCTGCGGAAAAGCCTTTACCGATTCCGGTAAATAGGCGTAGGCTTCCTCACTGCGGGCGATCCATTTACCTAATGCGGGGGTAATATAACGAAAATAAAAGTGATATAATTGCTTTACCGGAAAAAGGGTTGGCGAGGAGAACTCCAGGATGACCGCTCTGCCCCCTGGCCGTAACACGCGACACATCTCTTTGAGGCCTTCTTCCAGGTGCTCAAAGTTACGCACCCCGAAAGCCGCCGTCACCGCGTCAAAGCTAGCGGTTTGAAAAGGCAAGGCTTCGCTGTCCGCCAGTTGCAAACTGATCTTCTCGCTTAATCCCGCTTTAGCTACTTTTTCCCGCCCGATCTGAAGCATTTCTTTGGAGATGTCTACGCCGACGATTCTTTCCACGGCCAGCGTCTTTCCCGCCAGAATAGACAGGTCGGCCGTACCCGCAGCTACATCAAGTAAAGCATCCGGCCTGAGATCAGCCAGGTAACGCAATGCTTTTCGTCTCCATACCCGATCAATCCCCAGGGACATAAAATGATTCAGAAAATCATAGCGTAAAGCAATATGGTCAAACATGGCCGCAATTTGTTCTTTCTTGCTTAACTTTGATTCCCTGAAAGGGACAACTTTTTTGGAAATTCCTTCCTCCATGCCACAAAGGTAACACAACAAAAAAGATAAAAGCAGAGACGGCTTGTGATCTGCCAAAAAAGCATCGAAATGAAAATCACCAGTACCGATTACATAGGAAGTTTTGTAAAAACGGCGGATTGCCCGTCCCCCGACATGCCGGAGTATGCCTTTATCGGGCGGTCCAACGTAGGTAAATCATCATTGATCAACATGCTGACCGGGCGCAGGAAGCTGGCACACGTCAGCGGCAACCCGGGAAAAACCCAAACGATCAATTTTTTTCGCATCAATGAAAGCTGGAACCTGGTGGACCTTCCCGGTTATGGCTTCGCCAAAGTTTCGCAAAATCAACGCCAGCAATGGAAAAAAATGATTGAACATTATATCCGGGAACGCAAAAACCTGGTGACCCTTTTCGTGCTGATCGACAGCCGTCACCAGCCCCAAAAGTCCGACCTGGAATTCATTAACCAGCTGGGGGAATGGCGTATTCCTTTTGTCCTTATTTTCACCAAAACCGATAAAACCAAGCAGCGCAGCGTGCAGCAAAACATACAAGCTTTTTTCCGCGAAATGAGAAAGCAGTGGGAATTCCTCCCGGTTTATTTCCTAAGCTCCGCGGTTAAAGGAACCGGCCGGGCGTCGATCCTGGAATATATAGAAGAATATAATATACGATTTGGGGCGCTCGCCTGATCCCCACTCTTTAAACTGAGCCGATGGCTGTACACTTCCATTTCGAAAACATAAACATTCCGTTGAAAAACCGGAATAAACTCAAGGAATATATTTTTCAACAATTTGAAAATGAAGGACTTGTGTTGGAGCACCTGGGCTACATATTTTGTACGGACGACTACCTGCTCGCTTTAAATAAAGATTATCTGCATCACGACACCTATACGGATATCCTCACGTTCGATCTTTCGGAAAACCAAAAGATCACCGCGGAAATATACATCAGCGGCGAGCGCGTAAAAGAAAATGCGGCCACGTTTAATACTTCCTTTAAAGAAGAACTGCACCGCGTCATCTTTCACGGGGCCCTGCATCTGTGTGGCTACAACGACCACAGTAAGCAGGAGAAAAAGACCATGCGGGCAAAAGAAAACGACTGGCTGACCCGTTATTTCACCGCCGCGGGTTCAGAAAATAATACGGCCTCCTGATCCGTTAGATAAAAAAGCTTTACCGAATGAACTCTTTTAAAACGCCTTTCTTTGGTCTGCTGTTCAGCATGGTTTTACTTAGTTGCACGGCAGCCGCCCCGGCCGCCGGCTCCCGCGCGACAGCTCCGCTTCCTTTTTCCGCCGAACAATATGAACAGGCCATCCTGTCCTATCTCAACGAACTCCGAAAGGACCCGCCCTCCTTCTATCGTAAATATGTCAGGGACTACGTGGAAAAAAAAGCGGACCGGTTTACCCCTTATTATACGGCAAGCCTGAAAAAAACGTTGTTGCGGCAGGCGCCGCTCCCCCCTTTCCAGGCGGACCCCCTTCTTCAAAAACTGGCTGGCAAACAGCTCGATTACCTGGTCCACACCCTGAAAGGGAAAAGACTGACGCACGAACAGGGCAACGTATCGTTCGCTGAACGGATCAAAGGGACGTCCTTGCGTTGTTTCGCAGAAAACCTCTATCGATTCCCGAAGGCCAGTCCGTTGGATGTGGTTTTGGATCTGCTGATTGACCAGGGGGTGTCCTCCCTGGGCCATCGTAAAAACATGCTGAATCCCCGGTACACGCTTATCGGGATCCAGACGGCCGTAGCTCCGAACAGTTATAAAGTTACCGTCATGGACTTCGGGTGTAAAAATTGAACCGCCGCGGGAGACCCGCCCGCGGGATGTTCCACGTGGAACACCCGTCCGCTTTTGAATAATGTTCCACGTGGAACATTATTTTTTTCCTCCGGAACCAGCTATCTTCCTAACTTTGCAGCATGTTTAAAGAATATGACGTTATCGTAGTTGGCGGTGGACACGCGGGTTGCGAAGCGGCCGCCGCCGCGGCGAATATGGGCTCCGCCACCCTGCTGATCACTATGAACTTGCAAAATGTGGCTCAGATGAGCTGCAATCCGGCCATGGGCGGGATCGCCAAAGGGCAGATCATCCGGGAAATAGACGCGCTGGGCGGTTATTCCGGCATCGTATCGGATCGAAGCGCCATCCAGTTCCGCATGCTCAATAAATCCAAAGGGCCGGCTATGTGGAGTCCCCGGGCCCAGAACGACCGCATGCTTTTTTCCCAAACCTGGCGGCAACTGCTGGAAGGGACCCCCAACCTGGATTTTTACCAGGAAATGGTCACGGGAATTCTGGTCAACGGCGACCGGATAGCGGGGGTAAAAACCCAACTGGGCCACGAAATTAAGGCCAAAACCGTGGTTTTGACCAACGGCACCTTCTTAAACGGCGTGATCCATATCGGAGAAAAACATTACGGGGGCGGCAGAGCCGGAGAACGCGCCGCTACCGGCATTACCGAAGCGCTTGTCCGCCTTGGCTTTGAGAGCGACCGGCTGAAAACCGGTACCCCGCCGCGCGTAGACGGCCGCAGCCTGGATTACAGCAAGTTCGAGATCCAGCACGGCGACCCGGAAATAACCGGCTTCTCTTTCAAAAAGGGTCATACCATCGCTCCGGATCAACAGAGAACCTGCTGGATCACCTATACCAACCCGGAGGTACACGACCTGCTAAAAACCGGCTTTGACCACTCCCCCATGTACCAGGGCCGCATCAAGGGCACCGGTCCGCGTTACTGCCCGAGCATTGAGGATAAAGTCAGCCGTTTCGCCCAAAAAGACCGGCATCAGATCTTTGTAGAACCCGAAGGCTGGAATACCGTAGAAATCTACGTGAACGGCTTCTCTACTTCCCTGCCGGAAGAAATACAATATCAAGCACTCTGCAAAGTACCCGGCTTCGAAAATTGTAAATTCTTCCGGCCCGGTTACGCCATAGAATACGATTATTTTCCCCCCACCCAACTTACTTTTACCCTGGAGACCAAATTGGTGGAGAACCTTTTCTTTGCCGGGCAGATCAACGGAACAACCGGCTATGAAGAGGCGGGTTGTCAGGGCCTTATGGCGGGTATCAACGCCCACCTCAAAGTCAACAACCAAAAACCATTTACTTTAAAAAGGAACGAAGCCTACATAGGTGTGCTCATAGACGACCTCATAAACAAAGGTACCGATGAGCCCTATCGCATGTTCACCTCCCGGGCGGAATACCGCACCCTCCTTCGCCAGGACAATGCCGACCTGAGACTCACCGAAAGAAGCCATCGGCTGGGACTGGCCGACAACGAGCGTTACCAAAGGGTCCTGGCGAAGAAAGAAGCGATAGCCACCATAAAAAACAGCCTCTCGGAAACCGCTGTTACCCCCGCAGAGGCGGAGGCTTTCCTGGTCGACCACGCCTCCTCCCCGCTCAAACAGAAACAAAAACTCGCCCAGGTGCTGTTGCGCCCCGGAATCAAACTCAGGGATATGAAAACACGCCTCCCTTCGGTTAACACCTTGCTGCCCGATTGGGACGATGAAATATTTGACGAAGCTGAAATTCAAATGAAGTACGCCACCTACATTCAAAAAGAAAAAGAACTGGTCGAAAGAATGAGCCATATTGAAAACCTCGCAATCCCCGAGCATTTTAACTACGACAAATTACAGTCTCTTTCAACGGAAGCCCGGCAAAAATTCATGAAAATAAAGCCAAAAACAATCGGCCAAGCCAGCAGAATCAGTGGCGTCAACCCAAGCGATGTGCAGGTACTTATGATTTATATGGGAAGATAACGCGAATTTCGTCGAAAACAGTTTTATATTAAAACTAATAAATATATTATCGTAACAAATTGATAATCAATACATTACGCTAAAAATAAACCGGCCTCAGAAACCGGTTAAATTTCGACGATCGGCAGCCGGCCGGTACAAAGCATCCAAAACACAAAATCAGGGCGCTATGGGCTTTATTTTACCCTTGCTCCCTTTCAACAGCCCGGTTATCCACAATGTGGATAACCGGAGGAGCTGCGCTTAGCGCCGCTTTTTTGGTCCGCGCCGTCACTGCTTATTTTTTCTTCCGAAGTTCCTTGTACTGTTTTTTGAATTCAAGGGGCGTAGCTTTCTCGGGATGTTCGGAACCCTGATGGCAGGTGTAACAGCTTACCTCATATTTCGCGTAAATAAAATTATCCACGAAGTTCCCTTTTATTTCAAAATACTTTTTATTCAATTTCTTCACCATACGCATCATGTCCCGGGCTACTTCTTTCTCGGGTTTGGCATCCGACGCAAAATCGAGCTTTTCCGGATCGGTGGTTGACCGGGCATGGCAATCGCCACAGTCAAAATTCAACGCGTACTCAAATTCATGCATAACGGCCATCAACTCATCATGTGTAATGTCTTTGGGAAGAATTTTCAGATTCTTCGGGCCCTTTTCCGGTTTAGCTGGCGGCGCTTCCCGGAAAGAAAGGGAGCCAAACGCCATCAGCCCGGTAATAACCGTTATTATCAACAACTTGTTTTTGTGAAATCGCAACATAATATAGATTCATTTTAGTGTTTCAAACATCGCCTCTAATTGGTCTTCTGATCAAAGCGACAATAAAAGTAAAAATAGCGGATCCTATTACGGACCAGATAATGGGAAATTCCTCTCCCTGTATACTAAAGCTGAGCAAAGCAGGCAACCCCAGCTGGGCGGCTAACCATTTTCCGATGAGGGCCCCGATGAAGCCGACAACAATAGAAACCAGGCATCCGCCTAAAGAATACCCAGCCAGACTCTGTCCTACTGCGCCGCATATTGCGGCAATCAGTAATAAAATTAAAAATCCGATGACAGTCATAATTATAATTTTAAAGGATTCGTTTACTAAAGGTAAAATTATTTAATTAATAATCGCGCTTTTTATTTTTTACCGGGCAACCCGAGATCTCGACTGTTTTTCCGCAAACTACCGCTCTTCAGCCCGGCCGCATCCCGTAGTCTAAAAGCATCGGGTTAAAAACAAAAACCATTCCCGTCTCCGCTCCCATAGTCCGCCCCGTTATACACGCCCGTCCGATCCTTTTAAGAAATCATTTTAAAAAACGAATACTTTAGTTAAATAAAAAAAGACCGGTGTACTGACACCGATCTTTTTAGTTTGAAAGTTCGTTTTTTTATAATCCCGGGAACTTAATCCGACGGTCCTCTATATCCGCTTCTTTTGTTAATACAGTCATTAACTGGTTAAACCCAAATTGTCGCTCCAATAAGCTGTGTACCTGGGTTTTAACTTGGGCAAGAGAAGTAGAATCCTGGCTTGCCTGTTGTAAGGAATCAATCGTCAAAACATACACACCGTTATTGCCAAAAACAGGGGTAGAAATTTTTCCTTCCGTCCACGCTTTATTAAACGAAGCGCCCACGACCTTCGGCTCAAAACCGTAATTCGGAATAAACGGCGTAGCGAAACCAATATGTTGACCTACACTTACAGAATCTTTCACCGCAGAAGCAATGGCTTCCAGAGAACCACCTTTCATCTTCCGGGCTATTTTTTCCGCCTTTTTATCTCTTCGCACAATCGCTTCTATCTGCGGACGCACGTCTGCCAGTTCAGCAGTTCCTTCTTCCGTCACCCCCGTTAATACCGCCACTACATATTGGTTAGGCAACACAAATACTTTGGATAAATCGTTTAACTCCGCATTGAAAGCCCAGTGAATGATCTCCCGGGAAGCGGGTAAATTACCTACACTAAAGGCATCGGACTGAATATCGTTGGCCACCTGGATATTGTATCCTTTCTCCTTCGCCGTCTTTTCAAACTCCTCCCTTGTCTGATTCAATCCCCTGAACCTATTGGCCTGGGAAAAAATAGCGTTATCTGTTTTTTGACTGGGCGTCATGGCGGCGGTCAGGTAGCCGATCTTATAACCCTGTTCTTTATTTGTCTTTTCGTTGATTTTTATGAGGTGATAGCCATACTGTGTTTTCACTACGCCCACATCGCCTGCCTGGTGATCGTAAACGAACTGCATGAATTCATCGGGTATGTTCGGATTATCGGGCGTCAACACCATCTCTCCGCCATTTTCTGTCTGGGCATTCGAATACTGCTGAACCATGGCGGCAAAATCAGCTCCGCCCCCGACGGCTGTTTCTATACTGTCTACCCGGAATCTCGCGACCGAATCCGGCACCAGTTGGTTACTTATCAGCAATTGTTGAATAACCACACTGTCGGCGATCTGTTTACTTCCTATCTTTTTGGCATAAGCTACAAGCCCGTTTTCAAAGTAGGGACCATAGATAGCGCCTTCCGGCAACGCGAGCAACGTTTCTTTTACAGAAGACTGCAGCATGCTTTCGGGAATATAACGATTAACGAAAGGGGTTTCGGAGTTCCGGGAAAGGAATCCCGAGATTTCCTCTTTGCCCAAGGTGTCAAACTGCTTCTTTAACTCGGCGATGTTGGAAAGAATATTCGCAGAATCCTCCGCCGAAGGAACAGCTTCAAAAGAAACATACTCTATCGAACGGCTTGCTTCCACCTGGTAGAGTTTCTCGTGTTCATTAAGATATTGCTGTAATTCTTCCGTGGTAACTTTTACCGCAGAGTCGGGTATCGTCGTATAAGACGCCGCTACAAAAGAAATATTGGAAAAGCGGTTATTTTCTCCGGCAGTTTCCTCCGCCAGCCACTTCGGAACATAGATCCCATTGGAGACGAGCGAAACGAATTTCGTCACCAGCGCATTGTTTTTTAGAAACTCCTCCATCTGTATCCACTGTTGCCGTTGCATCTGCGCCTGCTGGTTGTTTGCCGGTGCGCTTCTCAGGTTTTGAATAAACTGAACTACCCGGTTGGGATCAAACGCGCCGGTTTGCGGATTTTGAAAACCGGGTATTTGTTGAATCTGCGGCGCCGCGTCGGTCGTTACCGTCAGCATGCGCAATTCCTCAGGGGAAAAAGCGATCCCCAATTCCTCGTACTCCTGCTGCAGAATCTGATCCTGAACAAATTGGGTGTAAACCCCGTTTTTGAGCCGATTCCGTATTTCATCGGTCATCCTGGCTTGTGGGTTGCCCGTCCGGAAGTTATTTTCCGCAACCTGTACCGCCTGCATGAAGTCCTGGTACTGGTAGCCTACCCCATTGACAGTAACCACCTCGGTGTCCTGCTTGAAAAAAGACTTTGGACCCACAAAAGCATCCATCAACAAAAACGCAACTAAACTGATACACACCACCACTACCACTACGGTAGCATATTTATCGCGCAAAGTCTGTATTACTGACATATCTCCAATTTTTTAAGGTTCGCAAAAATAGGACAAATTACCCTTCCATACAATACTATATGGTATAGGACGTCATTTTCTTGGTCAACCAAAAAAGCCGCCCGGTCTAAAAACTTATTCACAACCCAAAAAAAGGCTATATTTCAAAGCCCAGCCAGCTATGGCTTTCTTGTTTAAAAATATGCACAGATTTTGTGAATAAGCGGGTAAAAAGCGAAAATCAACCTCCTCTTTTTGAGGAAAATTCAAAGACCAGGCAAAATTATGCCCATTTTTAAAAATAGTCCCTATTGCTTCCACAAGAAAAAAGAAGCCGTTAACGATCAATTTTTAAAATATTATTCACTTGAAAGAAAATGCACAGCTTCTGCATAAAACAAGGGAAAAGCCCAAAACCATTCGATAATCTACAGGTTTTAGCGGCGAACCTCAATGTGAATGAACTGTTAATAACACAGGTTCCAATATTAAGAATTAATTTTGCAAGAAAAGCGGGAAAAAGGTTTCCACAAATTCACAGCCCTGATAATAATATTGATTTTTATAAATAATTAAATAATTATAACTACCATGATGGACGTTGCAGCAGCCCGAAAAGATCTGGGAAAAAACGGATATTTGAAACTCGAAATTGATCCGACCATGGATCTTTTTGATGAAATTGACCGTTTAAAAAAAGAAAAAAATGCCATTTTACTTGCCCATTACTACCAGGAACCTGATATTCAGGACGTTGCGGATTACATTGGCGACAGCCTCGGCCTTTCCCAACGAGCCGCTAAAACCGATGCGGACATCATTGTTTTTGCCGGCGTGCATTTTATGGCGGAAACGGCCAAAATTCTTTGTCCCGAGAAAAAAGTTTTGCTGCCGGACCTGCACGCCGGATGTTCGCTGGCGGACAGTGCGCCAACACAAGCGTTCCGGAAATTCAGGGAGGCGCATCCCGACCATGTGGTTATCACCTACATCAACTGTACAGCCGAGGTAAAGGCATTGAGCGATATCATCTGCACCTCCTCCAATGCGAAACAGATCATCGAAAGCCTTCCGGAAGATCAACCGATAATTTTTGCTCCGGATCGCAATCTCGGCGCCTACCTGGAAAAAACCACCGGCAGAGAAATGCTGCTGTGGAACGGTTCCTGCCAGGTACATGAAATCTTTTCGGTGGAAAAGATCACCCAATTAAAAGTCCGTCATCCCGAGGCGAAAATAGTAGCGCATCCCGAGTGCGAAGAAGTCGTGCTTCAGATGGCCGATTTCATTGGCTCTACCAGTGCTTTACTGAAATTTGTATCTGAAGATCCGTCCGGAAAGTTCATTGTGGCGACCGAACCGGGTATTCTGCATCAGATGGAGAAAAACGAACCGGGAAAACAATTTATTCCCGCGCCGCCGAACAACAGTTGCGCCTGTAACAACTGTCCCCATATGAAACTCAACACTTTAGAGAAGCTTTATTTATGCATGGAATATGAAGAGCCGGAAATAACCCTCTCAGCGGAGCTGATAGAAAAAGCGAAAAAGCCCATAGATAAAATGTTGGAACTTTCGGCCCGTTTTGGCTTATAATTGCGTAATTTTTCGTACTTTGTAGGACTTTTTAAAATTACGCAACAAGATGAAACCGCTATATAAGTTAAGTTACAGCCTGGGAATTGTGTTGTTATCAGCCTTTTTATTGCTTAACGCCTGTAAAAGAGATTCCAATCCAAGCCCTGCAGATCCCGATAAACTGACCGCCCGGGATATTGATTCCCTGAAATTTTATGTCTGGTTTATCAACGTTTCCGATTCGGCAAGTAACGTTCCTTTTTATCTCTGGGAAGACCAGGTACCGGAACATTTTCCCTGGTACAGTGCGCAGTACGCGACGGGAAACGATGTAATGCGGGGAATCGCTTCTTATCCTACTTACCAGGGACAGAAAGTCGACAGGTACAGTTTTATCGATATGACCGGAGAGGTATCGGATCAACTTCAGGGGGGGATAAAAGGGGATTACGGCTACATGGTCGCTGCCACGCAGGACGACAATGGTAAATTCCATCTTTATATAGAGTATTCCTATAAGGGTGCCCCTTCCAGGAAAGCCGGCATCATGCGAGGCGACGAAATTGTGGCTATCGATAAGAATACCAATATGGATTTGAGCAGTCAATCGAATGTGGACCGGATAAATGACGCGCTTTTCAGCAGCGAATCGGTGAGCCTTGAATTAAGAAGACCGGATAGTACGAGCACGTTTATCGCGCAGCTGCAACCTGCACAGTATCACTTGAATCCGGTACTGTTCGACTCGGTTTATACTATCGGTAATAAAAAAATAGGCTATTTTGTATATAACTCTTTTGTCAGTGTTTCTTCGGACGAGAACGGAACTACGGCACGTAAGGAAATCGACGGTGTCTTTTCTAAATTTGTAGACGAAGGGGTGAATGAGTTAATCGTGGATTTGCGTTACAACGGAGGGGGCGCCGTATCTACTTCAGAATATCTGGACGAGTTGATCGCCCCTGCCGACGTGATGGGAAAAGAAATGTATCATTATGAATACAACCAAAAACTGACTGATTTTTTTGGCGCTAATACGGAACTGACACAAGACTATTTAATGCCGATCAAATTCGATTCTTCAACCAGTGGTTTGAATTTAAACAGGGTATTCTTCATTGTTTCACGTTCAACCGCTTCGGCTTCGGAACTTACGATCAACAACTTAAAGCCGTATATGGATGTAAAACTGGTGGGCGATACGACTTATGGCAAACCGGTAGGATTTTTTACCATACCTATCGATTTTGTAACTGAAAACGGGGGCAAACGCCATGTAGCCGATATGTATTCTATCAATTTTAAATCCGTCAACAGTGCCGGGCAGACAGACTATTATTTTGGCCTTAAACCAGATGTTCGGCTGTATGATTACGTTGATTTAAGATGGGGAGATCCCCGTGATCAAAATCTCGCTTCCATATTCAACTACATCCAGGGCGACGGTTTCCTGACCGTAGCCGATTTTACCAGGAAAGCGCAGCAATTGCGTGCTCAGTTAAAAAAAGCGCCTGGAAAAGAATTCCTATTTATGCGTAAAATACCTGCTTCCATAAGAATTAAAGATCCACATGCATTTAATGGTATGGTGGATTACCGGAAAAATCCCGTGGTTTTACCGCATAGATAAAACGCCGGAATCGTATTTATAGTGAAATCTCCTACTTTGTTATAACTCTCCAGTTGCTCATCAGAGGGTTGTTTTTAAAGCTTAGTGTTTCTCATCTTATGGAAGGGGGAAGAGCCAAACCCATTTCTAAAGAGCCAACCACTATGGATGAAAAAGAATTACTTACCAACCTGTCTTCCAACCCCTTCGCGGAATTGTTTACAGACGGACAAGAATTTTTAAACGCAAAAACGGAGTTGCTTTTTCGCAGAGAAGTGTTGAAGAGAATACCTGCTTTTGTCCACATCAGAGACCAGCGAACAGGGAAAATTATCTGGTGGAATGAAGAATGGAAACGAAGAATGCTGCCGGGTGAAAAAAAAATGCCGGCAGACATCGAGCTTTTTCTCAGTAAGTTCGTTCATCCCGATGATTTATTTTTATTAAAGCGAAGCAACGAACATTATCAACATAAAAATGTGCCTAAGTTTGGCGGACTGATACGGATTAAGTTTCCCGAACAAGACGACTGGAACTGGCTTTTAGGCGTATCCAGAATTATTCGCAGAAACAAAGAGGGAATCCCCCTGCATACGTTAGCTGTATTTTTAGATATTACCCAGGCGATACACACAGAATCCCAAACCCGGGAAGCGCTGCATGAAGTACTCAGAAGAAGTAACCATGATATATTAAAAAAGATAACAGCGCGCGAAAAGCAAGTCATCCGGTTATTGGTACAGGGATTCAATAATAACCAGATTGCCGAACATTTATACATCAGCCATCATACGGTGGAATCCCACCGTAAGAATATCAGGATCAAACTGAACGTGAAAAATACCGTGGAGTTGATCTCCCTCGCTAAAGACCTGGGCATTTAAAAGCATCCCAAAAAATACCCAGAAACGGGGATTGTCCATATAGGACCGCTGTTTTAATTTTGTGCATTCAACATTAAGATAATCATATAAAAAGATATAAAATGCTGTGGGTAAGCCCAATTGCGGAATTACTAATTATTTTTTAAGTAAAAACATGAAAAAGAAAAAGGAGCCAGGTGAAGGAAAAGAAAAACTTTTACAACTTTTAAGCATCCAGGATGCGGACTATGATTTGATTTTAAAAAAATACAACGAACAAAAGGAGATTTATTTGGAACAATTGGAGCGCGCGGAAAATATCCGGGTACGGATCAAACTTCAAAATGAGATGATCGACCTGGACGACGCGTTTTTCGAATACCAGAGCAGCATGGGGGGCTAATCACCGGACCGTCTGTTTATCCGGTAAACTCCGGCGCGTTTCCATTTGCTTCTCCATTTCTTTTTTCCAGGCCAGGTAGCCGAGAATGGCTATAACGACATAAAATATGTTCAGCAGGCTGAAAAGCAACAATTCTTTATAAAAGAAGAGCCCTATTGCTACAAAATCTGCAATCAGGAGGGCGATCCAGTTCTCTACCTTTCTTTTAGCCAGCAACCACATCCCCACTGCCGCCATGGAGGAGGTAAAGGAATCCATCACCGGAACATTGTTTATGTTATAGGTGGAGAGCCACCAGTAAAGGCCGCTCCATAAAAACAAAAACAAGAGCGCAGCGGTGAGATATTCTTTTCGGTCACAGGTAGAAATAGGGGTTTCTTTTTTTTCTTTTCCGGAAGACCAAAAATACCACCCGTAGATGCTCATGACCAGATAATACAGGTTGAGCGCGGCATCGGGATATAATTTGTATTTCGCTCCGATGAAAATATAAATACTTAACAATATGCCGGCGATACCGTTCGGATATACCCATATGCTGTTTGCTTTTGCACACAGTACGCTTATGATCGCGAAAATAACTGCTGCTGCTTCTACCCAGCTCATGTTTTCGACGCTGGCAAGCAGACCCTGATAAATCTCCATTGAAGTCATGAGAAGTTGTAGGAGGGACGATCTTCCGGATTAACTTAAAAATTATAAAGCTCCAGTTGTTCCTCCACCCATTTCCGGTTTTTTTTGTTTTTAAAAGCATACCATTCATTACTTACCTCTTTAGGTAAGGAAAAAAGGGCTTTTTTAAAGGATTGAAAAGGGTGTTTCTTCTCCAGGGAAAGCAACAGATTTTCTTTGATGGTATTGTGTTTGTGCGAAAGCGCGAAAGCCCGCATGACATCGAAAGCATTGCGGGAACTCATTTTTTCAAACGAAATGTATTCATCCAGGTGGGCTTCTATGTCATCCAGCTGATCGCGTTCTTTCAATTCTTCTTCGGAATACAGACCGCTGAAATCAGGATCTACTTCTGCTACTTCAGAAACTAAGTTAACGATCCTTCCCGAGGGGATATGGTAAAAACAGATCATTCCCATATCAATGTTTTGTGCGATCTCATCAATTTGTTCAGGACTTAAATTTGCCATAACCCAAAATTTAAAAGTTTACAAAATCAAACCGGATCTACCCATGCGTCATTTACCTTCAATAATTCTATCAACTCATCCACAGCAGTAGATTCAGGCACATTTCTTTTGATCACTTCTTTACCCCGGTAGAGCGTAATTTTTCCCGTGCCGCTGCCAACATAGCCGAAATCGGCGTCCGCCATTTCCCCCGGACCGTTAACAATGCAGCCCATAACAGCTATTTTTACGCCTTTAAGATGATGGGTGCGGGCACGGATTTTCCCCGTTACTTCCTGCAAGTCGAATAAAGTTCTGCCACAGGACGGGCAGGAAATATATTCCGTTTTGCTGATACGCGTACGGGATGCCTGCAATATAGAAAAAGCCGTATTATTTAAGAACTGATTGTTGTCTTTCATTTCCAGGTAAGTCCGGCCGGAAATTTTGGGATTGCTGAGCAACTCGGGATGATTTTTCAGCCAGATACCGGCTCCCATGCCCTCCAGCAACAACGCGCCTGCTTCACTGGAAAAGTGGATCAATTGCTCGTCTATTGTAGCATCCAGGCTTTCAATGCATAAAATTACAGGTATTTTTAGATTTTTCAGCCAAATATCATTAATTTTTTTTCGTACCGCATGCATGGCCAGGGAGCCGCTGGCAAACAGGCAAAAGACCCGTGTAGAATCGGTTTCCCCCAGCAGCAATTGCCAGTCACTATCCGCTATTTGCTTGCAATCTATCGATATGAAATTCAGTACCTCAGAGGGCTCATCGAGTCGTTGCAACCAGGTTTGCGAGGGGAATACGGGAAAATAACGTTGTTTATCCGGCGCGTTCCTAAATACCATCGCGTCACAAATAATGTTTAAACCAGGCGGCGGATCGAAAGGCAGGTATTTTCCGGAGCAGTACAGATAATCGGCCGGAGAATCCGAATGGTTCCATTTATTGCTCCTTTCGTCATAGCGATAGCCAATGGCCGCCAGCGCGGGTCTGGATAGCTCGCATTCTGAAAAATCCGCGACGACTACCGGAACGTTTGCGCCTCCTATGTTTTTTACGGCCGTCGTGGGCCTTTTTTGATAGGTCAGGGGATCGTAAGCGGGCTTAATGCAGGGGGCGGAGGTATTATTCCCGCTTTTATATTGCCCAAAGCGCCGTACCAGGTCGCGGCAAACCGGCAGTTCAAATTCAGGCTCTTCGGTCAGCGAAACGCGAATGGTGTCACCCAATCCGTCTTCTAACAACGTGCCCATACCCATTGCGCTTTTAATGCGGCCATCTTCTCCATCGCCGGCTTCCGTTACGCCAAGATGCAGGGGATAGCATTCGTCGAATTCCTCTTTCATGGTTTGCACCAACAGCCGGTAGGCATGCACCATCACCTGGGGGTTGCTGGCTTTCATACTCAGTACGATCTGGTGATAATTTTCTTCCCGCGCAATGCGTAAGAACTCCATAGCACTCTCCACCATGCCCATGGGGGTATCCCCAAACCGACTCATGATGCGGTCACTTAATGAACCGTGGTTGGTGCCGATACGCATAGCGGTACCGTATTCTTTACAAATACGAACCAGTGGCAAAAACTTATCGCGGATGCGTTCTATCTCTGCCCGGTAGCTGTCGTTGGTATATTCTTTTACTTCAAATTTCTTTTTATCCGCGTAATTTCCCGGGTTTACCCGCACTTTTTCCACAATACGGGCAGCTATTTCCGCAGCATTGGGCGTAAAATGGATATCGGCGACCAGCGGTGTCGTATACCCCTGCCGGCGCACCTCTGCTTTGATCTTTTGCAGGTTCTCCGCGTCTTTTTTGCTGGGGGCGGTTATTCGCACCAATTCCGCGCCCGCTTCTATGCAACGGATGGTTTGTGCTACGGTGGCCCGGGTATCCATGGTATCTGTAGTGGTCATCGTTTGAATGCGGATCGGGTTGCCGTTACCGATGAGCAGATCTCCTATTTTCACCTCTCGTGTAGGAAGTCGTTTATATGCTGTGAAGGAATCACAATAATAAGCCATAATCAAAAATCTTTAGAAGCGCCGGATAACCGGCACTATGCAAAGATAGTAAACAAACAAAAGTAAAAGGGCAGGGAGGGCGACAGATGGCCGGCGACAGCACGCAAAAAAGGCCCGGAATTTGCCTGTTGTTCCCGATGAGTCGGGACCTGACCCGGGTATTAAAAAGTTCGCAACGATCATCCGGTTACGCGGGAATTTTGATAATTTGCAAACAAGAATCAACGCAAAACCAGGCGTTAACATCCGGATTTTCTTATTAAGGAGATAAAATATGGATATTCTGTTGTTTATCGTGGGGGCATTAGCGGTTTTAATCGGAATCGCCGGTAGTATTTTACCGCTGTTGCCCGGACCACCGGTGGCGTGGGCAGGACTGCTCCTGCTTCACTTTTCGAAGTATGCTCAATTTAGTACCCAGATGCTGATTATTACGGCGGTCATTACCTTGATTATAGCTATTTTGGATTATCTTTTGCCGGCTTTGGCCACCAAAAGATATGGGGGAACAAAAGCCGGACAGCGCGGAGCTACGGTAGGGACCATAGTCGGTATTTTTCTGGGTCCGCTGGGGTTGATCATCGGTCCGTTTGTCGGCGCGTTTCTGGGAGAAGTGATCGTTGCACCGAAAGAGATGAACAGGGCGCTGAAAGTCGCGGTAGGATCCTTTATCGGTTTTTTATTCAGTACGGGAATAAAGCTGATCTGGTGTTTGTTAATCGCCTGGTGGTTTTTTCGGGCCGCTTTGGGCTAGCCAGCGATCGCCTGC
>CAYRJM010000065.1:0-16988 GCA_964424665.1 uncultured Chitinophagaceae bacterium
GCAACTGAATCATGGCAAAGAAAGGAAACAGAGTACAGGTGATTTTGGAATGTACAGAACATAAGGCTTCCGGTAAACCGGGGACTTCCCGCTATATTACTACCAAAAACAAAAAAAACACACCGGAGCGCATTGAGTTGAAAAAGTACAACCCCATCTTAAAGCGTGTGACCGTTCATAAAGAAATTAAATAAGGTTTTAAAAATCATTCAATCATGGCTAAGAAAGCAAAAACAGCTATTAAAGGTAAGGACGCAGTAGTGGATGCTAACGCTAAAAACTTTACCAAAGTCATCCGGACGATAAAATCGCCCAAAACCGGAGCTTACGCCTTCAAAGAGAACATTATCCATAAAGAACAGGTAAAGAGCTACCTGAGCGGCAAGTAAGTTTTTTCTTTTAGTTGCCCGTTATTTTTTTAAAGCTGTCTCGTAGTACTCGGGGTGGCTTTTTGTGTTTGTTCGAATAGTGGATTCGTTGGCGAGCGCTTAGGTTTTTTCTAAGTGATATCCTCTTTGGGATAAGGAACATGAATTATTAAAAAAGAGAGCATGGGGTTTTTAAAAAAAATATTTTCTACTAAGGAGAAAGAGAGCCTGGATAAGGGACTTGAAAAGACAAAAGAAAGCTTTCTGAAGAAAGTCAGCCGTGCGGTCGTTGGTAAGTCCCGGGTAGATGACGAGGTATTGGATGACCTGGAGGAAGCGTTGATCTCCGCGGATGTAGGCGTAAAGACAACGGTAGATATCATTTCCCGCCTGGAAAAGAGAGTGGAACGGGATAAGTATATGAATACCGATGAATTGCAGCAGATTCTTCATGAAGAAATCGCCGGATTGCTCGTGAGACCGGAAAACGAGGCGGAGGCAACAGAGGCTGATCTTAATACCGGCGGAAAGCCTTATGTTATATTGGTGGTCGGTGTGAACGGCGTTGGAAAAACCACGACGATCGGTAAACTTGCCTATCAGTTTAAGCAAGCCGGGAAATCGGTGTTATTAGGGGCTGCGGATACCTTTCGGGCGGCAGCGGTAGATCAGCTTACCATATGGAGTGAACGGACCGACGTGCCTATAGTGAAACATAAGATGGGTTCTGACCCGGGAGCCGTAGCTTTTGACACGGTACAAAGCGGCGTCGCCAAAGGCGTTGATATCATCATGATAGACACCGCAGGCCGGTTGCACAATAAAAGGCATTTGATGGATGAACTGAGTAAGATCCGACGGGTGGTCGCAAAGGTGATTCCTGATGCGCCGCATGAGGTCTTGCTTGTACTGGACGGTTCTACCGGACAAAATGCACTGGAGCAGGCTAAGCAGTTTACCGCTGCCACAGAAGTAACTTCTCTGGCGATCACCAAACTCGACGGAACGGCCAAAGGCGGTGTAGTGCTGGCCATCGCCAATCAGTTTAAGATTCCCGTCAAATATATCGGAATCGGGGAGAAAATGGAAGACCTGCAGCCGTTTAAAGCAAGCGCGTTTGTTGATTCGCTGTTTAAGCTATAACCTGTTTTTCTGGTTTAACCTTACGGGCAGTTCCCGTTTTACAATTTTGGTAATTACTGGTAGCCGTATTCCTACAGGAATAGTTTTCATGAGCAACCAATTTATTTTGTTCATCCATCCTACCAAGATGAGCGTATCTTTTTTAAACAATTGATCCAAGGACCTTTTGGCCATATCTTCCGGCGAAAGCAGGCCGATCCGACCCCAAAAGCCCTGCTTTTCGATGCGCCTGGTAGTGTCTTCGTTAGTACGCATGGGACCGGGATGCACGACGCTGACAAACACACCGGAATTTTTTAATTCCTCAAAAAGCCCCCTTGAAAAATTCAGGATAAATACTTTTGACGCCGGATAAACAGTTTTATAGCCAATAGGAGAGAAGGAAGCCATGCTGGAAACATTTAAAACCCATGCCTGCTTGTGCCGTTTCAATAGAGGAAGCAACTGATGTGTGAGCATAACCGTTGCCCTTATATTCAGTAAAATGATTTTGTTGATGAGGGCGAACTCCGTTTTTGAAAATTCCGATGTGCCGCCCATCCCCGCGTTGTTGATCAGCAGGTTGATGGAATAATCGGTCTTTATCCATTTGACAAGTCTGTTGATCTCCTTTTCGGATGTGAGATCGCATTCAACCCCTTTGGCTTTTACTTGGTATTCTTTTTCCAGCGCGGTACAGAGTTCCCCGAGCTGTTCCCCGGGCAGCGCTGTAAGTAATAGGTTTTTTCCTCTTTTAGCTAATTCTATGGCAAAAGATCTCCCCAAGCCTTTACTGGCTCCCGTAATCAGAGCGTATATTTCTTTGGAAGGCATATTGATATTTTAAAGCATGAACTTTAACCTGCCGATAAAGCCGATGTTGGAACCTATAAAATGTCCGTTGCGTCCTTCCGTGGTCCAGAAATAACGCGTGGTTTTACCGGAGAATTTTTGATTAGAATAGTCCAGAATAAGGTTAGCGGATGGCCCTGCCAGTATGCTAAGACGGTTGGTGAGTTTAATTTCCGGCAACATACGCAGGCTGTATCTGTACAGATGGCCCTTTGTAAAATCGGACGCTACCAGTTGGGCCGCCTCCGTATTGAAAAGAAAAACGTCTTTTATATTCAACAGGTGCGCCCCAATAGCTACTTCAAGCAGAAACAGGTGGTAATCACTGTTTAATTTGTATCCCAGTCCGATGCTGCCGTACAGTACACGCCCTCCGGATTGAAAACTAAGCATTGTATTTAATGACGCATCGGTGGACAGCATGATGTTTTTATCGCCTTGTTTGATCAGGTTAATAAAGCCGATCGGATAATCGCTGCTGTCAGCCAGGTTGATTAAACCCGATAGCTGTACACCCTTTACTTTTGTTGCCCGGTTGATCAAACCGGATAACTGAACGCCTCTTATGGTGGTTGAACGATTAAAGATTCCGGCTATTTGTATTCCATTTACTTTTTCTGCTTTATTAAAGATCCCTGCGGTTTGATATCCGTTTACGTCGGTAGTAATATTGCAGATTCCCGCGAACTGGACGCCGGTCATGTTCTTTCTTACAATGGTATAAACGCCTGAAAATAGCGCACCGTTTGCATTACCCCCAATGGTGTTTCCAATACCTGCCAGTGTTGTGCCATAGACATCTTTTTTAATGATATTA
This sequence comes from uncultured Chitinophagaceae bacterium, assembly GCA_964424665.1. Taxonomy (GTDB): domain Bacteria; phylum Bacteroidota; class Bacteroidia; order Chitinophagales; family Chitinophagaceae; genus FW021-bin31. Next base: position 3,160 of record CAYRJM010000065.1, read on the forward strand.
GCAATGCCGGCTGCTGCGCCTCCCGTAATGCCGCCCGATGCGCCTGCCAGGGCCTGGAGAGAAATGGTGTTGTTGTAGCATGGGGCATTTACCCCGTTTGAGGTAATCGGATAGATGATTCCGAGGTCTGCGAAGTGGGAAATCAGCGCGGTCTGCTGTTCCTGTTGTTGCGCGTATCCCTTGCAACAGATGCAGGAAAATAACACAAGGATCAAAGAAATTCTGGTCATCGTTTTTATGGATTTTTATTTACGACAACGCAAGTTTGTTTTACCCCTATGGTCGATTAAAAAATAGTTACGCCTGCATGAAGGCCAAACCAACCGCGAACGGAACCACCTAAAGAAAAAGATTCCGTAGGAATCTTAAATCCTTTTCCAATTGTGTCCTTCCCCGGAAAATAAATGGAGAAAGCCGGTCCTGCAAACAAAGCTGTTTTTGGCGTTACGGATAAGACAATGGCAGGCCGTATGCTTACAAGCAATGGCAGACTGCCCCAGTCCCCGTTTAGCATGCTTTGTTCTGTTATTTCTGTTGTGAGTGATAAACCTGCTGAAAGGTCAAATGATTTTCCCAGTCCATACCCGACACTGACAACGACATCATCATTCGCCATGTTTACCCCTGCCAGTAAAATGTTGTATAGTTTTTTTCTACCCGTTTTATAGGAAAGGTTTAAATCCCATGCACTCTGCCACGAAAGGGACAAGTTGCGATAGCCTTTGTCTTTAATAATGTTAATAAGGCCAATAGCATAACCGGAAGCGCTGTCTGCTATGTTTATCAGCCCTGCCTGCAGTCCGCGATTTGAAGAGGTAATGTTTAAAACGCCTGCAAGTTGAATGCCGGTTACCGTCGTTGTCGTCCTATTCGCTACCCCGGCAAATTGGAGCCCATTTACCCTTTTAGCACTGTTCAATATTCCAGTAAGTTGTAGACCGGTCACATTTTCTTCTACCACGTTAGTGAGTCCGCCTATTTGTACGCCTTTCATTCCCGACAGGACATTATTAAATAGCCCAGCTGCCTGAAAGCCTGTCATTTTTCCGCCTACACTGTTAAAGAGACCTGCTATCTGGATATATTTCACTGCGCTTTTATCGAGGTTAAATAATCCGCCTAATTCCATGCCATTTAGTCCTGCCGCATATCCACCCAGGATATTAAAAGAAAAATTATTGCTTATTTGCGCACCTAGCTTTCCATGGGTGCCGATCCCGGGCCAGACAGAATATTGAAAAGGCTGTTTGATAAGAAAATGGCTCAGGTTTATATCCCGTATCTTTTGTCGCGATGAGGTAAAGAAGCGATTTACCCAGGCCTGACCCAAGAAGGTATTGGGTTTAATCGTTACGGTATTCAATTGTACCGAGCGGATTGGGCTGATAGCGACATCGACGGATTGGTCGTATCCAGGTTGGATAATAAGGGATGTATCATTAAAGTAAAACTTACTCACGTGAATAATGGAAGGTCCGGCAGTGGTGTGCAGGTGAAGCAGGTAGCGCCCTTTCTTATCCGTCAGGTCGGATTGAAGCTGTGCACTTTCATACACACTTACATTCGCCAGCGGGGCGCCGGTTTCCCGGTTGAAAACAGAACCGCGTACTGTAAAGGAGCGTTTATTCTTTTTCCTCCGGTGGATAATAATATAGCCGGCGGTTTCCTTGTAGCTATAACCGTCGCCTAGCAACTTCTGCAGTACTGTTTTGACCGCTTGCCGGGATACAGACAAACTGACGACGCTGTCCGTAGAAAGGATATCGCTCTTATAAGAAAAATGGAAGTTGCCTGCTTCGGCTATGTCCTGCAATGCGATGGGTAACTTTTTTTGGCTGATCTGGATGGATATTTTTTTAGAAAGGATGTTCTGTGCCGCCGATAACAGGGGCAATAACAATAAGAATAGGAGGAGGGTGATATCGTGGCCTTTAATATGCAATACGGTAGCTATCTTTCTTTATGTTTTAGAATGATCTGGTTTTTCCGGTGAACAACCTCTACTTGATCAAAGGTCTGGTCAATAACAGAAAGTATCGTGTCTAATGGCTGGTCATGAAATGTAGCCGTCAGCGGGAGCGAATCTAATTGTCGGTCAGCTATAACGATGTGTTGGGGATAGATTTCGTTTAATGCGATAACGAGTTCATTGAGCGGCGTTTCGTTACAAATTAAAGCCTTTGTTTTATAGTAATTATAGAGCTCGCCGGATATTTTTTTCTTTTCTATCCGGCTTTCATTTGTAGAAATAATCGCTTTTTGATGTGGCGTTAATAATACGACCTGATTTTGGTCGCTCACTTCTACGCGACCAGTTGCGACGATTACCTCGGTAGTATCTGCTGAGGCGCTGACGTTAAAAGAAGTTCCTAGGACGGTTACAGTAACGTTATTCGCTTTAACGACAAATGGAAGATCGGGTTGCGAAGCTACGTCAAAGAAAGCTTCGCCCCTTAGTTCTACGATCCTTTTTTCTTTTTTGAATGGTGACGCGTAAACGAGTGTTGTGTTTTTATTTAACGTGACGATGGTGCCATCCGGTAAAGTGTGGGTGACGACTTCATTTTTTGAATGGATAGTGGCCCTGTTGGGTTGCAAGAAAACATAAAGTGTTGCTCCGCCAACTATCAGACAGGCAATCACCGCTGCAAAGGTTAAAAATTTTCTTCTTCTGATGCGAACGGGCTTTTGCGCGGGCCGGGTCAAGGCGCTTTTGTTCGCTTTTTTACGAAAACGTTGCCATGCATCTTCTTTATCGGGTGTAGCATAGTTAAATGCTTGTCTGCTGCTTTCCCAGACGGTTTTCAGTTGCTGGAAATACTGCTGGTGATCGATAGACGCACTGATCCATTCTTCCGCCTGTTCGGTTTCCTCTGGTAGCGTTTCCCCCAGCAGGTACTTTACCAGCAAATCGTCTTTCCCGTTTTTTTTGTTGTGTGTTTCCATTTTTTATAGAATAAATGACGAGACCAGTAGCAGCATTAAAGGCAGAAAGTCAATTAACTTCACTCTTAAGATACGCAAGGCTTTGCCCATCTGATTTTCAACTGTTTTTACAGAGACGTCCAGTTTATCGGCTATCTCTCTGTACTTTAAAGATTCAAAGCGGCTCAGCTGAAAAATGGTCCGGCAGCCTTCGGGCAGGCTTTGCAGGGCTTCCGCCAATTGATCTTTTAGTTCTTTATAGGTAGTTTCCTCCGAAGGAATTTCTCCTGAAGGCCCCGTATTATGCTTTAGGTAAGTTTCATGCGTTGCTTTCACTTTTTGATGTTTGAGATAATTAAGGCACTCATGATAAACGGAACGATAGAGGTATGCGATAAACGATTGGGTGATCCGGATCTCATCGGCTTTGTGCCAAAGCCGTAAAAAAATATTTTGGACCATGTCTTCCGCCACTGCGTTGTCTTTTACAAAGGTAAAAGCATAGGCATGCAAGGCTTTAAAATGAGCTTTAAAAACCTGTTCAAAAAGCGCTTCATCCCGCCTTAGCGGGAGCACTTTTTTCTGTATTTCGCATTGTTCCATTCAGGATCCTGTTGTTCGTTGTTCCCGCCTTTTTGTATCAGGACAACTTCGGAGGGATTTACCCCCATGCCAAAAGTACAAAAAAAGCGATGCCGGCAGCGGGGATAACGTGATTCGGGATTATTGGCCTTAGGTTTCCTTTCCGTTAGCCCGGTACATAGCCATGGCCGCCCGGGACTGCCACAACCAGGTGAGGTCAAATCTTTCGCGTCAAACACGCGAACTAATTCGCTGGTTTTATTTTGTGCGGAACGGTCGTATGATTCCGCGAATTACCTATTTCCTCTCAAATCATCGTATCTTTGCCGCGGAATAAAATCACGGTTTTGAAAACAGGGACGTTAAAAAAAGACAGAATAAATATCATTACGCTGGGCTGTTCCAAGAATATGGTGGATAGTGAGGTGCTCAGTGGACAATTACGTGCAAATGACATGGACGTAGTGCATGAGCATCTTAAGCCCGATCACAATATCGTGGTAGTGAATACCTGCGGATTTATTGATAAGGCCAAGGAAGAGTCTATCAATACTATTTTGCAACAGGTGGAAATGAAAAAGGAGGGGCTTCTGGAAAAAGTTTATGTTACCGGCTGTCTCAGTGCACGCTATCGGGATGAGCTCGCTAAAGAGATTCCTGAAGTGGATGCCTGGTTCGGTACAATGGAGATGCCCTTTTTACTCAAGAAACTGAATGCCGATTATAAAAAGGAATTAGTCGGAGAGCGGCTCCTGAGTACTCCGCAGCATTATGCCTACCTCAAGATTTCTGAAGGTTGCAACCGTACCTGTGCTTTTTGTGCCATCCCGCTGATGCGGGGAAAGCATGTTTCCAAGCCGATAGAACAGGTCGTAGCAGAGGCGGAAAAACTGGTTCGTATGGGTGTGAAGGAGATTATGCTTATTGCACAAGAGCTGACGTATTATGGCCTGGATATTTATAAAAAAAGGAGACTGTCTGAATTGTTGAATCGCCTGGCGGATGTAAAAGGACTGGAGTGGATCCGGCTGCATTATGCGTATCCTACTAAATTTCCACTGGAGGTGCTCGATGTGATGCGTGAGCGGGACAATATCTGCAACTACCTGGATATCCCGTTGCAGCATGCGTCAGATAACATGCTGAGGGCCATGAAGCGCCAGATTTCCCGAGGGGAAATGGAAGGCCTGCTGGCCAATATCCGGAACAAGGTGCCGGGAATTTGTATCAGGACGACGTTGATTGCCGGATTTCCCGGAGAAACCAGGCAGGACGTGGCCGATCTGAAACAGTTTTTGGAAGAACAGCGCTTTGACCGGGTGGGAATATTCACTTACTCCCATGAGGAAGATACGGCCGCCTACGGGTTGAAAGACAACGTGTCGGCCAAAGAAAAAGAACGTCGCGCACAAGAAATCATGGAAGTGCAGCAGGATATTTCTTATGAAAAAAATCAGGAAAAAATAGGGGGGGTATTTAAAGTATTAATAGACAAGAAAGAAGCAGGAAGATACATCGGGCGTACGGAATATGATTCCGTAGAAGTAGACAATGAAGTAATAATTAATAGCGAGAATGAACTTTTGATAGGAGATTTTGTTAATGTAAGAATTACAAAAGCCTATGATTATGATCTGGAAGGGGCGGTAGTGTAAATAATACGGAATTAAGCCGCCCTGTTATGAAGAAACGTTATTGCAAAAACTGCTTTTAAGAAAACTAGATAAATACATGGGCTGTAAGATTGAATTTTTAGACTACTCAGATACCGGTTATTTTTCATCTCTTGTACTGGACTACCTGCAGGAAGATTCAAAGCTGAAGCCTTTTTACACTTATTCTCCCCGGCATCCCGATGTGGAAAAAATCATAGCGGCCAGAAAGGCTTTTCCTACCGACCGTGGGTTGCTCGTTGAAGAGCTGAATAAAACGTATACGGGCATACACATGGATAAAGCCGTAAAGCAAAACCTGCGGCTTTTGGCGGAGGAAAATACATTTACGGTCTGTACTGCTCATCAACCTAATCTGTTTACCGGATACCTGTATTTTATTTATAAGATTGTACATGCCATTAAACTGGCTGTTTATCTTAAAGCGCAATATCCGCAGTATAATTTTGTTCCGGTCTATTATATGGGGAGTGAAGACAATGATTTAGAGGAATTGGGAACGATCCATCTGTACGGGAAAACCTATCGTTGGCAAACCGATCAATCGGGAGCTGTCGGCAGGATGCGACCGGAAAATCTGGAATCCCTGATTGATGAGATAACAAAAGAATTGGGTAATAATGAACATATACGCGATATAAAGACCCTGTTGCAGGAAGCTTATCTTGGACACGAGAATATTCAAACGGCAACCTTATATCTTGTTAATGCATTATTCGGCCGGTTTGGTTTGGTTGTTCTTATCGCCGATTCGCCGGGATTTAAAAAAGCCTTTTTCCCTGTAATGCGGGAAGAACTTTTTGAACAAAGCTCGTCGCCTATTGTAAAGGACACGATTGAGGCGCTGTCTAAGGATTATCATGCCCAGGCTGCGCCTCGGGACATCAACCTTTTTTATTTGGCCGATCAGCTACGTGAACGTATTGTCAAAGAGGACGAACAATGGAAAGTATTAAATACGGATAAGACATTCAATCGTCAGGAGATCGAACAGGAGCTCCAGAAGCATCCTGAGCGCTTTAGCCCGAACGTGATCTTACGGGGGGTGCTTCAGGAAACTATTTTACCTAACCTGATTTTTATTGGCGGCGGAGGTGAATTATCATACTGGATGGAGTTAAAAAGATTGTTTTCCCATTTTGAGGTACCCTTTCCTCTTCTTCTGCTGCGGAATTCTGTATTGTGGGTGGATGAAAAATCTGTAAAGCGGCTACAGAAAGTAGGTTTACAGCCGGCGGATCTTTTTAGGGATACGGAAGCACTAATCAGTGAATTTGTAAAAAAAAATACCCACGAAGAATTGGTATTAAAAGAGGAGTACCGGGAAATAGAAAGGCTGTTTGCTGCGTTGGCACATAAGGCCGCCAATATTGATGTCACCCTAAAAGCATCGGTGGATGCGGAGCTGACGAGAACACTCCGCTCTATCGGGAAACTCGAGCATAAGTTCCTGAAAGCGGAAAAAAATAAATTTGGCTGGCAGACGGAATTGATCCGAAGTGTCAAAAGCCGCTTGTTTCCACAAAATACCCTGCAGGAACGAGTGGAGAATATTCTGCCCTACTATGCGCTTTACGGGCGGGGGTTTATAGACGCATTATATGAACACCTGGATCCCTTAAACAGGAAGTTTATTATTGTGCAGGAGGCAAAGTCCGGTGTTAAGAAAGAAACCCCGGCCTCATAAATATGATGCCGGGGTACTTTTTCATTGGCCGGACCAAGCAGATTGGGGAAGAATTTGCACACCGTCTCTTTAAAGCCCCGGAACTCCGGCTTAGTTTGATGTTTTAGATAAATCTTCTGAAGTGGAATCCAGCGTAAGCTTCCCATTTTCAATGTATCTGATCTGAATGCTGTCGCTTCCCCCGTTTTCAGCAGGCTTGTTGGCAAATAGAATGGTATAGGCCTTCTGATTTTCTAAGGTAATATCTCGGGTTGTATCAGCTGTGCCATTGTCTATATCGATGGTCACGCTACTTGCTTTGACCGGTTGAAAGGCTGAAACCGAGCCAAAAGACGCCTGATCGGTGATGAGGGTATCCGACTCATTTTTTACCACCACACTCAACTGGTCGGCTCCCGGAATAGCGTTGATATACCGTATATAGGCATTACCGTCTTGAGCGTTCAGCGTATCCAGCCCATCATTAACGATAATATTCTGGTAATTGCCGTCAGTACCTATGACGAAGAGCGAATAATACTTCTCTGCCGCATAAGTTTGCGTCATGGTGGCAATTGTATTGCCATTGGCGTCAAATGCGTCAGTAGACCGTTTCCCGGGATATATAGCGACGTATCCTCCCGTATAGCTCATGTAAGGCAAAGGCGAATTGAGCTGATTTCCGGAGAGGGCAACTCCGATTGCTGGCTGGTCAGGAGCCAGGTTAAACGCCATTAGCCCCGCGACGTCGGGCTGTATGGGATTATTGTCGTCATCATTACAAGCAGAGATAAAGGCAATGGTGAACAATATCCCGCCTAGTAAAAGAATTTTCTGTATTGAAAAAAAACGTTTCATAATAAAATAGAATTTAGATAGTTTAATAAACGTGTGAATAGAAAAACTGGGCAGTAGGTGGGAAAAAGTGCAAAATAGATGCCATAAGGCTGGAATGAGAAAAGGACGGCCGGATTTTAACATTTTAATAGGGGCCTTGATGGTTTTCTTTTCCACATTTGTGAATAAAATAAAAGCGGCTAGCCCTAATTTTGCAGTAATTTACACCCGTCTAAAATTGAAATTGTGCGTTTAAAAACTCTGGAAATAAAGGGATTCAAAAGCTTTGCCGACAAAACGGTCGTGCACTTTGATAAAGGGGTAACCGGTGTAATCGGACCGAATGGATGTGGTAAAAGTAATATTATTGATTCCATACGGTGGGCCATAGGAGAACATAAGATTAGCGCGTTACGGAGCGATAAGATGTCCAGCCTGATCTTTAACGGGTCCAGGTCCCGTTCTGCCAGTGGCCTGGCGGAAGTCTCGCTGACTTTTGAAAACACCCGCAATATTTTGCCCACGGAATTCACTACCGTTACGGTAAATCGGAAATTTTTTAAGAATGGCGATAGCGAATACCGCCTGAATGACGTAGTCTGCCGGTTGAAGGACATTCACAACCTTTTCCTGGATACCGGTATCAGTACCGATTCTTATGCGATCATTGAATTGGGCATGGTCGATGAGATCATCAAAGACAAAGATAACAGCCGGCGGAGGATGCTTGAACAAGCTGCCGGCATCTCCATCTATAAAACCCGCAAAAAAGAAGCGAAAAATAAGTTAGACGCTACGGAACAGGATCTGAGTCGTATTGAGGACCTGCTGTTTGAAATTCAGGGCAACTTAAAATCGCTGGAAAGCCAGGCCAGAAAGGCCGAGCGCTATTATGAGCTCAAAAAAAAGTACAAAGCTGCCAGTATCGAATTGGCCAAAGCCTCTATGGAAGGTTTTCATGAGACTTTCAAAAGGCTCAACGAACAGCAGCAGGCTGAGGAAAATAAGAAGACACAGCTGGATACCGACATCGCGAAATCCGATGCCGAAATAGAAGAGCTCAAGCTCCTTTTTACCGAAAAAGAGAAGGCCTTGCAAGAAATGCAACAGGCCTTTAATGAGCTGATGAATGAGCTGCGAACCAAGGAAAATGAAAAAAAACTGGCAGAACAACGTCTTACCTACTCCAAAGAACAAAAAGAACAGATAGAAACATTTCTCGCCGGGGCGGACGAACGATTGAAAGAACTGCAACAGAACCTGGAAAAGGGAACCGGGCTTGCAGCTGCAGAAGAGGCCAAGTTGGCGGCTTTGGAAACCGAACTGACGGAACTCCGTGAGATGAAAGAAGAGCGGCAGATGACGTATAACCGGAAAAAAGAGATACGGGAGAATAAAAGAAAAGATCAGCAACGGTTACAACAGCACCAGTTTGATGTTGAAAAGAAGACGGCTGTGGCCGAGACTTCTATCCAGAATCTTCAACAGACGATTGCCCGGTTGGAGGATGAGAACGCTTCAAGACAAGACGAGCTGGAAGTGCTCGCTGCTTCGGAAGTCGAATTAGCGGAAGAGCTGACGGTGCAAAAGGAAGATTTTGAAAAACTCACTCAACATCAGGAGCAGACGAAAGAAAACATCCTCCACACCCAGTCTGAGATCGAAGAATTGCGCAGCCTGCTTATGGATAAAACCCGGATGCTTGATGCGAAGAAAAACGAACATGACCTGCTCAAATCTATGGTGGATAATCTGGAAGGCTACCCGGATAGTATCAAATTCCTGAAGAAAAACGCTCAATGGAATGTGGAAGCGCCGGTATTATCGGATGTTATTTTTTGTAAGGAAGAATATCGCCCTGCGGTGGAAGGCCTTTTAGAGCCCTACCTGAATTATTATGTTGTAGATAAGCTGCAAGACGCAGTAGCCGCTGTACAGCTACTGAGTGAAAATAAAAAAGGGAAAGCTAATTTTTTCCTTTTGGACCATTTTGATGCCGAGAGCAATGGACAAATTGCCAGGTCGGAAGATCTGCTCCCTGCGATGGAAGTCGTGGAGGCAGATGAAAAGTATCGTGGTCTGGTAGAACATCTTTTAGGAAAAGTAGTTATCACCGAAGACATAGCGTCTACTAACGGGATATTGAAAGAAAACCCGGAATGGATACTGGTGGAACGTTCCGGCCGCCAGAACCGCAGCCGTTACCGGTTAGGCGGGGGATCTGGGGGGTTATTCGAGGGAAATAAACTTGGCCGTACCAAAAACCTGGAAAAGCTCAAAGCAACAATTGCCGGGATGCAAAAAGAGGTGGATCAGCTTCAGGAGAAGATCAATAAAAAGCGTAATGCCGCCTCGGATTTAAGTGATCAGCTTAACGAAAAAAAGCTCAATGAAGGCAGAGATAGAATAAATCAGCTGCAGAATCAGGTTTTTGGAATCCGGAACAAAATAGAGAATGTTAAAGCCCTTATTGCCTCCAACGAGAACAGGTTACAAGAAATGCGGGATGCGCTGGAGGACAACCATGAACAGGTGCAAGTGCAGCGTGAAGAGCTGGCCACTTTTTCGGGAAAGATGGAAGAGGCTGTCCAGGCCATAGAGCAGGCCGAAAATGACTTTATGGAGGCTGACCGTCTTTTTAATGATGCCAACAACCGTTTTAATGAGCAGAATCTGCAATTCACCAGGCAGCAAAGCCAGGTGCAGGCTGTTAAGCAGGATGTGGAATTCCAGCGAAGCAGGTTAAACGAATTGAATGCACAGATCACTTCCAGCACATTACAGCTCGAAAAAACCGGAGAAGCGATTACCCTTGCCGAAAACAAGATACGAGAAGCAGAAAATCTGCTGCAGGAACTCGCCTACCAAAGGGAGGCGGCGCTGCAAAAGCTCAATGAAAGCGATCAAGAATATCATAACATCAAAAATAAAGTCGGGGAGATGGAAAAATCGCTAAGGCTTATGCAGCGCAGTAAAAGCGAAGTAGAAGATGGACTGGGTGGCTTGCGTGAAGAAGTGAATGCGCTGAAGTTACAGCTCGCGGGAATGAAAGAACGCCTTGATGTCGAATTTAGAATTAATCTTGATGATATACTTGACGAAGACCGGACAGGGGATGAAAGCATAGAGACGCTAAAGGCGCAAACAGATAAATATAAGAAGCGGCTGGACAATATGGGGGAGATCAATCCTACCGCTATCGAGGCTTTTCAGGAAATGAAAAAAAGATTTGATTTTATATCTACACAGAAAAATGACCTGATTACAGCCCGGGATTCCTTGAAAGCAACCATCCAGGAAGTGGAAGACATTGCGAATCAAAAATTTCTGGACACGTTTAACAAGGTGAAGGAAAATTTCGTTAAAGTCTTTAAAACACTCTTTACAGAAGAAGACGAGGCGGATATGTTATTGACCGACCCGGAAAACCTGGCCGATACAGGAATTGAGATCAAAGCAAAACCCAAGGGGAAAAGACCAACGGCGATCACCCAATTGTCTGGTGGCGAAAAGACGTTGACGGCCACCGCTTTGCTTTTTGCCATTTATCTGATCAAACCCGCTCCGTTCTGTATACTAGACGAGGTGGACGCGCCTTTGGACGACGCCAATGTCGGCAAGTTTACGAATATGATTCGCGAATTTTCAGAGAATTCTCAGTTTATCGTAGTAACGCATAATAAACAAACGATGGCCGCAGTAGACGTGATCTATGGAGTTACCATGCAGGAAGCGGGGGTAAGTAAGCTAGTCCCCGTGGATTTTAGAAGCCTCAATTGACGTTGCGACTCCGCGTCAGCCCGGTCGTTATCAAAAGCGATTTATTTTGAATATAAAATGCTGCTTAATCACCAACTAAGAGATCTAAGCGCTTTTCTTAAAGAAGGTTCCGTAGCCGATGCCTAATATCAAAGAGCCCTGGTAGGGGGCGTTTCTTAAAGATTAAATGACAGGAGAACCGAGCTCAGCCTATATCGTTAACGGGTTTGTGATAATTCGAATCAGTTCGGGGCGAACCGGCATCTGTATAACCAGCAATATGAAGTTTTTCTTTTAAAGAAAACTTTTGCTATCTTGTCGGAACAAAACCTTTTAGCATGAAGCAGCTCCTACACAAAATACAATACGAGGATGATCAAAAAGCCTTCAGGGAGCTTTATCAATTGCTGTTTTTCAGGCTTTATCAGTTTGCCTTTTCTTATTTGAAAGAGAAGCAAAATGCCGAAGAGGTCGTAAATGATGTCTTCATCAATCTTTGGCAAAAACGATATACTTTATCAGATATAAAAAATATTAATGTTTATTTATATGTCGCGGTAAAAAATGCGGCATTAAATCGTTTACGCCAACTTCGGAAGCCAGCTCCTTTGGCTTTGGAAAGCCTGGAACTAAAGCACATCCGCATGAGTATCAATCCCGAAGCGGGAATGATCACGAAAGAATTGCGGAATAAAGTACAATCGGCTATTGAAAGGTTGCCACCCCGGTGCAAGCTAATTTTTAAACTACTTAAAGAGGATGGCTTGACCTATAAAGAAGTCGCTTCTATTCTCAACATATCTGTCAAAACTGTTGACGCGCAACTGTATATCGCGCTGAAAAAACTCTCCGTTAGCCTGCTACCGGTATGGTCAGAATATACTACTCTTTCAAAAAAGTAATTTTTTTCTGAATCCTTTAAGGAGTTTTTCCAAAAGATGTTTCCTTATATAAATACCGCCTGAAAAATAAAATGGAAACAAACCGGCTTATACATCTTTTGGCCAGAAAAATAGGCAAAGTCACTTCTGACGAGGAAGAAGAAGAGTTACAACAGCTACTGAACAACAAACCTGAATTCACTTTTTTTAATGCATTATTAGATGCTGTGGAGAGTGATAAGCATGCGCATCATCCGGTGAGTCGGGAAGATCTGATTGCGGATAATTGGAAGATGATCGCCAGTAATCTGGATACAGAACAAACGCTCCCTGAAGCGGAGGCTGCCTATCCCTGGGAAAATAACCCTAAACAAAGGAGATGGCAGGTGTTCTGGCGACGAGCGGCGGTTTGGATCGGCATTCTTCTGCTTGGAGGTGGAGGCTTTTGGCTATTAGATAACCAAGAAAAAATAGGGGTTACCACCGCTCAATCCGACGGGGTGAAATGGGTCGTACATGGCGCTCCGGAGCAGCAGCGCCTTCCAGACGGGTCTGTAGTATGGCTGAACTCCGGTAGTGTGATTACCTATGGCGAGGACTTTATGGAGAGTAAACGGGAGGTTTATTTACAAGGAGAGGCGTATTTTGATATAAAGCATAACGCGGAGCACCCTTTTATAGTACATGCCGGTAATGTGGATATTAAGGTACTGGGTACGGCTTTTAATGTACAGGCCTATAAAGATGAGGATAAAGTGGAGACCACGCTCATTAATGGGAAGATAAAGGTCCAGGTTGCCGGAAACCCTGATAAAAGTTTTGTGTTAAAACCTAACGAAAAACTTACGGTTGCTATGGATCTTGCACAAACGGCAAAAAAGCTAAAGCGGCTACAACCGCCAATGATCAAAAAAGTGCAATTCAAAGTAGAAGAGCTGAACTACCCTGATCAAACCGCCCCTTTAAAGGAGATTGCCTGGCTGAAAGATAAATTGGTATTTCAAAATGAACGATTCGATGAACTGACTAAAAGTCTCGAGAGGAGATACGATGTTAATATTATTTTTCAGGATCCTTCTTTAAAAACAGAAAGATTGAATGGAATATTTAAAAATGAAGATATCCGGAAGGCCCTTAAAATATTACAGATGACAACACCTTTTCAATATGAAATAGAAGGAGACACAGTGTATTTGAGAAGATAACTGCAAGAAACATAAAATACAATACAATGGAGTATTATACTGGGTATATTTGACTGGTTTGGTTTAAAAGAGGAAGAGTGGCCGCTCTTCCCCTGAATGAAAAGTAATTGGAATGAGGAGAGCGTTGGCGCGACCCCCAATCCCGATTTTTAACTCTCAATCAAAACAAAAGTATGAAAAAAATACGATTGTCATGCTTTTTCTTCTATGGAGAAAGAATGCACAAACTGGTACGGTGTATGAAACTTACCTTTATCATCGTTCTTCTCGGCTGCTTACAGGTTTCAGCGCATGTGGAAGG
>CAYRJM010000066.1:0-15492 GCA_964424665.1 uncultured Chitinophagaceae bacterium
GAAAGGGGACAAGATAGAAAGTTTCTGTGAAAAATCGGCAAATTAGCGTAACTTGAGGAGTATTAGACCATGAACAGTTTTTTATTTTCAAAATATGAACCCCAAACGTCCACGAAATCCGCCTTCGACCGGATGATGGATTTGTTTCTCCAACTGCTGGAATATACCAGCGGTGATGCAGATGAAGCGTTGCATTGGCTGACCGAACTTACCAATGCTTACGGACTTGATGATCCCGACTATGGGGTGGGCGATTTTATTGATGAACTCAAAGAAAGGGAATACCTGAAAGAACATCCGGTGTCAGGCAATTTTAAGATCACGCCGAAGACGGAGCAAACGATCCGGAAAAGCGCGTTGGAGGAGATTTTCGGAAAATTAAAGAAATCAACCCCGGGTAACCATCCGACATTTATTCCGGGTAAAGGCGATGAACCCAATGCGGATACCCGGCCGTATCGTTTCGGAGATACTATAGAGCAAATCGATTTTACGAGCTCTATCAAAAACGCGCAGATCAACCACGGCATTGAAAGTTTTCAGATGGGTCAGGACGATCTTGAGATCAGGGAAACCGATTATAAAACACAAACTTCCACGGTGTTAATGATAGATATCTCCCATTCGATGATCCTTTATGGAGAAGACCGCATTACGCCGGCGAAGAAAACGGCCATGGCGCTCAGTGAGCTGATCCTGACCAAATACCCCAAAGACACCCTTGACCTAATCGTCTTTGGAAATGACGCCTGGCGTATTGAAGTAAAGGATATCCCTTACCTGAAGGTGGGGCCCTATCATACCAATACGGTGGCGGGGCTGGAATTGGCGATGGACATATTAAGACGCAGAAAGAACCCGAATAAACAGATATTTATGATTACGGACGGAAAACCCACCTGTTTAAAGATCGGAAATCGTTATTATAAAAACGCTTTTGGATTAGATCACAAGATATTAAACCGGACCCTGAACCTGGCTGCTCAGTGCAGAAAGTTGAAAATAGCCATTACCACTTTTATGGTAACCTCCGATCCGTGGCTGCAGCGTTTTGTTAAAGAATTTACCGAAACCAATAATGGAAAAGCATTTTTTTCTTCCCTGGACAACCTGGGGCAGTTTGTATTTTATGATTTCGAACAGAACAAGCGGAAAAATTTACGCTAATTTTTTAAAAGCAAAAGAGAGAAACAGTAAAGATGAGCAGTAAAAGCACTAAAGTGGAAGCATTACCCAAAACATTAGGCGAGTTGAAAGAATCAGATTATCAGCCTGTAACGGTTAAAGAAGAGATCAGAAAAAACCTTATTTCAAAACTCGAAAATAAAAAAAATACTTTTAATGGTATTATCGGTTATGAAGATACTGTGATACCCGATGTAGAAAGAGCGCTGCTTTCCCGGCATAATATACTTTTTCTGGGGTTACGTGGCCAGGCGAAAACACGTATGGCGCGGCAAATGACCGCGTTGCTTGACGATTATATTCCGGTTGTGGAGGGATCCGAAGTCAATGACGATCCGCTACGCCCGGTATCTTCTTACGCCCGGCATCTCATTGAAGAAAAGGGCCCGGATACCCCCATCTCCTGGTTGCACAGCAGTGATCGTTACGGAGAAAAACTGGCTACGCCCGATGTTACCGTTGCCGATTTGATTGGCGATATAGATCCTATTAAGGCCGCTAATTTACACTTGAGCTTTGCCGATGAGCGCGTATTGCATTATGGCATCATTCCGCGATCCAACAGGGGCATTTTTGTTATCAATGAACTACCCGACCTGCAGGCGCGTATTCAGGTGGCCCTGTTTAATATCCTGCAGGAGGGAGACGTCCAGATACGCGGCTTCAAGTTGCGCATGCCCCTGGATATATTATTTGTATTTACTGCTAACCCCGAAGACTATACGAACAGAGGAGCTATCGTTACGCCGTTAAAAGATCGTATTGAAAGCCAGATCATAACTCATTATCCTAAGTCTCTGGAGACGGCCATGCAGATCACTGCGCAGGAGGTCAGGATAAATACCGCATTATCCAAACAGATCACGATGGCTGATTTGTTAAAACGGTTGATTGAACAGGTTGCCTTTGAGGCGAGAAGCAGTGAATTTGTAGATGTAAAAAGCGGTGTATCGGCACGCCTGGCTATTTCCGCATTTGAAAACGCGCTGAGTGCTGCGGAACGCCGGCTTATCATCAATAAGGAAAAGAAAACCCAGGTCTGGATTTCCGATCTGCTCGGCATTATCCCTGCCATCACCGGCAAGATAGAATTAGTATATGAAGGAGAGCAGGAAGGTCCGGAGCAGGTGGCGCTTAATTTGTTGGATAAGGCGATCCGTACGCAGTTTTCGGTCTACTTCCCCAACCCTGAACTGTTTAAGAAAAGACGTCAGGGACAGCAGCATAATCCCTACAGCAAGATCGTTCAATGGTTTGAACAGGGCAATAAGATTCAGTTGTTCCGTGATGCGGCCGACCGGAAAAAGGCGGTAGAACTGGACCGGGTTTCTGGTCTGAAAGAGGTGGTAAGCAAACATTATAAGCATGCCAAAGGCCAGGAAGCTGATCTGTTGAAAGAATTTGTTCTCCATGGACTGGCTTCATTCTCATTAATCAGCAAGAAAGTACTAGAAAGGGAGACCGAATTCGGCGACTTGTTGAACACGATTATGAACCTTAACCTCAATGCGGATGAAGGCGAAGACAATGATGCTTTTTAACAGAAAAAATTATCTTTACGTTTTTCACGACACAAAATCAAATGATGTTAAAACAAACCGGAATTGCCTTATTATGTCTTTTCATTAGCGGACTGGCTTCTGCACAATACTTATCTAAAGAGCCAGCAGTCAATAAAAAAATGTCGCATGAGCAAACGGAATATTACCAGCCGGTGCCGGCGGTGGTAACCTCCGGAAGCGCAGTGGGAGAGGCCCCTTCCGATGCGATCGTGTTATTCGATGGTCATGATCTTGATCAATGGGAGATGGCCAAAGGAGGCGGTCCTGCGGAGTGGACGGTCGCCGATGGTTATTTTACCGTTAAGCCGGGTACCGGAACGATCCAGACGAAGCAGTCTTTCGGAGACTGTCAACTGCACATTGAATGGCGAACCCCTAAACCGGCCACGGGAAATGGACAGAACAGAGGGAACAGCGGTATATTTTTACAAAGCCAATATGAGTTGCAGGTGCTGGATTCCTACAAAAGCAAGACGTATGTAAATGGTCAGGCGGGAAGCATCTATAAGGACGCTCCTCCCTTAGTAAATGTGTGCCGTCCACCGGGGCAATGGCAGGTTTACGATATTATTTATCACGCGCCCGTATTTAGTAAGTCCGGAGAAGTGCAAAAGCCCGCTACCTTTACCGTTCTTCAGAACGGTGTCGTGATTCAGGACCACGTAGCTATCCAGGGAAAAACACTTTATACCGGAAAACATTATTACGAGAAGCATGGTGCCTTGCCTTTACAATTACAGGACCATGGCCATCCGGTAAGCTACCGGAATATCTGGATTCGCCAACTATAAACGCGATATTTTCTAAAAAATAGTATCTTTATCTCCTAACCCTTTGTCTAAAAAATCAATTTGTGGCGTTTCCACTCCAGGGGGAAGCGCGACTGTAAAATTTTAAGGATGAAGTTGTCTTTTTATTTTCTTTCCGGGCTTACCTTATGTTTGTCCCTTTCCTGCAAACAACACACGCCAAATAGTAACACCATGACATTATCTTCCGTCAACCGTGATTCTGTGGATTTTCAAATGGGGAAACCAGCTGAAAATGATACCATGACCCATGAGGAAACCGAATTTTATGAACCGATCCCGCCTGTCGTAAAGCCAGGCAGTGAGAACAGCGAGCCGCCTTCCGACGCGATCGTTTTATTTAATGGGAAAGACCTCCATCAATGGGTGAAGACAGATGATACCACCCAGCCTGCCGAGTGGGTAGTCGAAGACGGCATTTTTACCGTAAAACCCGGAACCGGCAATATTCAAACGAAACAAAAATTTCAGGACTACCAGTTACACCTGGAGTTCAGAGAGCCGGCAGAACCGGATGAGAATGGCCAGAACCAAGGCAACAGCGGCCTTTTTCTCGCTTCTTTAGGAAAGGGAGATGCAGGATACGAAATTCAGATCCTGAATTCTTACGACGGTAAGACTTATACCAACGGCCAGGCCGGAAGTATTTACAAGCAGTATCCGCCACTGGTGAATGCGTGTAAGGCGCCCGGAGCGTGGCAAACCTATGATGTCATTTGGATGGCGCCCCGTTTTAATGAAGACAGTACTTTGAAGCGACCGGCGACGGTAACGGCTTTTCAGAATGGCATTTTAATTCAAAATCACGCCACATTAAAAGGGGTTACCCTCTACGTGGGCCACCCGTATTATTACGTTCATGGCCCTGCCCCGATAAAGTTACAGGATCATGATCATAAAGTGAGCTTCCGTAATATTTGGGTCAGGCCCTTGAAGTAACCATGGACGGGTTTTTTCTGTTTCCCTAGAAATTGGGAACTTTGGGAATGATTTCAGAAATAAAACAGTTTGAAAAAGATTCCCTCCCATTAGAGCCGGATGGCGGTGAAAGACTAAACCTGACCCGGCAGATCACTTCCTACATTGAGCAGTATTTGAAAGACCTTCCTCAGGCCTCAGCCTTTGAAGAAGATGATACGCCTGCCAAGGCGTTAAGTTCTTTATTCCCGGACGAACAGGGCAGGGCAAAAGAAGAACTGATTCAACTCCTGGACGCTTCGCTAGTCAAACCCGGTATTAATATGTCCTCTGGTGGCGATCTTGCCTACATACCGGGAGGCGGGCTTTATGTTTCCGCGCTGGCCGATTACCTGGCTGCCGCTACCAATAAGTACTCTACCATTTACAGTGTCTCACCGGGGGCAATCAGAATTGAGAATATGCTTGTCCGGTGGATGTGCAACCTGGTAGGATATGATGATAAAAGTTTCGGACACCTGAGCTCGGGAGGAAGCATGGCTAACCTGACAGCAATAGTAGCGGCACGAGACGCTAAACAACTGCTTCATGAACCCGGGAAAAATGTGATTTACTTTACCCATCAGGTGCATCATTGCTTGTTGAAGGCCTTGCATATTTCAGGCATGGATCCCTGTCGGCTACAACTCATTCCGATGAACCCCGATTTATCCATGGATGTGAAGGGTCTGGAACAATTAATAAAGCAGCACAAAGCAGAAGGCCTTCATCCTAGTTTGGTAGTCGCTTCCGCCGGCACGACGGACGTAGGTGTTGTCGATGACCTGGATGCGGTAGCCGATATTGCGGAAGCTCATAACATGTGGTACCACGTAGATGGTGCTTACGGGGGCTTCTTTTTACTTACCGCCCACGGCCGGAAAATAATGAAAGGTATTTCCCGGGCAGACTCTATCGTGATGGACCCCCATAAGGGCTTGTTTCTCCCTTACGGGAGTGGCGCTGTTTTATTAAAGGACGGGCACCATCTTCTGAAGTCTTTTTATATGGAGGCCAATTACCTTCAGGATACACATGTTCCCCTGGAACAGATCGGCGATTACGAGGAAATTTCGCCGGCGGATATATCTGCCGAGCTGTCCCGGCATTTTCGGGGGCTGCGGTTGTGGCTGCCTTTGCAATTATATGGCATCAAACCTTTCCGGGCGGCGCTTGATGAGAAGTTGCTGCTGGCACGTTATTTCTACAGGAAGGTACAAGAAATCGGCTTTGAAGTGGGTCCTGACCCTGATCTGTCGGTGACCATTTTTCGCTATGTGCCTGCACCATATAAAAATGATACGAAAAAAACGAATCAATATAACAGGAACCTGATGAAAGCGATACAGAATGAGAAAAAAGTATTTATAGCAGGAACCGAAATCGATGGTGTCTATTGGATGCGCCTGGCCGTTTTGTCTTTCCGGACCCACCTCGAACATATTGATACTTTACTTTCTTCGTTAAAAGAGAAAACAGCTTCGGACTAACTATGCACCTACTGCTTGCTCCCAATGCCTATAAAGGAAGTTTGTCGGCCCTGGACGCCGCAAAGGCTATGGCCGAAGGATTGCGGCCGTTTGGGCGAAAGGTGTCTTACACCTTATTTCCCGTGGCCGACGGGGGCGATGGTACGATGGAATTGCTGACGCGGGCCCTGGGAGGAAAGTTGGTCAGCACCAAATCAACTAATGCTTTAGGACTGGAAATGGTAACCGCTTTCGGCTGGAAAGAAGCCGGTCGCAGAGCGATTATCGGATTGGCGGATGTCTCCGGCTTACATTTAATTGCCGAAGGCGACCGTAATATTTTACATGCAAATACCTACGGACTTGGTTTGACTTTAAAAGCCGCGCTGGATCTCGGGGCGAAGGAGATATTGCTTGCCGCAGGCGGGAGTGCTACTACAGATGGCGGGAGTGGACTACTGCGGGCTTTGGGCTTACGTTTTCTGGATGCGGAGGAATGCGAGATCACCGACCTGCCTTACGGCTTGCTGAAGTTAAAAACCATAGCGCATCAGGATTTAGACAGCCGGTTGACGCAGGTGAAAATCACGGTGCTTTGTGATGTGAAAAATACGCTGCTCGGCCCGGGCGGAGCCGCTGCTGTTTTCGGACCACAGAAGGGCGCGACCACGGCGGAAGTGAAGATCCTGGAGGACGCCTTAAGTATTTGGTGTGCAAAGATCAGGGATGCAACCGGCGTTGATATTTCCGTTATCCCATTCGGCGGTGCGGCCGGCGGGGTCGTGGCCGGTTTAACGGGATTTACTACGGCAAAGCCTGTTTCGGGTATTTCTTACTTCCTGGATGTACTGAAGTTTGAGGACGAACTGCAAAAAGCAGACTATGTTGTCACCGGCGAAGGGGCGCTGGACCGGCAGACGCTGGAAGGCAAAGGCCCGTTTGAAGTAGCCTTGCGGGCAAGAAAAAAGGCCATTCCGGTGATTGGAATTACTGGTGTCATGCCCGAGCATAAAGACCTGTTTACGCCTTATTTTAAAACGATTATTGCTCTTTCTTCCGGTGATGAAAACAGAGAAACAGCAATGAAACAGGCGAAAAAAAGATTAAGTCAAGCCATGAAGGAATGGGTCGAAAGAGAAGTGGACCGTAACTGATCACGAAGAGAAAATCTCTGAAAAAACATTATGGCTCCGTTTTATAAAAAAACCTTTTCTTACCTTCGCCGCTCATAATTTTGATCATGAGCGATACCACATTGTCTACTTTTTCTGCATCTGTAGCGGCTAAGTTGTCCCTGCAGGATGCCCATGTTTCTCAGGTACTCAAGCTGTTGGCGGAAAACGCCACCATTCCTTTTATTGCACGTTACCGGAAGGACCAAACCGGTGCGATGGATGAAGTAACTATTCAACAAATACAAGAAGAAGCCCGGTTTCAAAAAGAATTTGCAGACCGCAAGGCCTTTATAGAAAAAACCATTGCCGAACAGGAGAAAATGACAGCGGCTATTCAAAAAAAGCTGGATGAAGCGAAGAGCCTCAATGAACTCGAAGATATTTATCTGCCCTACAAGCCCAAACGGAAAACAAAAGCCCAAAAGGCCAAAGAAAAAGGCTTGGCGCCATTGGCCGAGTGGCTTTTAAAGCAAGAAGGCGGCCGCCTGGAAGAAAAGGCTCAAACCTTTGTTGGCGAAGACGTGAAAGATACCGGGGAAGCGTTGCAGGGTGCCCGCGATATCATCGCCGAACAGGTTTCGGAGGATACCGAATTGCGGGCGCAGGTTCGCAACCTGTTTGAAAAAGAAGGCCGCGTGATCACGACGGTATTGACCGGCAAGGAAGAAGAAGGCGCGAAATTTAAAGATTACTTTGATTTCTCCGAACCTGTTTCTGCAATTCCTTCTCACCGGATGCTGGCGGTTTTACGCGGATTTATGAATAACATATTACGGCTGTCCATTGAACCGGGCGAAGAAGATGCGCTGGCACTGTTGGAAAAAAAGTATGTTTTAGCTAACAATGAAGCCGGTCAACAGGTACAAAAAGCGGTAAAGGACGCTTACAAACGGCTGCTGCAGCCCGCATTGGAAAGTGAATTTCGAATGGCTTTAAAAACACGCTCCGACGTGGAGGCTATTGACGTGTTTGCGGAAAACCTGCGCCAGTTATTGTTGTCGTCGCCCCTGGGAGATAAACGGATTTTGGCGATAGATCCCGGTTACCGGACCGGTTGTAAAGTAGTGGCCCTTGACGCGAACGGAGGCTTGAAAGAAACCGCCTTAATTTATGTCCATGAGAAAAACCATAAGCTCACAGAAGCAGCGCATGTCGTTTTAGCGTTGGTGGAAAAATATAAGATCGAATGTTTTGCTATTGGCGATGGTACCGCAGGACGGGAAACGGAACAATTCATTAAGTCGCTGAAAACCGGCTTACCGGTATTTTTAGTGAATGAAGACGGTGCTTCCGTATATTCCGCTTCTGAAATCGCAAGAGAGGAATTCCCCGATTATGACATTACAGTGCGGGGTGCGGTAAGTATTGGCCGCCGGCTGATGGACCCGTTGGCTGAGCTGGTGAAAATTGACCCTAAAAGTATAGGTGTCGGACAATACCAGCATGATGTCAACCAGGTACGCTTAAAGTCAAGGTTAGATCAGACGGTAGAAAGTTGCGTCAATGCCGTTGGGGTAAATTTAAATACGTCGGGAAAATATTTATTGCGTTATGTGAGTGGTATTGGTCCCTCCCTTGCTGAAAATATTATCCGCTACCGGCAGGAGAACGGCAGCTTTAAGTCCAGGGAAGAGCTGCTGAAGGTGGAGCGGCTTGGCGCCTCCGCTTACGAACAGTGTGCCGGTTTTTTACGCATCCCGAAGGGTAGACATCCTTTAGACGCCAGCAGCGTACATCCGGAAGCGTATGCTTTGGTGGAAAAAATGGCAGCAGATTTGGGAGTGGAAGTAAAGGAACTCATCGGGAACGAAGCGTTAATTCAACAGATTGATCCTGACCGCTATATCAGCGACGTGTTTGGGAAGCATACACTGGAAGATATTTTAAAAGAACTGAAGAAGCCGGGGCTTGACCCCCGGGAGGAGGCTCAGCTGTTTGAGTTTGCGCCTATTTATAGTATTGAAGACGTGCAGACCGGAATGATTGTTCCCGGCATCGTCACCAACCTGACCCGTTTTGGTGCTTTTGTCGATATTGGTGTCAAGCAAGACGGCCTGGTGCATATTTCTGAGATCGCCAATCGCTACATCGGTGATCCTTCAGAAGCCTTGAAGCTGAACCAACAGGTAAAAGTAAAAGTGTTGGAAGTGGATCTGAACCGAAAACGTATCGCCTTGTCTATTAAACAAACGCAGACTTCCTCGGAAAGAAAAGAAAGTAAAACCCGTCCGGCGAAAAAATCAACTTACGCTAAAAAAGAAAATAACTTTAATGACGCGCTGGCTGCGCTCAAAAAGAAATTCGGATAATTCCTTATCTTTGGCAGACCATGAAAATAGTTGTGCTTGATGGCTATGCCATGAACCCCGGTGACCTGGACTGGCGTCTCTTACGGCAGCTCGGGGAGGTTGTTGTTTATGACCGTACGCCGGTAACAGAGATCTTTTCCCGGATAGAAGACGCAGATGTGGCGTTAACTAATAAAGCCGTTATTGGCGGTGACGTTATCCGGCGTGCTACACAATTAAAATACATTGGTGTAATGGCCACGGGTTTTAATGTCGTGGATCTGGAGGCGGCCCGTAAAAAAAACATTGTGGTAACCAATGTGCCGGCATACAGTACGGTCTCCGTTGCACAGCTTACTTTCGCGCTGTTGCTGGAGCTTTGTAATCATGTTGCTGATCATGTAAAAAGCGTAAAAGCAGGGGACTGGGTCCGGAGTAAGGACTTTAGCTATCACATTAAGCCTCAGGTTGAGTTAAAAGACAAAACACTGGCATTGATTGGTCTGGGAAAGATCGGGCAGGCCGTGGCGCGCATCGCCCTTGCCTTTGAGATGAACGTGATCGCCTCCCATAAGCATCCCGAAAGAGACGCCATGCAGGGGGTTGCTTTTACCGATGAAACCACTTGTTTTAAGGCAGCTGATTTTCTTAGCCTGCATTGCCCGTTGAATGATCAGAATAAAGGCTTTGTCAACAAAGAAATGCTGGCGTTGATGAAACCTGCTGCATACTTAATTAACACCAGTCGTGGACCACTGGTCAATGAAGAAGACCTGGCTCAGGCACTTAATAAAGGACAGATCGCCGGTGCTGCGCTGGATGTACTCGCTATTGAGCCTCCTAAGGCGGGCAACCCGTTATTCACCGCAAAAAATTGCCTGATCACGCCCCACATTGCCTGGGCTACGTTTGAAGCGCGTTCCCGATTGATGCAGGTGGTCGTAGAAAACATCAAAAGCTGGAAGAACGGAGATGCTGTAAATGTGGTTTCTTAAATAATTAAACAAAAGAAACCGGCTTTTGTAATTATACTATTGTTTACTTTATGCCGTCACATTTTCGGGGAACGGGAGCCACACCTGCTTTGCCAGACATGATCAGGCAAACCGTCAAGGCGCGTGTGAAAATACGGCGTTAACCAAAACTTTTTTTAAACACATACATTATTATGGCAGAAAAACAAGTAGTTTACATTACCGGAGGCAGCAAAGGAATTGGCAAAGGGGTTGCCCAATTTCTTTTAAATAAAGGCTATAAAGTAGCCGTTAGCAGTAGGAAATTAGACAGCGCTCAGGCGGCGATACAGGAACTCCAAGGTGCGGAGCAGGATAAACTGCCCTTGCAGTCGGATGTGCGCAGTAAAGCCGATGAAGAAGCGGCTGTAAAAAGTATTTTAGAGCAGTGGGGACGACTCGATGTGTTGGTAGCCAATGCGGGACTGGGATACTTTGCCCCCATAGAAGAATTGACCCATGAGCAATGGCATCAAATGATAGACACCAATGTAACCGGGGTGTTTAATAGCGTGAAGGCTTCCGTAGATGCGATAAAGAAAGCCAAAGGATATATAATTACTATTGGCAGCCTGGCGGGAATAAACTTTAATCCGAAAAGTACCGGTTATAATGCCAGTAAATTTGCGATAGTCGGATTTTCTCAGGCGTTGATGCTTGATTTGCGCCAGCAGGACGTGAAAGTATCTACTGTCATGCCCGGGTCTGTAACGAGTTATTTCAATGGCCACGAGCCTTCTTCTGAAGATGCCTGGAAGATCCAACCCGAAGATATCGGCGAACTGGTGTACGATTTGTTGAAAATGAACCCGCGCACCCTGCCGAGCAAGGTAGAAGTAAGGCCATCAAAACCGCCTGTTAAAAAATAAGTTTATTTTTTCTTCTCTTGCTTGGGAGTTCTGCTGTAATTGTAAGCCATGACAGCCCAGACGGCAATGGCGAGCCACAACACAAACCCAAAACCTAAAGGGAAGAGAGAATAGATAGCCAGAATATGGAGCAGGAAAGCGACCGCTGCGCTGCTCCATTTTTTTCTCAGTAAGAAGGATAACCCAGGCAGGACGATGGCAATAAAGATCATGCTGAACTTTTTTATCCCTTAAAAAAAGCTTTTAACTCTTCGCTGGCGTCTTTTGCCTTGAGCTTTCCGCTCAGGATGAGCCGGATCTGGCGCCGGTGAACGGCCTCTTCAAAAAGTTTGATTTCTTCGGCTGATTCCGGCTGAGAGGGCGGTACCTGCTGCGGTTTGCCATTCGGATCCAGGGCTACAAAGGTGAAAAAAGCTTCATTGGAACGGTACTTGAACTGCTGAACGGGGTCTTCGCCCCACACCTGTAAGTGTATTTCCATAGAAGTGGTAAAGGCGCGGGTAACCTTCGCCTGCACCGTTACTACGTTTCCTCTCTTGATTGGATTCTCAAAAGACAGGTTATCCACCGAAGCCGTAACGACCGGGCTGCCACAGTGCTTCATCGCCGAAAGCGCTGCAGCGATATCCATCCAGTACATCAGCCGTCCGCCGATCAGGTTGTCAAAAAGGTTGGTGTCATTAGGCAGGACCAGTTCGGTCATGGTGACCTGGGAATCTTTTACTTTTTTAGCTTCCATTCAAATTGCATTTTACCTGCAAAGCTACATTAAAGCGGCGTCTTGACCACGTCCTGTGAACGACGGGATTGCCGAACCGGAAATTGAATTTTGCACGACACTAAAAAAATGTAATTTTGCATGACCTGTAGATTATTTTCGGCCCGTAAGTTTAGCGGAAAAAGATGACCGTCAGTTTCTTCAAGGTCAGATTGTAAGACTGATTTTATTGAAATTCAATTGGATATGGCAAAATATATATTTGTAACCGGAGGAGTTACTTCTTCCCTCGGGAAAGGCATTATTGCGGCTTCGCTGGCTAAACTGTTACAGGCACGCGGATTAAGGGTGACCATTCAAAAGTTTGATCCGTATATAAACATTGATCCCGGCACGCTCAATCCATACGAACATGGCGAATGTTACGTGACGGAAGATGGTGCGGAAACCGATCTTGACCTCGGACATTACGAACGATTTCTAAACAGGCCGACTTCGCAGGCCAACAACGTGACCACCGGCCGTATTTACCAAACAGTCATAGACAAAGAAAGACAGGGCGTTTATCTGGGGAAGACCGTACAAGTAATCCCACATATAACCGATGAAATTAAACGGCGCATTCTGCTGTTAGGAAATACCGGAGAGTACGACATCGTGATTACCGAATTGGGCGGTACGGTGGGTGATATTGAATCCCTTCCCTATGTGGAGACCGTACGTCAAATGCAGTGGGAACTAGGCTCGGAAAACTGCCTGGTCGTCCACCTCACCCTTATTCCCTTCTTAAAAGCTGCAAAGGAGTTGAAAACAAAGCCTACCCAGCATTCCGTCCGGATGTTGAGCGAAGAAGGCGTGCGTCCGGATATTATTGTGTGCCGTACCGAAGAGCCGCTTTATGATGATTTAAAGAAAAAGGTGGCCCTTTTTTGTAATGTTAACGTAGATGCGGTTATCGAGGCTGCTGATGTACCTACTATTTATGAAGTTCCTTTAGAAATGATGCGGGAAAGGCTGGATCAGATCGTGATGCAAAAGTTGCGTATTCCGATTACCCGGGAGCCAGATATGGACAGGTGGCGGGATTTTTTATCCAAATTAAAATATCCCAGGTCCAAAGTGACCATCGGATTGGTAGGAAAATATGTAGAGCTGCAGGATGCCTATAAGTCTATTTTGGAATCTTTTATTCACGCGGGGGCTGTAAATGAGTGTAAAGTAATTGTTCAAAATATTCATTCTGAACACCTGACCACGGACAATGTCAAAGAAAAGCTCTCCGGTCTGGATGGGGTATTGGTTGCTCCGGGATTTGGGAACAGAGGTATTGAGGGAAAAATAGCGGCGATCCGGTACGTCCGGGAGCAGAAAATTCCTTTTTTCGGCATCTGCCTGGGGATGCAGTATGCTGTAGTGGAATACGCCCGCAATGTGTTGGGCTGGAAGGAGGCGCATTCTACAGAAGTGCATCCCGATACGCCCTATCCGGTAATTGATTTAATGAATGAGCAAAAGGACATCAGTAAGCTGGGCGGGACCATGCGGCTGGGGGCGTATCCCTGTATGCTCAAACAAAATACCCTGGCCCATAAGATTTATGGCAAAAAACAGATCAGCGAACGGCACCGCCACCGCTATGAATTTAACAACAGATTCCTTACTGAGCTTGAAAAAGC
Source organism: uncultured Chitinophagaceae bacterium (assembly GCA_964424665.1). Classification (GTDB taxonomy): domain Bacteria; phylum Bacteroidota; class Bacteroidia; order Chitinophagales; family Chitinophagaceae; genus FW021-bin31. The sequence continues at coordinate 13,722 of CAYRJM010000066.1, forward strand.
GGGCATGATCGCCTGCGGGAAGAATCCCGACAATGACCTGGTGGAGATGATTGAGTTAAAAGACCACCCGTTTTTTATTGGTTCGCAATTCCATCCCGAACTAAAAAGTACGGTGTTAAATGCACACCCTTTATTCGTGCATTTTGTTAGAGCGGCAGAGCAATATGCGAAGATGCGAACCAACGCGCAGGGAAAGGAAACCGAAAGAATGCTGGAGAAAGAACCCAAGGAAACTATTGTAAAATAAGCGAATTACCCGGAGACGGGCAAGGGATCCGGGGAAATGATGATTTCTTTATACCTTTGATAAAAGTTAATTTCTAAAACGAAAATTTATGACATACGACGTAATTGTTATCGGCAGTGGTCCTGGGGGCTATGTAGGTGCTATCAGAGCTGCGCAGTTAGGCTTTAAAACCGCTATCGTTGAGCGTGAATCACTCGGTGGTATTTGTTTGAATTGGGGTTGTATTCCTACTAAAGCCTTGTTGAAAAGTGCACAAGTTATGGAGTATGCGACCCATTCCTCTGATTACGGCGTAAAGGTGAATAATCCGGAACCTGATTTTGAAGCGATCATTAAAAGGAGCAGGGGAGTGGCCAATAAGATGAGCAAAGGTGTTCAGTTCCTGATGCGAAAAAATAAAATTGAGGTATTGAATGGCAACGGCAAATTGAAAGCTAAGGGAAAGGTTGAGGTAACCGATAAAGACGGGAAAAAGACAACCTACGATGCCAAACATATAATTGTGGCTACCGGAGGGCGGTCCAAGGAGTTGCCGAGCATGAAAATAGACCATAAAAAAATTGTAGGTTATCGCGAAGCTATGGTGTTGGACAAGCAACCCAAATCGATGATCATTGTCGGCTCTGGAGCCATAGGTGTAGAATTCGGTTATTTTTATAACAGCATAGGAACCAAAGTTACTATCGTAGAATTTCTCCCGCGCATTGTACCGGTGGAAGATGAGGAAGTATCAAAGGAGTTAGCGAAAAGCTATAAAAAGAAAGGCATTAATATAATGACCTCCTCGGAAGTAACCAAGGTAGATACTTCCGGTGAGGGTGTGAAAGCAACCGTCAAAACAGCCAATGGAGAAGAAACCCTGGAAGCCGATATACTGCTCAGTGCTGTGGGTGTTGTAGCTAATATTGAAAACATTGGTTTGGAAGACCTCGGGGTTAAAACAGAAAAAGGAAAGATCAAGGTGGATGAGTTTTATAGAACCAATGTCGAAGGTATTTATGCCATTGGAGATTGCGTTCCTGGCCAGGCCCTTGCCCATGTCGCTTCGAAAGAAGCGATTACTTGTGTAGAAAATATTGCTTTCGCTGAGAAGAAATTCAAACATCAGCCTGAGCCGTTAGACTACAACAACGTTCCCGGTTGCACGTATTGCGCCCCTGAGATCGCCTCCGTTGGTTATACGGAAAAAGCAGCGAAAGAAGCCGGTTATGAGATAAAAGTCGGTAAATTTCCTTTATCGGCCTCCGGCAAAGCCTCGGCTGCAGGAGCTACCGAAGGGTTTATAAAAGTAATTTTTGATGCTAAATATGGTGAATGGCTCGGTTCTCACATGATTGGCTACAATGTAACTGAATTAATCGCGGAAACGGTGCTGGGGCGTAAATTGGAAACCACCCATCAGGAGGTGTTGAATGCTATTCATCCGCATCCAACCATCAGTGAGTCTGTAAAAGACGCGATTGAAGTGGCTTATGATGAAGCCATTCACCTGTAATTGTTTTACAGCGGTGAGAAGCTGGCGCT
>CAYRJM010000066.1:15592-16967 GCA_964424665.1 uncultured Chitinophagaceae bacterium
ACAAGAAGGTTGTTGAGGGGATGCTGTCAAGATATTGTATCCCCTTTTTCTGTGTCTTTGGCATTACAAAAAAACGATCCGGAAAAATAAAACGTGTTAAACGCTTGCGGCGGAATTTAACCCTGAAGTTTGGGTTAAAGGCGATTAAACTATTCCTTCCGTTGACACGTGTAAATGATTCATTATGAGCGTTTTAATGGTCATAATTTATATCTGAAAACACAAAATGGCCCAAAAGCTATGAGACTTTTTATTTTACTCTTCAGTTCGGCGGTTTTTTTAGCCGCAGGTTTCTCCTGTAATCAAACGGGCCGGAACAGGGCAAAAGCGACTGACGCTGTGGCTGTTCTTCAAAAGAAGGTTGACCAGTATGCGGTAGTAAAATTGACGACCGATCAATCACGGCTGTCTGACAGCCAAAAGCAAATGATACCGCTCTTGATCAAAGCCGCAAAAGTGATGGATAGCTTGTTTTGGTATCAGACCTATGGTTATCGGGACAGCCTCCTTCATGCGTTAACCGATTCCGCGGCTGTCCGTTTTGTGCAGATCAATTATGGTCCCTGGGATCGATTGAATAATGATTCTCCGTTCATTTTTGGCGTTGGTCAAAAGCCGTTGGGTGCTAACTTTTACCCGGTAGACATGACTAAGGAAGAATTTCAAAAAGCACATATTGACGACAAAACAGGCCTGTATAACTTCATTCGCAGAGATTCCACGGGCAAGCTGTACAGCCTTCCGTATCATGAAAAATTTAAGGCGTCTTTGCAAAGGGCGGCCGGCTTTCTAAGACAGGCAGCGCAATGGGCAGAAGTCCCCGGCCTGAAAAACTACCTGAACCTGCGGGCCCGGGCGCTGGTAAGCGATGAATTTCACAACAGTGATGTGGCCTGGCTGGATATGAAAGACAATACCATCGGGCTGGTGATCGGGCCGATTGAGACCTACGAGGACCGGCTTTTTGGTTATAAAGCTTCTTATGAGTGTTATGTATTGGTCAAGGATAAGGACTGGAGTAAAAAATTAGAAAAATATGCGGCTTATCTGCCCGAACTTCAGCATGGTCTCCCCGTCCCTCAGGAATACAAACAGGAGACGCCCGGAACGGATGCCGATTTGAATGTGTATGACGTGATTTATTACGCGGGTGCAGCGAATGCCGGAGGGAAAACGATTGCCATTAACCTGCCTAATGATGAACAAATCCAGTTAAAGAAGGGTACCAGGCGGCTCCAACTGAAAAATGCCATGAAGGCCAAGTTCGATAAGATACTGGTACCCATAGCTGACATACTGATTACGCCGGAACAAAGAAAGTATATTGATTTTAATGCCTTTTTTGCCAATACGATGTTTCATGAAGTAGCGCATG
>CAYRJM010000067.1:0-15939 GCA_964424665.1 uncultured Chitinophagaceae bacterium
CAAAGCCGTGCAAAGGTAGAGCCCTTTATCTTACCAGCAAAATATTTTTTGAAAAAACAGTAATTCAGGGCGACTTTTGTTTTTTTGCTACGCATTCCAGGCCGCTCCTTCCGTGCTTTATCATACGATTAAGGGCGCTGCCTGCGACCTGATCACTGGGCTCCGTTACCGGTTCATGATCTCAGTAAACGCGCTAACTTTCGCAAGTTACTTTGAAGCAGGAAACCCAAAAGTTCTTATTTTTTGGTACCTTGCCACTTAAAACCATTTTTGTAAACTACCCACCCACGTTAAAGCGATGGAACGGGCTTTAAACCTGACAACGAATGCAAAGCGCAATACATAGTCGATTAAAATGTTTACAAGAAAATATTTTTTAGCTTTAAACAGCGTTAGCGTGTCGCTTACCTCCCACCGAGCCTATCGGCATAAGTGGGTTTCACGCTCCATATTATGAAAAGTTACACCTTTATTGTATTAGCCCTTGTCTCTTTCTGGGCAACCGCTTGTGTCAACAGTTCTTCCCGTACATCAGACAACGAATCCGCAAAAGATTCCCTATATCTGGAAACCGCATGGACCACGGACTCACTGATCACCCCTGAATCGGTTTTGTGGGTCGCAGAAGAGGGCTTCTTTTACGTATCAGAAATTGGAGATAAAGAAGGAGCGGGCGCCATCGCCAAAATAAACGGTGAAGGAAAGATATTAACCGAAAACTGGGCTACGGGCCTGGAGGCGCCAAAAGGAATGGGCCTTTATAAGGACACACTGTTTGTCGCAGACCTCAAAAAACTTGTATTGATTGATACACAGACCGGAAATACCATTCGTAAACTGGAAGTTCCCGGAGCGGTGTTTTTAAATGATATAACCGTGGGAGAAGACGGAACAGTTTATATTTCAGATACCCGGGAAGGGAAAATTTACACTTATAAAGCAGGGCAAACCAACGTTTATTTACAACAAGCTGAGACCAAAGATGCCAATGGCCTGCTTATAAAGGACAAGACTTTATGGATGCTCACCGCAGGAGGCATTTATACCTGCAACCTGGAGGATAAAAGCGTTCACCTTTTTTCAAATGGTGTCAAAGGCGGAGATGGTATTGCTTTTATTAATGACAGCAGCCTGATTGCTTCTCGATGGGCGGGCGAAGTGTTTTACGTAACAGGTGATGGCAATGCGCGGATATTATTAGACACCAAACAATCCGGAGCCAACACGGCAGACCTTGACTATATTAAAGAATTAGGCCTTTTAGTGATCCCAACGTTTAAGGGGCAAACGGTAAAGGCCTTTCAATTAAAATATGAATAAGTTGTTCAGGCCTGCTCACAGAGGAACAGATTCACCGGTAAAAATACAGCGCAACCGGATGGATAAAGCATGAAATAAAATTTTGGCATTTGCATTCCGTTCAATATGGTAACAGGCATCGTCCAGCAAACGAATCATTTCATTCATTTGAAAAAGATCCGCCATCTTTTGCATATTAGCTGCAAATTTTTCTTCTTCGGGAAGAATACGCAGGCCTGCATCTTTAACGTATTTTAATCGCAACGCATATTCGAGCTGGTTAATAAAATATCGTAAAAACTGCTTCTGCTCTTCTCTTCCCATTTTAGAAGCAGCCATAGCGGTTATCCATCCAGATAATAACTCTGGCTTTTTACTCAGGAGGGCATTTAACCAACTGCGCAACCGGGTCATATAATCTGTAGTATTATGCTGCATTAATTGTATCGCAGCATCGTAATTCCCATCTGCTAATGCGGCAATTTGGCGGGCCTCATTTTCATTCAGTCCTTTTTTTTCCTGAAGGCTGGTCACAAGATCTGCCTGAGATAATGGCGGCATCCTGATCAGTTGGGTACGAGAAAGTATCGTATTTATAATAAGGTCTGATTGTTCCGCCACAAGAATAAAGACTGTATTTTCGGGAGGTTCTTCCAACAGTTTTAAAAGCCGGTTGCCCTCCTTGCGTAAATATTCCGGTCGCCAGATGATCATTACTTTGTATTCACTTTCGTAGCTTTTCAGTCCCAGTATATGAATTATTTCCGAACACTCCCTGGCCGTAATATTGCCCTGTTTATTTTCCGCGCCAATGTGCTGCAACCAATTGTAGGTATTTCCATACGGCTGTGGAAGTATAAATTCCCGCCATTCTTTACCATAATCCGCACTCACCGGCGTATCGCCGCTTTTTCTCGGCACTACCGGATAAGAAAAATGAATATCGGGATGGATAAGTTGGGCGGCTTTTTTACAGCCCGGACATTGGCCGCAGGAATCCGTTTCTTTTTTATCCGAACAAACGAGGTATTGCGCCAATGCCATGGCCATTGGCAGTCCACCGGCCCCTTCCGGAGCCAGCAAGAGTAACGCATGGCTCAAATGGTTGTTCTTGGCAGCCTGTAATAAAGCCGCTTTATGCTGTGCTTGTCCGATTACTTCCGAAAATAACATTGCAGGACTCCTGATTTTAGTTGTTAGTTGCTACATTAAGGTACCACTCATCTACTTTGCCTGCCGGTCAACCAATGGCTTGCTTCAAGTCTTCAATCAGATCATCGACATCTTCAATTCCAACACTCAGGCGAATCAAGGAATCCGGCAATCCGCTCTTTTGCCGTTCAGCTACCGGAATAGCAGCATGGGTCATAGAAGCCGGATGACCAATTAAAGACTCTACGCCACCCAAAGATTCAGCCAGTGAAAACAATTTGGTGGAGGACAGCACTTTGTTGGCGGCTTCTATGCTGTCATCTTTTAAAGAGAACGAAAGCATGCCGGTAAAACCGCGCATCTGTTTTACAGCCACGGCATAATTGGGATGATCCGCAAACCCACACCAATATACCTTTTCGATCTTCGGATGCTCCCGAAGATAGCTAGCGACCTTCTTCCCGTTTTCACAATGTTGCTTCATTCGTACATGCAAGGTCTTGATGCCCCGCAAAACCAGCCAGCAGTCATGAGGTCCCGGAACGGCCCCGCAGCTGTTCTGAATAAAAAGCAAACGCTCCGCCAATTCATCATCTTTTACCACGACAGCGCCAAGTACTACATCGCTATGCCCGCCCAGATATTTTGTGGCAGAGTGAATAACGATATGCGCCCCCAGATCGAGGGGGGTTTGCAAATAAGGAGAGGCAAAGGTATTATCTACCGTAAGCAAAAGCTCATGGCGGTTGGCTATATCGGCACAAGCCTCAATATCTATAATGTGCATTAACGGGTTAGTCGGCGTTTCTACCCATAACATTTTTGTAAATTCATTCACAGCACTTTCAATGGCCGCCGGTTCATTCATAGGGATAAAGCGAAACCTGATGCCAAAGCCAGCCAAAACCTTGGTAAATAACCGGTAAGTTCCTCCATAGAGGTCGTTGGTAGCCAGCACCTCATCCCCGGGCTTCAGCAATTTAATAATGGCTTCAATGGCCGCCAGGCCGCTCCCGAAAGCGATGCCGTGCTTGCCATTTTCTATTGCAGCCAGAGAATTTTGCATGGCGTCCCGGGTGGGATTTTGCGTGCGGGAATACTCATATCCTTTATGCTCCCCCGGCGCTGTCTGCACATAAGTAGACGTTTGATAGATCGGTGTCATAATTGCACCGGTAGCAGGATCCGGCTTAACACCGGCGTGAATCAACTTTGTAGCTAGCTTCATATTTGGCTTTCTTAAAAAATTTAAAAGCCAAAGGTAACAACTCTCTTTAATACCCTAAAATATTCAACATACTTTGCCAGCTTTGTTCTTTGGCAAAGAGCCGGTCTTTAAGCTGTCCATTTTTATCGTGCTCCACCAAGACATGCTTGGGGGAAGGGATCAGGCAATGTTTAATGCCACCGTAGCCACTCAACTGATCCTGATAAGCCCCTGTATGAAAAAAGCCAACATACAGTGGTTCAGGATCGCCGTTGCGCTTTGGAAGGAAGACCTGGTTGATATGTTCTTCGGAAGTATAGAAATCCTGACTGTCACAGGTCAGGCCTCCCAGATTTACCTGCTGGTATTCCTGGTCCCATTTATTAATCGGCAACATTAAAAACCGCTCCCCGATGCCCCAGGTATCCGGCAGTGTAGTAATAAACGAACTGTCAATCATATACCATTTTTCCCGGTCGTTTTGTAGCTTTTCTCCCATGACCCCATAAATCAATGCGCCGCTCTCTCCCACGGTGTAGGATCCAAATTCCGTATAGATATCCGGCACCGGTACTTTCGTCTTTTTACAGGCTCCTTTAATGGTCTTGACAATCTCATCCACCATATATTTATAGTCATAATCAAAGCCGAGAGAATGTTTGATGGGAAATCCGCCGCCGATATTCAGGCTATTCAGTTCCGGGGCGATTTTCTTTAGCTGGCAATACAGATTGACCACTTTATTTAATTCACTCCAATAATGAATATCGTCCTTGATACCCTTGTTTTGAAAAAAATGTAACATTTTCAACTCAAATCGATCATTCCCTTTGAACCGGTCCACGTAAAATTCCAATACATCTCGGGACCTGATGCCCAGACGGGACGTATAAAAATCAAAAGACGGTTCTTCTTCCGCAGCAATTCTAATCCCTACCTTAATGGGCGCCTTCGTCTTGATCATTTTCCGGTAGTCCTCCATTTCCTCCATGTTATCCAATATAGGCGTTACATTAGTAAAGCCGCTGTTGATAAGCCGGCTGATCGCTCTTGTATAGGTTTTGGTTTTGTACCCGTTGCAGACCACCGCCATGTCTTTGGTCACTTTCTTTTTGCGATACAGGCGTTTGATAATCTCAATATCATAGGCATAGGACGTTTCCAGATGGATATTATGTCGCATAGCCTCTTCTACGATAAAGGAAAAATGAGAACTCTTCGTGCAATAGCAATAGTAGTAATTGGCCTTATAACGATGTTTACGCATGGCATCGGTAAACATTTTCTTAGCCGATGCAATCTGTTGCCCAATTTTTGGAAGATAAGTCAGTTTAAAGGGTGTTCCGTATTTATCGATCAGGGCCTTTACATCTATGTCATGGAAAAATAAATGATTGTCACGTACGTCAAACCCTTCCTGTGGGAATTCAAAGGTTTGATTTACCAGGTCATAGTAAGTATTGTTCATTTATAATTGGGGTAAAGATCAATGAATTGATTTTATCTCTAAAAGCTAATCAAAAATCAGGCTACAAAATTACGCAAATGTAAAAATCAAAAGCTATTTTTTTCACAATTTCCCTTCGCCGCCAACAGTTGTCCGGCCATTTTTCCCTCGCAAAATATAAGATCTAAAATACTTAATCCGGGAATAAACCCATTTCTTTCTTCAAAAACCTGAGGATAATAAAGCGGTGACTGGTTTACCGCCGCTCCCTTTTTTTGCGGCTTGACCCGGTGCCTGCCATCGACAATACCGGGAACATCGTTGGGCATTTGATAGGATGCTGTCAGGCTGACAGCCCATTCTCTCTCTACCCACCGGCTGACCAATTTAAAGGCTTCCAGATTCCAATCCAATAAATATTTGAATTTTTTAAAATACATAACGGATAGCTCTTCTTCGTAAAATTCGAACCAGGGGGAACGGCGGTATGCCGAAATAAGTGTCTTCCAATGCAGTGCTTGCCAGCGATACCGATTGCAAATTTCCAGGTCTTTAATAGGCATCTTTATTCCCCTGGAGTGCTGTAAAGGTACGCTGAGTAGCAGGGTCCCGTTCGGACCTGCGATGTATAACCTATTCGTATAGGTACCCCGTTGGTAGTGTTCATATTGTTCAAATATCAATTCATCATAGTATTCTAAACCAATATAGTAATCTACAGGCCCAAAAGATTGTAAATCAGTTAATAATACTTTGTTTTCAGTCTCAACTGTCATTATTTCAACTTTTTAATTCCTTCGTTCTGTCCAATTAATTTTACTCGCTGTTTTGCTTATTAAACAAATGCTATAATAAGTTGTAATAAATTGATAATCTGTTTATAATAAAATTATAAATATGCTAAAAATATTAGTTATCCACCCGTTGGCCCAAACCTTTACTTTTGTGTAAAAATACTAATTATTTTAGCATCAATAAAATAATTAATCTTGAGTGAATACATTATTTTTATTCATATTTATATATAGCTAAAAATATATTTTAATTAACTAATTATTTAATTTAGTCAAAAAAAATTTTTGCCTATTGCTATGTCCATAAATTAATTCAACCCAAGCAAAATAAAACGAGCAGGTGCCACTGCCCTGCTCATGAATTTCAACACGATTAGTATTCCGGTATGCCATTACGTATTATTGAATTGTATATGTTTTATATTTTACCGTTTTTGGAATACCCGACGGCGGTCGGAGGAAAGCTGTTCATTAAAAAAAAAGAAGCGGCTTAGTCAAGATGCTATTACCTGAACCTGAAGAAATGGCAGTCTACGCCTGTAGGCTTCCCGGTATCTTCAGCGCGCTTATTATTATGAGGGTACTAAAATAGTTACTAACTTTACGCCTTCATTTTATAATAATTATCACATGAATACATCTTCTTATGATTTTGGAATGATTGGCCTGGGTGTGATGGGAAGAAACTTCCTGCTTAATATGGCCGATCATGGATTTTCTGTTGCCGGATTGAACAGAAGCCCGGGAAAAGTGGAATTGCTTAAAAAAGAAGCAACCCCCGGAACACAGGTAGACGGCACTACCGATACAAAGGATTTTATACAGTCTCTACGTCAACCTCGCTGTATCATGTTACTCGTCCCTGCGGGTAAGCCTGTAGATGACGTTATCGAAGAACTCATTCCGCTGATTGATAAAGGAGACATTATCATAGACGGAGGAAATTCCCATTTTACGGATACCAGAAGGAGAATAACCTATTTGAAAGAAAAAGGACTCCATTTTATGGGAATGGGAGTATCAGGCGGAGAAGAAGGCGCCAGACGGGGCCCAAGCATAATGCCTGGTGGAGATAAAGACGCCTGGAAAAGAGTAAAACCCATGCTGGAAGCTGTTTCAGCTAAAGTACAGGGCAGCCCCTGTGTGGCTTACCTGGGAAAAGACGCTGCCGGTCACTACGTCAAGATGGTACATAATGGAATAGAATACGCCATCATGCAAATGCTCAGTGAAACTTATTTGCTCCTGCACAAAGGACTGGGGCTGAACAACGACGAATTACACGCAGTCTATAAAAAGTGGAATGAAGGCGTTCTGAAGTCTTACCTGGTAGAGATCACACGCGATATTTTCCTCCAGGAAGATGAGAAGACAAACAACCGCCTTATAGATATGATCCTTGATGAAGCCGGAGCAAAAGGTACCGGGAAATGGACTTCGCAGGATGCCATGGACCTACATTATCCTGTACCCAGCATCGATATATCAGTATCCATGCGCGACTTATCGTCTTACAAAGAGGTACGTAAAAAGGCCAACACCCTTTATAATACACAAGATAATCCTATAGAAGGGGATAAAGAAGCCTTTATCGAACAATTACACAATGCCTTGTATTTTGGAATCTTGATGTGTTATGCGCAAGGGATGGGAATGATAAACAAGGCCTCCATTGACCTGGATATGGATATTCCGCTTTCCGAAGTGGTCCGCATCTGGAGAGGAGGGTGTATTATCCGGTCGGTGTTGCTCGATACTTACTGGAAGATTTACGACAAAGACCCCGGTCTGTCCAACCTCCTGCTCAGTGAGGAAGTTGCACCAATGGTTCAGGAAAACGAACAGGCCATCCGGGAAGTACTCGCAAAGGCGGCAAAAGCAGGATACGCCATTCCGGGTCTTTCCTCTGCCCTCTCCTATTTTGACAGCATCAGAAGGGCGGCATCTCCGGTCAATCTCATACAGGCACAAAGAGATTATTTTGGCTCGCATACGTATCAACGAATAGACGAAGAAGGCAGTTTCCATACCGAATGGGATGGATCCGCCCAATAACAATTCCAACTTAGTTTTATGTCAGAAATACAAAACGTACGTCCGCCTGCCTCCATTATCTTTATTTTTGGAGGCAGTGGCGACTTAAATTACAGGAAACTTACCCCTGCACTCTATAATCTTTCTTTAGACGGCTGGATGCCGGAACATTTTGCCATCAATGGCCTCTCGCGTTCTAAGATCTCCAAGAAAGAATATCACAACCATTTATTAGATGGTATCAAAAAATTTTCCCGCAGAAAGGAAGATGGCATTGAACAATGGGAAGACTTTTCCCAGCATGTGGATTACACGTCCCTGGATGCCTCAAAACCGGAAGAGTACCACAAGATATCGGAAATAGTAAAAGAAAAGGAAAAGGCGTGGGGCGTTCATCCAAACGTTATTTTTTACCTGGCTGTAGCTCCGCAATTAGTTCCGATCATTGCGAAGAGCTTGGGAAAACTCCCTTTGTGTACGGATACAGAGTGTACCAGGATTGTGGTAGAAAAGCCTTTTGGACACGATCTGGAAAGCGCTAAAGAACTCAATCTGATTCTCAAAAAGATATTCAGAGAGGAACAGATATTCAGAATCGACCATTATCTGGGTAAAGAAACCGTACAAAACATTCTTGCCTTTAGATTTGCGAACGCGCTGTTTGAACCACTATGGAACCGCAACTACATCGAGCATGTGCAGATTACAGCTGCTGAAACAGTCGGTATAGAAGGCAGGGGAGGCTATTACGAACATGCCGGAGCACTTAGGGATATGGTACAAAACCACATCCTTCAATTGCTCTGTATGGTAGCTATGGAAGCTCCTGTATCTTTCAATGACAATGAAATACGAAACAAAAAAGTCGACGTATTAAACGCCATCCGAAGAATCAGCCGCAATGAAGTAGATGAATACGCGGTGCGAGGTCAATATGCGGAAGGCTGGATGAAAGGAAAAAAGATCAAAGGCTACCGGGAAGAAGAAAGTGTCGACTCGCATTCCAATGTAGAGACCTTCGCCGCCTTAAAATTTTATATTGACAACTGGCGCTGGCAAGGGGTTCCTTTTTATGTGCGTACGGGTAAGTGTCTGAATGAAAAGACCACGATCATTACGCTACAGTTCCGGCAAGCGCCTCATTATGCGTTTCCTCCTGAAGCAGCGCAAACCTGGAGGCCCAACAGGCTAACCATCAGCATTCAGCCTGAAATGGATATCCGCCTGCGATTTCAGGGCAAGCGGCCCGGGCAGGGGATGATCCTGAGCCCCGTGGACATGATCTTCAATTATGAAGAAGCCTTTGATGATCATTCTCCCGAGGCCTACGAAACCCTGTTGCTTGATGTAATGGAGGGCGACGCAACGCTTTTTATGCGTGCCGACCAGGTGGAAGCCGCATGGGAATTGATTGAACCGGTATTGGAAGTATGGCAATCTCGTGAGCCGATCGATTTTCCTAATTACGAACCGGGAACCTGGGGGCCGGAAGATGCCGAAGCCCTGATCGCCCGCGACGAACACCACTGGATTACCATGCCGCCGCCCCACAAAGAATAGTAAGCTGGAATCGTTAATCAGGTCAAGAAGATCAACGTAAAATCAGAGGAACAGCTTTTGAACAGTACGAGCGCTAAACGATAACATGCACCCGGTTTCAAACTGGGTGCTTTATCTTTACTTTAAGATAGTTTGGAAGCTTGTTCGGTTTAAAACAGGAAGGCAAAAAGTAGTTCCCGCCCGCGGAAAAATGCAATTGGCAATATCGGGAATTAACGCGTTGTTTTCTCTATTTTTGGCCATGCAACAACAGAGCTAAAGATCAGCAAGCTAGAGTCGATGATCTAAAGGCGATGGATGGAACACTTATGGTTCCCCCAATCGTTCCGGTGCCGGGAGATATCAGCGGAGCTAAAACTTGAACACTTTTTACTAAACCCTAAAGAAGTAAATATGCAATTACACATTTTTAAAGATAAGAACGAGCTAAGCGAATCGCTGGCAGGCTGGATCATAAAAGACATCCAGACGGTTTTAGCGCAAAAAGAGCATTACGATTTGGTTTTGTCCGGAGGAAGTACGCCGAAAGCGTTGTATAAGTTGTTGGCCTCCCTTCCTTGGCGGGAGCAGGTTGCGTGGAATAAGATCCGTTTTTTTATTGGTGATGAACGCTATGTGCCCTTTGACGATGAACGCCATAATGGGAGGATGGCGCACGATATTTTACTCGATCACGTACCGGTGTTAAAAGACAATGTCTACCTTATGAATACTTCGCTTGCGCCGGAAGCCGCTGCCCGGTTATATGAAAAAACGTTGCAAGCGCATTACGATGGGAAACCGACAACCTTTGATCTGGTCTTGCTCGGTATGGGCGATGACGGGCACACCCTCTCTCTTTTCCCGGGAACAGCAGTAGTACATGAAACGGAAAAGTGGGTAGCCGCTCCTTTTGTACCCGCTCAGGATATGTATCGCATCACCCTGACACAAACCCCTGTTAAAAAAGCTAAGGCTATTATTTTTTTAGCAGCCGGAACACAAAAAGCAAATACCCTTAAGGAAGTATTACAAGGTGATTATCGGCCCGACGACTACCCTTCCCAACTCATCAATGCATCCAATGACAATGTGCATTGGTTCGTTGATGAAGCGGCCGCGTCTGCGTTACAAAAGGAATAACCAAAACAGACAGATGTTCAAGTATCCAATTTCGCTTCTGATCCTCTTAGCGAGCTTTTCCTGCCACACACCGGAAAACGCTTCGACAATAAACGCTTATGACTATGCGCCGGAGAAAAAAATCAAGGTCTCCCATGCTGCGGTGGTATCTGCACATCCGCTGGCAAGTCAGGCGGGAATAAAAATCTTAAAAAGAGGCGGCAACGCCATCGACGCGGCTATCGCTATGCAGTTCGCCCTGGCAGTCGTTTATCCTGTTGCCGGCAATATCGGCGGCGGCGGATTTATGATCATCCATACCGAGGAAGGGGAAAACGCAGCTATAGACTTTCGGGAAACGGCCCCCGGCAAAGCGACGAGAAACATGTACCTGGATGAAAAAGGAAATGCGGACGCTGAACTCAGCCGCAATGGAGCCCTGGCGGTTGGTGTCCCGGGAACAGTCGCGGGCCTTTTTCTGGCCCATAAGGAATACGGCAAGTTGCCTATGAACAAACTCATCCAGCCTGCGATTGACCTGGCCGAAAATGGGTTTGCTATAACCCAACGGACAGCCGATGCGTTTAACCGTGCGCAAGACGCGTTCATCAAATACAATACCGTCAAACCGGTATTCGTGAAAGAGGGCGGATGGGCTGCAGGAGACACCCTGATTCAAAAAGACCTTGCCCACACCCTTGAACTGATTCGCGACCACGGTAAGGCGGGATTTTATGAAGGAGAAACGGCAGATAAAATAATCGCTGAAATGCAAAGAAGCGGAGGAATAATATCCCTCCTGGACTTGAAGAACTATACAGCGGTGGAAAGAACACCCCGGACCTTCGATTATAACGGTTACCAGGTTGTTTCCATGCCGCTGCCCTCAAGTGGAGGCATTCTGCTTCAACAAATGCTGGGTATGCTTAGTCTATATCCTGTCGCCAGATATGGATTCGAGTCCGCCAGATCCGTACAACTTATGGTAGAAATTGAAAGACGGGCGTATGCCGACCGGGCCAAGTACCTGGGAGATCCGGACTTTATAAAAGTACCTGTGAACAAGCTGGTTGCTCCCTCCTACTTAAAAAAACGCATGCAAGACTTCAGCTTTGGCAAGGCGAATAAAAGTGAAAATATTCCTGCAGGGACTTTTGCTGAAAGTGAGGAAACCACCCATTTATCGGTGGTAGACCGCCGGGGAAATGCCGTATCCACCACCTACACCCTCAATAATCTATATGGCAGCAAAGTGGTCGTCGGCCATGCAGGATTCTTTCTTAATGATGAGATGGATGATTTCAGCGCAAAACCCGGGGTCCCGAATATGTTTGGACTGGTAGGCGCCGAAGCAAATGCTATTGCTCCCGGCAAACGTATGCTTAGTTCAATGACGCCCACTATCGTTTTAAAAGACCAAAAACCTTTCCTGGTACTGGGCACTCCCGGCGGCGCCACCATTATTACCTCTGTATTTCAGACCATCGTAGACATTCTTGACTTTAACCTTCCGGTCAGTGAGGCCATCAATGCCCCCAAATTTCATCATCAGTGGAAACCCGATCTAGTTTACATTGAAAACGGATTTCCTGACTCCGTACAAAACACCCTGCATAAGATGGGCTATCACTTTAAACTGAGAGGCCCCATAGGTCGCACTGAAGTAATCAAAATCACAGGAGATACCGTCACCGCTGTCGCCGACAGCCGCGGTGATGATAGCGCGGCGGGCTACTGATGTATTCCTTCATTCTATCTTTTTTCTCTGGCAGCCTGTTCACAAACACGCTTCAGTGATGCCAGCCCCGAATCCAATACCGGCTGGGTCATCTTGTTCATCAATGCCGCATAAAACCGCCACCAGGGTTTCCAGCCCGCGTCCAGGTTTAACTTCCAGACAACAACGGTCCTCCCGTCCGCTCCCTTCAAAAGATAAGCTCCATGAAATTCCGGAATATCACTATAACGAAGATCAAAATGAAGGAGACTATCCCCTTCAGCCACCCCTAAGGCGTAGCGGCCAAAATCCGCGCCTTTTCCTTTCCCTTTAAAAGCAAACCCACTTAAACGTCCCTGATCATCTCCATAATAAATTATCCCGCTTCCAGCAGCAGCCGGAATCCAGGGAAACCATTGGGGATAAGACTTCAGGGTAGTAAGCTGTTGCCAGACGATGCTATCCGGCGCATATATAGTAGCCGCTCGTACGACCTGCCCTCTGGAAGGAAGCAATACAGTGGCAAACACCAGTAATAAAATCAGGCTGCAAAAAATAAAAAAGAGGAGCCGCCATTTTCTTTTCATAATCGTTTTGTCTTTCTTTTGTACTAAAATTATTCCCAACGAAATACTCTGGTCGCGGCAACATAGATAACAACTCCCCAGGCAGTCAACACAAGCAACTCGGTGGGCAACTGCCAGAGATGCGCGCCTTCAAAGGAAACCCTTCTCAATGCATCGTTGAGATACGTAAGGGGGAGCAAGCGGCAAATAGGTTGCAGCCAATCCGGGAATGCACTAATAGGGAAAAAAGTACCTGCGAGTAAAAACTGTGGCAGGACAATAATATTCGATACCGCCGGAATGGTACTTTCGTTTTTGGCAATACTACTGATAATAAAGCCAAATCCCATAAATATAATAAGCCCGAACGCCGATAGCAACAACAGCTCCACAACAGTTTCAAAACCATGAATCAAGGTAAACCGGAAAAAATAATAGCCGATAACAATCAAAAAAATGGCACCCAGTAATTGAAAAATTAACCGAGCCAGCGCCTCCCCTAACAAGATATTGAATTTTTTTACGGGCGTAGCAAAAAAGCGCTTCAACACCAGCGTCTGCCGCAGGCTAAAAAATAAAAAAGCGGTCCCAAAAACCCCCGTGCTCAATAAAGAAAACCCCAGCATCCCCGGCAGGATAAAATCAATCTCCCGATATATCCTTCCCGGACTGTGAATGGTTTCTATACTGGCAACGCTTGGTCTTTCCGGCAGTAGTTGGTTGTCAATGCGGTAAATAATGTTATGTAAAACGGATTTTAATAAATCCAGCTTATCTGCCCCTGCACCAGAAGTGTATAATTTCAGCCGGTAATGCGGCAGTTCCGTTGCCATGCTGTCGGCTGCATCTGTAATGGTTAGAATAGTAGCAATACGGCCTTTTTCCAGTTCCTCTTTCATCTGCTTTTCACTTTCTCCCCGGATCAGTTTTATGGTTTCAGATTGCTGAAGCGCCTTATAGACCGGGTTGGTGGTGTCGGAAGCAGCGGATACGGCAATTTTCAAGCGCTGTGGACGCCCCCCGATAAATGCGAATGCAAGGACGAATATCAAGGGAAAGCCAATCGTAAAAGCGACCGCCGACGGGCTTCTTAACATAGCCGTAAAACTGGCTCTTGTAAGTGCAAACAAAGCCTTTACCTGGCTGTATTGCTGGGACATATCCACGAAGTTTTCAGAATCATGCAAACCTACGCCAAAGTAGCTTATTTCCCAAAGCAAAAGCAGCCTATATATCAGTAAGAATAAAAGACAAATGGCAATCTCGCCATTACTTCTCCCTTAGCGCGAGTAACTTCTTTGAGCTGTTGAAATACCGGAAAATACTTTCCTAATTCCTGTTGGACCACCGTTGCTCTGACCTGCCCGGTGAGTGTCTGCAAGGCCTGTTTGTAAGGCAACTCTGGTTTGGGATACTCCTCCAGGCTATAGTCGGATAAACCAGCCATTCTCGCCGCACAGCTTATTGCGGCCGGCATCCCGCCAACGGTGTCGGCCAGGCCGATCTTTACCGCTGCCGCTCCGCTCCATACACGCCCCTGCGCAATGGAATCAACTACTGTTTCTGCAAGTTCCCTTCCTTTACTTACGCGTTCTTTAAACGTCCGGTAAACTTCATCGACGCTGTTTTGAATCATGGCTCTTTCGCCTGCTGTTAGCGGACGCACCGGGCTTCCCATATCCGCGTACCGGGCTGTTTTTACACCATCAAAGGTAATCCCCAGCTTATTTTTGAAAAAACGCTGCAGGTTAGGAATAATACCAAAAACACCAATTGAACCCGTCAGCGTATTGGCTTCGGTAAAAATGCTGTCCGCTGCACAGGCAATATAATACCCCCCCGAGGCGGCATAGTCGCCCATAGATACGACAACAGGCTTGATCTGCTTGGTAAGCATAACCGCACGCCATATTTTGTCAGAGGCCAGCGCACTGCCTCCCGGGGAATTAATCCGGAACACCACCCCCTTTATACTGCTGTCTTCCCGGATTCTTTCAAATAGCTTGACATACTTTTCCGCGGCAATATTCGGTGTCGCACCTTCGATGCTTTCATTGATGATGTTTCCCTGTGCGTATAATACGGCAATTTTGCTGTTAGCATTGAACTGAAGGGCCCGTTTCGCAACGCTGTAATCCGGCAGCGAAACAAAATCCAAATCATTACCGGCCGGTACCCCCATTTTTTGATGGAGTAATTTTATCACCTCGTCTTTGTATTTCAAGCCGTCTACCAGGCCATATTCCTTGGCGTCGTTTGCTGATTGAACAAGTCCCTTATTGGCATACTCGAATAAGACAGCCGTATCGATGTGCCGCTGCTCGCTTATCCCGTTAAGGAAATGATCATAAAGACTATTCAAGTAAGCACGGGTTTGCGTTTTATTGGCGGCGGTCATCTCCGTCGTTCTAAAGGGTTCCGTAGCACTTTTATATTTCCCGTCGTAAAATATTTGCGCTTCAATATCCAGTTTGTCCATCGCATTTTTAAAGAAGATCATCTTCATGGAAAACCCACTGAAGTCCAGTATCCCCTCCGGATTTAAATATACTTTGTCGGCTACGGAAGCCAGGTAATAGTCTTTCTGGCTGATAACATCGCCGTATGCAACAATAAATTTTCCAGATTGCTTAAATTTTAACAATGCGCGACGCAGTGCTTCATTGGTCGCGTAGCCATTGGGAGCACCGTTTAATTTTAAATAAATACCCCGGATCGAAGGATCAGTTTGGGCTCTTTCTATGCCTCTCACCAGCTCATGTAAACCCTGTATCTTGAATTTACCATCCCTGAGCAGGGCATTGAACGGATTCATGTAAGGCTGCTCGCGGATGGGCGTATTGAGTTCCATCACCAAAACGGAGTTATTGTGAATCTTCACCCGCTCTTCTGTTTTTACCAAGCTGCCGATCATGCCGGCAAAAAAGAAAAACAACAAAACACAAAACACTACCAACGCCAATAAAGAACCAAAAAACGCCTTTAAGAACCCTTTCATAAACTACTTATTTTATTCTTTTTTTTCAAAAATACACATTCTTACTACTTTTGCACGAATATTT
>CAYRJM010000068.1:0-15750 GCA_964424665.1 uncultured Chitinophagaceae bacterium
GTGTGGTGGGCGCCTTCTTTATCAAAGCCCTGGACGAAAAGTGGAATAAATAAGCAGCGAATAAATGGCTATATTCGCCGGAGGGATTGAATGCAGGGAAAAGGGGGCTCGGGAAGGACTCGGCCGGCGCGGCAGGCTGTTACTCTGAAGGAACATGATCGACAGTTGATAATTTTAATGACAGCTCCGCGTGATCCACAGGAATCGGTCAGGGAAGGCGTTGTTCATGATAACGTCCGGACAACCGACTCCGCTGAATGATCTTTTTTTTACCTCATTATTTTCCCCATGCTAAAGATTATGAAGATAATCGTTGTAAGGGAACCGCTGATAGATAGGAACGTCTAATTTGTTTTGCTTATGTCGACAAACAGAAGAAAGTTTTTGCAAAAGATCGGAACCGGAGCGACGTTAGCCGGCCTCAGCCCGGTATTGTCTCCCTGGAATGGCGTGGCCGCGGGTAAAGCGGGACCAGCCAGACGCCACGAACCCGATAAAAGCGCGTACGTTGCGCCACAATATATTGCGCTGTCTCCGGGCAGTATTCAACCCAAAAGCTGGTTGTTGCATCAGCTGCAGATCATGCGCGATGGTACGACCGGTCACCTGGATGAAGTGTACGGAAAAGTCCGGGATGACAACGGATGGCTGGGGGGTAAAGGCGACGGCTGGGAAGAAACGCCTTACTGGCTTGATGGGGCTGTGCCGCTGGCGTGGCTGCTGGATGATGAAAAACTCAAGCAAAAAGTCTTAAAGTATATCAACTGGGTGTTGGATCACCAAAGACCCTCGGGGTACTTTGGTCCGATTACCAAAGCCGAAAGAGAAAAAAACGTCGCTATCACGGTAGATAATTGTGAGGAGGGAGAGGACTGGTGGCCCAAGATGGTGATGCTAAAGGTATTGCAGCAATACTATACCGCGACAAAAGACGAAAGGGTTATTCCTTTCATGCAGCGCTATTTTAAGTACCAGTTGGCCACGCTGAAGAAATGCCCGCTGAATAAATGGACCGCCTGGGCCGAAGCACGCGGCTTTGAAAATATCATGGCTGTGCAATGGTTGTATAACCACACCAAAGAGCAATACCTGCTGGAACTGGCTGAACGCCTGGAATCACAGACCCTTCCGTGGAATAAATGGTTTGAAGGGCGTGACTGGGTGATCCAGGCGGCCGCCTACCAGAATTATGACGACTGGATGCATCGTCACGGGGTGAATGTCGGCATGGCGGTAAAAGCCCCGGTCATCAACTACCAGCGTACGGGAGACAGCCGGTACGAGGACATCTTTAAAACCGTATTGCATGATCTGTTAACCCTGCACGGGTTGCCGCACGGCATGTTCTCCGCCGATGAAGACCTGCATGCCAACGACCCCGTACAGGGCGTGGAACTCTGCGCTATCGTAGAAACCATGTTTTCGCTGGAGCAGGCTATCGCCATCACCGGCGATGCCCGGTATGCCGACGCGCTGGAAAAAATCGCCTTCAACGCGCTGCCGCCACAGACGACAGACGACTACAACAACAAGCAATATTTTCAGATCGCCAACCAGGTGCATGTCTGTAAAGGGGTGTTCGACTTTTCCTTGCCCTTCAGGCGGGAGATGAACAATGTTTTTGGCATGCGCAGCGGCTACACCTGTTGTTTGGCCAATATGCACCAGGGCTGGACCAAGTTTGCCGCTCATCTCTGGTATGCCACGCCGGACAAGGGACTGGCGGCGTTGGCGTACGCGCCCAGTGCATTAAAGACGACGGCGGGAAGGGACCAGGCTGAAGTGACGATTAAAACGGACACGGCCTATCCCTTTGGCGATACCATTGATTTTACCATTTCAACTAAAAAGCCCGTTGCATTCCCTTTGCACCTACGTATTCCCGGATGGTGTAAAAACGCCAGCCTGACCATCAATGGCCAGGCGCAGCCCCAACCCGCCGGTGGAAAAATCATAAAAATTGACAAAAGCTGGAAGGACGGGGATAAGGTAACGCTCAAGCTGCCCATGGAAGTAACAACGGCGCAGTGCGGACGCAACGCGCGGGCCATAGAAAACGGGCCGCTGGTCTATGCCTTAAAGCTGGAGGAGCGCTGGGAAAAAGGACAGGATGAAAAGGAAGGGGATTATTTCAGTGTATACCCCAAGGCGGACTGGAATTATGGTTTGTTGAAAAAAGTTGTGGAGGACCCCAGACAGCAAGTGCAACTGAAGCACGTCAAGCCGGTAGATGACCGTTTTATATGGAACCTGGAACACGCGCCGATAGAGATCACCGCCTCCGCTAAGAAGATTCCCGGCTGGGGAATCATGAACGGTGTGGCGCCATCACCGGTTACGGACCGCACCGGGCTGTTCAGGGGAGCGGTAGCGGAAAAAGAAGAAAAGATAAAGCTCGTCCCTTATGGATGCACCAAGGTGCGCATCGTAGCTTTCCCCGTAGTAGAATGAACCGGTTGAAAAAGTTTTCCACCCAATGATAAAAGAAGTTTTTATGAATAAATTGAGCCTGATGTTGTTGTTTTTGCTGTACGCGTTTAACGCCGGCGCCCAGGGCGATGCGGCAGCGAAAGACAGTACGGTTACCTACACCAACCCATTGCCTGTTTCTATGGGGGATCCTTTTATACTCCATGCCGCCGACGGCAAATATTACTTATATGGAACAGGGGGCGGCGCTAAAGACGGGTTTGCCGCGTACTCTTCTAAAGACTTAGTTGAATGGAAGTATGAAGGCCAGGTTTATTATGGCAACACCGACAGCTCCTGGTGTATTGGTGCTTTCTGGGCGCCTGAGGTGTATGAACATGGTGGTAAATACTATCTTTTCTACAGTGCGCAATGGCGGCATAACCCAACCAATGAGAAAGAAAACTTTCGCATTGGCGTGGCGGTTTCCGATAGTCCCGCAGGGCCTTTTAAAGATTTGATGAACCGCCCGGTCTTTGACCCGGGTTATCCTATTATTGACGCCAACGTGTACTTTGACGACAATGGAAAATGCTATCTTTATTATTCGCGTTGCTGCTATAAGCATCCGGTAGAAAGCGAAATCGCAACATGGGCGAGAAAGAAAGGCTGGTATGAAGAGATAGAAGAAAGCTGGGTATACGGCGTGGAACTTAGCCCGGACTTTAAGCGTGTCGAGGGAAAACCCGTGTTGTTGCTCCGGCCGCCGGTGAAAATGGATGACCAGCAAAATGCCTGGGAAAGCCGTTCGGTGACCGCCCATGAAGTGAACCGCCGCTGGACGGAAGGCTCTTTTACATTTAAACATGGCGATACCTATTACATCATGTATTCGGCTAACTTTTTTGGCGGGCAATATTACGCGGTGGGCTATGCGACCGGCCAGCATCCCTTAGGTCCCTTTACAAAAGCCGCCGGCAATCCGGTTTTACAAAAAAATACCGCTAAAGGGGGCACCGTAAGTGGGACCGGTCACAACAGCATCACTTATTCTCCCGACGGCAAGGAAATGTTCTGCGTCTACCACGCCCGAACAAAAGCGACCGGGCATAAGCGTATGGTGTTCATCGACCGCATGGCCATTTTGCCCGACGGCAGGCTGAAGGTTTACGGACCGACAACCGCTCCGCAGCCGATACGCTAATGTACCAATCCGGTTGCCCGGTCGGTTGTCCGGAAATTAATACCGGATCTCCTCGTTTTTAGCGAAATCATACAGGGTGACACTGCGCAGCTGGTAATACGCTACCCAGTATTGCTGGAGTGTTCTGACGTAGTTGACAAGGGCTTCATCTTTAGCTTCCTGGGCGAGCCCCAGGTCGGTAATGCTGATCTTGCCCAGTAAATACCGGTTTTTAGCTACCTGGTATCTTTTTTCCGCTATCGTATCTGATTTGGCGGAGATCAGTAGCTGCGCCTGCAGCTGTTTAAATTCGTTGACAGCGGTTTCTACGGCGATTTCAAAATTATGTTTCTGGTACGCCAATTGCTCCCGCACACTTTGCAGGTGATACCGGCTGCTGTTGACAGCGCTTTTATATTTTCCCCACCCTACTATCGGAAGGGAAACATCGACAGTCACACTCTGGGAATTAAGCGGGTTCATGTACGCGCTTTTAAAGTCATCGGCGCTTTGGTTTAACCCGAAGCTTGCGGAAACCGTTCCGGTAGCGAATTTCGAAGACTGCGCCCTCTTAAGCTGCATTTCCGCCTGGTTTTCTGTTATTTTAAACCCTATAATATCACTTCTGTTCTGCTTCGCTTCGGCGATGGCTTTGTTCACATCTACCGGGAATATGGGCGCCGTAGTGACCGGCACCAGGTCGAACCCGATCTTTTCTTTAATGCCCAGCAGGTTTCTTAACCTTTTGGTAGCGGTGGTCACCCTCAACTCATTTTGCGCGACACTGTTTTTCGCGTTCATCAATTGCAGTTCTATCTGCAGCAATTCGTTTTCCGCAATTTTCCCCATCCGGAACCGGCCTTGTGATATGGTATACAATGTATCATTGGTCACCACGTTCTTTCTGGCGTTCCTAAGTTGCATCTCGCCTACATATAAATTAAAATAAGCTTGCGTCACCTGTACATTGAGGTTCTCAAAGTCTTCTATTTTTTGTTTGGGTGCCTGTTCCGCCCGCAGCCGTGATTGCTCATAATTCCATTTTACGGCGTTAAACAAAGTCAGGGGCTGAATAAACCCTATTCGGAGCGGCGACGTCTGCCAGTAATGATAATCGTCGTTGATTACATTATACTGCGACAGGGCGGAAGACAGAAAAACAGTACCGCCCGTCCACATAATGCTTTGTTCCAGGCTGAGCCGGAGGCTGGTGTTGAGCTGGCTTTGGGTAAATAATTTCACCGTACCGTCGGGTTGGGTGATCGGACTGATCCGGCTAAAATAGTCGGGCAGGGTACCCCCCAGGCTGATTTGCGGCAGCAAGGAGGCTTTGATCGACTTATAATCCCAGATGGTGCTTTTATAGTCCGCGGTAATGCTTTTTGACAGCTCGCTTTTACTTCTGGCAATGTTTAAGGCCTCTTGTAAGTTTATTTTCAGGGTATCTTGTGCGAAGGATATTTTACCTGTAAAAATAAAAACGACTATAAAAAGTAAGTTACCTGGCTTCATTTTAATTTTCGTTAAATAAGTTTAAAGTTATATTGAGGGTTTTAATCCGTCCTTAGCGCCTCCACCGGATTGTGTTCAGAAGCTCGTTTAGCCGGTAATATGCCGAAGATCAGCCCGATGGCTATGGAAATGCTAAAGGAGATGAACACGGACATGGTGGAAATGATCGTTAGGATATCTGTGGTCTGCTGAATGGCATAACTTAATGTCACCCCCAGCAATATGCCGATCAGCCCGCCGGTTATGCTGATGCAGATGGCTTCGCTGACGAACTGTGTGACTACGTCTCTCTTAGTGGCGCCGATCGCCATGCGTAACCCGATCTCTTTTCTGCGTTCCAGTACCGAAGCCAGCATAATATTCATAATGCCGATTCCGCCTACTAATAAAGAAATAGAAGCGATTACAGCCAGCACGATATTAAACAGGTTTTTGGTCCTTTGTTCCTGTTTTAAAAGTATGGCCGGAACAACAATTTCAAAGTCCCTGATCCCGTGATGCCTGCGCAGCAGCATATCTGAGATTACTTTGGTCGTGGGGATCATGAGCTTCGAGCTCTTAACGTTAATGACCATACGGTCTAGCTGATTGTAGTTGCTGACGGGCCCGCCGCCGCCCCTTCTTGCCGCCATTTGTATGTCGCCTTCGGTGATCATCGAACGATTCTTGTATCGCAACAGCATGGTGTTGACCGGTATGAATATATCATCATTAATATCCCGGATAGAAAGTTTTTCGATGTCTTTTTCATTGATGCTTTTGCTTTCCAATACGCCAACGATCTTTAACCAGTTGCTTCCGCATTTGATGTAACGGCCATGGGGGTTTTGGGTAGGGAACAGCTTGGTGCTGATGTTTTTTCCGATAATACAAACGGAGGCCGCATGCGCCAGCTGGTAGTCGCTGAAAAAATAACCTTTTGCCGTATGGGCGCCGGCTATCTCAAAAAAATTATTGTTGACCCCCACCAAGCGGCCGTTTCGGTAAAGCCCGTTGTGCATAAACTTGGTTTCTATCTCCACTTCGGGACTGACATAATTGACTGAAGGGATGGCTGCCACTATATTGGTCGCATCGGCCAGCGAGAGGCCGGGAGAAGTATTTCTTTTTGTAGGGCCCCCACCCTGGGCCGAGGCGTTACTTTCTTCTCCTTCCTCGTCGTCATCTGAATTCTCCGCATTATTTTTCGCTGCTTTCGCTGCGGAAAGCTGCTGGGGTTTAATGATAATGTTGTTAATCCCTACTTCTTTCATCTGTTCAAGAATCTGCTTTTCGGCGCCATTGCCGATGGCCAGCATAGCGATCACCGAGGCTACGCCAAAGATGATTCCCAAGGAAGTCAACACCGCCCTGAAACGGTTAGCCATCAAGGCTTCCAGTCCTACCTTGAAATTAATTAAAAAGCGATTATAATTCATGATGGTCTGCTTATAAGGCGGCTGAAACGGTCTGTTCTGCAAGGGTATCTTTCTTCCTTTTATCGGTGGCTTCGGCTTCTTTTCCGGTCTTGCCCAGGTGGGTGGTGTCCGCCGTCGTGGTCAATTGCTTGGGGACCTTGTTGTCGTCCGGGTTCAAAGCAATGAAGTGGAGCCCGCTTGTATCGGCAGGCAAAGAAAGATACACTTCTTCGCCCGGCTCCAGCCCGTTGGTGACAAGGGCGTCGGTCTGGTTGACGGCCAGCACGTTTATTTCCTGCTTGACGGCATGGCCATTCTCCCGGGTGAAAACATAACTCAGGTCATTGGTGTTGTGAATGGCCTCTAAGGGGATCTGCAGGCCGTTTTTATATTCTTTGGAGAGTATTTCACAACTCGCGGTCATGGCGGGGCGCAGGGTAGAGTCCTTTGTCAGTACTTTGATGATTACTTCAAATACCTTTGCGTCGCTGTTGGGTTTTTGCTGACCGATACTCGATACGCTCTCTACGACACCGGCCAGGCTTTTGTCAGGCATGGCATCTAAGCCGATCTTTACCTTTTGCCCTACATCTACCTTCCGGATATCCACTTCATTGATATAGGTGATCACCTCCATCTGGTTAAGGTCCGGAAGGGTAGCTACCGTACCGCCGCCCCATATCTGTATAACCGACCCTACCGAGGTCTTGACCCCGCGGTAGTCTTTCGCATAGATGACCATGCCTCCCTTGGGCGCGGTAATGCTCATGTTATTTAAAATGTCGACGACCTCTTTCATCCGGTTTTTCATGCGCTGAAGGTCGGATCCGACAATTTGCATTTTCGTTTCCGCCTGTTTCCGCAAGGCTTTATAATTGTCTTTTTTCTGGTTCAGCGTGCGCATGGTTTCTTCGTAATCCAGCTCTACCTGCCGTATGACGGCGGGAGCTTCATATTTCGACCGCTCTTTTTCCAGCTTCTTTTGTTTCAGTTGAAATTGGAGGTTGATCAACTCATTGCGCGCGGCACGGAGCTTCAGCATGGTGTCTAACTTGGTCTGCTTATACTGGGCTTCTAGTTTATTGAGCTGCAGTTTCTGGTCATTCATCTGCGTCAGGACGTCCGCATTATCCAAAGCAGCGACGAAATCTCCCTTTTTTACGATGGTTCCTTCCGGGACGAGCCGGGAGATTTTTATCTGATAGACGCCGATCTGGCGCAAACCGGGAGGCGCGGTAATCTTGGTCTGTACACTGGAGCGCAGTTCCCCCGTAGTCGTTACCTGTATTTTGAAATCGGCCTTTTTGACGGTTGTGAAAATGGCGGAGCTTTTGGCTTCTTTACTAAAAAATAAAAAATAGGCGCCCACACAAACAACAACAAGTAAAGCAACAGAAATAAGTATTTTTTTTCTGGTCATAGTAAAAAGGAATTAAGGGACACTAACTGCAAAGACAAGGGGTAATATCTCGCAATGTAAGCAATTATCAACAATAAATCTATTCTTTCGTCGTTCTCTTCTCTTCAGGAAAACGATTTAGCGGGGAAGGGGCTCAAATTAGTACTGGAACAATTTGCGCGCTAGCAGGATAATTTCTTCAGCATGGCCAGCGGCAATTGGGCCTTGAGGGTCAGTCCCAAAGACTCGATGTGCAATACCGCCTTGCGCCGGTCCAGATCGATGATGGTGCCTTTGTGCGCTTTAAAGGGCCCTTGTTTTATTTCTACTTTTTCGCCTTTCAGGTAAGCGACCTCGATTTCTTTATCCCGGTATTCTTCGAGGAAATCTTTCAGGTCATTGATCTCAACATCCCGGACGATGGCAGGCTTGCCCAACCACCACAAAAAGCGGCTCACGCCGGGTGTTTGCAATACCGCTACACGTTCTTTTGCGTAATCTTCAAGCCGGATAAATACATAAGACCGAAAAACGGGCACTTTTATTTTTTTTCTCCTGTCGCTCCACTGCCGCACTTCTTCCTGTAGGGGACAGTAGACCTCAAAGCCGGCATCCTCCAGCCGGTTGGCGGTTTTCTTTTCGGCCCGGGCCTGCGTGTAGATTACATACCAATGCATTGTTTTTTGTTGTCCGGTTGATACGGTTGCAAAGATACGAAAGTAGTGACTGCCTGGCGGGATTAATTCCCTTAGCCCTGTATTTTTTTTACTTCATACAGGGGACTGAACAGGTAGAGATGCCCTGTTTTTAAGCTTTTGCATTCATATCTTTTCCTGAGTTTACGTCCGCGTTTAAAACGTTCTCCTCCCGGCACAAGAAACTGCGCCCCTTCTTCCAGTTCTTCTACCAGGCATATGCCATCCCGCGGGATGTCGTATTTTCTTAACGTCCGCACCAGTTGGTCGTCTGAGCAGGAGCGGGCCGCAGGATTGCGCATGTATTTTTGTATGGCACCCGCCACGTCGTTGGGAAAGATCTCAGGTGCGTTCAATTTCTCCAGGATATGCCGGAAAGACTGTTTCCATTCCTTACCATGCGGCGCGATGTGGTGGCCGTAATTTTCAAAAGCCAGCAAATGGGCCAGTTCATGCAAGAGCGTAAGAAGAAAAGCATAGGGGTTCAGGTCGCCGTTTACCGTGATCCGGTGGCCTTTGCCATTATAGGGCCTGCGGTAATCACCCAGGATGCTGCGGCGCGCCCGGGTAATCGTCAGGCTCACCTTGTAACGCGAAATATAGGACATAACCAATGGGAAGGTGCTTTCAGGCAGATAGTCCTTCAGCGTCTCAAAAGGAAGTGTTTCTATTTTCCGACTCAACTCGAAGAGGTTTTAGCAGCCTTCATCAGGCTCAACGTTTCTATTACCGTATACAGGATGTAGAGTAAGAAAAAGAGAATCAGCGTGCCGATGCTCAGGGACTCGCGGAAGAAATAAGCGTATATCAGGATGCCGATGGCGCTGATGAATAATTTTACGAAGGTGGCGAGGAAAACCTGCCGCACAAAGGCGTGGTGGCTGTTGGCTTTGATCCCTCTAATGCCGAAATAATAGGAAAGGGCCGTTATGGTTGCCAGAATAATATTGCCGATCATTCCCGCCACATTTTCTATGCCCCATACTTCCAGCAGATGAGAATAGGCAATGCCCAGCCCATTAATCCCGCAGAAAACGGCAATTAAAATAATATAAAACTTATCCATCTTTTTTCCCCGTTACTTTAATTAATCGCCACAAAATTATAGCTAATGCAATTAATGGAAAAATAATGAGAAAAAGAGGAAAATTTCCTTTTAACCATTGATCAGCCTTATAGCCCAGAAAGGCGGCCCCGCCGAGCAGGATCATCATTTCAGAACCGAGCCCTGCGTAGCGAAGCCACCTGGCCGATGAATTACTTTTGGAAGATTCCGGTTGAGAGCTTGTCCTTTTCTCCATTTTTCTTTGTATCTGGATGGCTGGTGGCGGTGTTGCCGGTTGGTTTTGCCGCGTTGGCGGCCGGTTGTTGCGGCGCCGCAGCGGGCTTACTTGCCCCACCACTGCGGTGAGAAGGCTCCGAAAGGATCACTTTATCCTGCATGGTGCATTTCCCATTGAACTTTACGGTCGGCTCCATTTCCAGATGCGAGGTGAGTACGTCGCCATCCATTTTAGCTTCGGAGCGCAAAAACAAGTGGTCCTGAACGGTCAGCGCGCCCTGTACCCGGCCATAGATCTCCGCCTGCACACACTCGATGTTGCCATCCACGAAGCCGCCTTTTCCCACCATTACCTTAGACTTGGAATATATTTTCCCGTTAACCTCTCCATCTATTTTCAGGTCGCCTTCACAAAATACATCTCCCTGTATATGCGT
Source organism: uncultured Chitinophagaceae bacterium (assembly GCA_964424665.1). GTDB lineage: Bacteria > Bacteroidota > Bacteroidia > Chitinophagales > Chitinophagaceae > FW021-bin31. Next base: position 10,315 of record CAYRJM010000068.1, read on the forward strand.
TCCTTTAGAAATAACGTTGGCGCCACTGGAGGCAGTGGCCGTTGAGCGTACGGAACCCGCGCTGCTCCCGTGAGAAGGGGTGGGGGGAGCACTGTAGCTTTTGGTTTGGGGCATTTCATCCTCTTTTCTTGTAAACATGAGTCATCACTTTTTTAAAATTAAGAAATAAGTTTGCAAATTGCTCGGAAAAGGCCATTTACAAATATAAAGATTTATCGGGTAGAAAGGAAATATTTTCAATAGTCGTACTAAAAGTACGTAATTTTACATGATAATTTCATGGGTTTATTTCAAAAAAAATACATCTTCCTCCTGTTGTTGACCTTCTCAGGTCTATCCAACGCAGTATATGCACAGAAAATTGTAATCCGGGAAGCAGATTCTTCCTGGATGGGCAAAGAAATCCCTGCCAAAGCCCTCGCTGAAAAGAAATTTACCTTCAACCGGCGCTGGTTCCAAAACCTGGTGACCCGTTTCAATTATTATTACAACGCCAGGCAAACGCTGCAAAAAACTTTATCACAGGCGGCGGCCATGCATGAAGATAATTACGACAGCCTGCTGACTTTTTATCCTTACGCCCCCACCGATTTCCAGTCGCTGAAGAGCAGCCTGGACTCGGTGGTCATCAATGCCGGCATCGGCATCGAAGTGCATGATCCGCGAGGAAAATGGATAGACGACCTGTATCTGTTGGTTGGTAAAGCCAATTACTACCAGCAAAATGAAAAGGAGGCCATCGCCGCATTTGAATACATGATCAAAAACCTCGGCGAACACGATGAAATGGGCCGGCCGGTGACCGTAGGCAGCAGATCGTTTCAGTCGGAAAAAAATATTTCGATCGTGACACCCGAAAAAAAATCAAAGGCCCATCCCCCCGCCCGCAATGACGCTTTTATCTGGCTGATCCGCGCCAACCTGGATTCGGGGCTTTATGACAAAGCGACCGCCCTCATCAATATATTGAAAAATGATCCGGCGCTACCCCATCGGCTGCAGGCACCCTTGTATGCGGTAGAAGCGCAATACCATCTGGGCAGGGGACAGGTAGACTCCGCCTTGACGCCCCTGCGTCTGGCTATCAACGGAGCAGAGGATAAAGCCCTGCAGGCGCGCTGGCAGTTTATTCTCAGCCAGCTATACGAAAAGGAAAAGCGCTGGGATAAAGCCATCGCGGGATATGCCCGCGTGACGGCCTACAAGCCCTCGCCGCTGATGCAATTTTATACCCGGCTCAATCAAACGCGCATCCGGGTATTGCAAAACCTGGCTAATTTTTCAACCAGCAGCCAACCGCTGCTCGACATGGCCGAAAAAGAGCGGTACGCCCGCTATCGCAGTATTATTTATTACAGCCTGGGCAAACTCGCCCTGCAAGCCGGCCATCCGGAAAAAGGGATCGCGTATTTGCAAAAAAGCCTGCTTTTTAATCCAAAGAAGCAAAAAGTCCACTTTCAGGCGTTCTCCCTGCTGGCGGATTTTTTCTACGACCACCGCCAATACCGGCTGGCTAAAAATTACTACGACAGTGCGACGGCCATTGCGCCCGCACAGGACCCGCAAATTAACCTGAGAAAGGAGAATTTGACCGCTATTGTAAAGAACCTGGATGTCATCGAACGGGAGGACAGCCTGCAGTCGCTTGCCGGTATGCCGCATGATTCGCTTATGGCTTTTCTGGATAAGATAGTGACGGATAGTTTGCACGAGCGCAGGAAGCGAAACCGCATTTTGAAAGGGCCTTCCCATAGCAACGGCGGCTTATTCGGGCGCAGATCTGAGGAAGAAGAAGAAAAAACAGATAAAGGGGGCGGCGTGAACTGGTATTTTTACAATAATGTGGCTAAGGCCAAAGGCTTTTCCGCATTTAAAGCCCAATGGGGGGACCGCCCCCTGGCCGACAACTGGCGGCTGAGCAACCCGAGCCAGCCCATCCGGCCCGCGCTGGGAGACAACAAACCCGTATTGGCTGCGGCCCGTGATACAGCCCAAAAAAATGCGCCGTCCGATGCGCTGTTGAAGCAACTGCTGGAGCCGTTGCCGCTCACGCCGGAAGCGTTGAAGAAATCCAAGCAACAGCAAATGGAAGCCCGGCACGACAATATCAATACTTTCTTTCTCCAATTGGAAGACGATACGGCCACCCTGGCGGCTATCGGCGATTTGCTTAAGTTTCATCCGGAGAACCCCTACCTGGCCGACAGCTATTATAAGCGCTATCTTATCTACTCCCGGATCCCGGATTTCGCCCGGGCGGCGCATTACAAACAGCTTCTGCTCTCCCGTTTCCCGGACAGCAAATATGCAGCCGTATTCCATGTGGATACCGCAGAAGCAGAAAAAAAAGCGCTTGATAAAACGGTTACGCAACTGTATGATAAAGCCTACATCAGCTATCTGACAGGGGATTATCAAAAAGTGTCTGTATTCAGGGACAGTGCATTGTATCTGGATCCGCAAAACCAGCACAAGGCCCGGTTCAGCCTGTTGCATGCCATGACGGTGCTTAAAACCGAGTCGGACAGTGCCGGTGAGGTGGCCCTGCGGCACGTGATCATGTATAATACAACCGATACGCCGATCGTGGACCAGGCCAAACGCATCTTGGACGAACTGCGACACAAAAAAGAACTGGTGGAACACCTCATGCATCTGCAGCTCCCGGCCTCCGATGTGTCGGCAGGTGGCTCGCTTGCCGCGACTGACAGCCTGCAGGAAAAAAGAGCCACTGTACCGGGTATCCAAGCGATCGCCACCAACAAAACCCTCCGGGAAAACAAAGCCGGCGCGTTAAAAAGTCCCGCTCAAAGCGGTGATGTTAACCGGCCCCGGATGGACAGCCTGCAAAAGGCCAGGCTGGAGGCTATGGCCGCCCGGCAGTTGGCAGCCAACGAAGAAAAATCGGCTGGCAGGGATTCGGCGACCGTTGCAGCCCGCGTGCAAACAGCACCGCAAGTTACCGCGACACCTTACAAGGTGGAAAGGCGGGTGCCATATTTTGTCGTTCTTTCCTTCAGAAAAGTGGATGGGGACCTGATCAAAAATACTTTGCAGTCCTTTGTCGATTACAACCGCCAGTACCATAAGGCTGACTCCATAGAAGTAAGCTCCTATGTGCTTGCCCATAACCAGGTGCTCCTTATCTTCCGGCTGTTTAAAAACGAGTCTGATGCGATCCTTTATTACAAAGAGATAAAGCAAAAGGCGCCGGTGGGGATTATTCGGGAGGTTAACCCGGCCTATTACCGGTTGTTCTTTATTTCCAGGGACAATTTTATCCTTTTGAATAATTCTCAGGACTTTGAAGGATATTTATCCTTTTTTTACAAACATTACAAATAATTTTTAACATACCTTGCCGTTAGAACAAAGACAAATTATATAGCTTTGCCTCCCGGCATAAAAATAGATAGATGAAACGATCCGTAAAAATTCTCTGGTTTTTGGTATTTGTTGGAATAGGTGCCTTTTTCCTGACCCTTTTATTGATCAATTGGGGGGTGATAGGACACATGCCGCCTATGTCCACCCTTGAGAATCCCTCCGCTTCCCTGGCTTCCGAAGTATATGCCAATGACAATTCCCTGATGGGAAAATACTATTATGTCAATCAAAACCGCACCGCCGCGGAGTTCGAAGATATTTCTCCTTATGTCGTGCACGCACTGATCGCAACGGAAGACAAACGTTTTTATGAGCATTCCGGCATAGATCCTATCGGTACACTGGCCATTCCCTTTTATCTGCTCACCGGCCGGAAAAGAGGCTCCAGCACCATCACCCAGCAGTTGGCCCTCAACCTGTTCGGTACGAGGTCTTCCAATCCGTTTATCCGGGCGTTTCAAAAGTTAAATGAATGGGTGCTGGCCATCAAACTGGAACGGAATTTTACCAAAAAAGAAATCCTGGCGCTCTACCTGAATACCGTCGGCTTTGGCGATAACGTCAAAGGCATAAAGAATGCGGCCTTAACTTTTTACAGCAAAGAACCCTCCGAATTGAATATCGACGAGGCAGCCATGCTTGTGGGGATGCTGAAAGGGAATACTTTATACAACCCCCGCATCAACCCGAAATACGCCATACAGCGGAGAAACACCGTTATTGCCAACATGGCGGATGAAAAGTATATTACCGCTCAACAGGAAGAGCAGGCTACCAACCGCCCCATCCGGTTGCATTATCATAAGACCAGCCAAAATTCCGGTATCGCGCCCTACTGCCGCGCATATATCCGGGAGGTCATGAAAGACTGGTGTTCCAAACACAAAAAGGCGGATGGCTCCAATTACAACCTCTATACGGACGGCTTACAGATTTATACGACTATTGACCCGCAAATGCAGGGCTTTGCGGAAAACGCGGTGGAAAAACACTTGTCCGAACTGCAAACGACTTTTGATAAGCAATATGACATCAAAACGGGAAAGGTATGGAAAGAGAACGAAAACTACCTGGAGTTGTTCGTCAAAAGCAGTGAACGCTATAAAGAGATGAAGGCAGCGGGAAAGACAGACGAACAGATCTGGGACTTTTTCCGTAACCAGGAGGTCAGCATGCTGACTTTTTCCTGGGATCAGCGGACCAACAACATTCCCCATACGATGCGGGTGAAAATGACGCCCCTGGATTCTCTTAAACACATGCAACAGACGGTCCAGGCCGGTTTCCTGGCGATGTCCCCTGAGACGGGAGCAATCAAAGCGTGGGTAGGCGGTCCTGACTTCAGGTACTTCAAAAACGATCATGTTTTCACGACCCGTCAGGTAGGCTCCTCGATAAAACCTTTTTTATATTGCCTGGCCATAATGAACGGGTTTACCCCTTCTACGATGGTCCCGAATGAGCCTATTGTTTTTCCCAAATACAACAATTGGTCTCCCCGGAATTCAGAAGGGAACAGTGGAGGGTATGTGACCCTGGCTTATGGATTGGCACACTCTCTTAACCTGGTAGCAGCCTATCTTATCAAACAATTGACGCCGCAGGTATTTGCCACTTTCTTGAAAGACCACATTGAGATCTCAGCCGATGTACCGCCATATCCCTCTATTGCGTTGGGTACCCCGGAGATCTCTCTTTATGAAATGATCAGAGGATATTCTATTTTTCCGAACAAAGGGCTGATGACGACTCCGCTGCTGATTACCCGTATTGAAGATAAAAACGGGAATATTCTGGCGAATTTTGCCCCGAAAAAGCATGAAGTGATCAATCCTTCCATTGCTTCTACCATGGTGCGTATGATGGAGGGGGTAGTGAACCATGGCACCGGGAACCGCCTTCGCTGGATGTTTGGGCTCAAGGGAGACCTGGCGGGTAAAACCGGTACGACCAATGAAAATACCGACGGATGGTTTATCGGGTATTCTCCCCAAATCCTGGCCGGCGCCTGGGTAGGGTTTAACTACAACTTTTTGCACTTCAGCACCA
>CAYRJM010000069.1:0-14518 GCA_964424665.1 uncultured Chitinophagaceae bacterium
ACAATGGTCATGGACAAGGGGCTTAGTATTCCCGATGTAAAAAGTTTTCTTTCTGTTGCGGCACCGTATGTAGATATTGTTAAACTGGGATTTGGGACATCGTTTGTCACCCCAAACCTCAGAGAAAAAATAGCGGTTTACCAGGAAAACCAGATTCCCGTTTATTTTGGAGGAACTTTATTTGAAGCTTTTCTAATTCGCGATCAGTTCGATGAATACATAAAAGTTATTCAAGAATATGGGGTGGATTACATGGAAGTATCCGATGGGTCCATATCCATCCCGCATTCCGAAAAATGTGGGTATGTAGAGAAACTGGCGGCTTATGGAACGGTATTGAGCGAAGTGGGTTCCAAAGACGTAACCAATATTATGCCGCCTTATAAATGGGTGGAATTGATGAAGACTGAACTGGATGCGGGTTCTACTTATGTCATTGCGGAAGCCAGGGAAAGCGGTACGGTAGGTATTTACCGGGATTCAGGAGAGGTGCGCCAGGGCCTGGTGCAGGAAATACTTACGCAGATACCGGCCGAGAAGATTATCTGGGAAGCGCCCAAGAAAGAACAACAAAACTATTTTCTGCAACTGGTAGGCTGTAATGTTAACCTGGGTAACCTCGCGCCTGCCGAAGTGATCCCGCTGGAGACCATGCGGGTAGGATTGCGATCTGAGACATTCCAGCTTTTCTTAGAGAAGTAATTTTTTAATTTGAAATCTTTAGTTGTGAGAAAATTCGGCCTGATAGGTTACCCCTTGTCGCATTCCTTTTCTAAAAAGTTTTTTTCCCACAAATTTCAGATGGAGAAAATTACCGACTGCGAATATGAGCTTTATCCGATGCCTTCCATTACCGGTTTGCCCGGGTTGCTGGAAACGGTACCGCAGCTGGAAGGCCTGAACGTTACCGTCCCCTATAAAGAACAGGTGAAACCCTTTCTTGATCACATTACGGAAGCGGCTGAAGAAGTAGGTGCGGTCAATTGTATTCGCATAAGAGGCGGCCGAAAAACGGGTTATAATACCGATGTGACAGGATTTAAAAACACGTTGGTGCCACTGCTCGGGGAAAAGCCGGAAAAAGCATTGATATTAGGAACCGGCGGGGCGGCTAAAGCCGTTGCTTACGTACTAAAGGAACTGGACATCACCGCCTGTTTTGTAAGCCGGCGCCCGTCCCCCGGCAGATACGTTTACGCCGAACTGACAGCGGACGTCATCAAAGATCACCGGCTTATCGTCAACGCGTCTCCGGTGGGCACCTTCCCAAAAGAAAAGGAGGCCCCCGATATTCCCTATCAATTTCTGGATAAAAGACATCTCCTGTATGACCTGGTTTACAATCCGGCGGAAACGCTTTTTTTGAGGCTCGGAAAGCAAAGGGGGGCGGCGGTTAAAAATGGGTACGACATGCTTGTCGGCCAGGCCGAAGCCTCCTGGGCGATCTGGAACAAAGCTGATTGATTTTTTGTAGATTGCGCAAAAGTGTTTGGATTGAGCTATGTAGATGTCATATTGCCTCAGGCGTTGCCGATGAACTATACCTATGGGGTTCCTCCTGCTCTGGAAGGGAAGCTGCGACCCGGCTGCCGGGTCGCCGTTCAATTCGGGCGCAACAAAAAATATGCCGCGCTGGTAAAAACACTACACGGTAACAAACCGGAGGCCTATGAGGTAAAGCCGGTATTGGAGTTGCTGGACGAGGAGCCTATCTTATATCCTGTTCAGCTTAAGTTTTGGGAGTGGATGGCCGCCTATTATATGTGTACAGAGGGAGAAGTAATGCATGCGGTTCTCCCGGCATTTCTTAAGCTGACCAGCGATACCCGTCTTTTGTTGAATCCCGACGCGGCGGAAGACCTTTCGGGCTTAACGGATGAAGAATATTTGTTGGCCGAAGCCCTGCAGCTTCACAAAGAATTAAGTATTGAAGAAGTACAGCAGATCTTGGGGAAAATAACGGTTTATCCCGTGATCAATCAGATGCTTCAGAAAAAAATATGCTTGGTTCAGGAAGAACTAAAAAAATCTTTTAAACCGAAAAAAGAAGTGTTTGTGCGGTTGCACCCTGATTGGGAACCGGAAGAGAAACTGCAGGAAGCTTTTAAACTGCTTAAAAATGCGCCTAAACAGGAGCAGGCTTTGTTGGCCTTTTTGTTTTTGCACAATACAAGCGATGCCGTTACCCGACGAGCTATTCAACAAAAGGCCGGGATAAAGGCTTCTGTAGTGAACAGCCTGGCGGCAAAAAACTTTTTTATATTGGAGAAAAGAAGCGTACCCCGCCTTCCTTTTTCTCCCCTCCCTAAAGACCGGCTTGCCGATTTTACTTTAAACGAGGAGCAGCAACAGGGGTATGAGCAAATCCTGGAGCAGTTTAAAGAAAAGCAAAACGTCTTGTTGCACGGGGTTACTTCCAGCGGGAAGACAATGATCTATATCCGGCTGATCACCCATTTTCTAAAGCAGGGGAAACAGGTCTTGTATCTTCTGCCGGAGATAGCCCTGACGGCGCAGATCGTCCGGCGCCTGCAAAAGCATTTTGGCGAACAAATCGGTATTTATCATTCCAAGTTCAGCAACAACGAAAGGGTGGAGATCTGGAACAAAGTACGTACTGCGGAATATAAGATCGTGTTGGGTGCGCGCTCCGCATTGCTGTTGCCATTTAAAGATCTCGGGTTTGTTATTCTTGACGAAGAACACGACACTTCTTATAAGCAACAGAACCCGGCCCCGCGCTACCACGCCCGGGATGCCGCTTTGTATTACTGCCGGCTATTTGGGGCCAAGGCTTTGCTCGGCTCTGCCACGCCTTCCCTGGAAAGTTATTATAACGCCAGGCGGGGAAAGTACGGACTGGTACGGTTGCAAAAGCGATATGGAGAGGTGCGCATGCCGGATATGCAAGTGGTGGATATGAAGCAAGTCGCCTTCAAGAAGGACAGCATCCGTTACCTGTCTCCCCAACTGGAAGAGGCGATCAGGCATTCGCTGGCCGCAAAGAACCAGGTTATTTTATTTCAAAACAGAAGAGGCTATGCACCTGCGGTAGTATGTACGGCCTGCGGCTGGATACCCCGCTGTAAAAACTGCGACGTCTCCCTGACTTATCATAAGTTCCATCATCGGCTGCATTGCCACTATTGCGGGCAGCAATATCCCCTGCCGGAGATTTGCAGCGCCTGCGGAAGCCCTAAATTAGTCCACCGGAGCTTTGGAACCGAGCGGGTGGAGGACGACTTGTCCCTGCACTTCCCCGGTTGTCGCGTTGAGCGGATGGATTATGACAGCGTAAGGAATAAAGACGCGCACCAGAAACTTATTACCCGGTTTGAACAACAAAAAATCGATATGCTGATTGGCACCCAGATGGTTGTGAAAGGATTGGATTTTGATCGCGTCAACCTGGTGGGCATCTTAAGTGTGGACAGCCTTTTGAGTTATCCTGACTTCAGACTAAATGAACGGGCGTTTCAGCTTTTGGCTCAGGTAAGCGGCCGTTCGGGCAGAAGGGGAGCGGGCGGAAAGGTTTTGCTGCAGGCGATGAATACCACCCATCCGGTGATTGGCTTCGTTATACGGCATGATTACGAAGGCCTTTATGAAATGGAGATCCGGGAGCGGGAAAATTTTCATTACCCGCCTTTCTCCAGGCTGATGCGCATCTCTTTGAAACACCGCAAGGCTGAAATAGTAAAGGAAGCGGCGACGGTTTTAAACCAGGTATTGCAGGCGTACTTTAAAACGGCTTTGTTAGGTCCGTCGGTGCCGTTGGTTGGCCGTGTCCGCAATCTCTATCTGATCGAATTTATGGTGAAATTACCAAAAAATGCGGCTCAGCTGGACGAGATCAAGACCTACTTACACCGTCAGTTTAACTGGTTAAAAGCGCAAAAAAAGTTTAGCCGCGTAATTATTGTGCCCGATGTAGATTGCGTTTAAAAAACAGACAGATGGAAATATACGAGCAATATCCGCTGAAAAAACTCAATACTTTTGGTATCCCGGCTACGGCCGGTTTTTTTGCTTCTTTTTCTTCAGCAGAAACATTGGAGCAGCTGCTATCGGATCAGCGCTTTGAGCGGCCGGAATTGATACTCGGAGGGGGAAGCAACATCTTGCTGACCAGAAACCCGGGAGCTGTTATAAAAAATGAAGTTAAAGGCGTTGAAAAAATAAAGGAAGACGAGAAGCATGTCTATGTGCGGGCAGGGGCGGGGGAGAACTGGCATAGCTTTGTGCGGTACTGTATCGGACAGCAATGGGCCGGTATTGAAAATCTTTCCCTGATTCCGGGGAATGTAGGAGCGAGTCCCATGCAAAATATAGGCGCTTACGGCGTGGAGATAAAAGATGTGTTTCATTCACTGGAAGCCTTTCACATCAGGGAGAAGACGACGGTACGGTTTCTGGCGGCCGATTGCCATTTTGGTTATAGGGAGAGTGTATTTAAGAATAGGAGAAAAGGAGAGTTTGTTATCTTGAGTGTGACTTACCGGCTGAATAAGACACCGGTTTTTAACACTTCCTACGGGGCGATTGAAAAGGAACTGGAAGCCATGGGGGTAAAGGAATTATCTATTCAGGCGATCAGTGAAGCGGTGATCCGCATCCGTTCCGCAAAGCTGCCTGACCCTTCGAAGATAGGGAATGCCGGCAGCTTTTTTAAAAACCCGATGGTATCTGCCGAAAAGAAAGAACAGCTGGAAAAAGATTACCCGGAGATAAAGTATTACCCGTTTGAAGGGCGCTATAAACTGGCGGCGGGATGGCTGATAGAAAAATGCGGATGGAAAGGCTACCGCCAGGCGGATGCCGGCGTGCACCCATTGCAGGCCCTGGTATTGGTTAATTATGGTCATGCGGATGGAAAGGCGGTGGCGCGGCTTGCCCGGCAAATACAACAAAGCGTATTAGACCGTTTTGGCGTTCAACTTGAAAGAGAAGTAAATGTGGTGTAGCATTTCACAAAAAGTAATACATTTGGCCTATGATGTTCAAGCGGCGGTTTTTATGGATCGGAGGGGGGTGCCTGGTCGTAGCACTGGGATTACTGGCTTTTAGGATCAAAGACAAATATTTTGAAATAGCTAAAAGCCTGGACCTGATGGCGGCTGTTTACCGGAACCTGAATTCCCTGTATGTAGATTCACTGGATCCTGCGGAACTCATGCAATCCGGGATAGACGCGATGACCCAGGGACTTGATCCCTATACCGTTTTCTACCCCGAAGCGGAGGCTGATAAACTGACTTTTCAGACGACCGGCCGCTATGCAGGAATAGGAGCGGCGTTCCGTATTATTAACGATTCCGTCTTTATATCCGCCCTGTTTCCCGACGCGCCTTTTGAACAGGCGGGTTTCAGGCCGGGAGATGTTATTTTATCCTTGAACGGCGTAGCGGCGACCGGCCTTACCTCCGAAGAGGTGCATGCCCTGCTTCAGGGGGAAGCCAATAGCAAACTCAATGTGGTGGTGAAACGACCGTGGAATGGCCAAGTGATACGGAAAACGGTGAAAAGAGCCATGATCACCATTCCCAGCATACCGTATAAGACGATCCTCCGCGATCATATCGGCTACATTAGTTTTCAACAATTTACCAAAGGCTGCGCAGAAGAGTTTAAAGCGGCCGTAGCGCAGCTTAAAAAAACAGACCCGGAATTGGCCGGACTTATCATAGACCTACGGGGGAATCCTGGTGGACTGCTGGGGGAAGCCGTAAAGGCCAGTAATCTTTTTCTGCCGGCGGGAGATACTATTGTCAGCGTCAAAGGCAGGATACCGTCATGGAATGCGGTTTATACCGCTACAGAAGCTCCCATGGACACCGTGATTCCACTGGCGGTATTGATCAATGGCAGTACCGCTTCGGCCGCTGAAATATTTTCGGGAGCGATGCAGGATCAGGACCGCGGGGTGATCGTAGGCCAGCAGTCCTTCGGGAAAGGGCTGGTGCAAATAACGCGCGACCTGCCGTACAACGCGAAATTGAAATTTACGGTGGCCAGGTACTATACGCCCAGTGGCCGGTGTATCCAGGCAATCGATTACCGGCATGATAACGCTTTCGGCGGTCCGGTTCGGATCGCTGATTCCCTGCATCATTCCTTTACTACCGCCGATGGCCGTGTGGTGACTGATAAAGGGGGGATTACCCCTGATCAACTGGTTGCCGATACTTACCTGGGCGGGTGGGCAAGTGCATTGATGAATGACAATGTATTTTTCCGCTTCGCGACCCGATATAGGTATAGCCATGCTCAACCTCCTCCGTTAGAAGAATTCCAGGTTTCAGATAGCCTTTTCGATGCTTTTGCGGCTTATGTAAAGAAATATCCTGTCGCCTATGGCAGCAGGAGTGAAATGGTATTGGAGAGTTTTAGGGCCAACGCGATGAGTGAAGGGTACTTTGATTCAGTCCAAGTGATGTATGATTCCTTATATAGCCGGATCCGTCATTATACCCACCCGGATCTAACCCGTAATAAAGCGGAGGTGTCTCAGCTGTTGGCTGCAGAAATAATGAATTGTTATTACATACAGGCAGGAAAAATTGCCGTAGGCGTGAAGGCTGATAAAGTAGTGGAAGAGGCCGTTAGCCTGTTGGCGGATGAAAAAAGTTACACGGCACTACTACGCTAGCACCGTTCCCCCTGGATCGTGGTCTTTAACCATACCGATATGATTCTACCAGAAGTATACAAAGAACGCACGCCATTGTCTGAAAGTGATTGTTTTGTTGTTTTTGAACGGCGAAAAACCAACTTCAACTTCCCGGTACACGTCCATCCGGAATATGCGTTGAATTTTGTCTCCGGCGCGTTGGGGGCCCAACGTATCATCGGTGATTCTCTGGAAACGATCGGCGAAAGGGACCTGGTCTTTATCGCCAATTCGCAGCTGAGGCATGCCTGGATGGACGGCGAATGAGTGGCGACCGGGCTGGCCGCCCTTTTGTTTAATGCTATAAGGGATGGCGTAGCAATTTACTATTTCAGGGATTACGTAAAATTTAGTTATCGGATGCCGGTCACGGGTTGGGATATTACGACCATATATTTTTTAGTAGGACAAGCGGCCAACCTGATAGGGGTTGTACTAGCGCCAAGGCTGTCTTTGAAGTACGGAACAAAGAGAACATATATGATCGCCATGGGCCTTGCGGGAATTTTTAGCGTTATTTTCTTTTTTATCCCGAATTATATTGTCTGGATTCTTGTGCTGCAAACTATTATATCTGTGTGTGCAGGATATGTATTTCCGTTGCTCTGGAGCATGTTTACTGATATTGTGGATTATCATGAGCTAAAGACTTCCCGGCGAATTTCGGGGCTTATTTTCTCCTCTTCTTCCATGTCGCAAAAATTGGGGTGGGCTTTGGGATCAGCATCGACGGGTTGGTTATTGTTCCTTTTTCGATATAATCATGAACTCGTTCAGCAAAGTGCGGAAACGGTCTTTAGTGAAAAATTAATGATAAGCATTCTGCCTGCCATATGTTGTCTTCTTGCCTTTATCGGCATGTCTTTTTACCCATTAACTGAAAAGAAGGTAAGGGATTACCCTGGCGTTAAAAGAGAAGCGGCTCCCTTAAGATAACAGCCCGTTCGTCTTCAATGCCTCACTTAATTGTTCGGGAGTAGTAAAGTGAATAGTCTGGAATCCAAAGTGAGCGGCTGCTTTTACATTTCTCAGGTTGTCGTCGATAAAGAGGCTTTCTTCCGGGTTGATTTGAAAGCGGTCACAAAGTAATTGAAATATTTCCGGGAACGGTTTGCGGACATGTTCTCTGCCGGAAACAATAATATCTTCAAACCACTGTAAAAAATCATATTGGTGGTAGGCAATAGGAAAGGTTTCAGCGGACCAATTGGTCAGCGCGTATACCTTTAAATGTTTTTTCTTTTTTAATTGACGGAGTAAGTCAACGGTTTTTTCTATAGGGCCGTTCAGCATTTCATGCCAGCGCCCGTAATAAGCTCTGATCGCGGTTTCATATTGTGGATGCGTTTTAACAAGCGTTTCTGTAGCTTCCTTAAGCGGACGGCCACCATCTTGCTCCTCGTTCCATTCAGGGGTACAAACATTTTGTAGAAAGTACTTTCTTTCTTCTTCGTCGGGGAATATTTTGTGATATAAATATTCAGGATTCCAATCTATTAACACACCTCCCAAGTCGAAAATGACTGTTTTTATTTGCTTCATAATCATTAAAAAATGAACCCGCCTTTATCCAGGTTAAAAGAATCTTCCCCGATCAAATGCCCTTGTTCGTAGATCTGTACCGTGTACTTTCCCGGCTTAAAATCAGATTCCTGTTTCCAGTCTACTTTTACTTGCTGGGCCTGTCCGGTATTGTAATTAATTACTTTGCGCGTAGTATAGAGTTTTTCTGTGCCATCCAGGAGGGTGAACTTTCCCGACCCCCGCTGCTCTACCGCAATAGGCGTGCCGTCGGGTGCATTGATGCAAACAAAAAGCTCTTTACTGCCCGAGTCGGCTACCAGGTTTTTGGCAATTTCAAAACTAACGCGGATCATATCTGTGCGTCTGGCGTTGTCTGTCGCTTTTTCTTTTCCACTGTTCTTGATATGGATAGGCGTGATGTTGAAATTGCTGGCATGTAAAATGGACGCTAGTGCTACCTGTTGATTCAACATTTCATTTTGGGCAGATGCGGTATCCAGGTTTCTTTTTATAGAATCTCTCTGCGCGACGAGTATGATTTTTTCGCCTTTTAGTTTTTCTATTTCCCCTTTATATACGGCGACACGGTCTTGTAGTCGATTGATCAGTTTGTGGGCTTCAGCCAGGTCCGCTTCCGTAGCGTTCTGTTTTGATAAAATATTTTGAATGCGGGCCTTTAAATCCCCGATCTCTTTGGACTTTGTCTCCATCAGGGAGTCATTTTCAGATTTAAGCATGTCCAGCTTAACCAGGGCAGCCTGAAATTGTTGTTGTATGGCAGATTTAGAAGAATCTATGGCAACGACCTGCGCCTGCAATTGTTCTTTTTTCTGATTGTTCTGGGCCTTATCCCACCAAATGTAGGCCCATGTAGCGATCAATGCAAGAATGAGAATGCCGTATATGAGTGTGTTTTTATTCCGGCCTTTTTTATTTTCCTGCGGTTGTTCCGGATTCGTTGTATTTTCCATGTGATTAAAATTAAAATATTCTTTAAAACAAAGACAAAATCAGTTGATAATATTATATTTACCTGAAAATATTTATCCGTGTTTATAGATATCGATTTACGTCATTTGTTATTTATTGATATTGAAACTGCATCTTACAAAGCGACGTTCAATGAACTTCCGTCTGAAATACAGGCTTTGTGGTCCGAAAAGGTAACAAAAACTGCGCCAGAAACCACTGATTTTGGCACGGTCTATGAGCAGAGCGCGGCGCTTTCTGCTGCCTTTGGACGAATCGTTTGTATTTCAATAGGTTACTTTCCGTATTCGCCGGCAGATCAGGATCCCGTCTTTAGGGTAAAGTCTTTCACTGGCTTTGATGAAGGCCGCCTTTTGGCTGATTTTTTCGATACGGTTAAAGCCTTTGAATCCAGGGACGCACTGATGAAATTCTGCGGTCACCACATTCAGGAATTTGATATTCCTTACATTTGCCGGAGAGCGCTAATCAATAGCCAGCCGTTGCCGGCTTCTTTGCAGTTGAACGATAAAAAGCCCTGGGAAGTGCCTATTGTCGACACCCTCCGGTTGTGGCGGTTCGGAGAATACCGCAATTATACCTCCTTGAAGTTGTTGACGGGCATTTTGGGAATACCAACGCCAAAGGATGATATTGACGGCAGCCAGGTGGGGCGTGTGTTCTGGCAGGAAAAAAACCTGAAGCGAATCGCCGTATATTGCCAGAAGGACGTGGTGGCTGTTGCCCAACTGATGCGAAAGTTTAAACTGGAGCCGTTGTTAAATCAGGAAAATATAGAGATAGTAGGATGACTTTTGATGCTTTAATGAAAGAACTGAACGCGGGAAAATTTAAACCTGTCTATTTGTTGCAGGGGGAAGAGGATTATTTTATTGACCAGGCCTGCCATTTTTTTGAACATGAACTTCTTCCCGAAGCGGAACGTGATTTTAATCTCAGTATTTTTTACGGAAAGGATGCCGACTGGAGCGAAGTTATCAATGCCTGCAGACGTTATCCCATGTTTTCAGAACGACAGGTGGTAATCCTTAAGGAAGCCCAAAGCATGAGAAAAACAGACTTTGAGCGACTGGAACGTTATGTGGAGGATCTGATGGATTCAACCATCTTTGTGATTACCTACAAGAATGGAAAAATAGACGGCAGGCTAAAGTTAAGCAAGCTGATCGATAAGAAAGGCGCTGTGCTGCTGGTAAAAAAAATATACGAAAACCAATTGCCGGCATGGATCCGAACTTTTGTGCAATCTAAGGGGTATGAGGTGACTGACAAGGCATGCCTGTTGTTGGCCGGCCATATCGGCACGGACCTTTCGGTACAGGCTAACGAAATCGGTAAAATTATTATCAACCTTCCAAAGGGAAGCAAAATTGATGATGCCGCCGTCGAAAAATATGTGGGTATCAGCAGAGAGTACAATGTATTTGAATTTCAAAACGCATTGGGAGCAAAGGATATTCCCAGAATTATGCGAATCATTCAATACTTTGAAGGCAACCCCAAGGCTGCTCCCTTGCAATTATTGCTGCCTGTACTATACAATTTCTTTGCGAAGACCGTATTATTGCTGCGTATGCCCGGTAAGTCGAGGGGGGAACTGGCTTCCGCACTGGGGGTCAGTCCGTATTTCTTGAAAGACTACCAACATGCGGCCAAGGTTTATCAGATTGCCGGTGCTGAACGGGCTTTATTGTTGTTGCACGAATACAACTTACGCATGCTTGGGATCAACGATGCCGGAACGGGCCAGACGGGATTGCTGAAAGAACTGGCAGCCAGAATATTGCACGGTTAGTCGCGCTCACTTAAGCGCGTCTTTATTAGCCGCACGTCTTTATGCATTTGTTTTATCAGCGCTTCTGCATCGGGAAACTTTTGGTCGGGCCGGATGTAGTCATAAAACTGCAATAAGACAGTTTCGTCGTAGATCGAGCGGTCGAAATCAAAGAGGAAAACTTCTACGCGTCTTTCTTTTCCTGCAAAAGTAGGGGCATGTCCGATATTTGCTGCGCCATTATAAACGCGGCCGTTGTTTTCGTTTACCGAGAGAGACAAAATTGTGGCTTTCGCTGCATAGATACCATCGGCCGGAATTAGTTTGTTCGGGTCCGCTATGCCGATATTGGCGGTCGGAAAACCAAGGGTTCTGCCCCGTTCATCTCCGTGAATGACTTTTCCCGTGACGAAATAAGGATAGCCGAGCAGTTCATTAGCTATAGCTATTTGTCCGGACTGCACGTTTTTTCTGATCTTGGTAGAACTAATGGTCAGGTCGTGGATGACTTGTTCGGGAATCTCCTCCACTTTAAAATGGTATTTGGGAGCCATTCGACGAAGCAGATCGATATCTCCTTCCCGATTGTGGCCAAAGTGATGATCGTAGCCAATGATAAGAATCAGCGGGCGTAGCTTTTCTACTAAGAAATCACTAATATACTGGGTAGCAGATAATTGAGAAAAAGCTTTTGTGAAAGGTACAACGATAAGGTGATCTATCTGTTGCTCCTGTAAGAGCAATATTTTCTCCTCCAGGGTATTTAACAGTTGCAAGTTTTTGGCGGGAGCAAGCAGTTGGCGGGGATGCGGATAAAAAGTAACGATCACGCTTTCTCCGTTTTGCTTTTCCGCCTCTTCTTTTATTTGCTGAATGATCTTTTGATGCCCGCGATGTACGCCATCAAAAGTGCCGATGGTGACCACGGCATTTTTAAAAAAAGGAAGTTTATCTAAGTCGCGGTGAATCTGCATAAGTTAAAATTAGGGTGTAAAACTAAAGGATTTCAGCTTAATGGCTATTTTTGCGGAGGAAATCGCCATCAAAAATATTTGCAGATTCATGGACAAACGCACCATCGTGGTTCAAAATGCTATTGATAAAATGAACTGGTTTGGCCGGCAAAGGAAGCCGTTTTTGTTTGTCATTGACTTTGAAATGGAGGAGCCTTTCCTAGCAGCATTGCCTGTAAACGACCCGCAGCTTTTGTTTGTAATCAATGGTTTGAAAGAAACAGGCGCGCCGATCCCGTTGCCGTCAGTGTGTGAATTTAAACCTTCCGTTCCTGACAGAGCACGGTATAAAGCCGCTTTTTTGACGGTGACAGACCATATTCACAAGGGGGACAGCTACCTGGTGAACCTGACGCAGCCCTGCGAGATTTCCTCCAATCTTTCTCTGCTGCAATTGTTTCATATGGCCAGGGCCCCGTATAAGCTGTATTTTAAAGACCGTTTTGTCGTTTTTTCCCCCGAGACCTTCGTGAAAATTGCAGATGGCAAAATAACTAGTTTCCCTATGAAGGGAACCATAGACGCTTCCCTACCGGATGCACAAAACCGGTTGCTCGGGAATCCAAAGGAAAGAGCCGAGCACATGACGATGGTCGACCTGATCAGGAACGACCTGAGCCGTTTTGCGACGTCAGTAGAAGTACCCAGGCTTTGTTACCTTGACCTGGTCAAGACAAACCACGGCGCATTGTGGCAAATGAGCTCGGGGATCAGCGGCACGCTGCCTCCAGATTATCCAGAGAAAATAGGCAGTATGCTATTTTCTATGCTTCCTGCCGGTTCGGTTTCCGGCGCGCCAAAAAGAAGGACTGTAGAGATTATAAAGGAAGCGGAGAAATACCATCGGGGATTTTATACCGGAATTTTTGGTTACTTTGACGGAAAGAATATGGATAGCGCGGTAATGATCCGGTTCGTGGAGCAGATCAATGGTCAGCTGGTCTACAAAAGTGGGGGAGGCATTACTGCTCAAAGTGATTGGCAATCAGAGTATAACGAACTTATTCAGAAAATTTATGTGCCTGTTGATTGAAAGTATCAAAATAAAGGATGGGCAGCTTTTTAATATACGCTATCATAATGATAGGATGAATGCTGCTCGCAGGGCCCTTTATGGTAGCGAGCAAGAAGTTGACCTTCGCCAGGTGATTGATGGAGTGGGGCGGACCGGGATCATAAAGTGCAGGGTGGTATTTGACCGGCAAATAAGAGAAATACAATACATCCCTTATGAACTTCCGGATATTCGCACTTTACAGGTCGTAATAGATGACACGATTGTCTACGATTACAAGTATAAAAACAGAAAAGAACTCCGGACGTTATATGAACGACGGGGCGACGCGGATGACGTGTTAATTGTTAAGAACGGCCGCGTTACTGACAGCTATTTTTGTAATTTGGTTTTTGAGCGATCGGGGAGGCTTTTTACGCCGGCTTCCTGCCTGTTGAAAGGTACGAAAAGGCAACAATTGCTTGAAGAAAGAAAGGTGAAGGAAGCAGATATTAGCGTAGAAGAGCTGCCCCTGTTCGATAAACTGTATCTCGTTAACGCGATGATAGACCTGGAAGATGAAATTTCAATTGATATAGCTCATATTCGTTATTCTTGAAGGTCATTAAATAATTCGTGCGACGGGACAATGAAAAAAAAATCCCTATACTTGTAGCCCAAAATGAAATTTATGCCAAATGATTATCGGCCCGATGTAGTTATCGCAGACACGCAACAGTTAGAAGATAATGATTGGGATGCGTGTGTGTTGTTGGTGAAAATGGGCAAATGTGAAGTGCAGGTGGGTTTGTATAGACCTGATACGAAATACTTTCTGCGGTTATTATCTTACGTTTCTTCGGAAGGTATAGACCCGGAAAGTGCAGGTATAGCGCTGAGGCATGTTTTTTCCGAACATAGTATAGAGCCGGGGAAGTGCAGAAATGTGCGCTTTATCGTTGATACGCCTTTGTACACGGTAATACCAGAAGCGCTTTATGATAATAAGCTTCAGGAAGAATACTTTTCTTTTCTTTTTAAGGCAGAAGAAAATCAGGTGCTCCACACCGATAAGCTGGACTCATTGGCCTTAATATATCCGGTGGATAGAATATTTTTTGAAGAAATGTCGGAATATCCCAATTTTTCGGTTACTCATAACCAAACTGTTTTATTGAACAGCCGGGAAAATAAGGAGAACGGCCCAATGATTTATGTTACGTTGCAGCCAAAAAATGTATGTATAGCGGTTTATTCGGGTAACGATTTGTTGCTTGCACAATCATATCGTATCGCGGGCAGCATAGATGTGGTTTATCATATATCCAATGTTGTTCAGCGCTTAAAGCTGCCTGAAACTGTTGAACTGTGCCTGACAGGCACTAATGAATGGACCGGTGAAGTTTTAGAAAAATTGCAGAACCGTTTTGATCAGACCAGATGGTTGCAACGCCCCGAAGGCTGCCAGTTCCCCGGGGGAATAGATCAATATCCTGCTCATTATTTTTATCATTTGGTATCTTTGGCGCTATGCGAATCATAAGTGGAAAACT
>CAYRJM010000070.1:0-14428 GCA_964424665.1 uncultured Chitinophagaceae bacterium
GGAGTTATATGCCAGGAAGTTCAGAAAGAAATTATATGAAAAAAAGGGCCTCTTTTCAGACGTAAGTTTCTTCCGCCCGATTTTTGATACCATTCAAAGGAAGTTCTCCGAAAGGAACACAATGGCACAAAAACAAACAAAGATGGGAACCGATACCGCCCGTTTGAAAGCGCTCCACGAGGAGGTGCTGAAAGAAATCCAAAAACTACCCCACTATTGCAGCGCCTGTAAGCCGCCGAAAAAACAAAAGCGCAGGCGATGAATAGCTTCAGTAATCATAATCCCTGCGGCCCATATTCCACCTGAGCCCGACGGAGAACAGATTGCAGTCTTCCGCTTCCAGCCCCTGATAGGTTGCCCAGGGGCCGCTGTTCTGACGGGTCAGGTAAGACAGGTCTACAAAAAGGTTGTGCTTGAGCTCGTAGGTCGCCGTAAGCGAGCCGTTAACAATATTGTTATGCAGGCCCTGTCCGATGCGGTTGCCAAAATCTTTTTCCCTTTCGCGGTAGCTGATAAAAATATTGCCGCCCCAGTCACTGAACCGGGTGTCCAGCCCCTGCTGGGAAACCGTCACGCGCAGCAGGAACTTCAAGCGGTTAACAGGTTGGTAGCGAACGAATGCGGCGGCTTCTACCAGGTTGGCGCCCTTGGGATGAGCTAACGCCTGGTTGTAATGCGAATAATTGGCTACCGAATCGCGATGGGTGTAGGTATAGGGCCTCAGAATATTAACCTCTCCCTGCAGATCCAGGTTGGCGATATTAAAAGCGTCTATATAGCGGGCGCCGAGTTGCAGTCCCCACTTGTTTCCCCACCAGCCGCGGGAACTCAGCATCTCTTTGACTTTTAATTCATCTAAAAAGAACTGCCCGTAGAGCTCAAAATGATGCGCGATAATCGCCCGGGCATCCAGGCCGATGTTGGCATTGTCCGGACTGCCGATGGCGTGTTCTATGGAGCGATAAAAGATGATCGGATTGAGGTACTGAAATTCGAAATGGTTTTCGCGGGAAAAAATAATGCTCTCAAATACCCCTACATTCAGCCAGGGGGTAACGTCTATCCCCAGGTGGTGCAAAGCCATATATTTTTTGGGAAGCAGGTCGTCTCCCGAATGACGTTTATAGTTGGCGGTGAGTTCTGCGAAGATGTTGGTATAATTCAATTTCCAGATCTGGGTATTCAGTTTCAAAAACAAATAGTTAGGCGCGTTATTACTTAAAAACAGGCTGCGGTAACCGGTTCCAATGAAGTTGTTATCGTAGCCAAACTGCACATTGATGTATTTGGTGACATTGAAAGTGACGTAACCTGAGGCGTTGAGGTAATCATAACCGCCGTGTTTCAGGTTTTTGTAATAACCGATTCCGGGAACCGCGCTGTTTGCATTGACCTGCTCCTGCAAAAACAGGGGCGGACGTTCCTGGTTTTCCGTAAAGCTGGCGTAAAAGCCGATTTTATCGGCGATCAGTCCGCGGACTTCTACTCCCCGGGTCGCGATGTAGTCCATTTTGTCATCGGTATTGCTGGTGCCGGCCTGTAGCCGCAGGAGGGGATTGACGCTAAGGAAAAAATCCGGGTTGTTTACTTTGAAAAGATTGGCTTTGTCCTCATAAAAGGTGTTCCAAAGCGGATGTTTGGCGGGGAGATAGCCCTTTTGATCAGTGGTCCACTCCGCGTTATCGGCCCGTATCTTCCCGAGGTGGTAATGATCGACGCCGCTCAACTGAAGGCTGTGCCAGTAGGGATGGGCGTAGTGGAGGGAATCGGGGTTGGAAGACAGGCTGTCCAGGTGTTGTACAAACTGGACGACGGCCTTGCGCTCAAAGGGACGGATGCCCGCGTCGAAAGAAGGGGCGTAATGACCGCTTTTTATTTGCAGCCGTTCTAAAACGGAATAGCTGTAATTGTCAAGCGGAATATTGGTAGATTGGGCGGAGACCAGGCCTGCGATGAAGAGCAACAGAAAAGTTCCGGTGAGTGATCTTGCAGTCATAGATTGGATATTAAAAGAGACAAAGTTTTATAATTCCCGGGAAATCAAAGGTTTTCTTAATTTTACCCTATGCAAAAATATATAATAAAAAACGTTTCCATCGTCAATGAAGGAGAAACCTTCCAGGGAGATGTCCTCATAAAAGAGGAAAAAATAGCAAAAATTGCACCACAGATTGACGTACAGGGAGCGGTAAGGGAAATCAACGGGGAAGGGAAAACCCTTATTCCCGGCGTAATTGACGACCAGGTCCACTTTAGAGAGCCCGGCCTGACCCATAAAGCGGAGATCCGGACGGAAGCCCGGGCCGCAGTGGCAGGAGGGACGACTACTTTTATGGAAATGCCCAACACCCGCCCTCCTGCGCTGACGCAGGAGCTGCTGGAACAAAAATACGGCCTTGCCGCACAGCATTCCGTTGCTAACTTTTCTTTTTTTATGGGCGTATCCAATGAAAATGCCACCGAGGTGTTGAAAACAAACGCTAAAAAGCAGCATGTGTGCGGCATTAAGATCTTCATGGGGTCTTCTACCGGCAACATGTTGGTAGACGACTACCATACGCTGGAGAAGCTTTTTTCAGCAAGTGAACTGTTGATCGCAACGCATTGTGAAGATGAGCACATCATCAAGACGAACTGGGAAAAACTGAGGGAAGAAAAAGGAGATGAAGGATTGAAACCAGCGGACCATCCGTTGATACGTAACACGGAAGCCTGCTATCGGTCTTCCCGGATGGCAACGGAACTGGCGATGAAACACGACACCCGTTTGCATGTATTGCATATCACCACAGCGAAGGAGCTGGGGTTGTTTTCCAATAGCTTGCCGCTGAACAAAAAGCGTATTACATCAGAGGTCTGTGTGCATCATCTTTGGTTTTCTGCCGATGACTATGCGGCCTATGGCAATAAGATCAAATGCAATCCGGCTATAAAGGCCGCCGAAAACAAGGATGCCCTTTGGTTGGGATTGCTGGATGATTGTCTGGATGTCATCGCCACCGATCATGCGCCCCATGCGTGGAGCGAGAAAGACCAGCCCTATTATAAAGCACCGGCGGGGTTGCCGCTGGTTCAGCACGGCCTGTTGATGATGCTGGAAAAACACAAAAGCGGCCGCATTTCCCTGGAAAAGCTCGTGGAGAAAATGTGCCATGCGCCGGCGGTTTGTTTTCAAATAAAAGAAAGAGGATATATCAGGGAAGGGTACTACGCCGATCTGGTCTTAGTGGACTTGAACGGGTATACGGAAGTAACCAAAGAGGGCCTTTATTATAAGTGTGGCTGGAGCCCTTTTGAGGGGCACACTTTTCCCGCATCCATCGAAAGGACGTTTGTGAATGGCTTCCCGGTTTATGGAAAGGAAGGCATAGATGAATCTAAAAGGGGAATGCGGTTGCAATTTGAACGCTGAGCTTAAAAAACACCAATATTGATTATCAGCAAAAAGCGCGTTTTGGCAAGGCAAGAGGACCAGCAAGGAGCGATGGCTTTACGGGCCCTTCTGAAAATGCCCGGTACCTTGCTCGAGCGTGTAGGTTTTCCGGCTTGAAATCTTCGTATCTTACGTCCCAAAAGCCAAAAACTTGTCGCCCTAAACCCGCGTCCTGCTCCATTTGTTAATGAGTTTTGACCCGATAACGACAAGGGAAAAGCAAAGGGAAATCGCAGACATGGAATTAGACCAGACGACATTAGCGGATTTATCAGTCTTCAACAGAGAGGAAGAATACTCTGTTTTTGGCCATTTGAATTATACGCGAACGAACGGGGGAAGAGATAAACTGGAGGAAATATTCAGGACCCCGCTGAAGACGCCGGAGGCGATCGTACAGACGCAGACTACGCTCAGGTATATTCAACAGCATCTGGAAAACTGGCCCTCGCAGATCACCAATGGCACGGTGATGGTACTGGATAAATTCCTGGAGGCCACCGAAGACGACATTCCGCTGCATGAAGGGCCGTTGGGCAGACTCCACGCCTTATACTACCGTTTGTTTATGTCCCCGGCCTATTCGCTCATTCACTATTCTTTATCACACATTTATACCTTCCTAAGGGAAATGCACACGCTGACGGAGCAGTTTAATGAGGAAGGAGCCCCTCCCATGCTCCGGGCCCAGCTCCGGCAGGCGTCCCACCTTTTGGACCGCAGGGAGATCCGGTTGTTTTTGAAAGCGCAGTCGGCCGGGAATTTGTCCATTGGTAAAACCATCCGGTTTGGCCATTTTCTGCGGTACCGCCACCGCAATACCCTCTATAAACTCATGGCCGTCTACTATTGCCTGGATGCCTGGCACAGCATGGCTTTCGCAGTAGAAAAAAGACAATTTTCTTTTCCCGAGTTCGAACATTCCGATCAACCGGTATTGGCCATTGAACAACTGTATCATCCGTTGTTAAAAAATCCGGTCGCTTATGATATAAGACTGGACAACGCCACAAACTTCTTGTTTTTAACGGGCGCTAACATGGCGGGAAAAAGTACTTTCATTAAAGCCATCGGACTGTCTACCTACCTGGCTCACCTGGGCATGGGCGTGCCCGCCCGGAAAATGCGCTTGTCTTTTTTTGAGGGGCTTTTGAGCAATATCCAGGTGCAGGACAATATTTTTTTAGGGGAAAGCTATTTTTATAATGAAGTCCAACGGATAAAAAAGACCATCGTGAAGATCAACGATGGCAGAAAGTGGCTCATCCTCATTGATGAGATGTTTAAAGGAACTAACTTCCAGGACGCCAAGCAGTGTTCGATCATGGTCATTGAGGGGCTGCTAAAGATGAAAGACAGCCTTTTTGTTTTATCCACACATCTTTATGAAATTGCCGAGTCCCTAAACAACCATAAAAACATCACCTTCCGGTATTTTGAAACCGCGGTGGAAAATGAGGAACCCCAATACAGCTATCAGTTGAAAGAGGGGATCTCCAATGACCGGTTGGGTTTTTTGATCTTAAAAAGAGAAAATGTACTGGACTTGCTGGAAAAGATAGGAGAAGGGTTTAAGCAATCCCGCCGGTGAGCGGATCTTAACAAGCCGCCGCTTACGCTCAAGCTTGACCCCGCCGCCGGCGCGCAGCCCCTCGGCAAAAAGGCGTACATTTACGTTTCTTAAACCGGGATTACTTTCATGCGTTTAACAATTTACGGCAGCGCTGTTCAGGGATTAAGTGCGGTCAGCATCCCGCTGGAGGTAAATGAAGGTCCGGAAGGCAGCCCTGCCGGCCCCCTGCGTCAAAGCGTAAAAGAAAGCCGCCAGCGTATAGAAGCCGCCATTACAAATACCGGTTTTACGTTGCCGCCCGGCCCCCTTCCCATACCCATTGGGCCGGCGGATGCTCCTATGGCCGCTCCGGCTTGCGATCTTCCCCTGGCCCTGGCGATGCTGGCGGCGAACGAACAAATAGCCTTCCCGGAGGCGGCGCAATATGTCGTTGCCGGAGCGCTTGCCCCGGACGGTACGGTTCTGCCGGTTAATGGCGCATTGCCGATGGCTATAAATGCCCGGACGGAAAAATTTACGGGTCTGATCGTGCCCGAGGAGAACGCGCGGGAAGCCGCCACGGTAAACGACCTGAAGGTATACGGCGTAAGCCACCTCCGGGACGCGATAGCGTTTTTCAAAGCCCCTTCTGCTCAGCAGCCCGTTTTTGTGGATACCCGCCATGAATTTTTTCAATCGCGGTATAATTTCGCACGGGATTTCGGGGAGATAAAAGGACAGGAAAACAGCAAAAGAGCCCTGGAAATAGCGGCAGCCGGCGGGCATCACGTGCTGATGATCGGGCCACCCGGCACGGGGCAATCCCGTTTACCGGAACGCCTTCCGACAATACTGCCCCCGCTCACTTTACGACAGGCGCTGGAGACGACGGAAATCCATTCCGTGGCCGGCAAGCTTGCCGACAGGGCGACCTTGTTGTCTCACCGCCCTTTTCGTTCTCCGCATCACACCACCAGTGCGGCCGCGTTGACCGGAGACGGACCCGGATCCCGGCCGGGGGAGTTCTCCCTCGCCCATAACGGGGTGTTGTTTATGGGCGAGCTGCCGGAATTTACAACAGCGGCACGGGAAGCCCTGCGGCAGGCGATGGGAACCGGGCAGGTGTGGCTGTCGGGCACAAAGGGTGCTGTCGCCTTTCCCGCCGCCTTTCTCTTGGTGGCGGCTATGAATCCTTGTCCCTGTGGCTACTTTAACCATCCGGAAAAGACCTGTACCTGTACGCCGGACGCTGTCCGGACGTATCTGAAAACGGTGGCGCCCCTCGTGGACTGCATAGACCTGCAGGTGGACCTCAGCCCGGCGACTCCCGGGGCGCTGACTGCCGACCGGGCCGCCGAATCAAGCGAATCCATCCGCGGCCGGGTGCTCGAAGCCAGGGAAAGACAGGCCGCCCGTTTTCGGGATCAGCAAGAAGGATACGGTAACGCTCGCCTCGAAGGCGCCCTGCTGGAAAGATGCTGCCAGCTAGATCAGCCCAGTAGCAACCTGCTGCAGGTGGCTATGAAGAGACTGCAGCTGCCGGCGACGGCCTATGACCGTATCCGGAAGATCTCCCGGACCATAGCCGATCTCCAGGGGGAGGAAAGCATAAAGGCGGAACACATTGCGGAGGCCATTCAATACCGTGTCCTGGACCGAGAAAACAAGGGCGCGTGAGCGGCTCCAGCCGCCGCTGGGCAAAGCAGGCCCCTTCCTAAAAGCGGAACCAGGGATGAAAGCCTAAGTCGGCCCGGAAAGGCCAGGGAATAGCCGCAAGGATAAGCAATAAAGCCAGGCCGAAAAAGATAAACGAGCGGCTGTGTCTTTTGCGGTCGATATTGGCCTTCTTTACGGAGCTGCGTCCGATATGTACCAGGATAAGGGCGATAACCATCAGCAGGAGATGCTCTAAGGCGAAAAAACGCGCCGCGCTGTTGCCCATCATTGCGCCGACGTCACCACTCCATTTTTTTGCCCATCCCCGTACAAAATACAGGAAGATACCCGCCAAGAACTGGATATCCATAAAGATGGAAAAAAACAGGCTGCTTCTGTTGTCCCCCTTGGTGTAATGCTTATGACCGATCATGCCGCGGAGTGCGCGAACGACGGTCCACACAGCGGCTATTAAAATAAGCCAGCGTAACCAGGAATGCAGAATCAACAAAAAGCTGTCCATAAGAATAAATTTTAGCAAAAATAAGGCTTTAAATTACAGAAACAAAACCACTTATACATTATTGTAAAATAAAGCGGAAGGTAACCCCCGCCTCCGTATTGGACAAAGGATAAGAGGTCGAGATAAAGGGAATGGTCGCCCTTTTATTATAGAAAAAATGCAGGTTGAGCCGGTCGTTCACCACGTAATCCACGGAAGGAGAGATCGTGATCACCTTTCTTCCGCTTGTCGGGATGAGCAGGTCGGCGTCTATCCTGTTGTTGACGGTTTTGTCGTCACGGAGGCTCATATCCAGCCGGAAATTAAGGTCATTGTGCAGCTTGCTGGCCTGCCCGATATTGAAGGGCAACGGGAAATTCCGTATGCGGAAGCTGGCCCCCATGGCGATCTGTGAGGAGCGCATCTCGGTCAATTGATAATCAATAAGGCTGAGCGAGAGCGTTCGGGACTTGCTGTAGCTAAAACTGATGCTGAGGTTATTGGTAAAGGTCGCGTCTATGCCGATCAGTGGATTGAGTTGCTCGGAGATCGTGATATTGGGGATCAGGTAATAGGGAACATAATTGCCCGAAGTGGAATCGATAAATCCGGGGTAGCCAAAACCAAACGGGTCCCGGTAAAACATGGCCGAAGAGAAGCTGTTCATGCTCAATACAGAGGAATAACTGTTCGATAGGGTGATGTTGGTGATGAATTCCCGGAAAAAAGGCAGCCGGCTCAGGCCATTGTATTTTATCGTCCAGTTCGGAAAGGGTTTGATGCTTTTAAAGGGATTGTCTCTGATGTCTCTGGGTTCGCTGGTCAACAAAGGAATACTTCCCGGGTCCTTGCCACTGTAGGCGGCCAGAAACGCGGGGATTAATACATCTTCCGCATACCGGCCGTAGCCTAAGGCGTAGTCCGGGTTCTCCGGGTCTTTTTGCCCGTTGGTATATGGATTCAGTTCGCCCAGCCGGTCGGAGATAATCTGCCGGTAACTTTCAAACCGCCGGTACGTGTCAGATATGCCGCTTTCCGGATCGATCTGATCAAAAAGCGTCTTTATGGACAGGTAAGAGACCTCGAACCCGCCGGCATCGTAAGGGTTCAGGTGCCGGAAGAGGCCATTGTTGTCCGGCACTTTGAAAAGCTCCGAGTGGTTTTTGGAGAACGACTTATGCATGCGCAGGTCTATGCGCAGCCCCGGTATAGGTTCTAAGGTGGCCTGCATATCCAATTGTTGCATGAATTGTTGCCGGTATTGAATGTTGAAGGATGTATCACGGGTAATCCAGCCTTCCTGTCCGATCCGGTCCAGCCAGCGGCGATCGGGCTGCCAGCCAAAAGCGAACTTCATACCCGGCTTCATGGCCGTCCAGTCCTGTCCCATGAACCCGACATTGTTCAAATAGCCCGGCAGGAAAGTGCGGGCGTTTTCACTGTATTTAAAAGCCACCCGCCGGATCAGCAAAAAGGGCGTCAGCAGAGCCTTCAGAAAAGAGGTCTCCGTGGCGGCTACTTCCTTGCCCGTGCTGTCTGCCGCCCGTTGGCGTACCGGGTTGATGATGCTGCGGAGGAAACCTGATTTATTGTAAAGCCGGGTAAAATCCAGGTTGGCGTTCAGCTGTTTCTGATTGCTGTTTTCGATGGTATTGCCCAGGTAGGGCGCCAGCAGGGAGGCCGTCCGCCAACTGTAGTCCGTGGTATAGTCCAGCCGCACGGTGGTCCAGTCCAGCAAGGGAAACTTCTGGAGCGGCAGGGTGTAGGAGGCCGAGGCGTTCTGATGGAACAGGGTTGTTCGTCCGAAAGAAATCAGGTTTTGCCACACGCTGTCTTTCTCCGCCCGGGTATTGATAACCCCGAATGGCTCGTCTATCCTGGAGTTGTTGACGGCCTGAAAATCGATACTCAATGATTTGGTGAGGTCCCAATGCAGGGTATAATACCGGTCGAAGGTGAAATATTTATCGAATGTGGCCGGAATGTTAAAAGGTCCGCCGCCGATGTTACGCACGTTCGTTTCCCCGAACTGCCGGTCGATTTCTCCGCGGATGTTGATCAGGGAAGGAACAAAGTTAATGTTGAAATCGCGCAGGAGGGCCAGGTAGGGGGAGTTGCCGATAATATTGCGTAACGGCGCGAAATATTTGCTTTTGCCGGAGAACTGGTATCCGATGCCCAGCCGGTTGCGGGTGAGGACATCACTTTGAATCAACGGGTTATGGGTGTAGATGCGGCTGAAGGAATAACTGAAGTTAAAGTTGCTCAGATCCCAAAGGTGGTTGGTGGTTTTATCCGGATCGGGCAGCACCCGGACATTGGTCAGGTTAAGGCTGGTAATGGAAGTAAAGTCCTGGGCTTGCCGGAGGATAGAGTCTCTTTCGTGTTTGTTCCGGGCCATGGCCAGCTTGTCCTTTAATTTGATGTCCAGGTCGTAAGGGTCGTATTCCGGATTGCTGATCGTCTGCGAATAGCCTGCGTAGACAGGAATAGAAAGGCGCCATTGCTTTGGCAGTAGGGCCCCCAGTTGCAGGTTAGCCGATACATCGTATTGGTAATAATCGTCCTGGAAGCGGTCCAGAAGCTGTTGATCCACATTGCCAAACCCGGAGGTATGCATGGAACCGGCCATGCTGATGGCGCCCAGGTCCGCCAGTTGCAGGTCTACCCGCCCCAGGGCGGCATAGCCCCCCGACTCATCCATATTGGAAACCCGCAGTTCGTCAAACCATACGATAGCCGATTTAGGGAAGCCGTCATCGGCCATGTCGGTCTGCCCTTCTGAGGGGTTTAATATGCCCAGCAGCGCTTCGCGAACATCCCCGAGGCTCGGGTTGCCTACTACGGTAATGTAGTTGCCTTTGCTGTCCTGTACGGTATAGGGCTGCGAAACCGGCGCGCCGGTCTGGTTGCGTTCCTGTTTGAGTTGCGGGAAAATACCGAGGTTAAGATCCACCATGTTGGCTTTCGGCCAGACGGTATTGGGATTCAGGGGGCCGTTGGGATCGGTTAGCTTCAGCGGGATGCGGTATTCATAATAGTTGTTGACGAAGTCACTGCCGATGCGGATGACGGCCTGTACTTCGCCGTCACGCAGGCCGTAGCCGCCGGCGTTTTCGATGGCCTCGGCATGGATGTATAATTCCAGCCTGCTGAACTTACGCAGGTCTACCCCGAGGTCTTTG
Source organism: uncultured Chitinophagaceae bacterium (assembly GCA_964424665.1). Lineage (GTDB taxonomy): Bacteria > Bacteroidota > Bacteroidia > Chitinophagales > Chitinophagaceae > FW021-bin31. The sequence goes on from CAYRJM010000070.1 coordinate 10,329, forward strand.
AACACCGCCCTGGCTTTCCCGTTTTTCAGGTCGGTTACCTTCAAAGAGAGCGACTGCTCATTTAAATACAGGTTTACGTTGTTTTGGCTGAGCTGCGTCTGCCGCTGTACCCCCGGCGGGATCATATAGGGTACCGGCGTACGGGTGGCATTTTCCTCCAGGTTGACCGAAGAAACGGTCAGGTTGGCATCCTTAGCCGGGTCTACCGGCACATAAGCGCCGGAGGTGTCCAGGTGGTACAGATAGGTCCGCCACTGATTGCGTACCAGGCCCAGCCGGGCGAAACGAAGGATTACGCTGTCCTGGAACCCGGTCAGGAACATCCGCATGAAGCGGATGGATTTGAAGTCCGGAATATTGCCCACTTTCTTGTCGTATTGCTGAATGGGTATCCTGAACTGGTACCAGGTTTCGGGGGTGAGCGGGCCGTTTTTGTCATTGGGGGGCACGACAATCTTATCTACAATGAAATTGCTGCCCACCTGCATGTCCGGCTTCATCGTGATCCGGTATTGGAAATACTCTTCGGTTTCATTGAGGGTGTTGTCGTTGTTGAGGTCTTCGGTTTCCGGCCGGTTGGTGGAAGCCGAAGAGTAGGAGTCGCTCTGCGTGGCCGGGGAGTTTCCCTGCGACCGGTTGAACTTTTTATAACGGGCCAGTACGCCAAGCTTCGCCTCATCGTAATCCTTTCCCCGGTAAAAGTGGTAATTGTCATTGGACGGGTCTGCCACGGCGTCCTTATAGATGGTGGAAGCGGGCCCGAAGGACTGAAGCAGCGCCTGCAGGTAGGCCTGGTGGAAAATATTTTCCTGGGCGTCATCGATACCGTCATAGCCGATATCCTGATAGGCGCGCGCCGCGGGATCATTATCAAAAGCATTGGTGATCTGTTCCTGGAAGCGGGGTACCCTTCCCCAGACGGAAGTATCTGTTTTGTTGAGCTGGTCCGGCTTGGGCAGCCCGTTTTCAAAGGCCATTTTACCATCCCGCAGGATGTCTTCGGAGAGGTTGCCCAGGTCGATATAAAGGGCGCCTCCCGCTGCCGCCGGGCGGTTAATAAAGGGATCCATGACCCAGAACTCGATGTACTGTACATTGGAAGATTCAAAGTCCGTATTGTTTAACGGCCGCATGATGCCGCCCCAGTTTTCTTCCGGCCGCGTGAGTTTTCCGTCGCTGTTGACTTTGGAAGGACTGGTGGTGAAGTTGTAGGGGCCCCTTTGATCGGGGTAGTACGCAAGATCCAGCGTGTTCAGATAACTTTGGCCATAATCAACACTTCTCTGGGGAAACACCTCCTGCTGTTTGACCAGCCTGACATAATGCCCCAGGTACAGCGCTTTGTCCGAACGGATGTAGTCGGGTGTTGAGTTGCTGCCGTTTATCAGATCCGGTTCTATGGTGTACCAGGCCAGCAAGGCCCGTTTGAAACCATAGGCCACCGAATCACTGAGACCGGCTTCCGGAAAGAGGACGTTGCCGTTTTCATCGGTCGCTCCCTGCGGCGTAGAGGCCAGCGACCAGCTGGTATAAGGGTAGCGCAGGTCGTAGGAGTTGGAGGCCCCTTCGAAGTCGTCCAGGTAGATCGTACCCTGGCTTCCTCTGCCGATCAGGTTGGAGTGACCGGGAAACAGCCGGGCCACCTCCCCGGTGGCGGTGATGTGGGAACTCGCTTCGGTGGAATAGTTGGGTAGTTTATCCAGCCAGCGGGTAAGACCCGGCAGGTCAGAGCGGTAATTGAAGTCCAGGCCGCCAATGGTGTTGGCGATCGGGTCGTCCCCGTAGCTTACGATATTAAAATAGGGCTTTTCGGTCATCCGGATGACAGAGGCGCCCAGGGTCAACTTATCGTTCAGATAGTAGTCCAGCCGGGTACCAAAATAGTTTCTGGTTTGCTGCCCGAATACCGCGTTGTTTTCAAAACGGACATTAATGGGCAGGCCGGAATTGAGAATGGCGTCGTTAATGATCTTGACCCTTCCCATAGAATAATTGATGGTATAGTCAATGTTCTCAATGAGCTGTTGCCCGCCGGCGGTAATCGTCACAGAACCCCGGGGGATGTTGAATCCCCCCAGCATAATGTCCGAGGATGAATTGGACTTATAGGAGCCGCGCATGACGAACCGGTTAAATTGCGGGAATTGCTGGGCGATGGTCAGGGTAGAGTCGTAGAGCATCTGGTACATGTACTTGGCAGCCAGGGCAGAATCGCTGCCGAAGGCTTTTTTCAGCGCATTGCCAAAAGGCTCCAGCACCGGGAAAATAATGTTCCCCCTTTCGGGGTTGATGGTATAGCCGCTGACAAAGTCAAACACGCCGTCCGGTTGCGGGTCGTTTTGGCTGTTCAGCCGGTCTAAATGGAGAATAGAAAGCAGCGGTTCCCCTTCATAGGTACCGGTCGCTTCCGGCAGGTATCTTTTTTCTCCGCCGCCCGGGTCCTGATAGAAAATATCCAGGCGGAAACCCTCCTGGTTGATCTGTGAACTGTTCAGCGCATAGATGTTTTTCATCATCAGATCCCACAGGGGCAGCGCGGGGCGGGCCGAAGTGGCCTTTAAAAGCTTCAGGAACAAGACCTGCGGTTGCGCGATCTTGCCATCGGGAGGCACGTCATTGGCGAACTCCCCCACCTGGTAGACCTGCCCGTTGTAGGTGTACTGAAAGGCTACGGCCAATACTTCATCCGGTTGCAACGGCCTGTTCAAAGAAAGAAAACCCAGTTTTTCGTTGTAATAGTATTCTGTTGAATCCAGTTTGCGGGCGTAGGTTTTTTCAAAATCCTGGACAGGCTGTAGTCCCAGGGCCTGCAGGCGGCTAACGACCGTTCCGGGATTGCGCGTCGCGGGATCGGAGGTCAGCTTACGGTATTCATCGTTGGCGTCATTCTGGGGCAAGGGGTTGCCGGTGAGTGAGTGGAGGTTGTCGTTGTAGGGATCGCTTTCTCCCAGATCCATAAGCGCTACGACGTCCCGGGCGTTGATCGTGGCCCCCTGTTTATTGGTCACCCAAACCTGCAACCGCAGGATATGCACCTGTGATTTAATAATAGGAAGGGTGGACATGGCTTCGTTATAGTGGGCGCGGAAATACTGCCCCAGGAAGAAGTGCTGGTTGGCTTCATATTGGTCCGCCTGTATGTCAATGGGATTGGTTTGCGCGCCTCCCTGGATGACGATGTTTTGTTTTTTCGACCGTTGGGTGGAAAATACGCTGGTGACCGTTAAACGGCCGAACTTAAGCCGTGTCTTTATACCGAACAGGGATTGCACACCGGAGATAAGCTGGCTGCGCAGGGGGAAGCTGACGTTACCGGCTTCGATTTTCTGGATAATGCTGTTGGGGTCGCCGGTATATTCCAGCTTGATCTGTTTGTCAAAGTCGAAAACGGACTCGGTATTGTAGGTGCTGGTCAGCGTGAGCTTTTTACCGATCTGCCCCTGGATATTCATGTTGATATCCATGTTGAAGTCAAACCCGCCGGTTTGCCTGGCGCTTTCACGGAGAATCGGGTTTTTGTAATTCTGCCCTTCATAGCCGAGCGTTATGCCCAGGCTTCCCTGCGGACGGATATCGGCCTCCGTACCGCCAAACAAGCGGTTGAACAAACGGGGCCCGTAATACAACTCGGGTCCTTTTTGCTGGCGGTTCAGCTGGGTGAAAAAATTTCTTCGGTTGATCCAATAGTCCTTCTCCTGCTGCATGCCCTTTAGCCGGAGGTATTCCTCCCGCGAGTAAGTGGATGGTGGCCGGTAATACCGGTCCCCGATCTTTTCCTCAAAGTAATATCGCCGGGTGCGGGGATTGTAATACAGCGAATCTTTAAGGAGGGCCGGATCGCCGAGGTCCAGCGAGTAAGGCCTCGGAGAAACGAAGGGGGCGCCGCGGCGGTCATAAAGCGGAAAAGGCAGCGTATCTTTTATCGTGGTATCGGCTTTCAGGGTAGTGTCCCGGGCGAAAGACAAGGGGGCGGGGGACGACACCGTATTCGCAGCCGGTCTGCCAAGCGCAGCCGGCATAGTGCCCCAGAGACAAAATGCTAGAAAAAAATATTTTGTAAACCTATAATAACGTTTTTTCACCGGGAAGTGTTTTAGGTT
>CAYRJM010000071.1:0-14005 GCA_964424665.1 uncultured Chitinophagaceae bacterium
TACATGAAATGACCAAGGATTAAAACACCCGCCGATCACTTGCCGCGCGTTCCCGGATGGAAAATGGGCACACCCCGATACTTTGTTCGCGCAGGCAGGGGAAGGCGCATGGACGGTGGAAAGGTATGGTGAGGATGGGGTAAAGATTACTTCTTGTGGAGTTGCAAACGGACCTTCAGCAGGATATCGCTTTGCCGTACAGATGCCCGATCGCCCTGATATCGCATTACAACCCACCCTTTACGATTTAGGCGCTTATTACGACCACCAGATGAAAAAGGTTTACGTGGATTGGTCGGTACAGCCCACATCCACACCACAGCTAAGTTATCATATCGCGCTCTATGATAACCGGGAACTTTCCGGATCGCCGCTGGCAGCTATTTCAGGAACAGACCCGGATAAGACCATGGCAACGCTCCCGGTTAGCGCCATAAACTTAAAGAAAAAGAACTATTATGTCACGCTTCAAATAAAGGATATTTTTGCGCAAAAATCGGTAATTAAAAAATTCACGTTACGTAATCTTAACCCTTAGCAGAAGGAGGCATACTTGGCAAAAAGCATCCGGTGAGAAAAACCACTACCCGGAAGCTACAAATCAAGCCACTTCCCTACTTTTAGTGAATAGCTTATACGGGACAACAAAGCGCCGTCGAGACCGCTAGCGCCTTTTCCGCCCGGTCAACCGTTTAGGCCTTGTGGTCTGGCAAATGGGAGGGACACGCCCGCCGGTCACATGCGGTATATGCGCCTGCCGTCCGCAACCAAAACCATAATTAACGTACCTTTAAGTACATGGAAAACAGGTATATCGGCACCAGCGGCTTTAGCTACAAAGGCTGGCGTGAAAAGTTTTATCCGGCGGACTTGCCGGAAAAACAACAACTGGAATTTTACAGCGGGCATTTTAACACGGTGGAAATTAATAATTCTTTTTACCGCCTGCCTAAAAGAGCGGTCTTTGAAGGCTGGAAAAAAAGGACGCCTTCGGAATTTCGTTTCGCCATAAAGGGCGGCCGTTATATCACGCAAATGCTTAAGCTTAAAGACACAGCAGAAGCGGTCGACAATTTCTTTACCAATGCGGACGTATTAAAAACAAAGCTGGCCGTGGTGTTATGGCAACTTCCCGCCAATTTCCGGGCTAACGGCGAAAGACTGGAAGAATTTGCCCGCGTTTTAAGAAGCCACAAGGTAGGGAAAAAGACACGCCATGCTTTTGAATTCCGCCATCAGAGCTGGTTTACGGAAGACGTCTACAGAATTTTACGCAAACACAATTTTGCCCTGGTAATCGCCCATTCCGAAAAGTGGCCGGTAGCAGAGCAGGTTACGGCCGATTTTCTCTATTTCCGCTTTCACGGGGCTCCCCACCTCTACGCTTCTTCTTATTCGAAGAAAGCACTGGAACAATGGGCCGGGAAAGCAAAAAAAATGGCGTCGGGAAGAGACCTCTATGCTTATTTTAACAATGACGCCCGTGGATATGCCGTTACCAATGCCCAACGTTTCCGAAAAATGCTGTTGGCATAGCTATTAGGCAGTTTGAAGCGGCAATCCGAAGGCGCTGCATCATTTGCAATCGCCCCAAACGGGCTAACTTAAAAGATAGCTGGGAGCGTATGATACTGACGAATAGGCTTCCCCCCTAATCCACCAAATCAAAAGGAAAATACCCGCCGTTATTTCACTTCATAATTCAAAATCTCAATCGGTTACCTTTAGCCACAATGCTGGTCGCAAGCCTCCCCCATCTTTTGGTTTGCCGTGAACGCCGTTTCCCCGAACGTAAACACAACCATTTTTGTTTACACTCGCAGCGGTTCGACCGTAATATCCCGGTGAGCGTAGCCTCCACCAATGAAATTCATTATTATATTTCGCTTGCCGGCTGTGATTGTTTTCGTCATCTATTTGCCATCGCTGAGCGCCTTTGTTCTGCAGGCTTTTCCAGCTGTTTCCGAAATACGTGCAAACTTCTTCAAGGCTCAGCAAAAATATTTTATCAAGGGTTTCTTTTCCCCCTTTCGCTGGGAACCAGGGACTGTCAGGATTTTTGTTCACCACGGTCATGATTCCCCGCCGTTCCTCTTCCTTGAATGTGTTGTAAAATTCACTGTTCAGGTAGCTTCTTAATGCACAATCAGCCCACGTAATTTCCACGAACTTACTATGATACCAACGGAGTTCCACAATTTCCTCCGTAATGATAAGTAGCTTGCCCGCTTTCCCCTCAAGAACCCGCCAATTATAAGCACCAAAAGTTATTAGGTCATTTCTCCTCATTTTGATCTGTGCCGGTTTACATTCCAGGTTTATCAAAAATTTGTGGTTAATCTTCCTCTTCTTTCAGCGCGTAATATTAACCTGCCGTGGCTGATCAACTTACAACAGTGTCAGCTTTCCATCCGAAGGTATAGCGAAGACGGAATGTAAATGTAAAAATATTTTTCGAGCCGTTTACCCCATGATTGCCGACCGCTGTTGGCAGTCCAGGCGCGACCGCCGTTTCTTGCCCGGTTTCCTGAATTTGAAGGTAAAGCCAACCTGCCGTGAACGGCATGTCAGGTTGTACTTGCACCCAACCGTAGCGGTTGCTGTCAGGGATGAGCAAAAAAATGAGGTAGTTTACAGATTTTAGTTACCTTTGTTCAATATTAACCAAATGGTTAAATAATTTAGTTAATGGCGAAGACCGATCATACGACCGAGCAACGCATCCTGGAAGCCGCGCGTAAAGTATTCATTCATAAAGGAATGAGCGGCGCCCGCATGCAGGATATAGCCGATGAAGCCCAAATCAACAAGGCCTTGCTGCATTATTATTTCCGCAACAAGGAAAAGCTTTTTGAAATGGTTTTCAGGGAAGCCGCCCAAAAGCTCTTTATCAGCATCAAAGATATTGTCGAAAGCAACAAACCGTTGCCCGAAACGCTGACCGCTATTTGCGAGCGTTATATCTCCGAACTGTCTCAGGCCCCTTTCCTTCCGCTTTTCATTTTGCACGAAATAAATCAAGACCCGAACAGGATTTTAGGCTTCTTTAAAGAAAGCGCCCTCAGCGCTACTATTCAAAAATTATTTGCGCAGATACAGGAAGAAGTAAATAAAGGGCGTATCCGTAAGGTGAGTCCGCCGCATGTGCTGATCAATATTATTTCCCTGTGCGTGTTCCCCTTTGCCGCCAGTCCTATATTAAAATCCGCCTTCGAGCTCGATCAGTGGCAGCTGCAGCTGTTTATGGAAGAACGGAAAAAACAGGTGCCGAAGTTTATACTTGATGCTTTATACCTGAAATAAAAAGACCATGGCAAGGAAAGTTTTAGCTATTTTCTTTTTCCTGCCTATTAACCAATTAGTTAAATAAAACAGTTAACATGCGTTACGGTATTTTTTTCTTCGTCCTGTGCAGCCTTCCCTTCCCGGGCAGGGGGCAAACCAACGAAAAGCTGACACTCCAGGCGTGTTATGAGCGGGCTAAAGCCCATTATCCGTTGCTGCAACAAGATACTTTATTGAAACAGCAGCTGGCCTTAGCCCAAAAAAACCTCGAGGTACGCTACCTCCCCCGGCTTACCCTGCAGGGCCGCGCCACTTACCAGTCCGATGTAACGACCATACCCGTGAAACTGCCCGGCATGGAGATCCCCGAAGTCGCTAAAGATCAGTACCAGGGCCTGCTGGATGTCTCACAACTGCTCTTTGACGGGGGCACCGTGCGGAAACAAAAAGCGTTGCAGCAGGTGAAAACGGCTTTAGCCCTGCAAGCGCAAAAAATAACCTTTCATCAACTAAAAAAACGGTTAAATGACAATTACGCCGGACTTTTGATCATACAGGCTAAAAAGAACACCCTCCTGTTACAACAAGCTACGCTGGAGCAACAACTCAAGAAGACCCGCGCCGCCGTTCAAAACGGCGTGGCACTTCCCTCCCGTTCAGACGAGCTGCAGGTGGCTTTGCTGAAGGTCAAAAAACAGATCAGGTCGCTGGAAACAGCTTACCAGGGAGGCCTCCGGGTTCTGTCGCTGCTAACGGGAAAACAATTAAATCCCCGTACCCGGCTCGTATTACCCGAAAAAACCCCCACTTCCCCGGCAGACCGCATCAGCCGGCCCGAGTTAAAGATCTTCGCGCTGCAAAACCAGCTTTTTGAACAGCAATCAGCGCTTTTAAAGCATACGCCGAAGTTAAGCGCCTTTGTTCAGGGGGGTTACGGCCGGCCGGGACTCAACATGCTAAACAATGAGTTTGACTGGTTTTACAGGGCCGGCATACGGCTCAACTGGCATTTCTGGGACTGGCATGAACAAAAACGAAAACAAGCATCCCTACAGATAGAGGCCCGCCGCCTGCAACTGAAAAAAGAAAACTTTATGTTGACCACTCATGTGCAACTTGCCCGCGCGCATTCGGACATTCAAGCGCTGGAAGAAAACATCAATAAGGATAAACAGATTGCGCAGCTGCGACATCAGATAAGTACCACGGCATCCGCTCAACTGGCGCATGGTATCATTACCCCTACGGAATATCTCATAAAGCTCAATAACGAAACGACCGCCCGTATTCAACAGCACATCGATCTCATCCGGCTCCGGTTCGCCCGGATTAATTACCAACTTTTAAAACAGCAATAATATGTACCGGCTTATCCTTTTCATCCCCCTCCTTGTCAGCCTGCTTTCCTGTTCTTCTAAAAAGCAGGAGGCGGATGCTTACGGTAACTTTGAAACCACAACCGTCATCATTTCCGCGCAAGGAAATGGTGTCCTCAGCTCTTTTTCGGTTAACGAAGGCGATCTCCTTCACAAGGGCGACACCTTAGGCTATATTGATACCGTCGAACTGCATTTAAAAAGAAGGCAACTTCAGGCGCAAATCGCGGCTTTACGCAGCAGCCTTCCGGAAGCCGGAACACAGTTGCAGGTCGTCCAACAGCAACTCGACCATGCCCGCCGGGAACAAGAACGGCTGAAAAAACTCTTAGCGGACAGTGCCGCCACACAAAAACAAAAGGACGACATGGACGCGCAGGTCAAGCTGTTGCAAAAAAAATACGCTTCTCTTCAGTCTTCCCTGTCGGTACAAACGAGGTCCATCCTGTCGAAGATCCGGCCTTTACAGTTACAAATAGCGCAAATCGACGTACACATTAAAAGATGCGTGATCATCAGCCCCATAACCGGAACAGTACTGACAAAATACGCAGAGCCCCATGAGCTGGTGACTATTGGAAAACCACTCTTTTCCATAGGCAATCTTTCGGAAATGATCCTCCGCGCCTATATCACAGAAAACCAACTGGCCAGCGTCCGGTTGGGGGACACCGTTTTAGTACAAACAGACCGCCCGGACGGCAGTTACGACAAGTGGGAAGGCGTGCTTCAATGGATTTCCGATCAATCTGAATTTACCCCCAAGGAGATACAGACCAAGGAAGAGCGAGTGAACCGCGTGTATGCCATAAAAATACGGGTGAAAAACGACGGGAAAATAAAAACGGGGATGCCGGCGGAAGTGCTGTTCGGGAACCCCCGGGGATACAACGAGAAATAAACTCCTTGAGGCAAACGAAGGATAAGGCAGCGGGACCAAACACATTATAGACAACGCTTAATACATAGCCATGATAACGGCACACAACATCACCAAAAAATACGGCGCCCTTACCGCGGTCAGGGGTGTCAGCTTTGCCGTGGATGCGGGAGAGATCTTCGGGCTCATTGGCCCCGACGGGGCCGGCAAAACGACTTTATTTCGCATCCTTACCACCTTATTGTTGGCAGACAGTGGCAGCGCTTCCGTGCAGGGGCTGGATGTGGTGAAAGCGTACAGAAAAATACGACAGACGATTGGCTACATGCCCGGAAAATTTTCGCTGTACCCGGATTTAAGCGTAGAAGAAAACCTGGCGTTTTTCGCCGCTATTTTCCGCACCACCATCAAAGCCAATTATGAAAATATCCGGAGTATATACGAGCAGATTGCGCCCTTTAAAGAGCGGAAAGCGGGGGCGTTGTCCGGTGGCATGAAACAAAAACTGGCTTTGTGCTGCGCATTGGTACATAGCCCCGACGTATTGTTTTTAGATGAGCCCACAACGGGAGTAGACGCCGTCTCCAGGGAGGAGTTCTGGGAAACCTTACGACAGCTAAAACAACGAGGCATGACGATCTTAGTCTCTACCCCCTACATGGATGAAGCGTCGCTCTGCAGCCGTATCGCGCTCATGCAATCCGGAAAGCTGCTGGACATAAACACCCCTGAAGGCATCGTAAAAAAATTTGATAAGCCGCTATGGGCTATTCAGGCTTCCGACACTTATCTTTTGCTAAAGGACCTGAAACAGGCTTCGTTCGTGGATTCCTGCTTCCCCTTTGGAGAGACGATACATATCACCCTCCGTGATCCGGCATCCGAGGCGGCAGGGCTAAAAAAATATCTGGCCGAAAAGGGCCATAAAAACCTGGGCATTCAGCGGATACGCCCCGGCATTGAAGACTGTTTTATGGAACTGATGCGCCTGGAAAAGAACTAACGAACCATGAAAGAAGACAACAAACCGGTTATTGTAACCCGTGAGCTGACAAAAAAGTTCGGAGGTTTTACCGCGGTGGACGCCATTACTTTTACCGTCGCACCCGGTGAGATCTTCGGGTTCCTGGGGGCGAACGGCGCGGGAAAAACCACGGCCATACGCATGCTCTGTGGCCTGCTGCCTCCCACTTCCGGCGAAGCCGCCGTAGCCGGATTGAACGTCTTTTCCCAAACAGAGGCCATAAAGAAAAACATAGGTTATATGAGTCAGAAGTTCTCTTTGTACGAGGACTTGAGCGTGAAAGAAAACATCCGCTTTTACGGCGGGATTTATGGCTTAAAAAAGCAGGAATTAAAAAAGCAGACGGAGGCTTTACTGACCCGGCTCCATTTAACTAAGGAATCCGGCGCCCTGGTGGGCAGCCTGCCTTTAGGCTGGAAGCAAAAGCTGGCTTTTTCCGTCGCCCTCATTCACCGTCCGGCCATCGTATTTTTAGATGAGCCTACCGGTGGTGTAGACCCCATCACCCGCCGGCAGTTCTGGGAAATGATCTACGAAGCCGCCCATAACAAGGTGACTGTATTTGTAACTACCCACTATATGGATGAGGCGGAATATTGTGACCGGGTCTCGATAATGGCGGCGGGGAAGATAGCCGCCCTGGGAAAACCTTCCGCCTTAAAGAAAGAATACGGCGCGGCTTCCATGAAGGAGGTGTTCTTAAAATTGGTAAGGTAGACTATGACATTTATAAGCTTTATAAGAAAAGAGTTTTATCACATCTTCCGGGATAAGCGGACCCTGCTTATCTTGTTCGGGATGCCCGTCATTATGATCATCCTTTTCGGCTATGCCATCCGAAATGACCTGGGCAGCTCAAAGATCGCGGTGATAGATGAAGCTCATGACCGCTACAGCCAGCGGCTTATCGCGAAATTGGATGCGTCCCCTTACTTTCAGGTCGCAGCGCGGTTGCCCCGGGAAGGCCTTATAAGCGATGCCTTCCTTAATGAAGAAGTGCGGATGGCCGTGATCATCCCGCCGAACTTCGGGAGCAGCCTTTTTCATTCACGCCAAGCCACCCTGCGGCTGGTAGCCGATGCTTCTGATCCCAACGCGGCCACCTCCAGGGTACACTATGCCACGGCCATCATCAGCCAGTTTCAAAAGCGTATAAGCCGGGCCGGCTCCCTGCCGCTGCGCATCCTCCCGGAAACCCGCATGCTATACAACCCGGAAATGAAAAGCGTATACGGCTTTGTCCCCGGACTGATGGCCTTGATTCTGATGCTTGTGTCCGCTATGATGACGGCGATTACCATTACAAAAGAAAAAGAAATGGGCACGATGGAAGTCTTGCTTGTTTCACCGCTTCGCCCTGCCGCGATCATCGCAGGGAAGATCATGCCGTATATCCTGCTGTCTTTTATCAACGCCTTGCTGATCTTGTTTTTCGGATACTTTTTATTTCAGGTCCCGATACGTGGCAGTGTCGTATTGCTGCTGGCGGAAAGCCTGCTTTTTATTCTCACCGCCTTGTCGCTGGGGATATTAATTTCTACGATAACCGACAACCAGCAAACAGCTATGATGATCTCTTTAGGGGGATTACTCATGCCTACGGTGCTGTTGTCCGGTTTTATTTTCCCTTTGGAAAGCATGCCGCAGCCGTTGCAGTGGCTGGCTAATTTAATTCCGGCCAAGTGGTTCATCCTGATATTAAAAGACCTGATGCTGAAAGGAACAGGATGGTTTGAGGTATGGAAAGAAACGCTAATCCTGGTCGTCATGACCTTGTTTTTTATCGCAATGAGTATAAAGAAATTTAAAATCAGACTAGACGGATGAGAACGGTTATGTTTATATTGCAAAAGGAGTTTCTGCAGATATTCAGAAACAAAGGCATGCTGCCGATCATTATTCTTTTGCCCGTTGTTCAACTGGTTTTATTGGGCTATGCCGCCAATTATGAGATAAAGAACATTGCGATTGATGTTGTCGATCAGGACCACTCCACCTGGTCAAACCGGCTCACAGATAAGATTGCAGCCTCCGCTTATTTTCAATTGAATGGTTCTCCTTTGCGGACGGCCGCAGCCCTGGAGGACCTGGAAAACAATCAGGCGGACCTCGTCCTGGTGATCCCCGCTCATTTTGAACGCGACCTGGTAAGAAACGACCGGCAAAAGCTGCAAATCATGGTGAATGCCATCACCGGCAGGAAAGCAGGTATCGCCGCCGGCTACATTCAAAACATTATACGGGACTTCAACAGGCAGCTAAGCGTGGAATGGACAGGCCAGGCAGCCGGTGAAAGCATACCTACGATTGAGGTAACTAACGCTTTCTGGTATAACCCGCACATGGATTACAAACAGTTTATGGTACCGGGTATCTTAGTCATATTGGTTACCATGATCGGTGCATTTCTATCGGGGATGAACATTGTCCGGGAAAAAGAGATGGGTACAATGGAACAATTAAATGTAACGCCCATTAGAAAGCTGCATTTTATCATCGGAAAACTGCTGCCTTTTTGGCTTATTGCCCTGGCGGAATTAGCACTTGGATTAGTACTTGCCTGGTGGTTATTTGACCTGGTGTTTACAGGCAGCGTATGGCTGGTTTTCTTATTTGCCGCGGTATATCTGCTGGTGATGCTGGGTCTGGGTTTGTTAATCTCCACCCGTACGCAGACCCAGCAACAGGCGATGTTTATTACCTGGTTTTTCTTCGTTATTTTTTTGCTGCTCAGCGGGCTGTTTACCCCCATCAGCAGCATGCCGGTATGGGCGCAACACCTTACCTGGTTCAACCCCGTGGGTTGGTTCATTAAAGTCATCCGCATGGTTCTGCTGAAAGGCAGCGGCTGGCCGGAGATACGGTTTTCATTCGCCGTCATTTGCGGCTTTGCATTAATAGTCAATACCGTAGCCGTCCTCGCCTACAAAAAGCAGGCTTGATACCGCCAGGGCGAAGCATGCTGAGCGGGTCAACAAGTTTACGCTACTTCAGCGCCCCGCTTGCTTGAGCTGGTCGTTCAGAGCAAGGAACCGGAAAACCCGGCAGAAAACTACCCCGGGGCAACAAGCCATAGCCATCTTGTCAAAATGCAGCGACAATCCGCCGGCATCAGCGGTCAATAAGTTACCGTTACACCGGCTCCCCACCCCATGTCGCTGTCATAGTGGGTGGAAAGGGAAAAATACTTTGTCAGGATATACCTTCCTCCCACCGAATACTCCCGGTCTGTATTCACCATAAAAGACGCGCGCAGGCGGGGGGACAACGGAATGTCCTCACGCATCAGCTGCAAACGGAAATAGCCGGTATGATCTATGCTCGCATCGGCTACGATCAGCCAGGGCAGGGTATACGCTACCCCCACATGCAATACCTTACGGTTGTCCTTGGTATCGGATTGTCCGAAAATGTTTTTTTCCGGCGCCGCGTGCTTCCGATAACGCCAGTCTATGCCGACGTAAGGGAATATCCATTGTTTGTTGCCAAAATAGCGGCCAAAATGGGTCTCTACTTCATACCCGTCTTGTGCGTTATAGCCGAGCCGCCATTCCGCCTGGAAGGCCCAACGGGTATTGGCATACTGGAGATACCCGTCATTTCCGTTGGTGGCAAAGTCATTCTGGAAGGTCAGATGAAACATCCGGTCGTCCATCTTTAGCATTTTATAATCCATTTCCGGGTGCGGCACTTCCGGGTTAGGCGGACTGTTTTGATAGCTGAATATCCTGCCCATCCCACTCATCATATGGTAGAGGATGTGACAATGAAAAAACCAGTCCCCGCTCTCCGAAGCATGGAACTCAAGGGTATCGGTCTCCATGGGCATGATATCCACCACGTTTTTGAGGGGCGCGCGGCTGCCATATTGATTGCGTAACCGAAAGTCATGTCCGTGCAGGTGCATGGGATGCCGCATCATGGTATTATTATGCAAAATGATGCGCAGGTTTTCTCCCTGCTCGATCAATATCTTATCGCTTTCCGAAACGGTTTTATTGTTTAAGGACCACACGTAACGGTTCATGTTTCCGGTCAACTCAAAACGCAGCGTTTTCCAGGGTCCTTCCGGAAGGGTCGTCTCTTCGGTGGCCTCCAGCATGTTGTAGTTCAGCGTCACCAGGCCCGCGCCGGCGTTTTCAGCCCCCTCATGAACCTTTTTCTTCACCAGTTTCATGCCACACGCCGGACAGGTGCCCGGTTTATCGGAAGTGACATCGGCGTGCATGGGACAAACGTATACCGCCTGGGCGGCCGCCTTATGGTGCGCATGACCCTGCTCGCCTTCTTCCTCCAGTTCCGGGTACATTACTTCGTTCATGTCCATGGTCTGCAACGACATCTTCATACCCATCGGCTCCATATCCCCGTTCATCTTCATCATCTTGTTCATCATCTTCATGCCCGCGAAATACTTGAGTCCCGGCAGCTTTTTAGCCGGCATCTTCATCCCGCTGCCCAGCCATAAAGAAGCCTCCCCGCTGCGATCTTCCGCGGTCGCCAGGAATTCATATTGCATGTCCTCCGGAACAGTCACTACGACGTCATAGGTCTCCGAAGGAGCTATGATCAAACGGTCTACCTGTACTGGTTGTACATCGTTGCCATCATTAGCCACTACCGTTAGCTTACCCCCGCTATAGGTAAGCCAGAAATAGGAAGACGAGGCGCCATTGACGACCCGCAGACGCACTTCATCGCCTTTGCCGAACTGCGCGAACTTTTGTGTCGTATCCCCATTGAGTAAAAAGCGTTCGTAATACACATCGCTGACATCCATGGCATGCATGCGCTTCCATTCATTGATGAATTTCACGCCCGGCTTTCCTGCCTTCAGGGCCTCCCAATAGCTTTGTATGGAGTGCTTTTTTATACCAAACCAGTCATTGCCGGTATGCAACATGCGTTCTATTTCTTTGGGTTTGGTATCGCTCCAGTCGCTCAGCACCACCGGAATCGTGGGGAGGTCCGGCTCTGTACGTTTGTTGAAGATCAACGCGCCATAAAGGCCGATCTGTTCCTGCAGGGAAAAATGACTGTGATACCAATACGTCCCGGATTGTACAACGGGAAATTTATAGAGATAAGTGGTATGGGGAGGAATGGCCTGCTGTGTCAGGTAAGGTACCCCATCCATTCGGTTGGGCAGCTGTACCCCGTGCCAATGCACGGCGGTAGGTTTGTCAGCCAGGTTATGCACGTAGATCAAGGCGGTATCGCCAATGGTAAAAGTCAGCGTGGGTGCAGGAAGGCTGCCGTTTACCGCGATGGCGTGCCTTTCTTTGCCGGTATAGTTCACTACCGTGTCGGTAACATACAGGTCGTAGCGGACGGTGTTCACACCAGCCGTTCCCCCGGGAAAATGAATACCTGAATTAGCGCCCCTGACGGCTTTGGCAGCCAGGTTTTTTTCCAGATTGGAGATCTCGCCGCTTACCGGAGCGTGCAAAGGAGTCGGCTGCGCCACCGGGGCCGCAAAACCATGATAAGGGGTATAGGACCCGTTATTCCCATGATCAAAATGAAGGGGAGCTTGCCCAAAAGCAATATAATTCAGAGACAATAAACTGATTAAAACGAACAGGGTTCTCATTACAAATGAATAATTTTAAAGTTTCCCGATTACTTGCTTTTCATCCACGGCGAAATGAACGGCAGATCATTGATAATCCGTTCCCCGCCGATGGCAGCAGGTAATCTAAAATTTCTGTAAACAAGACATGAAAAGCTTACGAACACCTAAAGTGCTACCAGGGAAGGCACAAGTGTGGCCCTCAGGGACAAAGATTCAAGCTATTTTTGGCGGCAGCCAGATGGAGTGAAAGCCAGAAGCAATACCGCTTTCAATAAACAGGGAAATGTTTTCAGACAGTCCGGGAACCAGGCCAATCTCGGCTTCGGTGAAAGGCAGGGCCACCGTCATATTCCCCGTCGGGCATTGACAGGCGGAATGGCTGCCTTTATCGCCGCAGGATCCGGCCGCCTGCGCTTTTTGCAAAAACCCGGTGTGGGTGTCCACGGCGGCAGATGTATGCTCAGAAGCCGTTGTTTGACAGCAGCTGGCGTCGCTGCCAGGTGCCATACTACAGGCCACGGCAACCGACGGCATCAAAAAGAAACCCGCCAGCGAAAAGAGCAATATGAAAATCCGTTTCGTCATAGACTTCCGCAAAGGTATTTAATTATTGAGGAACCAAAGCAAAAGTAAAACGGCGTCATGGAACTGCTTTATATTATTTTGTGAAAATTTTACATTTTTACTCGCAACAGGAACAGGCTTTCCCTTTTGCCTTTCCCAAAGCTTCTTTTCCTTCTTTAAAGGCATACCAGGCTATTCCCAGGCTACCGAGCGCATCTACATAGGGGACCTTAAAGACCGCATACAACAGGCTGGAGGCCAGTAAAATAAACGACAAGTAAAAGCAGGTTTTCGTACAATGCGCGTCCGCGATAATCGGCTGGGAATGCAAGGCCTCTCCCACGCTCTTCTTACAACGAAACAAAAAGTACATGGAGGCCAGGGAGATCACGGCGATAACAACGCCCGCCAAGGTGCGCTCGGGCGTAAGTTTATGATAGATGCTGTTGATCGCGCCCAACACCAGTGCGCCGGAAAGCACATAAAAGGCAATACCGGTAATGCGCAGCGCCTGCACTTCAAATTTAGTGTTTGTCCCATTCCTTCGCATGCGCCAAACCATATGGCCTACGCCAAGGCCAGAAACCACTTCCACAAAACTGTCTACTCCGAATCCGAAAAGGGCAAGCGTTTCATCATCCGCGCCAAAGGCGGTAGATACCACCCCTTCAATGAGGTTATAGGTCACCGTAATCGCGCTTAACCAAAGCGCCAGGCGAAGCAATTTTTGAACGGACATTTCTTTTATTACAGCCATTGATTTGCCTTATATCTATTGCGAATATAAGAAGGAAGCCACTATTCAGAAAGGGTCACCACTGAGGTTCAAAGTTACTAAACCAGTCTGGCCGGATTTGGGTATAGATGGTGGCTTTAATCAGCAATTATAACCGCACAGAAATTCCCATCAAGCGTGCATGCATCGGCGGTAACCCGCACCAGAGCTTTTTCGAACCATTTTTTGGCTGATTTAGAACGACTTGCAAGTATAGCAACCGATTAAAGCTATGCCTGCAGGTTTTTTTTGTACCTGTTAATCAAAAATAGATGATGAATAAGCTCACCTGTTCAGAAGCCAGACAAAACGGAAGGCCTGGCATTATTTGTATTTTCAGAAAGGGAAGAACATACAACACCTGATGGATAAAGCATATAGCCCTGTTAGAGAGAAGAATAAAAGAAAAGATTAATTCATGGCTTTTTTGCCACCCGATTTTTAGATACTTTAGCAAAAATATTTTCCTATAAGGATGCCGGAACACCAAAATATAGAATACAAAATTTCCTGGAGGGACGAATAC
>CAYRJM010000072.1:0-13991 GCA_964424665.1 uncultured Chitinophagaceae bacterium
TGATAAAAGAACAGTTTGTTTTCAACGGGCATGGTCTTATCGTTCAAGCAACAAAAAACCCGCCATACAACACCTAAGTGATAGCGGGTTTTATTTTTTTATACGCTGGTGTTTAAAGGTGCGCCTTGATCTTCTTTTCTAAAACAGATTTGGGAACTGCACCTATTTGTTTATCTACTACTTCCCCACCTTTAATGAAGAGAATAGCCGGGATGCTGGTAATACCGAATTTAGTAGAAACCTCCGGGTTTTGATCTACATTCACTTTACCAATGTTCACCTTACCATCGTAATCTTTTGCGAGTTCTTCAACTACCGGGCCTATAGCACGACAGGGGCCGCACCATTCCGCCCAGAAATCAATAACACTCAATTTTTCGGAATCAAGCACATCTGCCTGAAAATTTCCGTCTGTGAATTCTAAAGCCATTTTTACATCTTTTAAATTATAAATAAAGTCCCTTGCTTTTACCCATGCCCAAGAACTAAACCAATTGCAAAAATACTGCTATTTTGTCACCTTAGTTATTGTTAATATTTATACGAATATTGAAATTGGTTTGCTGGTCCAGAAACCGCGCCAGTTCCTCGTTCATCTCCACCTTCTTGGAAAGGCTCCGCAAACTCACCTTTCCTTCGGATCCTTCACCGTCAAACAAATTGAAATGAAAGCTGCTGGGACCAGGATAGCGGTTCAGGTTATCGGTCAAAAAGTGCACCTGCTCCTCCGTAACGGTCTTTGCCAGGGCGGAAATCTCTATTTCCGCCGTCATCTTCGCCTTTACCTCGTCCAATAGCTGGATTTTCTGTATCCGGAATTCCATCTCTTCCGGCCGGTACTGCCTGGGTTGTACCATCCCCTGCAGACTGAGGAGGAGACCGGTAGTCAGGTATTTGGAAAACCGCAGGAAATCATCACCAAACAACATCAACTCTTTAGCGCCGCTGTAGTCCTGCACAAGCAACTTGCCATATTTATTTCCTTTTTTAGAAATCCTTTCCATCGCCTCGGTGACATATACGGCTATTCTAAAAGAACGCTCTTTGACATAATCGCCGTTTTTGGCCTTCGCCTCCATTTCTTCTATGTGGTCGTTGACCGTACGGATCGTGGAAAAACGGTAGTATTTCAGTTCAAACTTATAGCTGTCCAGCGGATGTCCGCTCAGGTAAATGCCCGCTACTTCCCTTTCCTTTTCCAGGCGTATCATCAGGGTCCAGGGATCACAGTCCGGGATCGCAGGCAGCGAGATCTCCGGCAACTCCGTATCGCCAAACAGGCTGCCCACCATTTGTTGTTTGCTGGCCTGCGACTGGTTACCAAAGCGCACCAACCGCTCTATACCGGTCTGCAACTCCCCCTCCGGATGAAAGAAATACTGGGCACGGTGCAATTGTTCAAAGCAGTCAAAAGCACCGGACATCGCCAAACATTCCATGGATTTTTTATTGACCGACCGCAAATTGACCCGTTGCATGAAATCAAAAACACTGGTAAACGGCCCGTTCTCCGCTCGCTCCGCCACGATGTTGTCCACCGCGTTCTCCCCCACCCCTTTCAGGCCCGCCAGGCCAAAACGAATCTCCCCTTTGGCATTCACGGTAAAGTTATGCCCCGATTCATTCACATCCGGGCCCAACACGGAGAGGCCCATCCGCTTGCTTTCTTCCATATGAAAAGTAAGCTTGTCAATGTTATTGAGGTTGTTGGTCATCACGGCAGCCATATATTCGGCGGGGTAATGGGCCTTTAAGTAAGCGGTCTGATAGGCCACGAAGGCATAACAGGTCGAATGCGACTTATTGAAAGCGTAGGAAGCGAAAGCTTCCCAGTCCGTCCAGATCTTTTCGCAGACCTTGGCATCGTGGCCATTTTTCGCACAGCCTTCAATGAACTTGGACTTCATTTTATCCAAGACGGCATGCAATTTTTTACCCATCGCTTTGCGGAGAAAGTCCGCCTCTCCCTTGGTAAAACCGGCGAGTTTCTGAGAAAGCAACATCACCTGCTCCTGGTATACCGTAATGCCGTACGTCTCGCTTAAGAATTCTTCCATCTCCGGCAGGTCGTAAGCGATGGTTTCCCGGCCGTGTTTCCGGTTGATGTAGTTCGGAATGTACTTGATCGGTCCGGGTCTATACAGGGCGTTCATAGCGATGAGGTCCCCGAATTTATCCGGCTTCAGAGCCCGGAGGTGCTGCTGCATCCCCTTGCTTTCAAACTGGAAAGTACTGTTGGTCTCGCCATTTTGATAGAGCTCGTAGGTCTTCGGGTCATCCAGCGGCAGCCCGTCAAGATCGATATCGATCCCATGGTTGTCCTTGATCAGCTTCAGGGCGTGCTTAAGAATAGAGAGGTTCTTAAGCCCCAGAAAGTCCATTTTTATCACGCCCGCCGACTCGATCACGCTTCCTTCATATTGGGTAACCAGTAAATCGGAATCCTTGGAGGTGGCCACCGGTATCAGGTCAGTGAGGTCATCGGGCGCAATTATGATCCCCGCGGCGTGTATGCCGGTGTTTCTGACGGAGCCTTCCAGTTTGACGGCTTCCCGCAGTACCGCGCCCTCCTGGCTGTCTTCTTTATAAATTTCCCGCAATTTTTTCACCAGCTCCAGCTGATCCGGCTGCAGTTTCTCCTTTTCGGCCAGGCTCTGGTGTCCCTCCAGGGGCGCGTTGAACACCCTGCCCAGTTTTATCCCCGGTTTATCGGGGACCATTTTGGCCAGGAAGTTGGATTGCGACAGCGGCAGGTCCATCACGCGGGCGACATCTTTTATGCTCATTTTAGCCGCCATAGTACCGTAAGTCACGATCTGCGCCACCTGGTTGCGGCCGTACTTCTTGACTACATAATCGATCACTTTCTGGCGGCCTTCATCATCAAAGTCCGTATCGATATCCGGCATGCTTTTACGGTCGGGGTTCAGAAACCGCTCAAACAGCAGGTCGTATTTAATGGGATCGATATTGGTAATCCCGATACAATAAGCTACTACGGAACCCGCAGCGGATCCGCGCCCGGGGCCCACAAATACGTCTGTCGCCCGGGCCGCCTTAATAAAGTCCATGACGATAAGAAAGTACCCGGCAAAGCCCATATTGTCGATCGTTTCCAGCTCAAAATTCAGGCGTTCTTCTATCTGGGGGGTAATTGTGGCATAGCGCGCTTTGGCGCCTTCAAAACACAGGTGACGCAGGTATTGCATCTGGTTGATAAAGCCATCCGGAATAGGGAAGTTGGGCAGCATGATGTCCCGTTTTAAGTCCAGCAATTCGACTTTATCGACGATCTCGTTGGTATGGTCCAGTGATTCGGGCACATCGCTGAAGAGCCCCGCCATCTCGGTCTGCGTTTTGAAGTAAAACTCGTTGTTGGGAAACCCAAAACGATAGCCTTTACCCCCTTCTTCATCGGTAGAGATCGGTGTGGTTTTCAGGTCGCCGGTATTGATACAAAGCAAGATATCATGGGCGTTGGCATCTTCCTTTTCCACGTAGTGCGAGTCATTGGTGGCAATGGTTTTTACCCCGTATTTCTTAGCCAGTTGCAACAGGACATGGTTCACCTCCTCCTGCTCCTTAAGGCTGTGACGTTGCAACTCGATATAATAATCCTCCCCGAACACGTCCAGCCACCACTTAAAAACCGCTTCTCCTTCTTCGGCGCCTTTTTGAAGGATCGTCTGTGGTACCTCTGCGCCTATACAGCAGGTGGTCGCTATGAGGCCTTCATGGTATTTTAAAATAAGTTCTTTGTCTATTCTCGGGTACTTGCCATAGAGCCCTTCGATAAAGCCCAGAGAGCACAATTTCGACAGGTTCTTGTAACCCTGGGCGTTTTTAGCCAGCAAGACCTGGTGGTAGCGGCGGTCTCTTTTCTCGCGGGTGAACTGCCGGATGTGCCGGTTCTCAACCACGTAAAATTCGCAGCCTACGATGGGCTTTACTTTTAAACTTTTATCGTTTTTATCTTCCGGATGCAGTTTGTGTTTATAGGCTTCCCCCACAAAATCAAACACCCCGAACATATTGCCATGGTCTGTTATGGCTAACGCTTTCATCTCGTCCTTTATGGCTTTTTCATAAAGTTTTTTTACGTTGGCAGCGCCATCAAGAAGAGAATATTGCGTATGACAGTGAAGGTGCGAAAACTGCGGCATAATAGAAGGTTATTTGATACAAAAACTACAAATTAAGCACTTTAAAACAAATCTTCCTTGCGTGGCCTGTAAAATTTTTCCACAAATTATGCGTTGTATAATATTGATGGAAAACGCGGGATTCTTGCGTTTTATCTATTTTTTTTATAGTATTGCAAAAATTAACAAAAGAAATGACTGCAAAGCTGAGCCAACTACTCTGTTTTGTTACATTAACAGTTTTATCTGCTTGTTCGTTCACTCGCCATTCCCACACCGCTCGTGAACAGGCTCCGCCTCCCTCCAAAGTAAGTGCCCGCTCGGACCTGACCTTTATCGATAACATCTCCATTCACCAAAATGGAAAGGCTTCCGTACATAACGTAGAGGGGTTTGAGTCAAAAGTGCCCGCGACGCCTGCCCATCCGATCCACGCCTCTATGCTCCAGCGAAAATTCGCCAAGTTCCTGGAGGTTGCTCCTTCCCAAGTGATCGCCAACCCGGATTTGTGGTCTTTTATAGACAACTGGTGGGGAACGCCTTACCGCTATGGTGGTGAATCCCGCAACGGGATCGACTGCTCGGCTTTTGTCCAGGCGCTGTACAGTATCGTCTTTGGTATCTCCACGCTGCCCCGCACCGCGCAACAGCAATATTCGGATTCACGAAAAATCAAACGAATCAAAAATCTAAAGCCGGGGGACCTGGTATTTTTCCGCATTCACAGCAGGCACATCTCCCACGTAGGCGTATACCTGCAAAACAACAAGTTCGTCAACGCCTCCTCTTCCTCCGGGGTAACGATCAGCGACTTGACCGACCACTATTGGAAACGTTATTTTGTATGCGGGGGCGAGCCTAAAGAAGCCAATGAGAACATGGCTTTTACCCCTTCCAGGGAGCTGCCCGAGCGCAGTCTCTCCGTTAAGAATTAAGGTTCATATCCGCGATGATCCCGTCAATACGTTCTTCAAGCCGGGCATTGACCTGGTCAAAGTCCGCCGCCGCTTCAAGCGGAGCATGCACGCTGAAATAAAATTTGATTTTAGGCTCCGTGCCGGAAGGACGGGCAGACACCTTACTGCCATCGGCCAGAAAGAACTGCAATACATTGGAAGGGGGCAACTCAATGGTAGAGGCCGCTCCGCTTTTCAGGTCTTTCATCCGGCGGGACTGGTAATCTGCTATCTTAATGATCTCCGAACCATTGATCTGCTTGGGCGGATCGTTCCTATAGCGCTCCATCATAGCGGCGATCTCTTCAGATCCGTGCATTCCCTTGCGCGTAATCGAGACCAGCCTTTCTTTATACAAGCCGTACTTTTGGTACAATGAAATGAGTTCTTCAAATAGGGCATGGCCTTTTTCTTTAGCTGCTGCAGCCATTTCACAGATCAGGGCAACGGCTGATACGGCGTCTTTATCGCGCGTTTGATCGCCTATCATATAGCCATAGGATTCTTCTCCGCCGCAAACAAAGTGCAAACGGCCTTCGTTCTCCCGGATCTTTTCGGCGATCCACTTAAAGCCCGTAAGTACATTCAAACAGGTAATGTTTTGCGCGCCGGCAAAGGCATCGATCATATCTGAGGTCACAATGGTCTTGCATATAAAATCATTGGGCTTGTCCAGCCCGAGCGACCGCCGTGAACTAATTAAATAGTTAAACAACAACACAGCCGTCTGGTTGCCATTTAACAAAACCCATTTCCCATGGTTATTCTTGACGCCAAGAGCCACCCGGTCCGCGTCCGGGTCGGTACCTAACAATAGGTCCGCGTCCAGCTGTTCGGCCTGCTGCAGCGCCAGGCTCATGGCTTCCGGTTCTTCCGGATTGGGATAAACCACCGTAGGGAAATTCCCATCGGGTGTGGCCTGTTCCGCTACAATATGCAGGTTGGTAAACCCAAAGCGTTTTAAAATTTCCGGCACTAACGTTATCCCGGTACCGTGGATGGGGGTATAGATAATCTTCAGGTCATGTTGCTTTTTGATTACGGCTTTGTTTAAAGAAAGCGCGCACACGGCCTGTATATATGCTTCGTCAGCCTCTTTACCGATCAGCGTAATGTTATCCTCCCCTCCCGTCCATTTCACTTCGGTAATGGATTTAATCTGTTGAACTTCCGCGATTACATTTTTATCATGCGGAGGGACCAGTTGTCCGCCATCATTCCAATAGGCCTTGTAACCATTGTATTCTTTCGGGTTATGGGACGCGGTGCAGACGACGCCCCCCTGCGCTTCCAGCCGTCTGATGGTAAACGACAATTCGGGCGTAGGCCGCATGGCTTCAAACAAAAAGACTTTTATGCCATTGGCGGCCATCACTCCGGCTGTTATCTCCGCAAACGTCCGGCTGTTGTTGCGGCTGTCGTGGGCGATAACGACCTTTACCGTTCCTTCAACGGATTTGTTCAGGTAGTTGGCGAATCCCTGGGTGGCCATACCGATGGTATATTTATTGATCCTGTTGGTGCCTATTCCCATAAGACCGCGCAGGCCACCGGTGCCAAACTCCAGCTCCTTGTAAAAAGCATCTTCCAGGTCTTCGGGATTGGTTTCCTGCAATACTTTGATCTCCCGCTTTACGGCGTCATCAAAAGGCCCCTGAAGCCATTTTTCCATATTCTCCTTCCAGGAATTTGCCATATCCGATGTTTTAATGGTTGAGCGGGTAAAAATAGCTAAAAAATAAAAACAAAAAAACCTGCTCCTCCGGTGGGCCGATAATTTGTACCTTTGCAGACAAGGCGCCTGTCATGGATTAACGCGCCGAAGCCGTACCTTTGCAAGTACCAGAATAAAAAGAATTATAAATACCATGGAAGCTACAATTGCAGAACCAAAACCGCTGACAGCCAAGGATTTTGCGACCGATCAGGAAGTGCGCTGGTGTCCGGGCTGCGGAGATTATTCCATATTGAAACAGGTACAGACGATCATGCCATTGCTGGAGGTCCCTAAAGAAAATTTTGTGATCATTTCCGGCATCGGTTGTTCTTCTCGTTTCCCTTATTATATGAATACCTTCGGTATGCATTCTATTCACGGGCGCGCCACCGCGATCGCCTCGGGGCTGAAAGCCACCCGGCCGGAATTAAGCGTTTGGATCGTCACCGGAGACGGCGATTCCCTCTCCATAGGCGGGAACCACCTGATTCATATCCTGCGCCGTAACTTTGATACCAATATCCTTTTGTTCAACAACAAGATTTACGGGCTGACCAAAGGGCAGTACTCCCCCACTTCGGAGGAAAATAAAGTTACCAAATCCACCCCTTTCGGGAGCATAGACCACCCCTTTAATCCCGCGGGACTCGCCATGGGAGCGGAGGGCAGTTTTATCGCCAGGAGCATGGACCGTGATCCGAAACATCTGCAGGAGATGCTGAAACGTTCCCACGCCCACAAGGGCACCTCCTTTCTTGAAATCTACCAAAACTGCAACATCTTCAATGATGGCGCGTTTGAAGTATATACCGACAAGAAATCCCGGAAAGAGGAAGCGTTGTACCTCAGCCACGGACAGCCGTTGTTATTTGGCGCGGCCAATAACAAGGGCATTCACCTTGACGGCCTCAAGCCCGAAGTCGTGGAGATCGGCGATAAGTACAGCGTGGATGACCTCTGGGTGCACGATGAGCAGGACTTTTTCAAAGCGCAACTGCTGGTGCATTTCTTCGACGACCCCAAGAAGGACCACCACTTACCCCGGCCGTTCGGTGTCATGTACGACATCAACCGGCCCACTTATGAAGACCAGCTGAATGAACAGATAAAAGTGGCTAAAGACATCAAAGAAGCGGACCTGGACGCGCTGCTGGCGGGCAACCAGACCTGGACCATTTCCGCCTGAGCCCGGGCTGCTGGCCAAATGCCTGATTTTGCGACACAAACAAATTACCGATGGTACAGATCGGCGCCATAAAATTAAATGATTTTCCCCTTTTGCTGGCCCCCATGGAGGACGTCAGCGACCCGCCTTTTCGCCTGTTGTGCAAGGAGCAGGGGGCCGACATGATGTACACCGAGTTTATTTCTTCAGAAGGACTGATCCGGGAGGCCCTGAAAAGCCGGCAAAAGCTTGATATTTTCGATTATGAACGGCCGATAGGCATACAGATCTTCGGCGGAGACCAGTCTTCCATGATTGAAGCCGCCCGGATAACCGAAATGGCTAAACCCGACGTTATCGATATTAACTTCGGCTGCCCGGTAAAAAAAGTCGTCTGCAAAGGCGCCGGCGCCGGTATCTTGCAGGACGTTCCTAAAATGGTCCGGCTCACCGCGGCTATCGTAAAAGCTACATCCCTTCCCGTTACCGTTAAAACGCGGCTTGGATGGGACGACAACAGCAAATATATCGAGGAGGTTGCCGAAAGGCTGCAGGACGTCGGAATACAGGCCATCTCTATACACGGCCGCACCCGAAAGCAAATGTACAAGGGCAAAGCCGACTGGACGCTTATAGGCAAAATTAAAAACAATCCCCGCATTCATATACCCGTTTTTGGTAACGGCGACGTCGCTACGCCCGCCGATGCGCTGGCGGTTAAAAACAAATATGGTGTAGATGGTGTTATGATAGGGAGGGCCGCCATCGGTTACCCCTGGATCTTCAGAGAAATCAAGCACTACCTGGAAACAGGAACGGCCGTAGCGCCTCCGAGCATTGAAGAAAGAGTAGACGCCTGCAGAAGGCATTTGAGGAAGTCCGTGCTGTGGAAAGGAAGTACGCTGGGCATATTGGAAATGCGGCGGCATTACGCCAACTACCTCAAAGGACTTCCCAACATCAAAGGATTCCGGACCCAGTTGGTGTCTACGATGTCGGAAGAAGAAGTGGTCACTATCCTGAAGGAAATAGAAAACTACTACAGGGGATATACTACGGAAAGCGTCGCTGAAAATGAATATCAACCTGTAACAGTGCCCTGATACTCCTATTGCCTGTCTTATTTTTCATCATTTAAAATATGGAAATCATGATCAGGTTATTAAAAAATGAAGTCTGGAAGGAATTACCGTTAAAGCACAAACGGTTGTTGCGCAAGAAATACGCCGTTTCCAACAAGGGACGGCTGGCCAGCTACACCGATGACATTAAGTCGGGAACCTTGCTTAAAGGCTCTACCGTAGAGGGTTATACGGTTGTTAACGTAAAACCCGACAACACTTATCAGTCGCTCTACCTGCACCGGATGATCGCTAAGTTGTTTCTCACCAAACCGGACCGCAGGCACAAGTTCGTCATTCACAAAGACCACAACAAGAAAAATAACGCGGTCAGCAACCTCCGCTGGGCGACCAAAGAGGAGATGGAAGCCCATCAACAAAACAGTCCGGCCAAGCTGGCCTACAAAGAAAGACAGCGCAACCGTACCGAAGGCCTGAAGCTGAACGCGAGAAAAGTACGCGCCATCAAACGGCTGCTGAAGAACCGGGGGCAAAAAACCATGAAACAAATAGCCGACAAATACGGCATCAGTGAAATGCAGCTCTACCGCATTAAAAAGGGAGAGAACTGGGGGCACATCACAATTTAGCAGGTTTGTCCACCCATTGTCCCATAAGCACGATGTCACCATGGCAGCTGGGATTCAGGTAAACGGCGCGCGGGCGGCGCCCTTCTTCCTTGAACCCGAAATTCTGGTACAGGCGAATGGCTTTTTCATTATTGGCCATGACACTCAGCTGGATATAGTGGATCGTCTGGTTTTCCGCCACCCACTGCATCAGGTAGTTGATCATTCTGCGGGCAATGCCCATATTCCAATAATCCTCCAGGACGACCACGCCGAATTCGCCCATATGCTTTTGTTTGGCCCAATGGCTCTGGGTAAGGCTCAGCGTGCCGATGATCTTTTTGCCGGTAACCGCAAGAAGAAAAAGGCTGTTCTCATTTTTTTCATACTTGCTTATAAACTGCTTTTCCTGCAACTCTGTAATCTTATCTGCCTCCTCAGGCGTGGACATCAAAAAATCCGTTTCCCTTACCGCTTTTCGGAACATCTCAAGCAAAGCGGGGGCATCATCAGAAACCGCTTCCCTGATGCGCATACGTTGCCCGTTGGCCAGCAGATATTGCATAGCCTAAAATTACACAAAAACGCCCGTATATTCATTTAATTTTGTCGATCCCTGTAAACGGCCGTAAAACATCGGGCAGCCGGATGCCGTCCTCCGACTGGTTGTTTTCCAGCAGCCCCGCTACAATGCGCGGTAAAGCCAGGGAACTTCCGTTCAGGGTATGCAGTAATCGCTTTTTCCCGTCTTTTCCTTTCATGCGTATTTTCATCCTGTTGGACTGAAAGGTTTCAAAATTAGAGACGGAGCTTACTTCCAGCCAGCGCTTTTGCGCGGCGCTGTAGATCTCAAAATCGTAGGTCAGCGCGGAGGTAAAGCTGAGGTCCCCGCCACACAGGCGCAGGATACGGTAAGGCAGCTCCAGGCGCTGCAATAATCTTTCTACTTCTCCCACCATTTCTTCGAGTGCCTGATAGGAGTCCCCGGGGGGAACAATGCGCACCAGCTCGACTTTATCAAACTGATGCACGCGGTTCAGCCCGCGTACGTCCTTGCCGTAGGAGCCCGCCTCGCGCCGAAAACAAGGCGTATAGGCGGTCATCTTTACCGGCAACGCTTCTTCTGAGAGGATCTGGTCGCGGTATATATTGGTCAGGGGGACCTCCGCGGTGGGGATGAGGTAGAGATTGTCCGCCCCGACATGGTACATCTGCCCTTCTTTGTCAGGAAGCTGACCGGTACCGTACGCCGTTGTTTCATTCACCAGCAAAGGCGGCTGAAAGGGCGTATACCCGTTGTCCATGTTGTAGCGGAGAAAATAATTGATCAGGCCGAATTGCAGCATGGCCCCTGCTCCCCGGTATACCGGAAAACCACTGCCCGTGATCTTGTTTCCCAGCGGGAAATCGATCAACCGGTACTTTTCCGCCAGCTCCCAGTGGGGCAAAGCCTTTCCGGGCAGCTCGGGAACAGCCCCCGCTTCACGGATCACTTCGTTGTCCGCCTCCGAAGCGCCCGCAGGTACGGACTGATGGGGCAGGTTGGGTATTTGCACTAAAGCCTCCTGCAGCGTTTTGGCCGTTTGTTGTAACCTTTCCTGCAGGGGTTGCAACTTTTGTTTAAAGGCAGTGACCGCCGTTTTCTGCTGCTCAGCTTCCTGCATTTTCCCTTCGCGCACTAGCCGGCCGATCGATTTGGAGGCATGGTTGATCGACGCCTGCAGCTGGTCACATTCCGCCTTCAGGCTGCGTTGCTGGCTATCCAGCGTCAATACTTCCTCTACCAGTTCGGTCGCCTTAAACCGGCGCTTGGCCAGGCTGGCTAATACCGCGTCTTTGTTTTCTCTGATCCTGTTGAGCTCCAGCATTTATTGTCTTTTTTTTGCAAAGATAAGGTCAATAGCCATATTTATCTTTCCACAAGTTCTTTAAATAGGTCCGCAACTGATCTTCCCGCGGATTCTTGCCGGGCTCGTAGAACGTGGTTCCGGAAAGTTCTTCCGGCAAATATTCCTGATCCACGAAATTTTGCGCATAATCATGCGCATATTGATACCCGCGGCCGTAGCCCTGCTCTTTCATCAGCTTGGTGGGCGCGTTGCGCAGGTCGAGCGGAACGGGCAGGTTGCCTTTCTTACGCACCGCCATCTGGGCTTTGTTAATGGCCATATAGCTCGCATTGCTTTTAGGGGAACTGGCCAGGTAGGTGGCGCATTGGGACAAGATGATCCGGGATTCGGGATAACCGATGAGGTTTACCGACTGAAAAGCATTGGTCGCCAGCACCAGCGCCGTCGGATTGGCGTTGCCAATGTCCTCCGAGGCCAGGATGACCATTCTCCTGGCGATAAACTTCACGTCCTCTCCGCCTTCGATCATCCTGGCGAGCCAGTACACAGCCGCATTCGGATCGCTGCCCCGAATGGATTTGATGAACGCGGAAACAATATCATAGTGCTGCTCCCCGCCTTTGTCGTAGAGGGCCACCTGTTGCTGGGCCGTCTTCATGACCGCCTGGTCGGTGATTTCAATCGTCTCCGGCAGTCCGGAAGCAGACAGGGCCTGTACCACCAGTTCGAACAGGTTCAGCAGTTTGCGGGCATCCCCGTCGGAGAGCTTTATTAATGCGGCGGTTTCCTTAATCGCTATGCGCTTTTGCCCGAGCCACTGATCTGCCGCTAAGGCGTGATTCAAAATAATGGTTAGCGTATCGGCTTCCAGCGGGCGCAGCACATACACCTGGCAGCGGGACAGCAGCGCGGAATTGACCTCAAACGACGGATTTTCGGTGGTGGCGCCGATCAGGGTGATGGTACCGTTTTCCACAGCGCCCAACAGGGCGTCTTGCTGTCCTTTGTTAAAGCGGTGGATTTCATCTATAAAAAGGATCACCCCGTCCATCTTGGCGGCGGTGGCAATGACTTCTCTCACTTCCTTTACACCCGAAGAAATGGCGCTCAAGGTAAAGAAAGGCCGGCCGAGGTCATGGGAGATGACCTGCGCGAGGGTGGTTTTTCCCGTACCGGGCGGCCCCCACAGTATCATGGACGGCACGCTGCCCTGGTCGATCATCGCCTGCAGCACCGCGTTCCGACCGGTCAGATGCTCCTGTCCTTTTACCTCCCGAAGCGTTCGGGGACGCATACGTTCGGCTAATGGAATTGAAGGTTGCTCCATCTTAAATAATTTTAATAGCGTGACTAAATAAACACTGCCCCAAAAGGGGCAGTGCAACCGATGATCATGTTGAAAAATTACTGCGCGTCATTCTGCCGGAGAAATTCCAGCAACTGACGGGCTTCTTCTTTGGTAACGCCCTGATTGGTCATTCGTACCCCGTTATATTCCGCCAGCAGCGCTTTAGCCACCGGATCTTCTTCCAGCATTTTGTCCGGGTTGGTGATCATATTCATGATCCATTCCGGGGTACGGATCTGTGTGATCCCCTTTAGCCCGGGACCGATAAGTTTCTGATCCGTCGGCTGGTGGCAAACGGTGCATTTGGTTTGAAAGATCTCCTGGCCCTTAGCGGCCATTTCCTGGTCGATCGTTTCGGGCACATCCACGTTATCGACGATGCCGACCCCCTTGCTGTCGCTGGGCTTGTTAACGTCTATAGCCGCGGTGGCCGCCGTATTATCCGTTGTTTCTCCACCGGCCTGCTGATCCGCTGTCTTGGAGGAATTACCCCCACAGGCATACATCGCCAGACCGATACTAAGCAGACTTATTATATAGATCCTTTTCATCGTTTACTTTTTATGTTTTTAAGGTCGGATGGAACACCGCATGCCCTCAATTCATCATGCGCCGCTTCATCGTATAAATACGTTAAGGTTTAGTTTTAAAGACCGGCCGAGGGCAGTTTACAGCTTACGGTCGTCGGCCTTGGCATCCGGAAGTTTGATATTGGTAATGTGGCTCTTCCCTGTTCTGATATCCGTTGCAAGATCCTGTATGGTGGTCCGGTCAAAGAGTTCCCGGAGCCCTTCCCGGTAGACCTTGAATTCTCTGTGCACGGGGCAGGGATATTGGTCGGAACACTGTTTCAATCCCAGGGCGCAGTTATAAAAAAACTCGCTGCAATCCAGGGCGTCAAGTATCTCTAAGATAGATATTGGCCGCTGTTCGGGGTCAAGATAGAACCCTCCGTTAGGCCCTTTAGCAGAACCGATGATCTTTGCTTTGACAAGGGATTGCAGAATCTTTCCCGTAAAGTACATGGGTGATTCCACTTCCCTGGCGATTTCCTTAATACCGAGTCGTCGTCCGTTTTCGCTATGTATGGCTATGAAGACCGTAGCCCTTAGTCCATATTCAC
>CAYRJM010000073.1:0-13957 GCA_964424665.1 uncultured Chitinophagaceae bacterium
GGAAAATCCTGATGACGACAAGAATGGCAAGAGATATTGGAAAAGTCTGGGCGAATTAAGTGATCCGGAAGGATATAAAAAATCCACTCACAATGAGTTTACGGAGAAGCTTCCATTTGATGAA
Source organism: uncultured Chitinophagaceae bacterium (assembly GCA_964424665.1). Lineage (GTDB taxonomy): Bacteria > Bacteroidota > Bacteroidia > Chitinophagales > Chitinophagaceae > FW021-bin31. The sequence goes on from CAYRJM010000073.1 coordinate 125, forward strand.
CCTGAGGAGCTGCTTAATACAAATACCCCCCGCCGTGATTTTTTGAAATACCTGGGCTTCGGCACCGCGGCAGCTACTTTGGCGGCCAGCTGCCAGATCAAGGCGCGCAAAGTCATTCCTTATGTCAACAAGCCTGCGGAAATTACGCCCGGTGTACCGAATTATTACGCTTCTACTTATGCTATTGACGGAGACTACTGCCCCATCATTATAAAGACAAGAGACGGCCGCCCGATAAAAATCGAAGGCAACAGGCAGTCCTCCCTGACGGCAGGCGGTACTTCCGCCCAGGTGCAGGGCTCCGTATTATCCCTCTATGATGTAACCCGCCTCCGGTTCCCGATGATCCAGGGGAAGGAAGCTACCTGGACGGCGCTGGATAAGAAGGTGACGGAAGGGCTGGCTTCGGCAGGCAATATCGTATTGCTCACTTCGCCGGTTTTAAGCCCGTCGATCAAAAGCGCCATAGCGGCGCTGAAGGCAAAATATCCCGGCACCCGCCACGTCGTGTATGAACCGGTTTCCTACAGCGGCCTGCTGCTGGGCAATGAGATGAGCTACGGCAAACGGGCGATCCCCGCTTACCGTTTTGATAAGGCGAAAAGCATCGTCAGCCTGGGCGCCGACTTTATCGGAACCTGGCTGAACCCCATCACCTTTACCAAACAATATGCCGCTACCCGGAAAGTAGATCCGAAGAAGCCGGAGATGAGTCGCCACTTTCAGTTTGAAAGCAGCTTCTCCCTGACGGGCTCCAACGCGGACTACCGTTATCCGCATAAGCCCTCCGATGGTGCCGCCCTGCTGATCGCTTTATACAATGAAGTGGCCGCCGGCACCGGAAGACCAGCGCTTTCCGGAGGAGAAATAAAAGAAAAAGAACTGCAAACAGGGATAAAGAAAGCCGCCAAGTCGCTTCTGGCGAACAGGGGGGCTTCCCTGGTCGTGTCGGACAACAACAATCCCCATGCGCAGGTACTGGTGAACGGGATCAACGACATGCTGGGCAACGTAGGAAACACCGTTGACTGGTCGGTACAGGCCAACTACCACAGCGGCGTGGATGCCGATATGGAGCAGCTCGTCGCCGATATGAACGCGGGCCGCGTAGGGGCGGTACTGGTTTATGGCGTGAACCCGGTTTACGATTACTACAACGCGGACAAATTTATTTCCGGCCTGAAGAAAACCCGCCTGACGGTTTCCTTAAATGACCACCACGATGAAACCGCGCAGCACTGCGCTTACATAGCGCCGGATAGCCACTACCTGGAGAGCTGGGGCGACGCCGAACCGGAAACCGGTTATTACAGCCTGCAGCAACCCGGTATTTATCCCTTGTTCAAGACCAGGCAGCTACTGAGCTCCCTGCTGAAATGGGCGGGCGCCCAGGAGACCGATCCGTTGAAATACATCCAGAACTACTGGAAACAAAATATTTACCCCCAATATGGACAGGGGGATCAGTGGCAACGCTGGTGGGACAAGAGCCTGCAACTGGGGCTGGCGGAACCACCCGCGCCGGCAGCTGCCGCCGCCGTCGCTTTTGCGGCGGATGTCAACGCCGCGGCCAATACACTGAAAGCTACCGCGCCGAAAGCTGGCGGGGTAGAAATAGCCCTTTATCAGAATGTCGGCATAGGCACCGGCCGCCACAGCAACAACCCCTGGATCCAGGAGATGCCGGAGCCGTTGACCAAATGTACGTGGGACAACTACGTTTGTGTCTCGCCGGCGATGTCGCGCAAACTGAACGCGGCCATCACCCGTTTCAATGAGGTTAACTTTCACCGTCCGCTGGCTAAAGTGGTGGTGAACGGCAAGGAATTGCTTTTGCCGATCATGGTACTGCCCGGCATTCACAAAGAAGTGGTTGCCGTAGCGCTGGGCTACGGCCGTGGAGGCAATGACCTGAAAGGCGACGCCTTAAAGAAATGGCGCCGCGCCATCGGTCCGTCCGCCGCCGCCATAGGCAAGAACGCTTACCCATGGGTGACGTACAACAGCACCGCCCAAAGCAGGGTGTATACCGCGCCAAAGGTGGAGATCACCAATACGGGAGAAACCTACCTGCTGGCTATTACACAATCCCACAGCTCATTTGAAGGGCGTCCCATCATCCAGGAAACGACCCTGGAGAAATTCCAGGAGGATCCCGAAGAACTGCTCCGGGAAAGGAAAGAAGAGTTTGAAAAATACGGGGACAACTACGCTAAAGACGCGACACTCTACCCGGATCAATACGACTATAGCCAGGGTATCCACTGGAACATGGCCATAGACATGAACAGCTGCATCGGCTGCGGCGCTTGTACCATCGCCTGCTACGCGGAAAATAATGTTTCCGTGGTCGGGAAGGAAGAAGTGGCCCGGGGACATGAAATGGCCTGGATACGCATCGACCGGTATTTCTCCGGTTCGGAAGAAAATCCGCAGGTGGTGTACCAGCCCATGTTATGCCAGCAGTGTAATAACGCGCCCTGTGAAAACGTGTGCCCGGTGGCGGCGACCTCACACAGTGACGAAGGAATCAACCAGATGGTATATAACCGCTGTATCGGAACCCGTTACTGCGAAAATAACTGCCCGTATAAGGTGCGCCGGTTTAACTGGATGGACTGGAACGGAGCCGACAGCTTTGAAGAAAACATGCATGATGATCCGGTGGTATACCAGATGAATAAAGACCTGACCCGTATGGTGCTGAACCCGGATGTGACGGTTCGCGGACGCGGTGTCATGGAGAAATGTATGTTCTGCGTGCAACGCCTGCAGCTGGCCAAGCTGGACGCTAAGAAAGAAGCCCGTCCATTACGGGATGGAGAAGCGGTGACCGCCTGCCAGCAGGCCTGCCCCGCCGACGCCATCACCTTTGGTAATATTAACGACAAGAACAGCAGGATCTATAAGATGACGAAGGTAGAGCAAACAACCAGAGGCTACCATGTGCTGGAGCTGTTGCATACCCTGCCGAATATTACCTATCTGGCCAAGATCAGGAACAAAGACCAGGAAGATTTCTTCCACCTTGAAGAACCGCAACATACGTTGTAATAAAAAAAGCTGTTATTAATATAGAATTTTGCTGACAAGCATTGTTATTTTTTATCATCATTAATTAAGATATGTCGCTGAAATACGAATCTACGGTAAGAGAACCCCTGATAGACGGTACAAAAGACTTTCATCAGGTTACAGAGGATATCGTACGTCCGATTGAGAGTAAGCCGGGTACATTATGGTGGGTTGGATTCTTTATCTCCCTTTTGTTGCTGGCCTTTGGCGTGTTCTCTGTTTATTGGGAAGTCTATTGGGGTATTGGTGTTTGGGGGGTTAATAAAACCGTAGGCTGGGCCTGGGCTATTACCAACTTCGTATGGTGGGTCGGTATTGGACACGCCGGCACACTGATCTCCGCCATCTTATTGCTGTTCCGGCAGGGATGGCGTACGGGGGTGAACCGCTCGGCAGAGGCGATGACCATCTTCGCGGTCTTATGTGCGGGACAGTTTCCGATATGGCACGTGGGACGCGTTTGGGACGTATTCTTTATTTTCCCTTATCCGAATACACGGGGCCCGGTATGGCCGAACTTTAACTCCCCCCTATTGTGGGACGTATTCGCGGTAGGTACCTACCTTACGGTATCCGTGCTGTTCTGGTACGCGGGTCTGTTACCTGACCTGGCGACGATCAGAGACCGTGCGAAAACCAAGATGAGAAAATCGCTTTACGGCTTGTTCTCCTTCGGCTGGACCGGTTCGGTAAAAAGCTGGCAGCGCCTGGAGGCCCTGTTCGTGGTGTTGGCGGCGCTGGCGACGCCACTGGTATTGTCGGTGCACTCCGTGGTATCCATGGACTTTGCCACCTCGGTGATTCCGGGCTGGCATACGACCATCTTCCCGCCCTACTTTGTGGCCGGGGCGATCTTTTCGGGATTCGCGATGGTACAGACCCTGTTGATCGTTACCCGGAAGATCATCCACTTAGAAGAATACATTACGCTGGGCCATATAGAAGCGATGAATAAGGTGATCATGCTGACGGGAGGTATTGTGGCCGTAGCTTACTGCAGTGAGTTCTTTGTCGCCTGGTATTCCGGAGACTTCGGGGAAGGCGGCGCTTTCTGGTGGCGCGTAAACGGACCCTACTGGTGGGCGTGGTGGTGTCTGATCACCTGTAACGTGATTTGCCCGCAGATGTTCTGGTTCAAGAAATTACGTCGTAACATCGCCTTTACCTTCTTTATGTCGATCATCATCAACATCGGCATGTGGTTTGAGCGTTTTGTGATCATCGTCTTGTCGATCTACCACGATTGGTTGCCGTCAAGCTGGTCGTATTTCTCCCCCACCTGGGCCGATATCGGGTTTTACGTGGGCACCTTCGGGTTGTTCTTTACCTGCTACTTCCTGTTTGCCAAGTATTTCCCGGTTATCGCTATTCACGAAATCAAGCATGTCCTGAAAGTATCCGGAGAAAGTTATAAGGAGGATATGCGGGCTATTGAAACAAAAACAACGGAAGAGTTTGCGGTAGAAGCGGCGCATACTAAACATATTGAAACAGGCGTTGGTGGCATTTAATTGAATCATAAAAGAGAGCGAAAAATATAGATCATGTCGGTAAAAAATTTCGTAGTAGGCTGTTTTAAAGAGGAAGACAGTATTTTCAAAGCGGTAAAAAAAGTGAGGACCTCCGGCTATAAGCTGCATGACATTTATACCCCTTATCCGGTACATGGCCTGGATAAGGCGCTGGGCCTGAGAATGACCAGCCTGCATACGGCGGGGTTCTTTTACGGCCTGTTCGGGCTGATCGTCGCCCTGGGAGGAATGGCTTTTATTACCGTGCACAGCTGGCCGCTAAACATCGGCGGGAAGCCACACTTTCCCTTGCCTTCTTTTATTCCCATCACCTTTGAATTTACCGTCTTGGTGTCTTCCGTAGGGATGACGCTGACCTTTTGCTGGCTGAACCAGATCATGCCCATGGTGAAAAAACATGTTTTTCACCCCCGCCAGACAGATGATCTCATTGTCATGGTGATTGAGAAAACGGAACACTCCGACGGGGAGGAGATCAAAAAATGGTTTGAAGGACTGGGAGCTATAGAAATCTCTGAGCAACGGGCAGAGAGTGGCTGGTGGTACGGCAATTTCGCCAAACCGTCTAAATTTGAAAGGGAACTGCTTGCCGAACAACCCGCTGCGTCATAAAATAAAGTGTAGGCCTACAAAAATGGATATTAGTTAAAATGCATAAATTTCTGATGAAACGGATCAATTTGATAGCTTTGATTATAGCGGGAGGCATTGTTGTGCTGGCCTCCTGTCACAAAAATCCTTATCGTGAAGAGGGGAACATTTATATGCCGGATATGCATTATTCCCGGGCGTACGACACCTATACCGCTAATCCGTTGTTTCCGGACAATCAGACCAGCCGGCTTCCGGTGGAAGGGACGATAAAAAGAGGGGTGATGCTGCCTTATCGTATTCCGGAAAGTGATTCCGGCTATGCGTATTCCGGCACGGTACAAAATCCTTTGCAGGTAACCGACAGTATCTTAAACGAAGGAAAGCGTCTTTTTGATATTTATTGTGCGATCTGCCATGGGGAAAACCTCGATGGCAATGGCCCGCTGTACCAGGGGGGCTCCGGACCGTTTATCGCCGCGCCGGCCAATCTGGTCGCAGGACCGAAGTCGACTTTGCCTGCCGGTACTATCTTTTACGTAGCCACCTACGGACTAAGGAACATGGGCAGCTATGCCAGCCAGCTGAATAAAAGACAACGCTGGATGGTGGTTTCCTATATCGAGAGCGTACAGAAAGAAAAAGGATCCACGCCGGCAAAAGTGGACTCTACCATGAACCAGATGATATCTGCCTATCAGATGATGCAGTAATGTTGAAGGATAAATGTTATTAACCAGGAAAGTGATTTTTGAAAATTTAGTATTTATAATAGGATGAAAGAGCAATTTATAATACCGGCAAAATTAAAAACGATCAGTTTTGTATTAGTCGCCATTGGTATTTTGGCATTGATCATTGGTATAATTACCCTTAACGGGACGCAGGGAGATGCCCGCTTCTGGTCTGTATTGCTGTTTAATAGCATATTTTTCATGTTTATTGCTTTGGGCGCACTGGTTGTACTTTGCGCCGCCACCCTGGCACAGGGGAGTTGGCATGTGGCCTATAAACGGGTGATAGAAGCCATGGTAATGGCATTGCCGGTCTTAGGCGGGGTTGCTTTCATCATCATGATGTGTGTGGTGTGGGGCGATAAAAGCGCGATCTACGCCTGGGTAGATAAGACCATTGTAGCTCATGACCATCTGTTACAGAAAAAAGAACCCTTTTTAAATCCTTCGTTTTACACCATTTGTACCATCCTGACCATCGGAATATGGACGTTCCTCGGCTTTCGCTTGCGCAGGCTCTCCTTGCAGGAAGACCTGGCCACCAAAGGAAGCACCCGGATCTTTTGGAAGACTTACCGCATGGCAGCCGTGTTTGTGGCGTTTTTCGCCATAACCAACTCTACTTCCACCTGGCACTGGATCATGAGTATTGACGCGCACTGGTACTCCACGCTTTTCGCCTGGTATATATTTGCCAGTTTGTTTGTCTGCGCCATGGCTGTCTTGGCTTTGTTTGTGATCATCCTGAGAAATAACGGTTACCTGGAGTGGGTCACCTTTGAACACCTGCATGATCTCGGAAAGTTCATGTTCGCGTTTTCTATCTTCTGGACTTATCTGTGGTTCGCGCAGTTTATCCTTATATGGTATGGGAATATTCCGGAAGAGACTTCGTATTTCAATATCAGGATGTGGGGGTCCTATCATACGCTGTTTTATTTGATATTATTGCTTAACTTTGTTGCTCCATTCCTGATCTTGATGACAAGAGATTCAAAGAGAAATTATACGATCGTTGCCTATATGGCCTTATTGGTGTTCATCGGGCACTATTTGGACTTCTTTATGATGTTTATGCCGGGTACGGTTGGCAACGGCTGGCACCTGAGCTGGTATGAACTGGGGATCTCCCTAGGATTTATAGGACTGATCGTATTTTTGGTAATGCGTAACCTGACGAAGGCGCCGCTTTATCCCAAGAATCATCCTTATATGAAGGAGGCCATTATACATGAATCATAAGAGGCGTTTTTTTGAGCAAGGGAATTAATTTTTGATAAAAATTTAGTGATTAAATACAATGTCTGGTTTATTAATAGCATTAACAGTAATACTTATTCTGGTGGTTGTCATCCAGATCTCCAGGGTGAGTGAATATGTTACTATCCTTCGAGGAAAAGAAAAGGCACAGGAACATACCAATAAACTCAACTCAAAGTTGATGATCGCCTTTTTGGTTTTGGGGTTGATCGCTGTATTTTTCTGCCATGATCAGTTGAAAGGTTACCTCCTTCCCAAGGCCGCCTCGGTACAGGGAGAGGCTATTGATCATCTGATGTTCGTCACGCTGATCATTACGGGAATCGTGTTTTTCGTCACGCAGATCATGCTCTTTGTATTTGCCTACATCTTCCGGAGCCGTCCGGGACACAAGGCTTCGGCGCCTCCCAAGCATTCCCGCGCAAACGACCGCCTGGAGATAACCTGGACATCGCTTACCTTATTGGTGCTGCTGATCTTAACGGTTTTCGGATTAAAAGAATGGTTTAAGATAACCGGTCCCGCGCCTAAAGACGCTATGGTCATGGACGTGACGGGAAAGCAGTTCAACTGGATGTTCCGTTATGCCGGACAGGACGGTGAACTGGGCAGCAAGAATTATCAATTGATCGATCCGGCGAACTCCAACCCGCTTGGGCAGGACTGGTCCGACAAAGCCAACAAGGATGACATTGTCTCCAACGGCGTCATGCACCTGGTTGTCAACAAACCGGTTAAACTGGTGATCAACTCCCAGGATGTGATCCACGACGTGGGATTGCCCTACTTCCGGCTGAAAATGGACGCCGTTCCCGGCGTACCTACGACTTTGTGGTTTACCCCTACCATTACGACCGAAGAAATGAAAAAGATCACGGGAGATCCCGACTTTGTGTATGAACTGGCCTGCGATCAGTTGTGTGGAAACGGGCATTATTCCATGCGCGCGACTATTATTGTAGAAACACAGGAGGAATTCGATAAATGGGTCGCTTCCTCAAAATCCCAATATGAACTGGCTATGAGTGGAACGGAAAAACCGGCTACCGACAGCCTCAAACAAAATCAAATGCAGCAGGCTGCCGACAGTACGCAAAGCCTGGCGAAGCGTTAGAAGTTTGAAAATTATTAATAAAACAGATAGTTCGGTTGTGAAACCGGTGTCAATATAAATTTGTGATCATGAGTAACGAAGTAAATCAACCAACGGGAAATCAGGCTGTTGCGGCAACTATTCCGGTTACCGAAGAGCACCATGGGGCGCATGTACATCATCATGAGCCGTTTGTGACGAAATACATCTTCAGCCAGGACCATAAGATCATCTCCAAGCAGTTTTTAATTACCGGTATGATCTGGGCGGCCATAGGCGGCTTTTTCTCGGTAGTGTTCAGGCTGCAGCTGGGCTTTCCGGATACGTCCTTTGCCTGGATGGAGGTCCTGTTTGGTCATTTCGCGCCCGGCGGACACCTTACTCCGGAATTTTATTATTCGCTGGTGACCATGCACGGGACGATCATGATCTTCTTTGTATTGACGGCTGGGGTCAGTGGCACATTTGCTAACTTTCTTATTCCGTTGCAGGTCGGCGCCAGGGACATGGCTTCGCCATTTGTCAATATGTTGTCTTACTGGTTTTTCTTTTTGTCCAGCGTGATTATGTTCTCCTCTTTGTTTGTCTCTACCGGACCGTTTTCGGGGGGATGGACAGCCTATGCTCCGCTGAGTGTATTGCCCCAGGCAATGCCCGGCTCCGGAACGGGAGCGGACTTCTGGATTACGGCCATGGCCTTCTTTATCCTTTCCCAGATAATGGCGGGGATCAACTATATTTCTACCATACTGAACATGCGCACCAAAGGAATGAGCATGGGACGCATGCCTTTGACGATCTGGGGGCTGCTGGTAACCGCTATTCTGGGGTTATTGTCTTTCCCGGTATTGCTTTCCGCCATGATCATGTTAATGTTTGACCGGCACCTGGGTACGAGTTTTTATCTTTCCGATATATTTATCAAGGGACAAGCCCTGCCCAATACCGGCGGAAGCCCGATTCTTTACCAGCATCTGTTCTGGTTTTTGGGCCATCCCGAGGTATACATCACGATATTGCCCGGTATGGGAATTGTCTCCGATATGCTCTCCACCCATGGCAAGCGACCGATATTCGGTTACGTCGGCATGGTGATCGCGTTCTTCGCCATTATGATCTTGTCGGTAACGGTATGGGCGCACCACATGTTTATCAGCGGGATGAATCCGCTGCTGGGTTCTGTTTTTGTGCTGTTGACCCTGCTGATTGCGGTACCGTCGGCTATTAAGGTATTTAACTGGCTGGGGACGCTCTGGCGAGGCAGCATCACCTATAATGTACCGGTGATGTTCGCCATTGGTTTTGTGAGCACCTTTATTTCAGGGGGGCTGACCGGTATCTGGATGGGTAACTCTGCTATTGACCTGCATATTCATGATACGTATTTCATCATCGCGCACTTCCACCTGGTGATGGGCGTTTCTGCTATCTTCGGCATGTTTGCCGGGGTATACCACTGGTTCCCGAAGATGTTCGGCAGAATGATGAACCGGACGTTAGGCGTTATCCACTTCTGGATATCGCTGATAGGCGCCTACCTGATATTCTGGCCCATGCACTACGAGGGGCTGGCGGGGATGCCCAGACGGTATTACAGCTATGACGCGTGGTACACCTTTAAGCCTTTTGAAAGCCTGAATACTTTTATAAGTGTAGTCGCGATTATCGTATTTATTACGCAGTTAGTATTCTTGTTTAACTTTTTCTACAGCATTTTTAAAGGCCAGAAAGTTAAGAGCCAGAACCCCTGGGGGGCTACCACCTTGGAATGGACTACGCCTATTAAGCCGGGGCATGGAAACTGGATCGGGGAAATCCCCACGGTTTACCGCTGGCCTTATGACTTTAGCCGCAACGGGGTAGACTTTATTCCGCAGAACGTGCCTTTGTCGCCGGAAGAAGAGCAGGAACTGGCGCGGCAGAAAGCGGAGTCGGAAGCAAAAAAAGAAAAAAAACAACCCGTCTGACCAGTGCGGCGGCGGATTGAAATAATAAGAATGAATAACCAAACGTGTAGTAGATTGAAGTGCAGGAAAATGTTTTAATAGAGGAAAGTTCTATGAAGTGGTCGTGGCAGGATGTGTTGACGGAAAAGGCGAAAGACTACTACCAACTGACGAAGTTTACGCTGAGTTTCACCGTAGTCTTTTCCTGTGTGATCGCTTACTTGTTGGTACCCGGACTGGAAGTTCATTTTTGGCAAGTTCTTTTACTTTTTGTTGGTGGATTGTGCATTACGGGTGCAGCTAATGCCCTCAACCAGATGATCGAGCGCGGCTCGGACGCGAAAATGTCACGGACCAAAAAGAGGCCGCTTCCCGATGGTCGGATGAGCATGACCGAGGCTATTATCGCTTGCGGCGTTTTGCTGATCGCCGGCCTGCTCATTATGGGCCTGGTGTTTAACTGGTTGAGTGCGGCGATAAGCCTGTTTTCCTTTGTTTTGTATGGCTTTGTGTATACGCCATGGAAGAAATGGAATTCATTGGCTGTGTTTGTAGGGGCGTTCCCCGGGGCGCTGCCACCGCTGATTGGCTGGGTAGCCGGTGCCGGAGTAATTAATTATGGCGCCTGGATATTGTTTGCCATTCAGTTTTTTTGGCAGTTTCCCCACTTTTGGGCGATTGGCTGGGTAGCCTATGAGGATTATAAGAAGGCCGGTTTCAAGTTATTGCCTTCGACGGAGGGGAAGAACAGGTATTCCGCTATGCAGGCCGTGGCTTATACCGCCATGCTTATTCCTGTGGGCTGGCTACCTTTTTATTATAACATTTCCGGCGTAGTGTCGGCGGTTATCATATTGCTCATGAACGTGTATTTTTTGTTCCGTGCCGTAGAGCTTTATCGCTATCAGGATGTGGCGCATGCACGGAAACTGATGTTTAGTGCGTACTTTTATTTTGTAATTGTTCAACTGGCCTTATTGGCAGATAAAGTATAAAATATTTGGCTTTGGCTACAAGTGCAACAACGTGGGATATGAAAAGGAGGGTGCATCCATATAAGTTTAATATGTGGCTGATTCTGGCGGGCATTGTCATGTTTTTTGCTGCCTTTACCAGCGCTTATATCGTTATGCACCAGCGCGAAAGCTGGCAGTCTTTTGCTATGCCGCACGTGTTTTGGGTGTCCACCATCGCCATTTTAACAAGCAGCCTGACCATGCATCTTGCGCTGAAGAATTTTAAGCAGCGGAATATGGCGACCTACAAAAAGTTGATTACCATCACTGCGATTTTGGGATTGATTTTTTTAGGCGGGCAGATGGCAGGGTTTGGTAAGATGTACGAGGAAGGGTTTACCTTGTCGTGGAATATATCGGCGGGCTTTCTGTATGTCATTATCAGCGCGCATATGGTACATGTTTTGGCCGGTGTGATCGCGCTGTTGGTGATATTTTTCCGGGCCTACCGGAGGAAGGTCAGAACCTATGATCCGGTGCCGGTAGAGGTAGCCGCCACTTTTTGGCATTTTGTTGACGGACTTTGGATATATTTGTATATCTTTTTTTTGATAATAAGATAAGTTTAAATAATAATAGTTTTTAACGTATGAGTGATTCAGTAACAGCAGAGGCAACAGCTAAGGATGCGAAGCATTATGTAGAGCATTCCGGATCCGGACCGAGCATCTGGAATGAGCCTTTTCGCGGAGGCGTGTCTCCTTTTAACATCAGCTATGGGAAGTTGATGATGTGGATTTTCCTGTTAGGAGACGTGTTTATTTTCGGCGCCTTTTTATATGCCTATGGGAGTACCCGGTTTAGCCTTTCTTACTGGCCGGACGCCAACGAAGTATTTTCGAGTTTCTTCGGGATCCCGAACATGCCCATGGCTTCCGTTAGTTTAATGACGTTTATCCTGATTATGAGCTCTGTGACTATGGTATTGGCGGTACATGCCGGACACCAGATGAAGCAGAAAGAAGTGACCAAATGGCTGACCGTTACCGTTATAGGCGGGCTCCTGTTTTTGGGTTGTCAGGCTTTTGAGTGGACTGATCTTATCCTGGAGGGCGTTACCACCAGCCACAATATGCTGGGGCCGATCATTGACGGACACCATACGCCTGGACCGGCTGCTTTTGGCGCGTACTTTTTCCTGATCACCGGTTTTCACGGGTTCCATGTAACGATCGGTATTACCGTAAACGTTATTGTATTGATTAATGTTATTAAGGGGACTTACGAAAAACGCGGCCACTATGAAATGGTAGAAAAAGCCGGATTGTACTGGCACTTTGTGGACTTGGTTTGGGTGTATGTATTTACCTGCTACTACCTGTTGTGATCACCGCCTTTTAGAGATAAAAGCTATTAGAATATTAAGTAATCATTTGAAGACAATTGAACATGGATAATACGCAGGCAATTAGTGCAGAACAGGCACAGGCGATTAACAGGGAGAACAAAAAAGACCCGGTGGTGAAGACGCTGGTAAAGGTTTTTTGGATCTTACTGGCGGTAACGATTGTAGAGGTTGGGCTGGCGCTTTTGCACTTTGAAGTAGGCTTCTTGCCCAGGGGGGTGCTTAACGTAATCTTTATCGGCCTGACGATCGTAAAGGCTTTTTACATCGTCGCGGAGTTTATGCACCTCAAACACGAAGTGAAACAACTGGTTTGGATTATTCTTATTCCACTGGCCTTCCTGGTCTGGGGTATTGGCGCCCTGCTTTGGGAAGGGGACGCCACCAAGGATGCGCGTCAGGATAACAGAAGCGTTATTGAATCTACGGTCCCCTGGGAAAACGTGCGACACGAAACACATTAATTTTATTTTAGGATAGAAAACGGGCTGCCACTAATGCGTTTGTATAGTGAGCAGCTTTTTTTTAAAATATTACGGCTATTACTACTGAAAAATCAAAACCGGGCAAGGGATCAAAGTTCCTGTTTGTTTTCATCTTGTTGCTGCCCCTCATTGGCTTTTTGATCACCAAGTACCTGAGTGATACGCAACTGAAAATGCCACGGCATTATGTGGTTGATCGCGTTCTCTATAGCAAGGAGGACGGAGAGGTAGTGACCGACACGGTCTACCACCGCATGCGGCCGTTTTCGTTTGTCAACCAACTTGGGGATACCATCACCCTGAAAGATATAGATGGTGGCCTGGTCATCGTTAATTTCTTCCAAACGAATGACAGTACGGTCTCCAAACCCGTTTCCAATGTATTGGGAAAGTTGGCGCGCTCCTTTGCCAAGAGCGATACTGGCTTACATATCCTGTCGATTTCTACTGATCCTACGCACGACTCTGTTCCGGTTTTGTTGCAGTATGCCTTTGACCATCAGGCGAATCATTCGGTGTGGTGGTTTTTGAATGGGCCGCTAAATGAGGTGAAAGATATGGCGGCGGGTGATTTTAAGGTTTCTTTAGAACCTCATGGCCCGCAAAATAGCCTATCTTCGTCCACACTAATCGTATTGGACCGGTTTCAGCATGTGCGTGGTTACTATAATGCCCTGGATTCTTCCGATGTAAGACGATGCGTGCACGACCTGTCCTTATTGATGATCGAGAAAGAAAAACTAAATGGTGTCGAAC
>CAYRJM010000074.1:0-13875 GCA_964424665.1 uncultured Chitinophagaceae bacterium
TTTTTGTTTAAACTGATATCTTCAGGTTGGTTAGAATAGGCTTTTTTAAAATAGGGCTCTCAGTTAAACACCTTTACTAAAAAAACATATTGTTCTAATTTCTTAATCTGGTTTATCCTGTTTAAATGTTTTAACGCTGATCCGTTGTTTTTTAGTGCCTTCGCAGGAAAATCTTTTGGAAGGCTGTCCAACATTTCTAATAAATAGGACGATTTAACAGCGAATGCGATGTTGTCGGTAGCTGATTGTTTGCCACTGATAATCCCCAGAATATTACCGTTTTCTCCTACGAGCGGTCCTCCGCTGTTACCTGGATTTACCGGCAGGGTGAGCTGATAAGATGCGGAGTCGCCTTCAAATCCGGTTTCCGCACTGATATAGCCCCTGCCATAGACGATTTCATTACGAGGATACCCTAAAGTATATATTTCTTCCCCCAGCGGAGCTGATTCCGGAGCGAGTTCAAAGGGCAGCGCCGGAATGTGGAACGATGAGTCGGTTATTTTCAAAATAGCCAGATCGCAGTTTTTATCTTCATATACCAGGGCGGCTTTTAGCGATTCTCCGTCGCGTGTAACAACATAAATGGAATCTGCCCCCTTGACAACGTGTGCATTGGTAGCCAAATATCCGTTAGTAGAGATCGCAAAACCTGTTCCTCCATATTGTCCGGGGTTGACGGGTTTGTCGGAGGAATGAAGATCGTCCATCAAGTCCTTTTGTGACTGCTTGATGTTATCAATTTCTCTTCTTAATATGGTGTAGCTGTTCGTCTTGTGTTCATTAAAGCGGTTAGTGGCCAGCCACAATCCGCCAATGGAAATCAGCAGAGCCAGCCCCGCTGCGACAGCAACAGCCTTCCAGAGCACAGAAACCCTGTTAGGCGTTTTTGAGGTTTCTCCTGCTTTCCACTCATGGTAACCCTGTTCAAGGGCCAGCTTTATTTTTTTGCGGTCGGTCTGCTGTTCAAGTTGTTCCCTGATTGTCTTATGTTCCTTAAAGCGGTTGTTCAGTTCCGGATTCTTTGCACACCTTTGTTCAAAGTTAACTCGCTCTGTTCCGGACATTTTTCCATCCAGATATCGATCCGCCTGCTCCAAAAAAATCATTTCATCTTTCATCTGAATATTTACTTTGATCAACTTCCTGAAAAAATAACTTCTTCAATCGTTGAAGACATTTATATTTTTGCGTTTTTGCATTGTCTGTATTAGTATACCCGTATTTCTCTGCTATTTGCTGCATAGAGAGGCGGTTAGTATAAAAATCAGTAAGCACCTCCCTGCAGGGACTTCCCAACACCTGCAATGCCTGACCCAATTTTTCAAATTGAAGCTCCTTGCGTTCATGATCTGCTAAAGCGTCTTCTACCTCTGGTAAGGCTTCTTCTTCCTTATCGTTCGGAAAGATGGGATCTTTTTTTCTCTGCTGCAATTGTTTTAGCCACAACCTTCTGCAAACAGCATAAAGATAGGTGTGAAATTGGACAGATAAAATCAAATCTTCGTCTTTCGCTTTATCATAAAGAACCATCAGCGCTTCCTGAAACAAATCTTTAGCCGACTCCTCGTTCCCGCTGTTTTGCACAACCATGTTTCTGATCATCGGGAAATATTGCCTGTAAATCCCCTGCAAAACTTCACGGTCATTTTCTACAAGACCTTTCAACAATACATCATTCGGCTGTTTCTTCTGAGATTTTCGCTTCACTATTTAATACCGTTTTATCGTTTTGGTAACCCAAAGTAATTGAAAAATATTGAATTCTACCTTATTTCAGCAAGTTTGGGGCCTGATTTCAAAAAAAATTGATTTAGCTGGGTTACCTTTTTCCCGAGCAGGTATAAATGAGTAATTAAAACTTAAAACAAAACTATTGTATTATGAAAAGTTTAGTAAAAGTGGGCATTTTCGCCTTCGCCTTCGGTTTGTTTGCAACTGCTTGTAATTCCACAGGCAATCAGGATAACACCAACACGGATTCTATTCCGGCGGTAGAAGAGGAAGCCCCTATGACTACTCCTGCAGCTCCGGTGGATACTTTAGGAGCTCCGGCTGATACAGCAACTGCTGACACTGCCGATATGTAAACTTTAAAAATTATTAAAAACGATAGGGGCTGTTGCACTGGCAATGGTCCCTTTTTAATTATATCTAAAAAACACCCCCTTTTTTTTATCGATTTAAAAATTTTTTACTTTTCTGTTGGTTATTTAAAATCAAGTTGTACCTTTACGCCCTGAAAAGAGAATACTATGTCAACCGCAGTTTATTTTTTTAACTTTTATTTTTATTTCTTCAAAAAGAAGAACTGAGGTTGATATGTCATAAATAGATTGGAGAGGCCTCAGATTTTCTGAAGGCCTTTTTTATTTTGAAAAAACGAACATGGAAATATTACACCTACATATTTTTTCTTACTTCTTTTACCGCTTTACCAGCCAGGCTGACGGGAATGAAGTAAATTAATCTGTAAATGAAAAAAATTCCCGTCTGTTCAAGGCGGGAATTTTTGTTTGGTGACTTATTAGAAAAAAGAAAAAATGGAGAAAAAAATAGCCATACAAGGGTTTGAAGGATGCTTTCATCAAATTGCGGCGCAAAGCTACTTTAGGCACAATGTTGCCATTGAGCCGTGTGTGAGTTTTAGTGAAGTGGTAAGAAAGGTGTCCTCGGGCGTTACAGAGGCGGGGGTGATGGCGATTGAAAATTCTACTGCTGGAAGTATTCTCCCAAATTACGACCTGTTGCAACGCTCAGATCTTTATGTGGTCGGTGAGATATACCTGCATATCCGGCAACATCTGATGACGATGCCAGGGGTGTCTGCCGGGGAAATTACTGAAGTACATTCCCATCCGATGGCCCTTTTGCAATGTCGGGAATACCTGGAGGAGCATCCCGGTTGGCGGATTGTAGAAACAGAAGACACCGCCCTTAGTGCAAAGCAACTCAGGCAGTATAACACCAGGCATATCGCGGCTATTGCCAGCAGTCTGGCCGCTGATTTATATGACCTGAAGATACTTGAAAAAGATGTGCATACCGAGAAGAAAAATTATACCCGGTTTTTGGTTTTGAGTAAAGAGGAAAAGCAAAAGGATGCCGAACAGGACCATAAATCATCTATTTATTTCCAGGTGGAAAATCAATCGGGATGTCTTGCAAAAGTATTGACCTGTATTGGAGATCAGAAAATCAACCTCTCCAAACTGCAATCCTTTCCTATACCGGGGTCGAACTGGCATTATTATTTTCACGCTGACCTTGAATTTTCTACCATGGAACAATTTGAGGAAGTTATTGAATGTATCACGCCCTTAACCAAGAGACTTAGGGTGCTGGGGACTTATAATAAAGGAATAACCGTGTAAGGGAAATGGGTAAGAAAAAACACCTATTGGAACAACGTTGGATTTAGCTGTTAAATGATCAACCGATGAACATATCTGTGGCAAAAAGACTGGGAGAAACCAAAGAATATTATTTTTCAAAAAAATTGCGGGAAATAGGGGAAATGAACAAAACGGTGCCCAAAGTGATCAACTTGGGTATCGGCAGTCCGGACCGCCCCCCGCATCGGGAAGTGGTAGAGGTGTTGTATCAAGCTGCCCTGAGAGATGATACACATGGTTATCAGAGTTACAAGGGCGCCCCCGAACTAAGAAATGCTTTTGCAAAATGGTATGACCGCTTTTTTAAGGTAAAACTGGACCCAGATACCGAAGTATTACCGCTTATTGGCTCCAAAGAAGGCATCATGCATATCTCCATGACTTTTCTCAATGAAGGAGATGAAGTGCTGGTTCCTGATCCGGGCTATCCGACTTATCGTTCGGCCGCTCAACTGGCAGGGGCGGTTTGTATTCCTTATGACCTGAAAGAAGAGCTGGGCTGGAAACCGGACCTGGAAGAACTGGGAAAGCAGGATCTGGGCGGCGTAAAACTGATGTGGGTTAACTATCCGCAGATGCCTACCGGCGCCAATGCTGACACTACTTTTTTTGAGTCACTAATAGCCTTTGCCCGTCAACATCATATTTTATTGTGCCATGACAACCCATACAGTTTTGTACTTCCCCGGAAGCCGTTGGAAAATCCTGCGCCGCAAAGCCTTTTACAAATACCGGGAGGGAAAGAAGTGGCCATCGAACTTAATTCGTTGAGCAAATCACATAACATGGCTGGTTGGCGTATAGGCGTGTTGGCAGCAAACGCGGCGGTCATTCAGCAAGTCATGCGATTTAAGAGCAATATGGACTCCGGCATGTTCTTGCCTTTACAGCTTGCCGCGGCTCATGCGCTCTCGCTGGACGACAACTGGTATATTGAGATGAACAAGACTTATTTAAAAAGAAAAGAAAAAGTGGAACAGCTCTTAAACCTGTTAGGGTGCAATTATGAAAAACAGCAGCATGGGATGTTCATGTGGGCCAAGGTTCCGACCTCCTATAAAGATGGCTATGCTTTAAGCGACAGGTTCCTTTATGATGCACGTGTATTTATTACACCGGGGGGGATTTTTGGAAAAAATGGCGAGAAGTACATCCGGATCAGCTTATGTAGTACAGTAGAAACTATCGAAGCAGCGATCATCAGGATAACAAAAGCGCTGGAAAAAACGGTACAATAGATAAGACAATGACAATAACAATAATAGGTGTTGGATTGATTGGCGGATCAATGGCTATTTCTCTAAAGGAAAAAGGATTTGTCGACAGGGTGATCGGGGTAGGACGGAGAGAAAAGAGTATGGATAAGGCGATAGCATTGGGATTGATCGATGAAAAAGCCGATTTGAAATCGGCTGTGACGCAGTCTGATTTAATTGTTTTAGCGGTTCCCATGAGTGCCTTTCATCAAATGCTGCCTGAGGTGTTGGATCTTGTAAATGGCCGGCAGGTGGTGATTGACGTCGGGTCTACGAAATCGACTTTCCTGAAGGAGATAAAAGACCACCCGAACCGTGGACGATTTGTGGCTACCCATCCGATGGCAGGAACGGAATATTCTGGACCTGAAGCAGCCGTAGAGGGGTTGTTTGAGGGGAAATGCACCGTGTTTTGTGATGTGGAAGACAGCGATCAAGACGCGGTAGCGATGGTGACGAAAATGTATGAAGCACTGGATATGAAAATCATCTATATGGATGCCGAGGCGCATGATCTTCATGCTGCTTATGTTTCCCATATATCTCATATCAGTTCATTTGCGCTTGCGCTAACCGTATTGGAAAAAGAAAAAGAGGAAAAACGCATCTTCGAGCTGGCTAGTGGTGGTTTTGAATCTACTGTGCGGCTGGCTAAAAGCTCACCGGATATGTGGACCCCTATTTTTATGCAAAACAGGTACAATGTATTGGATGTATTGTATGAGATGATTTTTCAATTGAAAAAGATGAAGCAAATGCTGATTGATCAGGATGAAGAAGGTTTTCACCAACTGATAGAAGATGCTAATAAAATAAAGCGAATACTTAAATAAGCAGAAAACGATAACTTATAACACAATAACTAATAACTACAACGATGGAACAGACAGCAACAGCACAAGATGTTTGGCAAAAAATGACCAACAAACAACCCGTGGTCGTATCGGGGCCCTGCAGTGCGGAAACTGAATTTCAAGTATTGGAAACAGCCATCCGTCTGGCCAAAACCGGGAAGGTCGATATGCTCCGTGCCGGCATTTGGAAACCCAGAACGAAACCTGGAAATTTTGAAGGCGTAGGAGAGGACGGGTTACCCTGGCTGCAAAAAGCAAGAGACATTACCGGCCTGCCTTTTACGGTGGAAGTAGCTACCGGAAAGCACGTAGAGCAGGCGCTGAAGTATGGTGTGGATATCCTTTGGGTAGGAGCACGTACTACCGTGAATCCATTTTCCGTACAAGAAGTGGCGGACGCACTGCGCGGCGTGGACGTTCCGGTTTTAGTAAAGAACCCGATTAATCCGGATTTGCAATTGTGGCTTGGGGGGCTGGAACGTATTGAAAAATCAGGGATCAAAAAATTAGGGGCCATTCATCGCGGTTTTTCCAACTTTGGTAATACCGAATATAGGAATGCCCCCATGTGGCACATTCCTATTGAATTAAAAAGGTTGATGCCTGACCTGCCCGTGATTTGTGATCCCAGCCACATTTGCGGACGTCGCGATACCCTGCTTGAGGTTTCCCAGAAGGCTATTGACCTGGACTATGACGGCCTGATGCTCGAATCGCATATTGATCCCGATAAAGCCTGGAGCGATGCCAAACAACAAATTACGCCTGAACAGTTGGGAGAAATGATGGACAAGATTGTTTGGCGTCATGAAACTTCCCAGAAGGAAGAGTTTTTAAATGCACTGGCTAAGTTCCGGGAACAGATCAATCATATTGATGATGAGATATTGACTTTACTCGGCAACAGGATGAAGATCGCGGAGCAGATCGGCTTGTACAAGAAGGAAAATAACATCACTATCCTGCAAACTAACCGTTGGAATGAAATCCTTGAAAAGGCTATCGTTAAAGGAGAGAAACTCGGACTAACAAAAGATTTCATATTAAAACACCTTGATGCCGTCCACCTGGAGTCGATAAACAGGCAAAACAGGGTAATGAATAAGCAAGAAGATTAAAACTAAATAATTAGTGGAACAAAATCAGTATACCTTCTCGGGTAAAGAAGTTCAATATTATTTTGATGAATCTCTTGGTAACCTTTCAAAGTATACGTCGCCTGACCGGACGATATTGATCGTTGATGAAAAAGTCGGACGTCTGCATCACGATAAACTGAAGGAATGGAGAAAGATCGTCGTGAAGGGATCCGAAGAGAGCAAAAGCATGGCTTGTTTTCAACAGGTAGTGGATGAATTGATTCGCCTGGAAGCCGATCGAAAAACCATGCTTGTCGGGATTGGCGGTGGTGTGATAACGGATTTAACCGGTTTTGTCGGCAGCGTATATATGCGCGGCATTGCTTATGGGTTTGTTCCAACTACGCTTCTGGCGCAGGTAGATGCTGCCGTGGGTGGAAAAAACGGTGTAAATTACGACCGATATAAGAATATATTGGGCATTATTCGTCAGCCGGAGTTCCTGTTGTTTGACTACAGCGTATTGAATACGTTAGAACCGGTGGACTTGTATAACGGGTTCGCAGAAATAATCAAATATGCTTGTATTTGTGACGAATCGCTTTTCGGCTACTTAGAAAAAGAAAAAGAAAAAGCGCTAAAAAGAGCCCCGGAAGTAATTAATCAACTGGTGCGTCGGTCGGTAGAAATTAAATCAGACATTGTCCGGAAGGACGAATTCGAGAGTGGGTTGAGAAGGCTGTTAAATTTCGGGCATACCATAGGCCATGCGGTAGAGAAGATAGAGAAAATACCTCACGGGCAGGCTGTAGCCGTTGGCATGAACGCTGCAGCAGATTTTTCCAGGCGATTAAGTGGATTATCGCAGGAAGATAAACAGCGGGTAGCGAATTTAATCGAGGCCTATCATTTACCCACACAATTGAAAAGCGACCGACAGGACATAGAACAGCTTTTCCGTATGGATAAAAAAAGGGAAGGGGATAGTATTCATTTTATTTTGTTGGAACAAATTGGGAGGGCTATTATTAAACCTATCACTTTAAAACAATTAGGTACATTGTTATAAATCATGGAAGTAATTATATCACCTGGCAAAATAGAAGGAAGAGTAGCAGCTAACGCTTCCAAGAGCGCCATGCAGCGTGCCATAGCTGCAGCGCTTTTGGCTAAAGGACATAGTGTTATCAATAATCCGGGGGTGAGCAACGATTGTATAGCAGCTTTGAAGGTTGCCGAAGACCTGGGCGCAGATGTAAAATACGCAAAAGAAAGAGTAGAGATTACCGGTAACGGAATTATTCCAAAATCCCGGGAAATTAACTGCGGTGAATCTGGGTTGGGCATTCGCATGTTTACATCTATAGCGGCATTGAGTTCAAAAAAAATGACGATTGTAGGAGAGGGTAGCCTGAAGAGCAGGCCGGTTGATTTTTTCGATCAGATCCTGCCGGCGCTGGACGTAAAGTGTAAATCACAGGATGGGAAACCTCCCCTGACTATTCAGGGACCATTGAACGCGAAAGATATCACTATAGACGGCTCGTTGAGTTCTCAGTTTCTTACCGGATTATTAATGGCCTACGGTGCTGTTGCAGAGAACAAAACGATCACCGTAAGGAATCTGACGAGTAAACCGTATATAGAACTGACGCTTGGCCTGATGAAACATTTTGGCGTAGATGTGGCGCATGAGAACATGGAACGTTTTCATTTCGGTGCGCATCAAAGCTATCTCGCCCGCGACTACATGGTTGAAGGAGACTGGAGTGGTGCCGCTTTCTTATTGGTCGCCGGCGCCATCGGAGGGGAAATAGAAGTAGATAACCTGAATGTGCTTTCCGCGCAATCAGATAAAGCCATATTGGAGGCACTGGAGAGAGCCGGTGCTAAAGTAGTTAAGGGAATGTTCGCCATTGTTGTTGAGACCGCATCATTAAAAGCTTTTGAATTTGACGCAACACAATGCCCGGATCTGTTCCCGCCACTCGTAGCTCTTGCCGCCAATTGCGAGGGGGTTACCAAAATAAAAGGAGCTAATAGACTGACCCATAAAGAGAGCAATAGAAGTGTAGCCTTGCAGGAAGAGTTTGGAAAAATGGGCGTTGAGATCAAGGTGGACGGTGACAACATGTTTGTTCATGGGGGCTCCGGCATTCACGCTGCATCGGTACATTCCCATCATGATCATCGCATTGCTATGGCCTGCGCTACGGCTGCTATCAAGGCAGAAGGTCCTGTGCGAATAGCGGTGGCCGATGCCGTTAATAAATCCTACCCTGAATTCTGGCAGCACTGGAGAAAAATCGGCGGACGGGTACAAGCGCTGGCGGTAACTGATTAAGTAGCAGAATTGAGCATTTTTTAAAGAATAAGATATGAATACATTTGGCAGGTTGTTTAGGGTGCATATTTTTGGTGAATCGCATGGCGAAAGTGTCGGCGTAAATATAGACGGATGCCCGGCGGGTCTCCCTGTGTCGGTAGAAGAGTTTTTGCCGGATATAGAACGAAGAAAGGGGGGGACAAAAGGAACTACGCCAAGAAAGGAGAGCGATATGCCCATCTTTAAATCCGGTATTTTTAACGGGCATACCACCGGCGCACCGTTAACGATTCTTTTTGAGAACAACAATACCCGTTCGAAGGATTATGAAAAACTTCGCGCTTTTCCCCGGCCCGGACATGCGGACTTTGTGGCTTCTGAAAAATTCGGTGGTTTTGAAGATTATCGCGGCGGAGGACACTTCTCCGGACGGTTGACGGTCTGCCTTGTAGCTGCCGGTGTAATTGCCAAGAAAATACTGGACACGGTAAAAGTAGAAGCCAGTCTAAAGGAGATCGGTGGAGAGCAGGATATAGAAAGAGGGCTGCAAAAGGCAATCGCGGCGAAGGATTCCGTCGGAGGGATTGTAGAATGTGAGGTGAAGGGACTTCCGATTGGGCTGGGAGAGCCTTTTTTTGATTCCGTAGAGTCCTTATTGGCTCACGCTGTGATGGCTATTCCGGCTATTCGGGGAATAGAGTTCGGCACCGGCTTTGCTGCCGCGCGTATGTTTGGATCCGACCATAATGATGCGATTATCGGCACCGGCGGAGAAACAAGAACCAATCACGCCGGCGGTGTCGTAGGGGGGATTACCAATGGAAACCCGCTGGTATTTCGAATTGCCGTCAAGCCCACGTCGTCAACTCCACAACGACAGGAGACATTAAATGTCACTTCAGGAGAGGTAGAGCCCTTTAGGGTTGTAGGTCGGCACGACTTGTGTATTGCGCTTCGGGTTCCCGTCGTTCTGGAGGCGGTAACCGCGATTGTCATGGCGGATTTGATGATGCTGGAGCAACAACGCAAGCGGGTCTGGAGATGAGTGTGCTTTAGGTCGATAGTCATTTAAAATTTTCTTATCTTCGAGACTTATAGTTAAGGACTATGTTAACGACAGAACAATTAATTATCAGGCTTGTCGTCGCTGCTTTCTTGGGCAGCCTTGTCGGGCTGGAAAGAGAACGCCACGACTGGGTAGCCGGCTTGCGTACCCACATGATGGTTTGTGTGGGCAGCGCATTGGCCATGATTGTTTCGGCACATGGCTTTATGGACGTGGTTATTCCGGGAAAGGTGGAGCTGGATCCTTCGCGGATTGCCGCTCAGGTAGTCAGTGGCATCGGGTTTCTCGGGGCCGGTACTATCTTATATTTGCGCCATGAAGTAATACGTGGGCTGACAACGGCAGCGGGACTCTGGACGGTGGCGTGCATCGGCCTGGCAATCGGCAGTGGATTGTTTAAGGCAGGTATTATCGTTACTGTTTTGGCGCTTATTATTTTGGTCTTATTAAAGCCGTTATCAAATTTTGTGTTGGTTCATGGACGGAAAAAAATATTTGTGCTGATTATCGAAGAATCGGCCTCCCTGGACATTATCGGACGGGCTATTCGTCAACAAAATATTGACGTATCGAAATTAGTCCTTCAAAAGAGTGATAAAACGGAAGAGAATCAAGTAGTGATCACTTTGAGTAAAGGGTTGTCTAAAGACCGGTGGCCTTCCTTTATGGACCGCCTAAAGGCGTTGGAGGGCGTAAAAGAAGTTCAGTATCAGGCCTCCGAGCGGTTTCGTGAATAACACTAAAATGTGATGTTATGTCAATAGAAGTTCAAAAGTTGTCTCTCATTGGAGAAGATGAAAGAGGGCAGACATTTCATATACAAAATAAACGATCCGGAAACTTTATTTTAGCCTATCGTAAGGCGGGCAGTAGCAGTGGCCGGCATTATCATACGGGGAAAGTGGCCAATAAAGACCCGGAAATATTATATTTGCTGAGTGGTAGCGCATGTATCCGCTGGTGTACATTGTCGGATAATGAGATCCGGGAAACAGTTGTTCAATCACCGGCTAAGGTCGTTTTTCCGGTGAATATCTGGCATGAACTGGTTGCCCGGACCGATTGTTCTTTTTGGGAGATGAACTCGCTGGAGGATGTACAAAACGATTCCATCCGAATAGATAAAAATAAATTAAATAGCAGATAAAAATCGTATTAATAAATGAGTGAAGACGTTTTATCTAATGATAAAAACTTACCATCCAACACTTCTGTAGGTGGTTTATATGAAGATTGGTTTTTAGATTACGCCTCTTATGTTATTTTGGACCGGGCAGTACCAGCCGTAGAAGATGGGCTAAAGCCGGTGCAAAGACGTATCCTTCATGCCATGAAAGAAATGGATGACGGTCGTTTTAATAAAGTGGCTAACATCATAGGACAAACCATGCAATATCATCCGCATGGTGATGCGCCTATTGGGGACGCACTTGTCAATATGGGGCAAAAAGACCTGCTTATTGAGACGCAGGGAAACTGGGGGGATAACCGTACTGGCGACGCTGCCGCAGCCTCTCGTTACATTGAAGCCCGTCTTTCCAAATTCGCCCTTGATGTGGCCTTTAATCCCAAAACAACTACCTGGCAACTCAGTTATGACGGGCGTAAAAAGGAGCCGCTGACCCTTCCGATGAAATTCCCGCTTCTGCTGGCGCAAGGAGTCGAAGGCATTGCGGTAGGGCTGGCTACGAAGATTTTGCCACACAACTTTTGTGAATTACTTCAGGCCGCCGTAAAATACTTACGGGGGAAACGATTTCAGTTGTATCCGGACTTTGCTAATGGCGGAATGATTGATGTGGAAAATTATAACAATGGGAAAAGAGGAGGGCGCGTGAAGGTCCGC
Organism: uncultured Chitinophagaceae bacterium; assembly: GCA_964424665.1. Classification (GTDB taxonomy): domain Bacteria; phylum Bacteroidota; class Bacteroidia; order Chitinophagales; family Chitinophagaceae; genus FW021-bin31. The sequence goes on from CAYRJM010000074.1 coordinate 11,823, forward strand.
ACGCATATCGAGATAAAAGATAAAAAAACACTGTTGATAAAAGATGTTCCCTATGGCGTTACTACTACCCAGTTAATGGATTCCATTATAAAAGCTAATGACACAGGAAAAATTAAGATTAAAAAGGTAATTGACAATACAGCGGGAGATATTGAAATAGAAGTGCAATTGCCCTCTGGTGTTTCTCCGGATATTACCATTGACGCTTTGTATGCATTTACCAACTGTGAAATATCAATTTCTCCTAACGCCTGTGTGATCGTTGATGAACGTCCTCTCTTTTTGAATGTGCAGGAACTTCTGAAGCTCTCGGTTGACCATACTAAGGAATTATTAAAAAGAGAGCTCGAGATAAAACTGCAAGAACTTCAGGAGGACTGGCATTATTCTTCATTGGAAAAAATATTTATTGAGAAAAGGATTTATAGAGATATAGAGGAAGAGACCACCTGGGAAGGGGTCATACAAGCCATCGATAAAGGTCTTCAACCGTACAAAAAGTTATTCAAACGAACAATTACTACGGAGGATATTGTCAGGTTAACGGAAATAAAAATTAAAAGAATATCGAAATATGACAGCTTCCGCGCCGACGAACATATTAAAGGAGTGGAAGATGAAATCAAACAGGTGAAGTATGACCTTGACCACCTGATAGATTTCGCTGTAGCTTATTATGAAAATCTGTTAAAAAAATATGGAAAGGACAGAGCGCGTAGAACAGAAATTCGCAGTTTTGAAACCATACAGGCACAGCAGGTAGCTGTAGCTAATACAAAACTTTACATGAATGCGGCTGATGGGTTTATCGGCACTTCTCTGAAGAAGGATGAACTGGTATGTGAATGTTCCGATCTGGACGATATTATTGTCTTTACGAAGGATGGAAACATGAAAGTAGTAAAGGTGGCGGACAAGGTTTTCGTAGGAAAAAACATATTACACGCTGCAGTATTTATAAAAGGCGATGAGCGGACTACCTACAACATGATCTATGTGGACGGTAAATCAGGGAAGACGTATGCCAAAAGATTTAATGTAACAGGGGTCACCCGCGATAAAGAATATCCGTTGGCCGGAAAGGACAGTAAATCAAAGGTGCATTACTTGTCTGCTAATCCAAATGGGGAAGCAGAAGTCGTAACGGTCATACTGAGCCCTTCCTGTAAGGCTCGTAATAAGACATTCGACTATTATTTTGAGGAAATCGCCATTAAAGGACGCGGATCCAAAGGTAATCAGGTCACAAAATATCCGGTTCGTTCGGTTCGTTTTAAAGAAGACGGCGTAACTACACTTAGTGCCATTAAAATATGGTATGATGATACCATAGGCCGGTTGAATACCGATGGCAGGGGCACATTCGTAGGGAGTTTTGAAAACAGCGATCAGATTATTGCTTTTTACCGGGACGGTTCTTATGAAACGACCTCTTATGAATTGACGAACCGGTATGAACAAGATGACCTGGTAGCTATTGAAAAATTGAATCCTGAAGCGATTATAACAGCGATTTATTATGATCATGAGAAGAAGCAATACAGTGTTAAAAGATTCCAGATAGAAACGCAAACACCTAACCAGCGTTTTACTTTTATCAAAGAGGGTAAAAAGAATTTTCTGGAATTGGTGACAATGCAACCTCATCCGATAATTTTAATGGCTATCGGCAAGAAAAAGTCGGAGGCGGAAGAATGGGAAGTAGATCTCACTGAAATGGTAGATGTGAAAGGCTGGAAATCAATGGGGAATAAATTAACAGACGAAAAGCTTTTTAATCTGGAAATTATATCTCAGGAAGCAGCGCGGAACGAAAATGGACGTTCGGAAGACGATACGGAAGAGCCTGGAGAAGAAGCTGCACAGGGAAGTTTATTTTAATCGACCTGTGTAGCGTTATTTGAGTCTTTTGGAATAAAATGATTTTGGTGATTTTATCGGAACAAATTATCTTTGCCCTCCCTGAATGCCCAGGTGGCGAAATTGGTAGACGCACTGTGTTCAGGTCGCAGCGCCGGAAACGGTGTGCTGGTTCGAATCCAGTCCTGGGCAC
>CAYRJM010000075.1:0-13840 GCA_964424665.1 uncultured Chitinophagaceae bacterium
CTCTATTACCCTATGGGAATTTAAGAAGGTCGAATTTTTCCAATACATAATTAAAATAAAAATCAAATTCTTTCAAATCTTCTTTAGCAGAAACTGTGTCCTTTACATTTTCCCAATCATCACTATGAATATACCGATGATTTCGAATATCCTTGATAAAAGACAATGGTACCTTCTTAGCAGCGAAGATACACGCAATCAACTCTTTGCTTTCCGCAGTATTGGGGCTAATTCCATACCTCTCCATGATCAGACGGATCTCATAAAAATCTCGCGCTTTTACTTACTAATTCAATGTTCATTGGACAAAAATAATGCAATAATGCGATAATGTTCGAAACCTATTTTCAGGTATCTGCCAATGGCTTTCGTTAAGAAACATTAAACCGGGGAAGCCCATCCTCAGACCTCGGTCAACTGGATTAAATGGTTACACCAGTCGACCCTTATATGCAACAAATAACGGGAATGTATATAAGCAAATAACGAATGTCAGAAAAGACCAGTTGCGTAAGGTCTCCACCGAAATCATCAAATCCGGGATGTAGCATCCGTTGAAGGTCTTACTGCTAAGAATATGAGGAAAAACCCCGGTCTTGCACAAGCAAAAGGTGCTGTTTCCATCAGACGCCCAAGGGGCTAACGTATATATCTAAAGAGGTGCTAATCTGATTCCTAACTTCTTTAAAAGCCAGAACCAGGGGCAAACCCAAAAAACTTCTAACTGTGTCGGCAGCCTTAAATTACTACCGAACGGGTGCATCTCAGAGCATTCCCTTGGTACTGGGAAGTAACCGGTGATCAGGATCTCTTTTTACCGCTTTTTTCAAGGCTTTGGCGAAAGCTTTGAAGACAGCCTCTATTTTGTGGTGTTCATTATCCCCTTCTGCTTTAATATTAAGGTTACACCTGGCCGCATCGGAAAAAGATTTAAAAAAGTGATAAAACATCTCCGTAGGCATCTCTCCTACTTTTTCCCGCTTGAATTCCGCCTTCCAGACCAGCCAGCTTCTTCCTCCAAAGTCCAGGGCTACCTGTGCCAGACAATCATCCATCGGTAGGACAAAACCATAACGTTCTATACCTCGTTTGTCTCCAAGCGCTTTATTTACGGCTTCGCCCAACGCCAGCGCCGTATCCTCAATGGTATGATGTTCATCAATGTGCAGATCACCGTTGACTTTTATCTCCAGGTCAAGCATACCATGACGGCCTACCTGTTCCAGCATATGATCAAAAAAACCAAGGCCTGTATGAATAGCGGTCTGACCGGTACCATCCAGGTTCAGGCTGACCTGGATCTGGGTTTCTGACGTATTCCGTTGATGCCGGACAGTCCGGCCGGCAAACTTCAGAAAGGTATATATTTTATTCCAATCCGTGGTCTCCAAGGCAATGTAAGGCGCCATTTCCTCCGGCGATTCGGCTACATCCTCCCAGCCTCGTCCATGTCCGGTATTAATCCATATTCCCTTAGCACCGAGGTTTTGCGCGAGTTTTACATCGCTTATGCGGTCGCCAATGACAAAAGAATTTTGCAAATCGTACTGCGGATTGTCAATATACCGGGTCAACAAGCCTGTTCCGGGCTTCCGGGTAGGCTTATTCTCTTTTTTGAAGGTACGATCGATAAGCACTTCGCTGAAGTGGATGCCTTCGTTCTCGAGTGCTTCCATCATTTTATTGTGGGCAGGCCAGAAGGTTTCTTCTGGAAAGTGATCCGTTCCCAATCCGTCTTGGTTCGTGATCATTACCAGTTCGTAATCCAGCTTCGCAATGCCTGCCATTGCCTGAAAAACTTTGGGATAAAACTCCAATTTCTCAAGACTGTCGATCTGCCGGTCTTCCGGCTCGTGAATAAGGGTTCCGTCTCTGTCAATAAATAATACGCGCTTTGCCATTGTGATCTTTGTGTTTTATATTTTATCCAAATTAAGTTGCTAAAAATACGTGGAAATAAATAGTTTCATTTCGCGGCCGGTATGTCTCAATCTATGGTTCAAAAGCTCCTCCCCCATCCGTGTCTATTGCTTTAGTTCTAATTCGTTTTTTCCACCACTTCATTCAGACCGTGCAATAATTTTCTATTTTCCTCCGGCGTACCTACAGTAATCCGCAGGCAATCCTCGCAAAGAATCACCCTGCTACGGTCCCGAACAATAATACCCTTCCCAACCAATGCTTTGTAAACAGCAGATGCATCCCGCATTTTTACCAGCAAAAAGTTAGCATCACTTGGGTATATAACCTCGACGAAAGACAGTTCTTCCAGGTCCTTTCTTAATTTTTCCCGCTCAATAACTAACTGTTTCGTTGTTTCATTAACCGCGGCAATGTTAGCTAATGCTTCTAACACTAATTCCTGAGTCGCCTGATTGATATTATAGGGCGGCTTTATTTTATTTAATACATTTACGATCGGCAAACTGCTAAACAACATTCCCAGGCGCAATGCGGCAAGCCCCCAGGCTTTAGACAACGTCTGCAGAACCACCAGGTTAGGGTATTCAGTCAGCTCCTGTATAAAAGAACGGTAGCGCGAAAAATTGATATAGGCTTCATCGACCACTACTAAGCCATTAAAGTTATTAAGCAACATCTCTACGTCGTCCCGTAAGATGGCATTGCCCGTCGGGTTATTCGGGGAGCATAAAAAGATCATACGGGTATGTTCATCTATCAGAGACGCTATTAATTCAGGCTGTAGCTGAAAATCAGCATCCAGCTTCGCCTCCCGTACTACTATGTCGTTAATATGTGCGCTCACTTCGTACATTCCGTAGGTCGGCGGGCAGATAATAACATTATCTGTCCCCGGATTGCAAAAGGCCCTGTACAGCAGATCAATACATTCATCGCTGCCATTCCCCAAAAAGATATGCGGGGCGGGTACCCCTTTTATTTGAGCAATTCTTTCTTTTAATGTCTTTTGTAACGGGTCCGGATAACGATGATAGTTTTTTTTCAATGGCGATCCAAAGCTGTTTTCATTGGCGTCCAGAAATACGGAAGCCGTGCCGCTAAATTCATCGCGTGCCGAGGAGTAAGGTTTGAGTTTTTTTATGTTGGGGCGGATAAGCTTTTCTATATCAAACATACCATTATTTTTTTCGAACAGATACGGCGTTTTTATGTCCTTCCAGTCCTTCCGCAGCAGCCATTTGTTCCACCACGGGAGCAATGTTCTGCAACCCTGTTTTACTTAATTTCTGAAAGGTAATCTTCCTGACGAAACTGTCAACGGAAACACCACTGTATGCCTTGGCATATCCATTGGTGGGCAGGGTATGGTTTGTCCCGCTGGCATAATCTCCCACACTTTCGGGGGAATAGTGCCCGAGAAATACCGAACCCGCGTTGGTTACCTTCTCCGCTACCGCCTCATCATGCTTACAGGCCAGTATCAGGTGCTCCGGTGCATACGCATTGAGCAGATCGATGGCCTGCTGCTCCTTTTCAAGCAAAATAATTTTACTATTCGATAAAGCCTCTGCAGCAATGGCTTTACGAGGCAGTTTATCAAGCTGTCGTTGAATTTCTCCCTGAATTTTTTCTATAACAGGCGTACTGATGGTCACCAACAGCACCTGGCTGTCCTTTCCGTGTTCAGCCTGGGAAAGCAGGTCAGCGGCGACGAATTCCGGAACGCAACTTTCATCAGCATAAACAGCTACTTCGGAAGGACCCGCGGGCATATCAATGGCGGTTCCCTGTTGAGCAACGAGCTGTTTTGCACAGGTAACAAACTGGTTTCCCGGACCAAATATTTTATTTGCTTTTGGAATCGTTTCGGTTCCGTAGGCCATAGCACCGATAGCCTGTACTCCTCCTGTCTTAAATATTTTATTAATGCCTACCAGGGAGGCTGCATATAAAATGGCAGGATGTAATTTACCTTCAGCCGATGGAGGAGAACATAAAACGATTTCTTTACAACCGGCAATCCGAGCTGGAACGCCCAACATTAAAACCGTTGAAAACAAAGGGGCTGTCCCCCCGGGGATATACAACCCTACACTGTCGATCCCTACGGACTTCCGCCAGCAAAGCACCCCCGGCATGGTTTCTATTTTTGTTACCGGCTCTTTTTGCGCGTTATGGAACTGTTCAATGTTCGCTTTGGCTTGTCGTATCGCTTCTCGCAGGGCACCGGGAATAGCTTGCGTGGCAAGGGCTATTTCCTGCGCACTTACCTGTAACTCGTCAACAGCAACCTGGTCAAACTCCCAGGTAAATTGACCGACAGCCTTATCCCCGCCCGTCTTTACTTTTTCCAGGATAGGTCTTACCTTCTCTTCTAACGCGGCGACAGCCAGAGCCGGGCGCTGAAGCAAAACGGGCCACTCCGTCAGGGAAGGATATGTAATAACCTGCATCATGTTATAAAATCATTTTTTCAATGGGGATAACCAGAATACCTTCTGCCCCGTGCGCCTTGAGGTTTTCAATGATACCCCAAAAATCATTTTCATTTACCACGGAATGTACTGAGCTCCAGCCTTCGTTGGCCAGCGGCAATACGGTCGGACTTCTCATGCCCGGCAGCAAATGACAAATCACATCCAGTTTATCATTGGGCGCATTCAGCAGAATGTATTTGTTGTTTTTCGCTTTCTTTACCGACTTAATCCGGAAACGCAGCTTATCAATAAGCGCCTGTTGCTCTTTCCCTAATTTTTTTCCCGCAATTAATTCCGCTTCCGAACGCAACACTACTTCTACTTCTTTCAGCCCATTCATGAACAGGGTAGAGCCACTACTCACCAAATCGCAAATACAATCAGAGAGGCCAATACCCGGCGCTATTTCCACCGAGCCGCTGATCTCGTGGATTTCGGCATGAATATTATTTTTCTCCAAAAATTTTTTTACGATGACCGGGTAGCTGGTGGCAATACGGGTACCCTCCAGGTCTTGGGATGTATTATATGTTTTTTCCTTGCTGATGGCGATGGACAGGCGGCATTTGCCAAAGCCCAGCTTTTCCACCTCCTGCACTTTTTTACTTTTTTCCAAAACCACGTTTTCTCCGACAATACCCACATCAGCTACGCCATCCTCTACATATTGCGGGATGTCATCGTCTCTGAGAAAAAATACTTCCAAAGGAAAATTTCCGGCATCAGCCTTAAGCCGGTTGACCCCATTGTTAATGTCGATACCACATTCCTTTAATAATTTCATCGAGTCATCATGCAATCTTCCTGATTTTTGAATAGCTAATTTTAGCTTCGTCATACCTGTTGGTTTTTTACATAAAAAAAGCTTACCGGTTCAGGTAAGCCTATAGAATGATTTTATATTTCACACAAAACACCCTGCTTACCTAATGGCAAGAATGATGATGGTGGTGGCTGTGTGCAAAAATGTTCATAATAACGGGGCAAAGATACGCCAGGAATGGAATAATTAAAAATATTTTGAAAAAAATCTAAGAAAAAGCGGTTGCTCCATTAAAAAGAAGGACATTCTTCGTCTTCTTTGAAAAATTTCTTAATGGTAAGGGCCACGTAGCCACCCCCGCTTTTGGTGTGATCGAACAGCCAGCGAAAATCATGAAGCCCTGCTGTGAGCGGGCCAATGCGGATTGCTGCCCCCGCCAGGAAAGTCCCTCGGTCATTAAGGTATAACGGTGCATAAAGACCAACGCGTTTTATTTCCCACCGGGGCGTAACCATCAGGTGGTTGAAGTTATGCATACGATAATCTACCCCGGGGATCAATAAAGAGGCGTCCAACACAAGATGCGAATGAAGGTAAAAGTGATCACCAAAATTTTTATCAAAGCCAACCTGCAGGGTCGTTGGCAGCGACATGGAAAAGGTGCCTTCCCAGGGGGAAATCTGGGCTATTTTACTCAGGGAATCGTTAAGGGCGGCCAAGGAGGGAGCCCGCTCGACAATATATTGCAGATAATCCACATCCGGCTGATTTTTAATCCCGTTAGCCACTCGACTTTCAGTGCCCAGCGGGTATCTCAGCCTCCCGATATCCGTCAGGGCGACGCTTACTTTCCACTGGTAATCGGAAGCCTCCCGATCGGGAAAACCAGCAATTAAGACCGGTCTTTTCCGGGTATAAGTAAATCCGAGGTCGAGCCCCAGGGAGAGCCGGCTGCCAGCGCTTAATGTCCGTAGCCGTTCGGAAGCGCTATTGTCGTTCTCCAGTTCTTCCAGGTTTGCCGAATAACCATAACGCCCTGCTAGCCTACTGATCGCAAAATATTCGGGGGCGTCTTTGGGAAAAACGCCGAGTTGCAACCCCTTTATGTCAATGACCTCGGCGCTTATCCCTTTGATGAACTTCAAACTACCGCCGACACTTATTTTTTCAAATTCATTTTCCCGTAAAACAGTAGATACATTAATAAACGCCTCCATCCACTGCTGGTTGAGCAGCAGCCCCCGCTGCGGTTTCTCCATGGCGTTGGCAATTAAGAAATGACTGAAAGTAGCCATGCTGTCCTGATAGTCGTAATTCAGCTGGCTGGCAAAAACCCGTGATCGCATATTCCATCCTGCCCCTACTACCCATTTTTCATGCCCGGGAATATGAAAAAGGAAATTCAGCAGGTGAAGGTCCGCTCCGACAGCACCGCGACGCTTTGCACTGCCCTTGACAAAATAAGGATTCAGGAAAATTGAATCCGCATGCCAATCAAAAATGGCGGGGCTGAGCGCAATAATATTATTGCTCCAGAAAGTATTGATTCCTGCTATTTCCACACTCCAGCTGTAGGGCATCGCGGCACCTGCAGCGGGTTGGGAGGCCGTATTTATTACCGGGCTGTACACACTTCCTTTTGTCCCGCTAAAATGCTGGGCAGACAGGCGCCCGCCGAAAAACAGGATCAGCAGGAATAAAATAGCAACGGAAACGCTTCTCATAATTAACCGATATCGTCGTAAATTTCCCGTAAATTGTTCAAATTAATGAATTTCTTATAATCTTTGTGTAAATTTTCTTCCTGTTTTGGTCACAACAACCCCCTGCTTATGAAACTGCCACTTTCGCTTTTGCTGTTATTAGGTGCATTGTATTTTACTTCCTGCCAAAACCAGCATACCCGGCAGGAAGCAGCGAAGAAGAAGGAATGGAAGCTGGTCTGGTCGGATGAATTTAACAAAGCCGGTCTTCCGGACCCCGCCAAATGGGGGTATGAAGAAGGTTACCTCAGGAACCAGGAAAAGCAATATTACACAAAAGCCAGAAAGGAAAATGCCCGCGTAGAAAATGGCTACCTGATTCTCGAAGCCAGAAACGACTCTGCGCTTATCGACGGCAAACAACGACCCATTACCTCGGCCAGTCTGATTACCAAAGACAAAGCGGACTGGACCTATGGAAGGATAGAAGTAAGGGCCATGTTACCTCGGGGCCGGGGCACCTGGCCGGCGATCTGGATGCTGGGCAGTAATATCGATTCGGTCGGGTGGCCGGATTGCGGGGAGATCGATATCATGGAGCATGTCGGTTTTGACCCCGGCGTGGTGCACACAACTATTCACACCAAAGCTTACAATTGGATGAATGGCAACGAAAAAACCGCCGATACCCTACTGCAGGATTGCATGGACGCTTTTCATGTATATGCCGTCAACTGGTCCCCGGAAAAAATTGATTTCTACATTGACAGCAGCCGGTGCCTGACGTTTAAAAATGAGCACAAAACGACAGCCGAATGGCCTTTTGACACGCCCCACTATCTTATTCTTAACCTCGCCATCGGCGGAGCCTGGGGAGGACAAAAGGGTATTGATCCGGCGATATTTCCGGCGCAAATGAAGATCGATTACGTCAGGGTATACGATAAGGACAAATAACGCTCACCGCAATTTGTCTTCCATTTCCGCGGCCCAGTCCGCTACTTTCTTGTACTGCTCATCGGTTAACCGCGCATTCTTGTGCATGAGCCTGTAGGATTTTAGCGGCATAACGTGCTCGGTCATTACTTCGTTGATCTCATGGAAAGCATGGGCGGCATCCTCTTTGGAATAGGTGGCAAATTCCGAAAAATTTACATGCCTTTTCGCCTGATCGATATGATAATCCATCCACCAGCCTACCGGCTGTATATTGTAATACCACGGGTAGGTAGTATAATTGGAATGGCAGTTGTAGCAGGCATCATTCAATACCATCAGCACATTCATAGGCACTTCATACTTGGTTGCAATGCCATTAACGGGATCGGCATCGCTTGTGTTTTTTTCCGGGCGGAAAAACTGGATAACGACCAAAACAACCAGCACAATAATAAGAATTACTTTACCACGTTTCATAGGCGCTGTTTTAAGTACAGGTGAACTGCATACCACTAAGATAGCCGGGTTTCGGAGGTCGCCGCCGTCTTTAACGAAAACGACTATCCGCTTTTTTTATTTTTAGCGTGCATATATCCAAACATATACCCCCTTTCACTGTCTGATCCGCAAAATCCAGCTCCCCGACTGCAAGTACGATCTACTTATTTGGTTTCATATTCCGGAAGAATTTAAAAAACCTTGATTCCGGGTCAAGGGCGTATCACAAACATACGAAAATTACTGCAGCTGTAAATATCCGGGGAGGCCCGCTATCGGGAGGACTAAAGACCGGCTGTTTTAATGCGCCGGCATATAAAGAATCTGATGTACCTTGCAAGCCCGTAACAGGACTTTTATTCATGTATTATCCGGTATTTTGCATTTTTTATCTGTTGTCATTGCTTCCCTTTTGGGCCCTTTATCGTTTGTCCGATGGCCTTTTTTTTCTCCTCTATCACGTTATCGGCTACCGGAAAAAAGTTGTTTTCGATAACCTCAGGCAGGCTTTCCCCGAACAACCCGTTACAGCACGTAAACGCATGGCGCGGCGTTTTTACCTCGGGCTCACCGATCAGATGCTGGAAACCATCAAAATGATGAGCATCAGTAAAAGACAGATCCGAAAACGCTTTATTTATGATAACAATGTCTTTGCCGGCTTAGAAGAAAAGGGTAAAACCTGCCAGGTCCTGCTTGGCCATTTTTTTAACTGGGAATGGGCCAATTTATATCTTCGCCTGATCACCAAACGCCCCCTGCTTATCGCTTATAAACCACCGAGCAACAAAACTACCGACCGGCTTTTCCGGTACATGCGCAGTCGTTTTGGCAGTGCTATGGTTTCCTCCATCAACATCCTTCCTGAAATGGAGCCCTATAAGGAGAAAACGTACACCAGCGTGCTGGTAACCGATCAGAACCCTCCGAATCCGCGCCGTGCATACTGGTTTCCTTTCATGAATAAGATGACCTCCTTCTTCAAAGGGCCGGAACTGACGGCCAGAAGAAATAATCTGGCGGTTGTATTTGGCAATATCCGTAAAATAAAACGCGGCTATTATCAGATCGAAACTACCCTGGCTTTTGAACACGCGAAAGAAACCGATAAAGGGGAAATCACCGAAGCCTTTGTACGGTTTCTGGAAGATTGTATCCACCGACAGCCCGAAAACTGGCTCTGGAGCCATAAACGCTGGAAAAGAGCCTGGCAGGGAGAAGCCAATAATTAAACTTTATGTCTACTATACAAAAACCACGCTGCCCCTGGCCCGCCGACGATCCGTTGATGATCCGCTATCACGATGAAGAATGGGGAACCCCATTGCATGATGATCAAAAGCTATTTGAATTCATCATCCTGGATGCTTTTCAGGCAGGACTCAGCTGGAAAACCATCCTCTATAAAAGAGAAAACTTCCGCCGGGCTTTCGCCGGTTTTGACCCAAACAAGATCAGCCGGTTCACCGACAAGCATATGCAAAAGCTGATGACCGACCCCGGCATTATCAGAAACAAGCTCAAGATAAAGGCTACCGTCACCAACGCACGATGTTTCTTGGAAGTACAAAAAGAATTTGGCACATTTGATCAATATATTTGGCAGTTTGTCCGATACAAAACCATCGATACCGGTCGTGGGCCCGAAGAACCTCCTTTAGCCACTTCCCCACAGTCAGAAGCCATGAGTAAAGACCTAAGGAAACGGGGTTTTAAATTTGTCGGCCCAACGATCTGTTATGCCTTTATGCAGGCAGCGGGCCTGGTCAATGACCACCAGACAACTTGTTTCCGACATGCGGCAGTAAAAAAATTGAAAAACAACACGAAGACATGATTACCCAAGAGAACCTTAAAGATTTTATCACTGCAGCCTTAAAGGAAGACATTGGCGCCGCAGACCACAGTACGCTTGCCTGCATCCCTCCGCAAACCACTGGACGCGCGGTACTAAAAATAAAAGAAGCGGGTATTTTGGCCGGCATGGAAGTAGCCCAAAGCATTTTTCAGTTTCTGGAGAAGACCATAGTGTTTACCGCGTTTAAAAAAGATGGCGATGCGATGAGGGCGGGAGAAAACGCCTTCGAGGTCACCGGAAAGGTCCATACGATATTACAAGCCGAACGGCTGCTGCTCAACTGCATGCAACGCATGAGCGGCATTGCTACCCTGACGGGCCAATATGTAGAAAAAATAAAACATTATCCCACCAGACTGCTGGACACCCGTAAAACCACCCCAAATTTTCGGCTTTTGGAAAAAGAAGCGGTACGCATAGGAGGCGGCTACAACCACCGAATGGGCCTCTATGACATGATCATGCTAAAGGATAATCACATTGATTTTTCCGGCGGGATCCGCCAGGCTATTCTTCGGGTAGAAAAATACCTGCAAACAAACCGGCTCAATATTCCGGTAGAAGTGGAAGCCCGCAACACCGAAGAGGTAAAGGAGATCGTCGCTACGGGAAAAGTCCAGCGTATCATGCTCGACAACTTTACCCCGGCCGAGGCGGCCAAAGCGGTACGTTTTATTAATGGCCGCTATGAAACCGAAGCCTCCGGCGGCATCACCCTTGAGACGATCGAGGACTACGCGCGTGCCGGCGTGGATTTCATCTCGGCAGGGGCTGTCATTCACCATGCGAAGAGCCTTGATTTGAGCCTGAAAGCAGAAATCACCTGAATACCATTTCCATTTTCACGCCATTCAAGCACACCGTAATACGCGGTATTTTCCTCCTATCTATCTTATTGACATCTTATCCATATTTAAGGTGCTTGGTCAAACGATTAAGTTTAATTTTAAAGCTTTTACTATATTCCCGAAGACGCAAACGCCAGGCATGAAGAAGAAATTTTACTATACGATACGTTATTTTTGTTGGGCATTGTTGTTTCTTCCGCTGCAAACCATTGCGCAACAGGACAATAGTCCCCTTACCGTTCAGGGCAAAGTAGTAGATAATAAAAGCGGCGAGCTACTGCATTTTGCCTCCGTCGCGCTGCTCAATACAACCGACTCCTCCGTCATCGATGGCAACTACACCAATGAAAAAGGACGGTTTTCCTTCTCGGTTAAAGCGCGCGGGAGATTCCTGTTGAAAATTTCTTTCCTCGGCTATCAGGATCGGCTTATTCCTGTTGACGCGAAAAAGAAGGACACCCGTCTGGACCTGGGAACAATCGGACTCACGCCGCTCTCCAATGAACTAAGTACCCTGACCGTGACTGCTGAGGAAGCGCCCATGTATGAGTTTAAGGACGACAGCATTGTCTTCAATGTACCGGAAGGTTTTCAGACCGGCGGTACGGCGCAGGATGTACTGGAATACGCTCCTTCGCTCACCCTGGACGCCGACAACAACATTCGTATAAAAGGGCAGGGCAATGTTGGGGTGTATATTGACAGTAAGCCTATTTCTGATCTGGGGTTCAATGTCAATGAATACCTGCAAAACACGCCGGCATTTATGATTGAAAAGGTGGAGATCCTAAAGACGCCCCCGGATCCGGAAGACGCGGCAAAAGCACTGGCCGCAGGCGTTACCGATCGCTACTACCTGAATATTATTACCCGTAAGATCCGCTACCGCGGCTACAACGCTGCCGTTACCGCCGGCCTTAATTCCCACAATGAACAGACCGCCCGCATGCGTTTCAACATGAACATGAAGCCGTTCCGCCTGGATTACAGCAACAACTTGCGGCGTCGTACAGACAGCAGCTATCTGCACCGTACCAGCTTCTTAGAAAATAATGATTCTACGGTGCTGGACCAGAAAAGCTACCACAAAAGCATGGATTTAGATCACAACCTGAACGCCCGTTATACTTTCCAGTTTTCCGAAAAAGAGGAACTTCGCCTCCGCGCCCGCTTCGACTGGGACTACGATAAAGACGAGGGCAGTGACATCAGCCATATTACGACCCCAAAAAGTACACCGGATCAAAACCGGAACCAAAACAATGAAAGCCGTTCTACCGGCTACAGCATCAGCAGCAGCGCGGATTATAAGAAGGAATTTGACAAGGAAGGGAAAGAGTTGAACGCCTCGATCAATCTCAGGCAGCGCAGCAGCAACAGAAACCGTTTTTCCACCGGGGCCTACCTCATCAAAGGGGATACCCTGCTTCAGCGGAATAAAGGCAACAACACCAGCAGCGGACTCCGTTCCCACCTTCAGTACAAAAACACTTTCGGCAGCGAAAACAAACACTTCTATTTGGTCAACGGCTCTTTCTCTTTTGGCCAGCGGCACAACCTGAACAATGTGAGTCGTTCGGATACTTCCACTATATCGAACGAAATGCATAAAAACAGACGGCTGTCTACCAATTATTTTAGCGAGGATAAAGACTACGGGTTCTTGGTCCTCCTGGGTAAACGAGATAAAAAACTGGGTTGGGTAGCGGCCACCAGCGTATCCTACAAGGTGAACGGCAGCCACGACGACTACCGCGGAAGCAGCGTAAACAGCCACGTATTGTCTTCCCGTAATGCCATTGGTTTTAACTATAGTCCAAAAGAAGACCAACGACTGACCGTACATTTCAATCCGGGATTCCAGCGCTATGAACAAAACACGATTCCCAATGACAGCGTTGGTCTCATCTCTTATAAATACGCCAATTTCATTCCGGGCGCCTCCGCCAAATACGAAATGGGTCACCATGAGTTGTCTTTCCATTATGACCGTAAACTGGATCTGCCCAACTGGCGGCAACTGAACCCTTATGTCGACAACAGCGATCCGCTCAATATCCGGACCGGCAATCCGGACCTGCGACCGGAATTTACCAACGAATACAAACTGCGTTATGAATTTGAACAGGATATCTTTTATACGTCTTTAAACCTGGAAGACGCCATCTCAACGGACGTCATCTCCTCCTATACCACAGTGGACAGCAGCGGGGTATCTACCAGGACATACGTTAACCTGAACAACCGGAAAAGGCAATCCGCCGAACTCAACGCAGGCGTTCATTATTTTAAGAATATCCCCGGTTGGGAGGCGAGTATAAATGTCAATGCAGGCGGCGGGCTTTCCGCTTATTCCATGCAGTCTGATGACAAACACGTGAGCGAAGATTTTCAGAATGTTTCCGGATTTACCGGTAATTTTAAACTGTGGACCTCTCTCAAATATAAGTTTATTTCACTCAACGTTAACGGGCGGTATAACGGTCCCCGTTACTTTTCGCAAGGCAAACGCCCTTCTCATTTCAGCTCCGGTCTGCGTACCAGGGCTACGTTCTTTGAACATGCGCTCAGTATTTCCATGGGAATAGAAAACCTTTTCGGCGCCTCCGTAAAAGATAATTTCTACAAAACGGATCGCTACATCCAATACAGCAACAACCGGCATAACGTGCGCTACTTTAGCGTGTACGTTACTTATCAGTTCAGGGATTACAAGAAGCTGGGCCACGAAGACGGGAGAGGCTAAAAGGAAACACTTCGCCACATTCTTCGTATATTTGGCCCTCAATTACATTAAGAAACAACCATGGAATACCGGATCGAAAAGGATA
>CAYRJM010000076.1:0-13756 GCA_964424665.1 uncultured Chitinophagaceae bacterium
GCTTCAGATTGTGAATATCACTGGCCCTGGTATGGCAAGCTGGTAGGAGCCTATTTTGAGTCTCATCCACGCCAGCAGGAGGCAAAACTGGTTATTCATAAAGATAAAAAATTCCCGGTTACGGACTCGCTGCCTAATCCCTGGCGGAGAAAAGACGAGTGGTATAATTTTATCAAACCGCCCGAGGACGTGAATGTCTTGCTTTCTATTGATGAAAGAAGCTATGAGGGCGGATCCAACGGCTCAAATCACCCTATGGTTTGGTATCATGAATATGATGGTGGCCGTTCTTTCTACATGGAACTTGGACATACCTCGGAATCTTACACGGAGCCGGGTTTTTTGAAACTGCTATGGGCGGGCATTGATTATGCCATTGGAAAAAATGAACTGCTTGATTACAGCAAAGCGACGGCATTGCGGGTGCCTGAGGAAAACCGGTTTTCTAAGGAAGTTCTTGCTGGAGACTTAAATGAGCCCACGGAATTGACCGTATTGCCGGATTTAAGCGTGCTGATTGCCGAACGAAAAGGGGGAATAAAATATTATAATGCACAGACACGAAAAATAGGTGAAGTCGCTCATCTGCAAGTCTACCATCATACTTTGCATACGGAAGGTGTGAATGTAGAAATGGGGCTGATGGGCCTGCAGGCCGATCCGCATTACAGCAAAAATCACTGGGTGTATGTCTATTATTCACCGGTAGATACCTCCGTCGATCGGTTGTCCCGGTTTAAATTTCAGAACGGGCAGTTTAATTTACAGTCTGAACAGGTTATCCTTGAAGTACATACCAGACGAGAGATTTGTTGCCATACCGGCGGTTCAATAGCTTTTGATTCGGATGACAACCTGTATTTGTCGGTAGGAGACAATACTACGCCTTTTGATGAAAAGAACCCGAAAACCGGGAAAGCATATCCGATCAATACCCATGGCTATGCGCCCCTGGATGACAGACCGGGGTTTGAACATTATGACGATCGCCGTGCGGCCGGTAATTCCAATGATTTGCGTGGGAAAATATTGCGCATTCATGTCAATGAAGACGGCTCCTATAGCATTCCTAAAGGGAATCTGTTCCCGCCGGGGACTCCGCATACGCGTCCGGAAATTTATGTGATGGGGAACCGCAACCCTTATCGTATTTCGGTAGATAAACATACCGGTTACTTGTATTGGGGAGAGGTCGGACCGGACGCGAGTAAAGACAGTCTGGATAGCCGTGGACCGAAAGGTTATGATGAGATAAATCAGGCGCGTAAAGCCGGTAATTTTGGCTGGCCGTATTTTGTGGGGAATAATTACGCCTACCACGAATACGATTATGCAACTGGAGTTACCGGCCCTGAATTCGATCCGAACCATGTGGTCAATAATTCAAGGAATAATACAGGTGTAAAAATTTTACCCCCCGCACACCCGGCCTTTATCTGGTATCCTTACGATGCTTCTGAGCAATTCCCGATTTTAGGCACCGGAGGCCGAACCGCCATGGCGGGTCCGGTATATTATGTGAGCGATTATCCGGACAGTACACGTTTTCCTGCCTATTATAACGGCAAATTGTTTGTTTACGACTGGATCCGCAACTGGATCATGGCGGTGTCGATGGATAAACAAGGCGATTTATTAACCATTGAGCCTTTTATGCCCCATACAGCCTTTCACAATATCAGTGATATGGAGCTCGGACCCGATGGCAGGATGTATGTTGTGGAGTATGGAGAAGGATGGTTTTCTAAAAATCCGGGGGCTGCGTTGTCTGTTATTGGCTATAATGGCGGGAACCGTCCTCCGGTGGCGGATATCCAGACATCTGTCACCTCCGGCGGGCTGCCGTTAAAAGTGAAGGCGTCTGCTGCTGGTTCAACGGATCCTGATAAGGACGGGCTAAGCTATGAATGGCATTTTGAAAAAGGCCAGACGGAAAGGACAGATATACCCCAAGCTTCTCATACCTACAATAAAGCGGGCGTTTACGCTGTATCGGTTACTGTGTCCGATAAAAAAGGAGAGAAGACGACCAGCAGGGAAATACAAGTTTATGCGGGCAATAGTGCACCGGATGTCGAGATTTCAATAACGGGGAACCCGACTTTTTATTTTCCGCATCAAGCTGTGCACTATTCGGTTAAGGTAAGGGATAAAGAAGACGGCCAGATTGATTCCAATCGCGTGTTTGTTCAAGTACAATACCTGGCCGGTAAGGATAAAGCCGCCCTGGTCGGCCATCAGCAAAATATAGCGATTCCACAGGGCAAAAGTTTAATGGAAACACTGGATTGTAAATCTTGTCATAAGGTTGCAGAGAAATCAATTGGTCCCTCCTTCAAAGAGGTGGCGCTGCACTATAAAAAAGAGCCAGCGAAAGCAATAAAATATTTAACAGAAAAAATCATTAAAGGAGGCAGTGGTAATTGGGGAGAGACAGCCATGCCTGCACATCCGGGACTCTCTAAATCAGACGCTAAAAAGATCGCAAGCTGGGTATTGTCGTTATCCGCCGATAAAAGCGCGGCTAATTCATCGATGCCCCTGAGCGGTAGCTTTATACCTGCTGATAAATTCCGTCTGAAAGAAAGCGGGTATGTAATGCTTTCTGCAGCCTATAGAGACGACGGCGCAGCCGGAGTTGCCTCGCTAACGGGTGAGGGAAACCATATTCTTCGCGCGCCTGTTTTGCAAGCCACTGAAGCAAAAGCGTCTCCAGGCATTTCAAAAATTGATTTTCAAGGTACCTCCGTCGAAGTGATAAACGATAAAGGCTGGCTGATGTTTCCTGAAATCAGTTTAAGTGGTGTTAACTCAATTCAAGTGAGCTATGGCCTAGAAAAACCATCAAGACAGGGATGGGTCGTAGAGGTCCATCAGGATAAAACAGATGGGCGGCTTCTTGGCAAGGCGGTCATTGGTAAGCATGCTAAAGCAATGCATATCTTGCAGGAACTTATAACGGTTTCGGGAATTACTGATGACGCTCCTCATGATATTTACTTTGTTTTTCAAAACATAGATCAGAAAGAAAACAGCAGTATTGGCGTAGGTAACTTTGTAATAAAGAGCAAGTGATGGTAGAGAAGGAAGGGGTTATCCATTCCTTGCCTTTTCCAGTTCTCTGCCTTATTGCTCACGGTGAAATGTATCGTTTGCAATATCCGGGCTACTAATGAGATCCGTCCCGGTTGTCACGCAATGATTATATAGGGTTTACTTTCCTGATTGAAACAATACGGGCCGTCGGAACCCTCTAAACGAAAGGTCCTTTCTGACAGGTCGTAGCGGGCGGTCTGTGAGAAGCCTCATAAATATCGGAATTTGCCTATCAAATAATAGATATGTGCACAGGACTTGTTCACCGGCAGGTCGCAAGACCAATCATACTTTCTTTTCGCGAACCTGCCGTTTTCAACCTGTCAGCCTGTGAATTGGCCTGCATTTTTGGTATTCGGTTGCACCATTGCTAATGGGCTTCCTATTCCTTCTGTTGTGAGAGGAAGGTCACCAGGGAAGCAAACTCTTTATAAGACAACGAGTTGGCCAGGCCGGTAGGCATCATAGAAGTTTCCAGTTCTTTTCTTTCTGCGATGTCTTTGGATTTTACTACGAAAACAGATCCAGTAATGTCCCGTAATATTACCCGCTCGGATGATTGAGCGGTTACAAAACCTACATACGTTTTGCCGCCTTTTGTTTTAATCTGTACAGTAGCAAAGCCTTGGGAGATAGAAGCATTAGGTTTCAATATGGATTCTGCTATTTGTTCTTTGTTCATGATAGATCCAATCTGGCCCATGAAAGGACCTTTTAGCTTTTCTCCTTTCTTTATACTGTGACAAGCGATACATCCTTGTTGTGTAAACAATTTTTTTCCCAGCGAAGGGTCTCCTTTTATTTTTTTGATTGCTATTAGCACATCTTCAATGGAGGCTTTTCCAACTTGTCCTTTTTTATTTTTAATTTTTTCCAGGTCAACCTTATGCTCCTTTTTGATCGTCAGTTGTTCGTCTTCTCCTCCTCCGAAACGGTTGATTCCCAGCCTGTATTTTCCATTGAGGTCTGCAAAAAAAGCCTTGTCGAATGGTGCTTGTTTTTCCCATTCATTGAGGAGAAAATCTTTGATTTCACCGGAGGCTTCCCAGGTGATGCCTTTGTAATAGGGCCCGTGTGTATCGGGCCTTGTTCCCCACCACCAACTGCCATCGTAGGGTGCTTCTTCATGATATATCCTGGCCAGCGTAAAAATAATATCTCGTTGCAGCTCCTGATCATCGGTATTTTTATAAGCTTTGATCAGCCCGTCTACAACTTGAGGATCGTGCATGTAGCGCATGGCCCATAGGGCCAGCTCCGAGTTTTCAGTGCCGATAGCATCGACGCAGGCCTCTACTGCATGGATATTGGCCAGAGCATGGGCGGCCAGGTGTGCGGGGATAATGGCGGAATTCGGTGTGGCGTGCGGGCCAATCTCTCCTTTAGGTACGGGCGTGAAGGAGGAAGGGACATCGATCTGCAATAATGCCGGGGCAGCCTCTTTACGTCCCAGTCTGGCTAAGCCAACGATAGCTGCTACCTTTACCCGATCCGAAGTGTCTTTTAACGCCTGGATAAATGGCTCTGTGGGCACGTCACCCAAAAAAGGTTTACGATCAGCTAAAGCCCGTAAAGCAAATTCTTTTACTTTTTCCTCTCCGGTCAATTTAATCAGATTTTCAACGGCACCTTCCTTGGCGGCCTGTGCATATGTGAAAATACCTGCCACCCGGGCGGCGAGTGTCAAATCTTTGTTCGTGGCTACTGCCCACCCTGCTTCTGCAGCTTCTTCATCGGATCGGGATAAAAGTTCTCTTTGTGCGGCCAGCCTGCCAACAGCGCTCTCGGAAGCCAGCAAATCCTCCAGCTCTTCTGTTGAAACAGACTTGATATCGGGAAAAGGCTTGTATTGCCAGCCATCAGGAACGACCCGCACGACAAACCCTTTTGTAGAATCGCCCGAATAGCCGGCTCCCGCCCAGGCGGAGAGATACATCCTGCCGGAACCATCTACGTCCACATCCGTAATCTGTGGCATTGCGATAAACTTCTCCTGCTTTTGAGTGAATGATGCGCCGGAAGGAGTAAGCCGATGGATATAAAGCATACTTCGCCCCCAGTCGCCCATCATCGGAACATGGTTGTATTTCTCCGGCCAGGAAGGCTCGGACATGAAAAAGGAACCGGTTCCCGAACCACCGCCCAGATCGACCAATGCGGGAATGATTTCCTCGGTGAAGTGTTTGAAGAGCATTGGATAACCGTACTCCCCGGATTGTATCTGGTGGCTGAAACGAATGTTCCATCCACCGCCATCGTTGGTGTTGTCGCGGGTGTAAATATTCATGAATGGGTCAATGGCCACATCGTAAATATTTCTTGTGCCGTGGGTGTATATTTCCATTTCCGACCCATCCGGCCTTACGCGGACGATGCCGCCACCAAGCATAGTCAATTTGGTGCCGTCCGTTCCTATCGCATCATGAAACCCGTAGTCGCCGGCAGCGATATATATCCAGCCATCTATTCCCATGCGGATACCATTTGTGGCGTGATCAGTCCCTCTTTTGGCCAGGTAGGTAGGGTTGCTCATATGTAGAACAACGGGCTTAGGTTCACCATCCGCCACGCCATCGCCGTCTTTGTCTTCAAAAACGACCAAATCCTCCTGCACGGCGATACTGTCTTCAAACTTAGTATGCAAGACGTAAAGTTTATCACCTATGGGAAGCAGCCCGCGCGGATTATTTACTTTCGCAAATACCGTGTCGCGATCTACCACGCCATCGCCATTGCAGTCCACCAAGCGTACGATCATTCCTTCGCCTGGTTTTTTCCCCAGCGAACCGATCATATCCACCCCAACGTAGACCTCGCCGGAAGGTGCCACAGCCAAGCAAGCCGGACTGGGCGTGAGTTCTGGCCCTGCAAACCCTTCAATTTCCAGGTCTTCCGGCCAGTTTAACTTGCCTGCCATCGAATCAATAGCTGCTAATTTCGGATCGCGCGCAGCGGGTACACATTTTTGTGATGTTTTATTGTTACATCCTGCAAAGATGAACAGGGAAAGACAGGCAATATAAACGGAAATTCTCTTCATTCTGGTGAAATTTGAAAAAAAAAGCCCAAAGATACTCATTTGTTTAAAAAATTGAGAATCAATGTCGTTATCTTATGTTGAGGAGATGTTATACCTTTGGTGTTTTCTAATTCAATCATGATCTATGAATTTATGGCCTCTTTGGATTAGACGGATCAATGCCGGTTATGCCACAGCATTCATACTTTTGATCCTTTGCTTTGTACTTACGACCGTGATAAGTACCCGTTTTGCTACGCAAAGCAGCCTTATGTCGGGAACCGACACGACTTTGAACCGATTGGATGAATTGCTTACCAGCCTCAAAAGTGCACAGGCTTCCTGGGGGGAATATACATTAACAAAAAGTTATAAAAGCCTGAATCAGTTTTACAGTAAGCGGCAGAAGATAGACTCGCTTTTTGGTCAGATACATCAATTTTCCTCAATCTCTGCGGAACAGAGGCAGAGTCTGGATACCCTAGGCGTCCTCCTGCATAACTTGTTTGTTCAGGCTATTGAGAATCCGGAACTCCAATACAGGCGGAATGCGGCAAAGTTATTGGATACGTTGAAACAAAATAGTGTACGCAACTCCATATTTGTCGATAGCATTACCTCCATTATCCATGCTATGCAGGAAAGAGTGCAAAACAAGATGGGGGCAAAAAAACAGTCGTTGGACTCCCTCTCCACGCTGTTGAAAATATTAGGATATTGCATGTTGGCGATCGCACTTTTTTTGGCGGTCTATATGATCATTATATACAACCGGGAACTTAAAGCCAAAAAGAAGGCAAGAGGAGAGGCTAATGAGTACCACAAACAACTAGAAGCTCGTGTGGAAGAATTGACCATGATGAACAAAGAAATCATGCGATTAAAAAGCATGGAAAAATTTACAGCTCTTGGTCGGGTGGCTACTATTATTGCGCATGACATCAAAAATCCATTGACCAATATCAACCTGGCTACCGATCAACTCAGTGAGGAAATTCAGAATAAGGATTTGCAGATGTATTTGACCATCATTAAAAGAAACAGCGGAAGAATTAATGATAACATCAACCACTTTCTGAATGTGACGGCTTTCACCGCGCTGAATACCCATAACATTTCTGTGAATCGTTTGCTCGATGAAGTACTTGTTGAAGCTGAAGATCGCATCAAGCTGGAAGATATAGCGATTGAGAAAGATTATGATGAAGAGATATGTGATATCAAGGTGGATATGGGGAAAATAAAGATTGCCTTTTTAAATATTGTTTTGAATGCTATTGACGCTATGGAGGCTGGAGAAGGAGTTTTAAAGGTCCGGACATTTTCAAAGAAAAATAAATGTGTAGTTGTCATTGAGGACAACGGAAGTGGAATGGATAAGGATACAGCAAATAAGATATTTGATCCGTATTATACAACGAAGACCGCAAAGGGAAGCGGCCTAGGGTTGGCGCAATCACAGAATATCATTCTAAATCACGATGGCAATATTGAAGTAGAATCAAAATTGGGAGAGGGTACGAAGTTTACGGTCACCTTAGACCTGGCGTAAAGCAAACTTCTACAGTTTGAGTACACTTCCGTTTAAAAGCTCGATCCTCCTGATTAAACAGCGCGTAAAACCCATCCATCGCTTTAGCGTGAATGGGATGTAAGTGACTAACCTTGCGCAGGAATATATTGCCGTATTGTTTCTGGTGATGCTTCAGCTATTGAGCAAGCGAAGAACCCTATCAGCTTGTTTCTGAATACGACATACTTGCTTCGGAAGATCTTAATGTTGAAGGGATGGTGAGTAATAGAAAGTTGTCAAGACATATTGCGGATGCGAGTTGGGGTACTTTTGTAAGGTTCTTGGAATACAAAGCAGATGGGAACGATAAACAAGTGGTAAAAATCAATCGCTTCTATCCTTCGAGCAAGACTTGCCATGTTTGTGGTTGGATAAACCAAGATTTACCCTTTCAATTCGAAAATGGCCTTGCAAGCATGGGCATCACTTAGACCGGGATGAAAATGCAGCAAAGAACATGCTGAAAGAAGGATTAAAAATAATCGGGACGGAACTTTCCGATAACACGGGTGGAGAGGAAATAAGACCTGAATTTCAGGCACACGCTGTGAAACCCGAAGCCCCACCCATCGCCTATGGCGTGGGTGGGTTCATTTGTAGTGTATCAATGTATTTTCGCCCGTCAGCTAATGTGGAATTGAGTTCTTCGAAGACGGGAATGTTTTTTTTGGACCATTCCCGGAGTTGTTCATTGCTGCTTTCTCTGGTCTTTAGCAGTGTCGTATAGCTGTCTTTATGAAGATGAATCATCTCATCGATGTAGTCGGATTCAAAATCCAGTCCTTTGTGTTGTTCCATTGCTTTTACCTCTTCTTGCTGGGAGTTGCTTATATTACTAGCAATACTTACCGATAAGCTGTCGGCTATTTGTCGTAATTGCTGGTTAAGTTGTTTATGTTTTTCTACCAGAAGGCGCGCAATATGTTCGGTCGTATCGTGCAGGGGGCGGTCTAAAGCTTTCTGCGATACCGTAAGGCTGTATAAACCATTTAGATAAATATGGGCGATGTACTGGGCCGTTTGCTTTTTTAAAGGATCTTCATTAAATTTTGTGCGGTTCAGATTGTCGGCAGAATCCTTACTTTCTGTCCCGTAGGCATCGGCCGGGTTTTTTCTAGAGCTGTTACAACTGACAATACCCATCGGCATCAGGGCAAGGAGCAGACAACAAACTATAAATCGGGTTGGACCTTTGACGCGTGTCATATTATTTATGTTGAATTCTTTTCTTCCATAATAATAAAGAATTATGCCAAAAGTTCAGCAATTTTATGCGCGATGGTACAGTATTTGGATTCTATTGTGAAAAGTAGTAGAAAATGGTACAATATGACGGAATCATTATCGGTGCCGGACAAAGCGGAACACCGCTTGCACTAAAGTTGGCTAAAGCAGGAAAGAAAATAGCACTGATCGAAAAAAGGGCCGTAGGCGGAACCTGTATCAATGATGGCTGTACGCCTACCAAAGCGTTGATCGCCAGCGCCGAAAATGCTTACAGGATAGCCCAGAGTGATAAGTGGGGAATCAGTGTTTCGTCCTTTTCTGTGGACTTTGAGCAGGTTATAAAACGGAAAAATGCGATTGTTCAACAATTCAGGGCGGGTAGTGAATCGTCTATTGAAAAGGCTAAAAACGTAAAATTATTTAAGGGGGAAGCTTGTTTCGACAGTCCACATGAAATCGTGGTAAAACTCGATACGACGATGGAACACCTTGCGGCAGAAAACATTTTTATCGACGTAGGTATGGAACCCGACCTTCCTGTGATAGAAGGCCTCAATGAAGTTCCGTTTTATACTTCTACCTCTATCTTAGAGATTACCCAATGCCCGGAACATCTTGTTATCTTAGGCGGTAACTATACCGGGCTGGAATTTGCTCAGCTATTTGCCCGTTTAGGCAGCCAGGTTACCGTTATAGAAAAGAACACGCAAATATTACCGAAAGAAGATCCGGATATTTCCAAAACGCTGACGGAAATCTTGGAAAAGGAAGGGATTCGTATATACACCGGAACTATAGTTAATTCCACAAAGGGCGCTACGCCTATTATAACGTTCGAGCATGATGGCCGGGAAAAGCAGATTAAAGGGTCTCACCTTTTAATAACTACGGGAAGAAAGCCGCAAACTGCCGCGTTGGCGCTGGATAAAGCCGGTATAAAAACGGATGAGAAAGGCTTTATACAGGTAAATGACCAGCTTGAAACGAGTGTAAAAGGTATTTTTGCCATGGGAGACGTTAAAGGGGGGCCCGCCTTTACACATATTTCCTATAATGATCATCTGGTCGTCTATGACAACCTGATAAATGAGGCGAACCGTAAATATACTGATCGTCAAGTACCCTATTGTATGTTTACAGACCCGCAGCTAGGAAGAGTAGGTTTGACGGAAACACAGGCGAGAGCTCAAGGACTAGCCATAGACATCGCTCTTTTGCCAATGAATAAAAATAGCAGAGGAATAGAGACGGGAAATACGGAAGGGGTAATGAAGGCTATTGTAGAAAAAACTACTGGAAAGCTTCTGGGCGTGGCTATCCTTTCTGCAGAAGGCGGGGAAGTTATGAGCGTGTTGCAAATGGCGATGGTAGCAGAATGTACAGCAAGTCAGCTTAAAGAACAGGTTTTTGCCCATCCGCTTTATTCGGAATCCATCAATAATCTTTTTATGACTTTGGGGTAACCGGGTTAAATGCAGCCGGCGTGACTTATTTTCTCCGTTGGCTACATGTGGGGATACACGTCCCTTGGACTTTGCTCCCCAGTAATAGTCTTTTAAGCCTCTGTGGCCTTTCTCCTCCGGTGGTGAATACCTTCCTTTATTTCTTCGATCATTTTACGGTTAAAAGCTTCCAAGTCCTGTGGAGAGCGACTGGTAACTATTCCCTGGTCGGTAACAACTTCATTGTCTTCCCATTGGACTCCCGCGTTGACCAGGTCGGTTTTAATGGAGAAGAAAGAGGTCATACGCCTGCCTTGTAATAATCCGGTTTCGATCAGCAACTGCGGACCATGGCAAAGAGAAGCAACGGGCTTGCCATCAGTTATAAATTTTCTGGCAAAGGCAACCGCGCTTGGATCCCTTCTCAACTTATCGGGATTAATCACTCCCCCCGGGATCATAACAGCGTCATAATTGATCGGGTCAGCCTCACTAACGTGAACATCTACAGGTAATTCAATGGACCAGTTGCCGTTATTCCATCCTTTGACTTTTTCCTTTTGCGGAGAGACGATGTCCACCTCCGCTCCCGCTTCTTCCAATGCTTTTTTGGGTTCTACTAATTCTACCTCTTCGAAGCCGTTCTCTGTAAGAATAGCTATTTTTTTTCCACTCAGCTCTTCCATTGATTTTGTTTTTAGATCTTAAAAAAAGGAGAAGAGGACGTGCTTTTGAAGGAGAGCACGTTTTTGCAGCAATAATTATGGGTATGTCTTACTTATTCCTCTTCTCCACTTGCAGCTATGTTAAACGTGTTGTTTGCTGAATCTTTATTACTATTTCAAAAAACTATGCCAAAAAGATTACGGTAACTATTTTGAAGACAGGCTGTAATCAGCGCTCCGTTCAAATAGATGAAGTCGTCTGGGCTTACGAACGCAAGCGAAAGCGAATGTCGCGGGCTTTGGCCAATAGCACGCCCTTTTTGGGAATTAAAGACCGCGTCTGTTTTTTTAATAAACGCGCGCCCGGATACCTGGCCTGCCTGTAAATGTTGTTACCCAAATTCTACAGTCTGTGGAAAATCCTTCCCGAAGGTTTTTTCCATGCTTCGAAGAATTTCGGTGACCGGGTTATGGTGATCCGAAAAGGTGTTGAAAAATTAGATGGTACAGATTTTGAAATTTCTTTTCCGATGAACACTTTGAATTGGACCATCGTCGGACCGGGAAATATCGCTGAGGCTTTTCTTAATGATCTGCGCCGCGTAAAGTTGTGTAAGAATAACGTTATCGGAGTGATGTCCAATAAAAGGGAAGAAGCAGTAGCTTTCGGGAGAAAGCATAAGATCAAGGACTGTTTTGATGATCTTTCCGAAATGCTTAAGGTCCTACGGCCGGATGTCGTTTATATCGCTTCTCCACATTCTGCCCATTTTCGCGAGGCGATGACTTGTATTCATTACGGATGCCCTATCCTGTGTGAAAAACCGCTTACTATTAATGGTAGTCAGGCGATCGAATTGATAGAGACGGCACGTTCTTACAATGTATTCTTGATGGAGGGTATGTGGATTCGATTCTTACCGAGTATTCTGAAGGTGAGGCAATTGCTTGAAGAGGAAACGATCGGAAAGGTAACCAGCGTCATTGCTGATATGAGTTATATTGCTCCGAAAAAGAGTTATAGCCGGTTTTACGACCCCCAGTTAGGGGGTGGGTCGCTTTTAGACCTGGGCATTTACCCGGTTTATCTTTCTCTGCTTGTTTTAGGTATCCCACAAGAGATCCGCGCGGTTGCCCGATTAACCCAAAAACAAATCGATATGCACTGCAATATTCTCTTTCGATACAGTAAAAAACGGTTTGCATTGCTTGAATCTTCGATCGTAGAGGACACGGGGCGTACTGCAACCATATATGGCAGTAAAGGAAAACTGGTCCTCTTAAAGCAATGGAATGAAAAACCCGAGGCGGTGGAAGTAAATCTATTCAATGGGCAGACCATGCGTTTGCCTTGTCAGTGGCCGGGCCGGGGTTTCCAGTACGAAATAGAAGAAGTGATTCACTGTCTGGGAGCGGGAAAGATAGAAAGTAATCTTCATAGCCACGCAGACAGTCTGGCCTTAATAGAAACACTTGATAAGATCAGGAAGGAAACGGGCATATGCTATCCCCAGGATATCGAGGAATGTCCCGTTAACATCAGCTGATGATGGCTGACTGGCCATTAAGTCTTTTTTCTTCTGGATGCCACCGACAGTATGGCCGGAGGCTTTCACTTGCTCTTGCCTGGCTGCACCGGCTCTACTTCGTTTAAATGTTGTGTGGCGCCGACTTCTATTTCCTTTATCCACACGGCGTTGACCGGATAAATACGATGTCCGAGATGTTGGGTATAGGCTTTGGTAAATGCTACCCCGTAATAAAGGATAATGGCTGAGTAATAGACCCACAGCAGGATGACGATGATAGAACCTGCGGCTCCGTAAGCGCTGCCCACATCACTTTTGCCCATATAAAAGCCAATAAGAAATTTACCGATCATAAATAATACAGTAGTAACTAGAGCCCCGACCGTTACATCTTTCCATTGAATACGTGCGTCGGGCAAGACCTTGAAAATGATAGCAAAAAGAAGAGCAGTAATAACGAAGGATAACAAATAATTGATGACATAAACCGCAATAAGCGCAGCCTCCGGAAAATAAGAGACGAGATAATTGCTTAATAATCCTACCAAGCCGCTGATGACAAATGAGATCAGAAGCAGGAACCCCAAAATGAGGACCATCGAAAAGGAAATAAGGCGGTTAATAATCATCCGGAGCCAGCCTTTCTTGGGTTTGACTTTGAGGTTCCAGATCAGGTTAATAGAGTCTTGCATTTCCCCGAACATCGTTGTGGCACCAATAACGAGGGTGGCTATCCCGATTACGGTAGCTACGACGGATTTACTGGAAATAGCCGCGTTTTTGATCAATTCCTGTATTTGTAACGCCGCATCACCGCCAACAACACCTTGTATTTCGGGATATAGCTGTCCTGCTATGGCGTCCTGCCCGTATATGGACTTAATCACTGTTACAATGATCAGCATCATACCTGGCAGTGAAAAGATAGTGTAGTATGCCAGAGACGCGCTGTGTTTAGTTACTTTTCCCGAAGCAAAATAAGTAAACGACAGCTTCAGAATGTTCCATATGTCTTTGATCACTTTAGGAGTTTGTTTTTTCATAATATGGAGCGTGAAACCCACTTATGCCGATAGGCTCGGTAGGAGGTAAGCGACACGCCAACGCTGTTTAAACTTAAACAATATTTTCTTGTAAATATTTTGTAAGCTTGTGTTATTAAACTGACGTTTAAAGTCAAACTTTTCGGGGCATCTGTAAACAGG
>CAYRJM010000077.1:0-13695 GCA_964424665.1 uncultured Chitinophagaceae bacterium
AATAACCTTCGGCAGATAATCAATTATCTTAAAGCGGTCGAAGACCAAATGTACTAGCCCCCTAAAAGACTGGACTAAATTTGGAAATCAATTTAGTCGTAGTAAATTTAGGGAACAAACATGAAAACAAGAAGAAAATTCACGCCTGAGGAGAAGTACAGTATCCTGCAGGAAGCTGAACGGGAAGGGACGACAGAAGTTGCCCGCAAGTATAATCTTGCCCATTCGGTGTTGAGCTATTGGAAGAAGAAATACCTGGCCAACGGCAAAGACGGATTAAAAGCCGGCTACAGGAAAGTAGATCCCCAAGTACGGACCTTGCCCTTATTCTTATTGACATAGAAGAGTTGTTCCTTGTTCTCGTTGTTCCTATCGGTCAACTGAGCCGCATAACTGTTGAAGAAATACATATCACTGTCTTTTCCTTTTTTAAAGTGCAATTCATATTGCATTTTATCAGTGGATTGGTTTCCCGGAACAGATTGTTCTGTTGCAAATTGTAGTTTACATTCTGCTTTCTGTGCTTCCATATTGGCGAGCAATTTTTCATTGAGCTTGTCGCCGAAGCCCAGGTAAAACAGGCTGTCTTTTAGGAATTTTACACTGCCGTCGTTCACGATTTTGTGATTTTTGAATTATGAAATTGGTTTCATGTATGCCTACCGGGTCCTGCGGATGGCATTGCCCCCTGATTACGGTAAACAATTTACGGATATCTACCTGCATCAGCTCGATTGCATGGGGAAGGCTACAATAGCGCTCTCCGCCATAATTGACCGAAAAACAGATCAGCGGTCAGAAAATGGCTCCCGTATGAAACCTCACCTAAATAGTGTTGTAAATCAATAGACTACAGATATTTTGATCGGATTCTAAATGATCCTGAGCCTGCAGCATACTATCAGACCAACTAATGTGGCTTGTTTCAATTAGTAAAAAAATAGAATATACGTGTAAATATGAAATTAATGACACGTATTTTCTTAATATTTTGTATCTTGCCCAAAAGGAGAAGACCATGAATACTAAACTCACATTAACAATAGAACAGTCCGTGATTGATAAGGCTAAAAGATACGCCAAGAAAAGAGAGAGAAGTCTGTCAGATTTAATTGAAAATTACCTCAAGGCGCTAACAAGCGGGTCTGTAAATAATAATGATGATGATATAACTCCGATTGTAAAGTCGTTGAGGGGAACTTTTAAACTTCCCAGAAATTTCGACTACAAGAGGGAGCTCACTGATCGCTTATCAGAAAAATATCTATAATGCAGAAGATTTTAATTGATACTGATGTTATTCTTGATTTCTTTTTTGACAGGGAACCTTTTTCAGAAGATGCATCAAAGGTGCTCAGCCTGTGTGAAAAAGTGAAAATACAGGGTTTTATAACGCCGGTAATGGTTAGTAATATCTATTACCTGTTGAGAAAAACGGCCAGGCACGAAAAAGTCATAGAGAAACTAAAAATGCTTCTTAATTTAGTCAGTATTGGAATAATTGATAAACAAACCGTCTTGGGTGCATTAAACTCCCGCTTTAAAGACTTTGAAGACGCGTTACAGAATTTTTCTGCTCAGAATGAAAAAGGGATAAGAATAATAGTTACCCGGAATATTAAAGACTACAAAACAAGCACATTATCCGTAATGGCGCCAGATGCTTTTTTAAAGAGCAAGGCATTATATTTTTAATGATGGTTTATTTATATCGACTCTTGTATGAAGAATTGTCGACCTAAATTTATTATCCAATGTCTCGTACCAATTTGATTAAATCTAACGGCGAAAAATTCAGTCATTAAAGAGCCAGATGTTCTTTATCAGGATCGTTGTAATCGGTAAATAACACTGCACAGTTTTTGGCAGTTGGGAGTACACAGAAAATGGCATCAAGAGTGCACAGGCAGGGCACAAATATAGAGACTTAATTTTCAATTTTAAAAAAGATTTGCGGTTCTTCATTCGGTAGCTTTTGCCGGACAGGTGTAATCGGTAAATAACACTGCACAGTTTTTGGCAGTTGGGAGTGCACAGAAATTGGCATCAAGAGTGCACAGGCAGGGCACAAATATAGAGACTTAATTTTCAATTTTAAAAAAGATTTGCGGTTCTTCATTCGGTAGCTTTTGCCGGACAGGTTGATTACTTCACAGCGGAACAATAGACGGTCCAATAGTGCGGTGGCAAGTACTTCATCATCAAGCATTCTAGCCCAATCGGCAGGCATTTTATCAGTGGTGATTATCAGAGAGGTACTTTCGTACAATTGATTAATAAAATTGAATAAATTTACTACCTGGGACTTCTCCACCGGGAAGAGCATGATATCGTCAATAACCAATAGATTGGCCTTAGTTAACCTTTTATATTCAACGGCTGCAGTCTTAGTAAAATCTTTCAACTTTAGCACATTCATTATTTCTTCCATAGTACGGAAATAGGCTTTGTAACCTTGTTCTACGGCATCAGCACACAACCCTGCAGCAATATAGCTTTTCCCGATCCCAGAGGGGCCGAGTAACATTAAATTGAATATCTGGTCCAGCCAATTGAGTTCTCTGAGTTGATTTAGACGGCTTTTACTAAGCCCATTATTGAAGCCATGGTCATAATTTCCCAGATCGCTGTTAATAGGCAATCGAGCTGCTTTTAGCCGTCTTTTGACATCATTACGATGCCTGTGGTTCGCTTCCGCCTCGGCCTCTTTTCGCAGATCACTGCCTACTTCCTCCAAAAATTCGCGTATCAGGCCGAAATTAAAATCTTTTATTGAAGCATGGTGATTGACGCGATCATCAAATGGGATTTTTTTGGCCATTTCCAGTAGCATCTCTTCTTCCTTCTGATTGGCAAGGACAGTACCTGGAACCTCTCCTTACATAATAACGTTTTTGTCCTTTCTTTCCAAGGGAAACAGGAGCTTTGTAGGGACGATTGTCTCCGCCAGGTACCCAAATGATAAAAATATGTTTCCCCTCAAAAAGATAAGGCTGGGATACGGGAGCATAAAAGGGCTGCAGTTGACGTGTCAGGTTTAACAACTTCTTTTGAAAAATAGGAAAATCTTGAATGAATGCTACTACATGGGTACAGAAACCGGAGTATTAGCAAGGGTACTTCTTGGTGCCTGCCGGCAGTAACGGAACTAAAATCTTTTCTGTAGAGATTAAGTAATAGGACAATGACATCGCCACAATTACCGATACAACAACAGTATCTTAAAGGAAATTCCATCGAAGTTACCAGACAAGCGAAAAGAGAGCCCCTCGCTCTTCCGTTGATCAGACGCTATCGCAGCTAACAAACTCCGCGTATGAACGAGGTGGCAGGTCACTGGATAACACCCAACATCATAGAAAGTGACAAGAGCGGTTTCATCAAGAGAGGAACACAAATTTCAAAAGTTCGGCCGCAGCGGATTCTTACTATAAAAGTCATTAAAATACTTTACTACTTCTTCCGGGTCGTCAAAGAGCTGCAACATATCCAGGTCCTCCGGCGCGATGTTGTGTGCTTCTTTATACATGGTCGTATTCATCCAATCCAACAATCCGCTCCAATAGGACTTTCCAACCAACACCAAAGGTGTTTCAACTATTTTTTTAGTTTGAATTAAGGTGATTACTTCCGTAAACTCGTCCATCGTACCAAAGCCGCCGGGCATCATTACAAAACCCTGCGCGTATTTTACGAACATGACTTTCCGAACAAAGAAATAATTGAAGTCAACTACTTTATCGCTATCAATATAAGGGTTATTGTGTTGTTCATGAGGAAGCTGAATATTCAATCCTACCGAACGCCCTCCGCCCATCTGTGCGCCTTTGTTGGCGGCTTCCATCGCGCCGGGTCCGCCACCGGTAATAATACCGAAGCCCTCCTCAGCCAGTCGTTTAGCCACCTGTACGGTAAGGTCGTAATAAGGATGTCCCGCTTTAGTGCGCGCGGAACCAAAAACAGATATACAAGGTCCTATCCGGTTGAGCGTCTCAAATCCATTTACAAACTCCGCCATGATCTTAAATATCTGCCAACTGGAATGGGCATAGGTTTCACTCCAGCCCCGCCCTTTCAAGTTTTCAATTTCTTTATTCATAGCTATCGTATGATTATACGTCTTTATGATTAATGGTGCTATAATTAAATATCTTCCCGCTAGTGCTCCAGCGCCACCTCCTTAAACTGGTGCTCCTTTTTCCGGCTGATAAGCAACAAACCAAGATAGGTAATAATACCGTTGACGATCAGCAGTTCAAAGCTAAAGTCGTACCCACCGAAGAGCCATTCCGAATTGGCATCCAATGCCCAGCAAACAAAGGGCGATAATACGCAAACAACCGGTACCCATTTATCAAGTAGCTTTTTCTTGTTTAGAATTCCAAACATAAACATGCCCAGCAGTGGGCCATAAGTATAAGAGGCGACCGTAAAAATAGCCTTTACAACAGCCTCGCTGACCAGGTATTTAAAAATGATCACGACCAGCAAAAAGACAACGGAAAAAGCTACATGCACCAACTTTCTCGTTCTCACGAGGCGAACCGAAGTACCCTGTTTGGCCTGCTTTTTATCCATTCCCAGGAAATCCACACAAAAAGAAGTGGTGAGGGCCGTAAGTGCCGAATCGGTAGTGGCAAAAGTAGCCGCTGTAAGCCCCAGTATAAACACAATAGCCGCCACAGCGCCCAGATGATTAAACGCAATAGCCGGGAAAACATAATCTCCACGTGCCGGAAGGGCAAAGCCCTCCGCCTGCGCATAAATGAACAACAAAGCACCTACGCTTAAAAAGAAGATATTTACCAATATAAAGATACCCGTAAAAGAAAACATATTCTTCTTCGCTTCAAAGAGGTTACGGCAGCTCAGATTCTTTTGCATCAGGTCCTGATCCAACCCGGTCATTGCAACGGAGACGCCTACGCCACCGAGAAAATACTTGACGAAATGCCGCTTATCTCCCATAAAGTCGTCTAAAAAGAAAATCTTGGAATAATCGCTGTTCTTCACCGTGGTAACGAGCTCGCCCAAACTCAGGTTCATGCTTTGTCCGATGAAAAAAATCGACAGCAATACGGCGGTAATCAGGAAAACGGTCTGTATTGTATCGGTGATGATAATGGTTTTAAGTCCTCCTCTGAATGTGTAAGTCCATATCAGCAGGAGGGACACTGCCACAGTAACCCAAAAAGGGATGCCCCAGGTATCAAAAATAAAATGTTGCAATACGATAGCTACCAGAAACAGCCGGAAAGCCGAGCCTATCACCCGGGAGATCAAAAAGAAAAAAGCGCCCGTCTTATAAGACCAAAACCCGAAACGGTGCTCCAGGTACGTATAAATAGAAGTGAGCTGTAGCTTGTAGTACAGCGGCATCAACACCAACGCTATGATCACATAACCCACGGCGTTGCCCAGCACAAATTGAAAATAGCTGAAGGCATCGTTGCTGACGGTACCGGGAACAGATATAAAAGTAACGCCTGAAATAGACGTTCCGATCATGCCAAAGGCGACCAGGTACCATTTGGAGTTCCGGTTGGCGATGAAAAAGGTATCATTGTCGGTCGACTTCCTGGAAGTAAAATAGGCGATACACAACAAAAGGATAAAGTATCCTACGATAAACGCAAAAAGGGTTGCAGGAGCCATTCTGTAATATTTTCGGTGTTACTTACAAAAAGGACTAAAGGTAACAAAAAAGTTTTTACAGACGCAACCCGGCCGCTAGTGAAGCGCTTCGATCATATTCTTGCACTTTTGCTGAAAGTCCCGGTCATCTTTTAGAATAGGGCGCAGATGAACGGCTTCCTTAAGGACAGTTATCGCTTTTAAATCCTTTCCGGCCACGTGCAGGGCACGGGCCATGTAATAATAATTGCGGATAAACGATGGTTCCAGCTTCCGGCATTCCGCATAGCAGACAATGGCCTGGGCGGCCCCTGCGTCCGGCATGCCGCCGAAGAGCAATTTAACAGCAGCCCGCTCTGCAAAATTAAGCTTATTAAAGGCCATATTCCACCTCCCGAGAAGATACCAGGCCTTCCCGAAAGTAGAGTCCAACATTAAAACGCGGTCGAGATAATCCTTAACGTCCTTCAACCCCTTCACTTTTTCCTTTACCCCCTGCTCCATGGATAAATTGTAGGACGCAAGCGCATATCCGTAGGCCGCCGGCACATAATTCGGATCGGCTTTTAAAGCCTTCAACGCAACCTGCCGTGCGCTGTCATACAGCGGCATCGCTTTAGGTGTGGTTTTTTGCCGCTCTCCTTCCCGTACCAACAATATGGCTGTGCGGGCCAGCGCCTCCGTTTGCGTGGTATCCCTCGCGAGGATACCCTTATAGATCTGTAGTGCTCCGGCATCCTCTCCTTTCCGGATGAGTGAGTCAGCCTTCTTTAATTGCCCGGATACAGATTGCGCCTGAACGCCTGATCCGGCCAGAAGCAATGCCAGCATGCACCAGGTCGTTCTTTTAGGAAACAGTTGAGCGGTAGACATATCAAAATTTTTTAGACAAAGTTACCTTGGAACATCCGATTTCTCCGGACAGGGGCGGATGTAATTTCCGGATCACTATTTCTGCTCCTGTTATCCGGGGCCATGTTTTTTTCATGGCCCGGATACAATTTTGGGCAACAGTCTCCATAAGCTGGTGTTCCTGTTGCATTTCTTTGTTGAGCAGCTCGTACACTTTTGTATAATCCACTGTCTCAGAAAGCTTTTCAAGCTGATCGGATTCTTCATTAAGCTGAATATGCACGTCTATCAAAAAATCATTCCCCAGCGCCTTTTCTTCCGCATACAGCCCGATAGCGGCATGAAACCGGATTTCTTCCAAACTGATGGTAAACATGGTATTATATTGCTTTTTCGCCCAGGTACCTTTCCGCATCCAGGGCTGCCATACATCCCGTACCGGCAGCTGTCACTGCCTGCCTGTAGATCCTGTCTTGTACATCCCCTGCAGCGAAAACGCCTTCTTTATTGGTCAGTGTGCTGCCTTTGATCGTCTGTATATACCCCTGGTCATCCATATCAAGCTGTCCCTTGAACAGTTGCGTATTGGGCGTATGACCAATCGCCACGAAGAATGCGCCAATGGGAATCGTACTTTCTTCCTTTGTTTTGTTGTTGATCACCTTCACCCCTTCTACCTTATCCTTTCCCAGCACTTCTACGGTCTCGGTATTCCAATAGACATTGATGTTGGAGGTTTTCTGAACCCGCTGCTGCATGACTTTGGAGGCTCTCATTTCATCCCGCCGCACCAGCATATGTACGGTAGCGCATATTTTAGACAGATACAGGGCTTCTTCACAAGCGGTATCTCCCGCGCCTACGATAGCCACCTCCTGGTTTTTGAAAAAGAACCCGTCACATACCGCGCAGGCAGAAACACCCTGACCGTTCAGCCGCGCCTCACTTTCCAGGCCCAGCCATCTGGCTGAAGCTCCTGTAGCGATAATCAAAGCTTCCGCTTCGATGACCTTTTCTTCGTCGATCGTAATTTTATAAGGCTGCGTGGACAGGTCCGCCGAGGTTGCCATACCGAAACGAATATCCGCCCCCATGCGGCTGGCCTGTTTTTCCAGGTCTATCATCATCTCAGGGCCCTGTACCCCTTCCGGATAGCCGGGATAATTTTCCACTTCCGTGGTAATGGTAAGTTGCCCGCCGGGCTGTATACCCTGGTATAAAACAGGCTTCAGGTTAGCGCGCGCCGCATAGATGGCGGCTGTGTAGCCCGCGGGGCCGGAACCGATAATCAACACTTCTACTTTTTCTACTTTGTTTTCTTCCATTTTTTTTCCGTTAATTTATTATTGCTTTGTTACGATCAGTCTCTTATATTGGGCATCATAGCCCCCCCAATAACCGAGTGCACCGGGCACATTACCCTGCACATCTGTCGGCGTTGCAAATGGGTTGCTGTTGTTGCTCCACGCATATTCCCAGGTACTCCAAAAGCGATAAGTCGCTTCGTCAATATTACAGAATTTGAGCGTGATGGTATCCCCCGGTTCAAAATAACCGAAATCTTCCAAATCAATCTCCTCGTTCTTACTCACGCCGCGGCTCAGTTGAAAATCGAAAACCTTGCCGTTGGTCACCCCGTCATCCGCCACGGAGGTAAGCCCCGGATAAAACGGCTCGCTGTTGCGTTTGGTAAAATAACGAGCGTAGTTACCCAACTTGGGCGGATCAAAAATACGGGCCATGAGGAAGGCTTTGCTGCTGTCGGGCTTTCCCGCTTTCATAGCCGGTATCCACCATATAGAATCCAGATAGAACCCATCGGCGGGGATCGTCGTCACGGCATTCAGCGATTGCCCCTCCGCTTCAATATGCAGCGTATAGGTACTTCCCTTCCGCCCCCGAAAGGTCTCGGGATACGCGGGCTCGTAATAATAATATTGCGCGCCAAACAGGGTATCCACCTTTTTTTCTACCAGCTGCACGGTATTATTATCGCCCGACACCGTGATTCGCGCGCCATGGACGAAAAGCTTTTCCAAGATAGTCAGATCGATAGCCGAAAAATAGTTCAGGCTGTGGGTCAGGATCACCCGCGGTGCTTTACCGTTTTCGATTGTTCCTTCCACCACCAGGTTTTGTTCGGCCTGATGTAAATGAATATTCGCATCCTTTTCACAGGAAAGCCCGACAAGGCCAAGACAAATTCCTAAAATATAGACACGTATAGACATGCAGGATCTGATTTTGGAAGGACGAAGGTACGCTTTCTTAAAAAAACACCGGCCTTTCGGGCCGGTGTTTCATACTATTGGACAATAAGAAAAAACTATTTCTTACTGACCCAGATATGCTTTCAATGCATTGCTGTAACGTGCTTTCTGCAAGCGTTTGATCGCTCTTTCTTTGATTTGGCGAATACGTTCCTTGGTCAGGTTGTATTTTTGGCCTATCTGTTCGATAGAAGTACCGTTTTCTCCATCCAGACCGAAATAAGCGTAGACGATCTCAGATTCCCGCGGGCTTAACGATTGCAATACCCTGCGAATCTCCTCTCGTAATGAATCATGCATCACATCGTCATCGGTCACATCTCCTCCTTTGAGCAAGTCGCGCATGGCCACGTCTTCTGCTTCATGAACGGGAGCGTCCAGGCTCATGTGACGGCTGTTGCTCTGAAAAATGGTATTGATATCGGATTCATTCATTTCCATCATCTCTGCGAGTTCTTCCGTAGACGGCTCACGTTCATTCTCCTGTTCAAAGGCGATATACGCCTTATTCGCTTTATTGTAAGTGCCTATCTTATTCTGGGGAAGGCGAACAAGACGTCCCTGTTCGGCCAAAGCCTGAAGAATAGACTGCCTGATCCACCAAACCGCATAGGAAATAAACTTAAAACCTTTCGTTTCGTCAAAACGTCTGGCTGCCTTAATAAGGCCCAGATTCCCTTCGTTGATCAAATCACTCAGTGAAAGCCCCTGATGCTGGTATTGTTTAGCCACAGAAACCACAAACCGCAGATTTCCGGTTACCAGACGCTCCAATGCGTTCTGGTCCCCCATCTTAATACGCTGTGCCAGCGTAGTTTCCTCCTCAGGGGTCAGCAGCGAAATCTTGGAAATTTCCTGAAGGTATTTTTCTACGGCCTGAGAATCACGGTTGGTAATTTGAGTGGCAATTTTTAGCTGCCTCATAATATTGGTTTTTCTTTACTGGGTTAATAATTGCTGTAGTTGTAACATCTCAATCAACTGAAAATTATTCCTTTTTCTTTATTACTTTATACAACGATTTCCTAAAATAAGATAACAATAATAAAGCCAAAAGGGTTCACGAAAACGGGCGCAAAGGTAGGATTATATTTTAGAATAGAAAAATATTTTTTAAAACCCGTGCCCACTCGCTATTTTCCTGTACACAAGATATTGTTAAATACGTTATTTCCATAACTTTTGTTTCCCAACAACAGTTATTTTAACATATATTTAAACAGCAAACCCAACTATTGGAAAAAATCAAAGAGAATTACCTTTCGTTAAAAAAAATAAACTTTTGTGGCGATAAAATTATTCTGCGCGGAGTTTTTTGTAGTCTTCAAAGCTGCGTAAAACGATCTCTTCAGCGGTTTTTTTCCCCTGAAATTCTTCTACCAGCACTTTTTTACGCTCCAGCGTCTTATATTCTTCGAAAAAATGGCGCAATTCCTTGGTAAAATGAGGCGGTAATTCAGCGATATCTTCAATATAATTTACGCTGACATCGTCGGCCGCCACTGCGATAATCTTATCATCGGCTTCTCCCTGGTCTATCATGCGCATGACACCGATAACTTTGGCATTCACCAGACAAAGGGGATTAAAATCGATCTGGGAGAGCACCAGGATGTCCAGCGGATCGCCATCATCGCAAAATGACTGCGGGATAAAGCCGTAATTGGCGGGGTAGTAAAACGAAGAATACAAAACCCGGTCCAGCTTCAGCAGGCCGCTTTCTTTATCCAGTTCGTATTTGGCCCGGGAGCCGGACGGAATTTCGATAATACCGGTTACTGTAGATGGCGTATTCTCGCCAGGGGAAACGTGGTGCCAGGGATTAAACATAAGCGCATAAAAATTAAAAAGTGAAAGAATCGATCAATCCGGTTTTTGCGGCGTCGGGCGCATCAGGCTTGAATCAACCGGCTGCAGCGGCTCGTTGATATCCGGAAGCACGGTTTCTTTGGTAAAGGCTACTTTCCATTTACCCCCCTGCTTTTTGAGTTTTAGCGTTTTACTGGTCGTATCCTGATCGCTTTCGTAGGTGACTACCGCCAATGTATCTTTCTTTTCGATATGAGTAATAGTAATTTTCCCGTTTTTAAATTTTTCTTTTGAAGCTTCCGGCAGCATCCGCTGAAAAGCGGCCAGCGCATCCAGCATCGCCTTAGAATCTTTTGTAGCGTATTTTTTTGCTTCTTCATAATTGGAATGCTGAATAGCGTTCAGGAACTTCAGCGTTACCTCCCCCGGATCGGGCCCTTTGTCTTTGCAGCCCGAAAACAACTGTGCAACCACAATCAAAGCAAAAATTAAGTAACTAAAATGCTTCATAGGTTTATTTTAAAGCTCTACAAAAGTAATCTGAAAGTTCATAATAGGCAAAAACCACCCGGAATCTTTGCAAATTATCGGAATTTTGCCTGAAAAACAGGAGCGGTATGCGGGTTGAGAAAGAGGTTATCGATAGCGACATACCTGAACTGACCGATCGTTGTGACAGGCAAATAGTCCTTTCCGGTCGCCTGCTCGAGCACTTTATATACAAACTCCGCACAATAAAAACTGCTGTCCGTTTTTAGATCAAACTGCATATCAAAAGGAACCTTTTTTCTGAAATAAAGGCCGGTCAGGCTGTCGACCTTCCGTTTTTCCTTCTTCGTCAGGGCATACCGGAAAATACCAAAGCCGAGGTTATATTTGGGATTGCAAAATTCGGCAAAGGATTCCCGGCGAAGCGTGGCTTGCGGGTTATCTTCTCCGCCGATCGCGTGGTATATCCAGACCCGTCCCTTTTCCACCCGCACTAACCCACAATGTGAATAGGTTTTGTTTACTAAAGAAAACTGCCGCAGGGCCAGACTGATAAAATCTCTTCCGGTACGCAATACCAGGTCGCCATCCTTCAATTGTGCCGCGCCTTCTTTAAGGAGCAACTGGTTGGCCAGGGCCGGGTTTTCTTTTGCATAATCCGGCAGGGGACCGGTGGATACGGAGGTGCACGACACGAACGCCAGAAGCAGCCCTATCCCGGCTCCTCCGCCCTTGATCCAAAAAGAAACCGGAAAATGCATGCTTTTTCTTTTAGTCCGGATTTTTATTGCTCTGGCGTATTGCCTTTTTCCTCTTTATCGTACGCCCGTATAATGGCCTTTACCAGCCGATGGCGTACCACATCTTGCTCATCTAACTTCAGGTAGCCAATCCCCTGGATGTTTTTAAGCAGGTTAACGGCTTTCACCAGGCCGGATTGCTGGTGTCTGGGCAGGTCCACCTGTGTGAGATCCCCCGTAATAATCGCTTTGGCTGAAGGACCGATGCGGGTCAAAAACATCTTCATCTGCAGATCCGTTGCGTTTTGGGCCTCATCAAGAATGATAAAAGCATTATCTAAAGTACGTCCGCGCATGTATGCCAGGGGGGCGATTTGAATGACGCGGGTAGCCATATAATAATTGAGTTTATCGGCCGGGATCATATCATCCAGGGCGTCATAGAGGGGTTGCAGGTAAGGATCGATTTTCTCCTTCAGATCTCCCGGCAGAAAGCCCAGGTTTTCCCCCGCTTCCACTGCCGGCCGCGTGAGGATGATCTTCTTCACCACTTTATTTTTTAACGCCTGAACAGCGAGCGCGACGGCGGTATAGGTCTTCCCCGTCCCGGCCGGCCCGATGGCGAAGGTGATGTCATTTTTACCGGCTATCTCCACGAGTCGTTTCTGGTTGATGGTGCGCGCACGAACAACCCGGCCCTCGGGTCCATAAACCAAGACGTCGTTCAGATCGTTTTCCAGTTGCTGGCTGGGAAATTCATCGGACAGTATTTGTTCAAAATAATGCTTACTCAAATGGCCGTTGCGTTCCAGGTACTTCACCAGTTGATCTATTTTTTCCTTGGCGCGGTCTATTTCTTCCGGCGCGCCGGATAGCTTTACCTGTGTTCCCCTTGAGAGTATTTTCAACAGGGGAAAGTGCTTTTTCAACAAGTCAAATTTTCCGTTATTCACCCCAAAAAATTCGATCGGGTTGATATGCTGGAGGCTGATGATTTCTTCAGTCAAAGTGTTTTCCGTTTAATAGCTTTACAAAAATAAGCGCTAATTTGTTGAGCGGCTCTGTTGATCCTATGGTGTAAAAAATGCGCGGCACAGATTATTGCCACGGCAGATTACCCAATAGAAAAGGGCGCAAGTTCGGACTTTTTTCCATTCCGGAAAACTTCCAAAATACGCTGAAGCGCCCGGCTTAAATGAGCAGCCATTTGCCATTAGCCTGTTTCCGATAAGAATCCAGTAATTTTTTCAAATGTACTAATGATCCGGCTGTTTTACAACTAAGGTATCAAATGGTGCTCAAACCACTTTCAAAAAAACTTAAGGAGGTATACAGGAGCTTTCCCCTTTGCAATCTGAAGCGGCTGATTTTTATATAAAAAATTGGTTATCAGTTGATTTCATTTAGACAACTTTATTATCGGCCCTACTGCGTTTGGAGCGTAGAATACATAATAGATGGGTAGTCAGACGTCTGGAAATACGAAATTTACAGGCCAGACTTATGCGAATAAGCTCTCAACATTTTCCACGATAAAAGAGAATTTCTCCTATATGGAATAAGATTTTTAAAAAAATTTTGTAAAAGGTTATTAATAATTGTATATTGTGTTTTATATAAAAAATATCACTATATGAGACTTTTTGCCGCCCCCCATGCTGCTGGAATATCGTTGATGGAAGGTGCTATTCAATCTGATGGTTATATCAATAATGACGTAGAGGGGAACCCTGATATTATAGGTATTGGAAGTTGATATAAAAATTTATAACTAATTCTTTAAGGACAAATAAAACACGTAAGTTATGACAAGATATTTAAGTTTAATTTTTATCTTACTATTATCGTCAGCATGTAATAATGATAATAATATCTCTCCCTCTTCTTCAGAGAAGGTTGTT
>CAYRJM010000078.1:0-13423 GCA_964424665.1 uncultured Chitinophagaceae bacterium
GCCCCAATGATTTCCGCGGCATCATGGATAACATACGATGGTTTATAGAACAAAACCTTCGACGAGGTAATTGCATCAGTTTAAATGATAGAGGTTATTCCATTCCCGGGGCTCCTTTTGGAATATTGACTTCCCCAAAGACAATACTACTTCTCCGACTACCACGGTAGCTAAACTAAATGACAGCGATCCGATAAACAAATAGCCCC
Source organism: uncultured Chitinophagaceae bacterium (assembly GCA_964424665.1). Lineage (GTDB taxonomy): Bacteria > Bacteroidota > Bacteroidia > Chitinophagales > Chitinophagaceae > FW021-bin31. Next base: position 210 of record CAYRJM010000078.1, read on the forward strand.
TTCCGTAATCCTGAAAGTCATGGCGGGCGATACCATCCGGACGGCGGTAGAGCCTATTATGTAAATCGCGGGCTAAACCAAGCAAAAGGCCGGCATCCCTGCCGAACAGATGTTAGCCGGACTGTTGCATAAAGACGAGAGGCAGAACGCATGCCCGTTAACAGATACCGCCCCGGTTCAGCACAGTGTCATATTGCACCGTCAGCCCATATACGAGGAAGGCTATAATCATGATCTGTATTCAATCAAAAATATTAACCCCTGCTGAGCACTCGTTCTCAGCAGCACTTTGTTGGTTTTCTTACTTCCAGTCTATCGTGTAATTACCCGTTGGCGCGGTTTCAATCCATTTTCCTTTAATTATCTTATCTTTTTTTGTCCTGTTACTGATCAGGTGCAAAGTATACGTAACACGTCGTTTTCTGTATTCAATTTTTACGACGAATTTGGACTGTCCTTTTGGAACCGTAACTTCTGCTATTTCTTCTTCAAATTTACTGGGTTTTTCTACAAGTTCATTTGAATAAGGAGCGTTCTCACCACTCGTTAACACTTTGCCATTTAAAATTTTTGTAGGGACTTCTACCATCGCAGAATCTGCTTTTGTCCAGGGGAATGCCGCATCTTCTAAGCTTTCGAAATGAGAGAATTCAAAAATATTAAGAAAAGGATGAAAAGTAACTTTCGGCGGAATAGACGCATTAATATCAAAAGAATATGTTTCTCCTCGTCCGACATAGATTGAATCGCTGTCATTCGCTACTACAGTATACTTAATACTCTTTATTTTATACCCTTGCGATGGCTTTTGGCTAACCTTTATTCTTCTTAATTCATTGCCCGACTCCAGGACAATATTAAAGACGAAGTCCTTGTCTGTGAAATTTTCTCTCAAATATAGTTCAATAGACGTTGGTGTTTTTCGAATAATACTAAACCCTTTCCCAGGCCAAGATGCTTTTAGCTTACCTAAGCTGTCCAATTGCAATATATGATTTTCTTGAATGAGCTCGCCGTTAATCGAATAGGTGTCCCCAAAAATACTTTTGTCGTTATCCAGATTAACCACTTTAGCAATTTCCCAATCTCCATTGGTAAAAGAAATCATTTTCCGACCACCTTCGCCTTCGAAGTTAATCAACGTTGATGATGGATTGATGCTGTTAAGGTCTTTTTTGCTACAAGAAAATAAGCATAAGGAAAAAAAGACAACGGTAAAAATGGTTAAGTGTTTCATCGTAAAATAATTGGTGCACGTAGCCAGACTAATGCTCAAATATACTGAACTTTTTTAAGCTGAACTAATCCAGACAACTTGCTTTCATTGAACTAACTATCTCGTCAGTCGTTCGGTCGATGACATATACCTCTTTATTATTTATATAATGTTAATTTTCAGTAAACTAATATTCCGGTATCCCCGCTCATGCAATAACAGTCATTCACCCGTAAGAGGGCGTTTGCGGTAAGCGCGAAAAAGCGAGTTGGGATCGGAAATTTAAAATTCACTTAACTACCGACCGTACCCACTTCAGACTGCTTTAGGGCGCGTAAAAAGACACCCTTAGCGCGATTTCAGCAAAGAGTCATTATGTAGACTGATAGTTTGACCTGTCCAACCCAACGGTTTTTCGATATCCAAATTCTTAATCCCCCTGCCGTAAAAAAAGGATTTCGCTTCAGAATTTTTAATATTGGCAACATTTTGGATTTGTATTCCTTTGACGTCCGCAGCCACGATCGGGATCCTTGGGTCACTTTTTTCAGAACCAAGGGTCAACCCGTTTATCCGTATGTTGCTGACATGCCTGATAAACAAGGCCGATGAGGGTAAATTTTTCCATACGTTGGGCTGCGGATAGCCGGTCTCATCTTCTTTAACCTCGTCTATCTTCTTAATATACCCTTCGGATTCTACGCCTCCAACATTATAGAACTGAATATTACTCAGCGATACATTTTCAATATATGAACCAGGAATCGCAGTGATAGACGAACTGTAGTTTCCCGTACTATATGCTATTAGATTGTCGATTGAAATGTTTCGCATCTCTCCCATGGGTGGTTCGGGGGCCTCAGGCAAATATTTCCTCGCCCGGTTTGCCAAGCGGATATACAACGGACATGCGGTGCCTTCAATGGTAATATTACTGATGGTTATCCCTTCCATGACCCCGCCATCTACTATTTCAAGAGAAATTCCTGTAATCCCGCGAGGAAAACCATAAATCGGTTTCGACGTATTGCGGCTTGGTTTAATGATACAGTTTGAAATAGAGATGTTCCTAAAGCCTCCCGTAGATTCCGTGCCCATTTTTATCGCATTGCAAAAGCTTGAAATGATGCAGTTCGTTATCGATACATCCTCGGTAGGGGATTTACCCGTGCTTTTCAGCGTAACCGCATCATCGTCGGTATCAAATATTGAATTGGACAATAGAAATCTCCGGCAGCCGTCAATATCAATACCATCATTGTTCCGGTTTGAATGGTTGTACACTTTTATCCTGTCAACGATAACATCTTCACAGTTGAGATAATGTTGGTTCCACATAGCCGAGCTTATCATCCGGATACCCTCAATCCGTACGTCCTTACAGGAAATAAATAAAATATTGCGGGGACGGCCATCTTTATCGCCACCGGAGCCCCCAAATTTTTCACCATTTCCATCAATGGTTCCAAGTCCGGTGATGGCGATATTGGACACTTCGTTGGCAAAAATAAAAGCCCGCCAGCCGTCAGAATCTTTCTGAGAACGGTACCTGGACTGTGGTTGAACTGGAAAGTCATGAACATCCGGGCTGGCAAGCAGTATAGCACCTATACTAAGGTGCAACGCCACGTTATCTTTCATAAATACCGTTCCTGACCGGAAAACACCCGCTGGAATAATAACTCGTCCGCCTCCTGCGGCACTACATGCTTCAATAGCCTGGTTTATTGCTTTTGTATTTAAATTTTCAATGCCGGCTTTAGCGCCGAAATCGGTGATCAGATAATCCTGTGCCCAAAGCGGATAACAAAAACAGGATAAACACAGTGTCAGAACAAGCCTTTTATACATAATACTAAATTAAAAACGGATGACTACAGTAACTTTATTGGCGACCGGGTATATGGGGAAGTGCTAAACCCATCAGTCGGAACATCAATGGAATGTACACGAATCTTTTTACACTTATATTTTATAATATTATTTCTAAACTCGCCATAAATTCTCAGAAGCAGCAGTACCGCCGCTTTTAATAACCTGGCTAAATGTAAGACTATAAAAATAAATATTTGCATCGGGATAACGTCCTGCATAATTAAAAAACAGTGTGTAAGTATTGCTTACCTAATGTTGAAAGGAGGAGTTGCATCTTTTGCGTCGAGGGCACCGCTCATGATGCGGTAACAAGTTAACAGAACACGTATTTTTATAACTTGACTTCTGTATTACCCCCCTTTTCTAATAAAATGTCTACAGGGGCATTATCTTGCCATGAACCTCTTGTAAAGTCGGGTACATCTACAGTAGCCGCCCGATTGGCCACGGACTGTTCACTCAATGGGAAAATAGCACTCCATAGCGCGGCATCATAGACGTCCTGATCAAGCGGTAAGCCATTGCGCAAACAGTCAACCGTACGCCAGTCCATGAGAAAATCCATGCCCCCATGGCCACCTACTTTTTTTGCCAGCTCCCCAACTTTCCTGACTATGGGTGGTTGATATTTAGTTTCCAGTGACTTTATTTCCTGTGCCGACAACCAGTGTTCTCCGCCATCAGATATCCTTCCGGGAGCAGGATACTTTAAAGCTGTTCCTTTTGTACCCACTATCCTGTGTATACGGGAATATACATTGGGAGACGTAACATCGTGTTGTACCATTATGGTTCTCCCTTTATTCGTATAAATAGAAGTCGTATTCATATTGCCGCGATAATGGGCGTGCGCATAAGGCTCATAGAAACTATCTTTAGCGGCAAGTTCTCTCGCCTGATCAGCCATCATAAAGTCGTTTCCCGAAAGAGAAACAAGATAATCCATCTTCTCGCCCCGATTGATATTCATAATCTGGCATATCGGCCCCAGTCCATGTGTAGGATACAAATTGCCGTTCCTTCTGGCGTTCTCCCGGAGACGCCACATTTTATAATAACGGCTCTTATCAAAATTTGAGGCCAATAAATTATGCAGGTAGGCCCCTTCACCATGTACAATCTCTCCGAAGAATCCCTGCCTGGCCATGTTTAAAGTGAGCAGTTCGAAGAAATCGTAGCAGCAATTCTCCATCATCATACAGTGCTTTCTGGTTTGTTCAGAAGTATTCACCAATTCCCAGCATTCCTCAATAGTAACGGCAGCTGGAACTTCAACACATACGTGCTTGCCTTGTTTCATGGCGTATACCGCCATTGGCGTATGTGTATCCCAGGGAGTGGCGATAAAGATCAGGTCAATATCATCACGATCACATAATTCTTTCCATGCTGCCGCGCTTCCGGTAAAAACTTCCGGGTTATGTCCGGCGTCTTTCGCTATTTTCTGCGCTTTGCCCGCTGAATCAGGCCGTATATCACATAAGCCCTTAATTTCTACGCCTTCAAGCTTACACATATTTCGCAGATGTCGGGGTCCCCTGCCACCCAGTCCAATAAATCCTGTCCGCACCGTGCTTAATTTAGGAGCCGCATAGCCGCACATGTTAAAGTGTTGTGAACCATGGCCGCCTGAAGAGCCTCCCTTCATTTTCTTCCCTTCTCTACCGATTGCCGCATTAAAAAGACCTCCTCCTAAAATGCTCATGCCTGTTAGCCCGCCGAGCTTTAAAAAATTCCTTCTGTTGTTTTTCATTTGTAGATAATTTGTGTTTATAGAATCTTTAGCCGTTCAAGATCAGGAAAAATAGGTTCCTCCGTTAATATCGATGTTCGCTCCGGTAATAAAAGAAGCTTCGTCACCTGCAAGGTAAGCCACAAGATCCGCCACTTCCGAGGAATGGCCTTCTTTTCTCAGCGGGGTAGCGTTTGCCACCCTGGTTCTTATCTCGGGCTTGGTAAATACGTTATGAAAAGTCGTATCTATCATACCCGGACAGACCGCATTAACACGGATATTCCTGGGGCCCAACTCTTTTGCTAATGCCCGCGTATAAGTGGTTACCCCTCCCTTGGCAGCCGCGTAAGCGGATGACCCTGCTCCACCACCATCACGTGCCGCCTGTGACGAAAAATTTATTATTGAACTGCCCGGAGGCATCAGTGGAACGATCTGCTGACAGGTGAGGAAAACAGAAGTAAGGTTAAGCGCGATAACCCGGTTCCAGTGCGCTTCCTCCATTTCTTCAAGAGATTTTCTGGCCAGCAGTCCCCCGGCGACATTAACCAGAATATGTATGTCTTCGCCAAAATGTCTTTTTACTTCCTGCGTTAAATAAAGAATGTCTTTCATTTTTGTCACATCACCATGAACCAGAAAAGCATCGCCGCCGGATGCCTGTATTAGCCCCAGTGTTTCTTGCGCGTCAGCTTCGCTATGGCAATAATTAATCACGACCTTTGCTCCTTCGGCTGCGAGTTTACAGGACACTTCCCTACCGATATCGCGGGATCCGCCAGTAACAATAGCCACTCTGTCTTTTAATTTCATAATTTATATTTTAGTTTAATGGTATGGTATTCTATGACTAAACATGGTTTCCTGCTCAACACGCGTACAACCAGTCCCTATCCGCTAGTTCTCCAGATAAAAAGATATCCTCCGTCGGAATAACTTACGGCACGCGCGTAAACAGGGCCTCGGTGAATAGACCCTGTATTCACATCAGTGGAGAAAACAGATACATTCACCGGTCCTGCTGCCACCGGGACATCCGGGTTCAGCGCCAAAATCGACCATCGCCAGGCACCTTCGGAAGGAAGGGACACCCTGAACTTCCACTTGTCGCTACCCGGGCAGGACAATGCTGTCTTTCCCAAAGGTTACTGTAAAGTCTGATCACGCTGCCACGCATCCCTCTCCTTTGCAGTCTCCGATACAATAAACGTCCTTTCATATACATTGTACAGGATACAACGACCTGCTGTTATCACATTGCCGCCAACGCAAGTCGTCAGGAGACCCGGCATGCAAAACACGATGATCCTGATCTTGATAAAAATATTCCTTTTAACCATTTGTTCTATCTTTGTCTAATCTATTTCGACAACCACCGCCTGATATGCGTCTATCCTTGGAAAAACCAGTTCGATTTCGTTTTCCGATACTCGTTTAGTATAATCAGCATCTATTATTGCGGCTATGCTTTTAACTTTCCTTCCCTTCGGAATACGTATTCTTACCGACACATTTTCAACCGGAGCGAGGTGATACTCATTCATTAAATTTTTTTCATATTTATTTCCAGTCCAGTTTGTCAAGTGCAACACCTTAATATTGTCCTTTTCTGTCAGGTTTGCCAGGAGGCAGTCCGGCGCGCTCAGCATATACGGAGCCGGCTCCTTTGCAGTCATTTCAACGAACCTTCTAATCAGCGAACCGATAACCTTAGGTTTTTGCAAATTATAAAGCGACTCCAGCGCGGCTGCACAATAAAGCACTCTTCCTTTCCCATAATCCGACCTGATCACCCCTGGTAAAATAGGGTTTCGATCGTACCCGGTAACAATATCCATGATGACACGCCCCCCTTTAATGACTTCGACCGGCTGATAATACCATAGCGGAAACAGGTTGTCCGCCGCGTTCTCACTTGAAATTTTCGTATCTTCTTCTGTAGCCAGTAAGTACAAGTCATTGGGACCGCCGGTCATCGCCCGGTAACTTTGCATGACATTCTTTAGTTCGCCATCGGGCGTTATCGGCTTGACCTTAAATAAATTCTCAAGGCCGAATTTAGCCTGGCGTTCCCCGGCATCATCAAACAGCGCAGTAGCATAGCTGGCGATAAGACATCCTCCGTTTTCTACATATTCGGAAATATTCTCAATGCGTTCCCGGTTAAGAAATGAAATGTTAGCCAGGTAAAGTACGGGGTACTTCCTTAGTGTCTTCGGATCATCCAACACAAATTCACTCACTGCTCCAACCTGAATGTGGTTGTATAGACATGCCGAAAACGCGCCTAATGTGGAAGTACGGGGATCGACGGTTGTACCATTGAGCCAGCCGTTTTCAATAACCTCTTCCGGCTTGTTATAGGCGTACACTACGCCAACATACAAAGAACTAACCAACCCTTTATAAAGTTCCTGTTTTTCTTTTATTACACCAAATGGATAACGGACAAAATTTCTATTTTCAGTATCCCTAATATAACCGGTAGGCTGGGCAATTATGGATCCGGCACCAAACATCAGGTTAGTAAAAATTTCCTGTTGGTAATTAACCCCCTGAAAGGCCAGCCGTGGCCAATTATGATAAACGCCCACATACGGCCATATGTGTAACCCAACAGACCTGGGTACACCTACTCCTTCTGCCCGCTCCAATATCGAATCTCCTCTTTCATAAAGAAAGGCGTCCATAGCTTCTATAATATGGGGAGAAGTCGCGGCTATTGTTTGTGGATTATTAATGTTGGACATCAGCGGAATGTCCTTGTGTGATTTTACCAATGGTCGAAGTTGTTGAACGACATCGGCCATAAATCGCTGCTTATACCAATAATGATACGCTTTAATCGCTTCAATTTCATCCGGCGTATAAGCATTGTCATCTTCATGATAAGGAATCGTCTTGCCGGTAGCCTCATAAAACCCGGTTTTGCAGCCGGGACAATAGCATAACTGCCTGCCCGGCCAAAAGTAAAAAGGAACCAGTTTATCAAAATATACCCCTTGAATATCATAATCACGAACAACGTGTGTCACATAGTCAATCCATGCTTTTTTATAAGGTGACATCCAGCATACCGTACCCATGTCTTCTCCGACATACATATGACTTCTCGCAGGGGTTCCTCCCGGGGATATCTTTTGTCCGTATTCAGAGTAATCTTCCGTTACCATGGACCAGGCCAGCTTATGACCCGTTGAAATATAAGCAAACACTTTGATGCCTCGGGGTGCACATGCCTCAATCGTTTCCTGCAACAGATCCCGGTTCCCCTGTTCCCGGTTCACAGAAAATCGTGTGCCCTGGATAGTAGCATATTTTCCCATCGTCCCAAATCGAATCACATTTACGTTCATATCAACCATCATTTCCGCCCATTCAACCGGATCATATTGAAGTTCGGGCACCAAGGGAGGTTGATAGGCATCCAACAAGAAAACCCGTGCCGTTTGTAACCAATCAGCATGACTTATTTTTGCACGCTTGCTAAATGATTGTAACCGCGCAAACCTTTTTATACTGTTTTCATCAGGACGACGGACTTCGAAAATATGTTTGTCGATACCAAAAACAGCGACACTTCCCGCAGAAAGCATCGAGTTTTTAAGAAAATCCCTACGGGAAGGCTTATTCGTTCTATCCATTTTAAATTTTTTCCAATTTCTATAACACCTATCAAGTTGATAACCGGTCGTCACACATGTTCTTCAAATCATTCGGCTGCGCACCGCACTAGCGTTCGTAAGTCCCAATTCGCCGATAAGCAAGCTGATCGCTTGGGCGATAGGTTCGTTCTGGCACGGAGTCTCATGAGGTCTTCCGTTCAACTAAAGTGCTGCCGAGCGCCATTTCTTTTATCTGATCAGTTCTAAAAGCCTTTTCACTTACGGATTTCCTGCCCCACCAGGTGGCTATCATTGAAAAGACCGTATTCATAAGCGGACCATTTACGGCAGCCGCCAGTCCAACGGTAGCGATCTTCCCCATTTTTGCAGCGAGTCCTGAGGCCAGACCGCCGTTCTGCATACCTACCTCTATAGCTACTGTTCTGCAATCTGTCTTCGACAGTCCAAACAATTTGGCGCCATAATAACCAAGCGCGCAGCCCAGTGTCATGTGTAAAAACATTGCCAGAAGCAGCAGCAGACCCACATGAAGCAGATCGTCTCTACCTACCGCGGTAGTCACAACAATAATCAAAGCAATCCCGGCCATCGACACTTTGGGCATTATCTTGTTAAGTAAATTTGCTTTTTTATGAAATAAGGTATTAAAAACAATGCCCAGTACGATAGGAATAATAACCAGTTGCGTCACGTCCCATAACATCGCAAAGAAATTGACCGGAACGAATTGTCCGCCAAGGATTTTCATTAAAAAAGGAGTCATTATGGGAGATATAAGCGTAGCCACTGTTGTAATAGTTACCGATAACGCCAGGTTGGCTTTCGCGATGTAAGCCATAACATTGGAAGCAAGGCCGCTAGGCGACGCTCCCACAAGCACTATACCTGCCGCGATTTCCGTCGGAAAACTAAAAATATTCGCGATGGTAAATCCAACAAGTGGCATTATAGTAAACTGGCATAATGCGCCGACAAAAACGCCATACGGCATTTTAATCACCTGGAATATATCATTAAAAGTCAACGTACTACCCACTCCGAAAGTAATAAGCTGAAGAAGCGGAACAATTAACACCGTTACTTTAAATTCGCCAACAGAGATAAAGTATTTAGGAAAGGTCATTGACATAACGACTACTGCCAAGATCATGGCGGTGTAAGAAAAACTCTTGATGGATTTTTTACCGGAAGTCCCCAGGCATATCGCAAGGAGCGCCCAAAAAAAAGTCAACATGAGGCCTCCGGACAAGTTCTCGCCCATAAGATACAAGATCATCGAAGTGATCAGTGCAAAAGCCGTCAGGCCAAAAAGTACTTTGGTAACGATATTTTTGAACTGCATAGTTACTCCTTTATAGTCATTTCATCAGCCGCCACCATAATAATACCCCGGGCATACCCTACCTGATGCCTGTCCATGTTATCAACATTGCCTTTTTCGGCGGGAACAGCCCAACCGGTATAGGCGTTATGTATGTTGCCTTCCTCATCTACACTTTGCAGAATAAAGTCCCAGGCTTTGGCAAACATCTCATCGTAATTTCCGTTTATCCAGCCTTTTCTGTGCCCTTCTTTTAATGCGGACAGCGCCATGGTAATTCCTGTAACTTCTTCAGGAGAAGAGGGATCATCAACCAGCACGTGCAGGGCGCCATTTTTACTTTGATATTTCTTTATTCCTTCAGCAATTAATTCCATATCCCGACAGAAGCGCTTAAATTTCGGGTGGTGTTGCGGTAAGTACCTCAGCGCTCCCGCAATAGCCCAGAGCAGCCATCCTTGCGATCTACACCAATATGTTTTTCCCGGTTTACCCTCAAACAGGCCGGTACGAACAATTTTCTTTTCTCTGTCCAGAAAATATTTTATGCCCTGCTCAAGCTGGTAGATGGATTGTTTCCAGTACACGCCCGAAAGATCTCCGGTGGCTAAGCTCGCAGCGATCGCCGTAGCCCGAGTTCCCCAGTAAGCGGTATCCGGAATAGCAAACCTCGTAAAATTATAATCGTCGTGGGCCAGCATGCCAAACCTGTCCCTTGCCGCGTAATGCAATATGGCATCGGCCACATCGAAACAAACCTGTTTTGCCGTGGGGTTTTTATTCATCAGATATAACTCATGAACTGGAAAGGCCAGCCCCAGTATACCTGAGTAAATGGCAAAGGTCATCGGACCGTTCCGTAATATTCTCGCATCATTCCCCTGGTATTGCGCATAATATTCTTCATCGGAAAGTTTACCATCCTGTTCCAAATGATAATTGAACCATTCGTTAGCAAACGTGTATCCTCTTTTATAGCCTCTTTTTGCAAAGCGAAGCATTCCCTCTACCTGTATAGAACCAAACCAATCGGTATTTACTTTTGACAACGGCAATGCCAGCGTCTTGGTCACCATCGTTTTTATATTTGCCGGAACGCCATCAGGCAATCCTTTGTCTGAAAGCGTGTTCTCCGTGCAATTATAATGATACGGTTCTCCTCTTAACAGTCCAGGCATCAGCAGGGAACCGCCCATTGCTGACAAAAACATCGTCGAGAATTCTCTTCGTTTCATAGTTAGTTTATTTAGTTTATATTATCGTTCGGGACGCACTTCTGCCTCCCAGTTTTTAAGAAGCTTTTTCAGCTTGAGCAGTTTATCAGGATACTTTTCTTTCAGGTTATTCTTTTCCCGCGGATCCTTGCTTAAATCAAAAAGGTATTCTGAGACGTCACCTCTATTCTTTACATAAATATATTTCATGTGTCCCTCGTGGACAGCTTTAACTATTCTGGGCGTACGCTGTTTTCGCCAAAACAGCGTACGAGCGTAAACAGGCCTGTCCTTTTCTACGTCTTTAATTATATCCGTTCCATCGAAAGGTCTGTTCGGGGGAGCGGAAGCATGTGCAATTCTTGCAATTGACGCCGTCAGATCCATGGTAATTGCTACCTGACGGCTGGTTAATCCCGGCGTAATATGCCCCGGCCATTTAATAATACAGGGGACCCTGATCCCGCCCTCAAACAATGTTCCTTTGTTGTCCCTAAAAGGTCCGGCGCTTCCGGGTCCTGCAGGTCCGTTGTCGGAAACAAAGATCACCAGGGTATTCTTTTCCAGGCCTTCCGCTTTTAGTTTCGCCAGGATCTTCCCCACCCCTTTATCCAACTCCTCCACCATTTCGATATAATTTTCTTTTGATGGCGCGTTTTCCTGTTCAACGGTCAGTTTCTTACCAGTGTAATCATCGGGCCCCTGATAGGGTTTATGCGGAGCCGTATAGGGAATGTATAAAAAGAACGGCCTATCTCTTTTCTGAATATTTATCCAGTTAACCGATTCATCCGTTATCAGATCAGTGATATAATAACCTTCCCGGTGTTGTTCATGGCCGTTGCGAAAAAAATCGTGTTCTCCGTAAGACATCTTGCCTAAAAACATGCCAACGGGAGTGCTGTGCATAAAATAATCGACACCGCCTCCTAACGGGCCAAGCGAGAAGTCAAAACCATGCGCATGGGGACTGAACTTGGGTGCATATCCCAGATGCCACTTTCCGATCAATGCTGTATTATAACCCGCTTTTTTAAGAATGGAGGGTATGGCGCCATAGCTGATTGGAAGACCAAGATTACCTGCTTTAGCCAGACGAACAGCATCCGGATAACGGCCATGATTTCCCAACCCAATGGCGCATTCTAATCCGCCTACTCTTTGCTGATAGCGTCCCGACAAAAGAGCCGCTCTTGTAGGAGTACATTCGGCACCATTTGAATAAAAATGCGTAAACCGGACCCCTTCTTTTGCAAGCTGATCAATGTTCGGCGTCTTGATATTATCAGCACCATAACACTGTAGATCGCCATATCCCAGGTCATCTGCTACTATCAATACAATATTAGGCGGCTGGTCCTGTGCGTCAACTTTTAAACAACATAAAAATAAAATAATCAATATAACAACGCCTTTAAATTTTTTCATAACTTCTGTTTTTTGGTTTATGAATATCAGATCAACACGGCTTAACCAGCAATAATAAAAATTCACGTTTCCTACAGGCCGCGTATACTTTACATCTCATTTTTTAGGCTTATCACAGCATTACGGTTCCTGAATATACAGATCGGCTTTAAGGTTTCCGAGGTGAGCCCAATATTTTGGCAAGTCACTGATCATTACTTCCGCAATAGCCATGGTTCCCGGTTTATTGGTAGCGCCCAACATTTTACCGTCATAATCATAAATGGCTGTTTTGAGCCAATGTTTCCTTTCGCTGTAGGTGCTGGTAATAAGATAAACCTGGTTTTCGATCGCCCTTGCTTTTGCTAATACCGGGTTCCCTCCCGCTATTGGCATCGCTATAATTTGCGCACCGTTTTTACTAAGGTTCCGGGCCACTTCGGGGAAGTACACATCATAACAAGTCATTATACCAACCCTTCCGATCTCCGTGTCAAATACAGGGTACTTATGGCCTGGAGTAAGCCCGAGTTCATTGGCCTCCATCAAGGTGAGTCCCGCCTTTCGATATTTACCCATATAACCTTCCGGACCAACCAATATAGCGGTATTATAAAGGGTATCCTGATCACGTTCTACCAGCCCGGCGACGATATACATATTATTCTGTTTTGCAAGATTTACAAAGTACTGAACGGACGGTCCTCCCGGTACGGGTTCAGCGACTTTTTCTATAGGAAGCCGCGTATAGGCTTTTGTAAGCCATTCGGGAAGACAGATCAATCTCACTCCTTTTTCAGCCGCCTCTTTTATATAGGGT
>CAYRJM010000079.1:0-12433 GCA_964424665.1 uncultured Chitinophagaceae bacterium
CCTAGCTTTTTTTGTTTACCTTTGCACCCTCATTGAAAAGCCTGAATGCTTTTTAGGGGATTTATTGCAAAAAACTGTTCATGAATTCGGATAAAAACACGCTGATTGGATTTGTCATTTTAGGGGCATTGTTGATTGGTTACATCATATACAACCAAAATGCTCAGGACGCGTATCTGAAAGCTAAAAAAGCGAAAGAAGATTCCATCGCGCTGGTACAGCAAAGAAAAGCTGATTCTCTGGGTGTTTCCGCCCATGTAAAGGCAGACAGCAGCTTAGCGAAAGATACGACAGGAGCTAAGGCGCTCAGTGACAGCCTCGCGCTTGTTGCTGGGCAGAGCAAATATGGCGTGTTTTCCAAGGCGGCAAGCGCAGCAGTTAAAGAAACGGTTATTGATAACGGGTTATTTAATATCACCTTTACATCCAAAGGCGCCCGTCCGGAAAAAGTAGTTTTGCACGACTATAAGAGCTATGATGAATCTCCCCTGTTGTTGGTGGGGCAGCAATACAATGACCTGAACCTGCAGTTTTTAACAACCGATCAAAAACTCATCAATACCAGTGACCTCAATTTTGATCTGGTTGCCAGCAAAATGCTGCCCGACAGTTCACAAATAGTGCAGTACCGGTTGTATGCCGGCAGCCAGGACCGCTATCTGCAGTATACATATACCATCCGGCCGGATGAGTATCTGCTCGATTTTGACCTGACCGCGGTAGGCTTGCAGGGCCTGATATCACCGGCAAACGGTACATTGAAACTTCAGTGGAATGCGCAGGCGAATCAGCAAGAAGAGGACGCCGACATTGAAAAGCAATATACACAGGTCTATTACGGGGTAAATAACGAAGAACTGGACTACTGGACCTTGCAGCGCAATCCGGAAAAAGAATTGGACAAAGACATTCAGTGGCTGAGCTTTAAACAGCAGTTTTTTAACCGTACCTTTATAGCTACGGGCAAAGATTTTTCTAACGTTGCCTACGACAGCAAAGTCAGTGAGGACAGTATAGGGTATATTGCCCGGCTAGATGTGACTTTCCACCTGCCCTATACCCCTTCCGATCATTACAGCTTTCCCATGCAGATCTATTACGGACCGAACAAATATTACGTTTTAAAGTCCTACGGTATCGGCCTGGAGAATGTAGTGCCCCTGGGCTATGGCATTTATACTTTTGCAAAGTATATCAACAAGTGGCTTTTTCTGCCACTGTTCGTCTTTTTAGGGAATATCTTCAACGGCCATTGGGGTATCGTTATTATTTTCATGACCATTGTAATCCGACTGCTGATCTCGCCGCTGACCTATAAAAGTTACCTTTCCCAGGCCAAGATGAAAGCGCTCAAACCGGAACTGGATGAACTGAAGAAGAAACATAAAGGTGACCAGCAGAAGTTCAGTATGGCGCAGATGAACCTTTATCGCCAGGTGGGCGTGAGCCCCTTGGGGGGCTGTTTGCCGCTGCTATTGCAATTACCGATTTTTGCCGGACTTTACTGTCTGTTTCAAAGCGCGATACAGGTCAGGCACGAATCCTTCCTTTGGATCGATGATCTGAGTAAGTATGATTCCATTTTGCACTTACCTTTTCACATTCCGTTGTATGGAGACCACGTGAGCCTTTTGACAATCCTGATGACCGCTACCAGCCTGGCCATGACGTTGTTCAATACCAACATGACCTCTATGCCGGGCGGGCAGGACAATCCCATGATGAAGTATATGCCCTATATGATGCCTATTTTCTTCCTTGGGTTCTTTAACAGTCTTGCTGCAGCGCTTACCCTGTATTATTTTATTTCCAATCTGATTACATTGATCATCCAGTTCGTCATTCAGAAGTTTATCATTGACGATGAGAAGATCCATGCACAGCTACAGGCTAAACGAAAACAAAAGCCGCAAAAAAGCAAGCTGATGCAGCGGATGGAAGAAATGCAGCGAAGGCAGCAGGATGCCGCTAAACAGCGGAATCAGCGGTAGAAACTATTAGAACGATCTTGTTCTCTAAGCGGGGTTCTCTCTTTTTACCAGTATGTATTTTCCCTGGCCGAGATTCATATAGCCGTATTCATAACAAAAGTAATAGGTATGTCCTTTTTTTGTCGTGTAAATATGGGTATGATAGTTAAAGTCAAAGCCCGCTGCAAGCAATTCATTCAATGAGACGGTTATTTTTCCGCTATTGGCAGGTACTTTTTGCCGCAGGATCTGATAATTGTTCTTGAGGATCTTGTTTATTTTTCTTACCGTAGCTCCCACTTTGCTTTTCATCCGGTTGTGGTAACTGTTTCTGCAATAGTCATTACAAAACTTCTTATCGGTCCGGCCCCGGATGACGGAACCACATTCCAGGCATGTTGAATCTTCCATCGACAAACGATTAAGGGGTAAAAAATGGAGGATTAAATATAATACAATTTCTTCAAAAACCATTGGGCCGGTTTCTGTAAAAAAGGAGAGGACATGGTATTATATCGGAGCACGGAAACTGCCTCAGGCCACCTGTGTTCAATTTGCCGCTACGTCTTTGGATGGCGTGAAGTGAATTACTTTATTTTTTACCGGTTTCAGGCTGTGGAGGTAAGTGTAAATAGCGGCCAGATCGGAACTGTCCATACCCGAATACATGACCCAGGGCATGGGGGTCTGCATCTGACCGGGCTGTACTCGCGGGGTAACGTAGCCGCTGTCGGTATAAGCCTTGAATCTCCCGATGAAGGCTTGGCGGCTCCAGTCCCCTATACCGGTTGCAAGGTCCGGTGTAAGGTTAGCGGTACGTACAATGCTGCCATCCGGCATCCGGAAAGCCCAGCCGCCGGCAAAAGGTTGGCCGACGGATTTCCCTTTTACTTTTTTGGTATGGCATTCCTGGCATCCGGCAATTTGCACCAGGTAATGCCCGTAAGCCAGGGTGTCCGATGGAGGAGGCCGCTTTACAGGATGCGCTTTTTCGGGAATGGTATTGAGGATAAAATTCATGGGAAAATCAATAACGCGTTCCGGAACCCTATGATGTATGGGCTTTAACGTGCGGAGGTAAGAGATAATGGCCGTTACATCCCGGGGATCCATTTTCCCGTAAAAGTGATAGGGCATTACCGGAAACAGTGCGCTGCCTTCTTTAGTGACCCCGGTGGTAATAGCCCGGTAGATCTCTCCGTCACTCCAGTCTTTCAGTTGAGCAGGGGTAATATTTTTAGCGTAGAAAATACCCGGGAAGCCCATATTCCGGTCAAAGCGCTCACCTCCCTGTCCTTCGGTACCGGGTACGATGGGGCCGGCAAAGCGGGTCCAGTCTCTTTTGGAATGACAATCTATACACACGGTCACATGATTGGCGAGGTAGGCACCGCGGTGGATCATGGCTGGCGTGGCGTTTACCTGAATATTTGGCGCGGCTCCTACATCAGGGAGTCCTGTTTTTAAATAAATCAACAACCCGGCTATTCCTATGATGATGATGCCGATAACGATCCCGGTGCGCTTTAAGATTTTGGTTAGCATGGCAGGCAGCAATAAAGGTTAAAAAGCTACAACATATAAACCGTAAATATAAGATAAAATCTAATATGAACAAAATTTAATTTGTGTTACCGGGGCTGGTAGGGATATGTTATTTGTATGCATGCGCCAGGGAAGTGAACGCGAACTTGTCTCCGTCAAACAATCCTTTATCACTTAGCTTGAGATGAGGGATAACCAACAGGGCCATAAAGGAAAGGGTCATAAAGGGGGCGTCCAGCACACTTCCCATTGCTTTAGCCTGGTGATCGAGTTCCTTATACCTATTGGCTACGAGGTAACCGTCGCAATCACTCATAAGACCAGCTACCGGGAGGGGGAGTACCTTTTCGCCGCTTGGATCGACCGCACAAATACCGCCTTTTTCCGCAATCAGGAGGTTTACGGCTTGGCATATCGTTTCATCACTGGTCCCTACGGCAATAATATTGTGGCTGTCGTGGGCTACAGAGGAAGCAATAGCACCCCGGCGAAGGCCGAAATTTTTGATATAAGCAATAGCCGGAGGTGCCGGGGCATAACGGTTGACCACCGCAATTTTTAGGATATCGTTTCGGACATCGGGAATTTCCGCCCTTACGGGGACGGTAGCGTGAAAAACGCGGGTAATGAGCTGTCCGTTCAGTGCCTCGATGACTTTTATCTGGCTTCCCGGGCGGGTATCCTTTAAACGGAAGTCTGCCGGTTTCTTTGGCCGACAGTTGAAATTATTAATGAGCTGGACAGGTTTTGAGGCGATAGTGGTACGTCCCGATTCAGCTACCATCGTACCGTTAATGTAAGTGGCCACTATATTGAGATCGTTCAGGTTGTCGACGACTATAAAGTCTGCAAAATCGCCTTTACGCAGCAGACCTACCGGCAGGTCATAATGAACAATCGGATTGATGCAAGCTGCTTTTAAAACGTGGAATAAAGGAACGCCATGCCGCAGGGCCCTGGTCACCAACTGGTTTATATGACCTGCCTCCAGGCTGTCCGGATGCTTGTCGTCGCTGCAAAACATCATGCGGTCGGGGTATTCCTTCATTAAGTCGATAAGCGCGTCAAAGTTACGGGCCGCGCTGCCTTCTCTGATTATGATTTTCATGCCGCATCGGAGCTTATCCAGCGCTTCTTCCCGGGAAAAACATTCATGATCGGTACTAATGGTAACCGCTCCCGGATACCCGGCTTCGGCATATGCCCGGGCTTCGTCCCCTTTCAGTCCGGGAGCATGTCCGTCTACCGGCTTGCCCAAGGACAAGGCCACATTTATTTTTTTAGTCACTTCTTCCGCCTTATTCAGCACACCGGGGAAGTTCATCATTTCTGACAAATAATAAAGGTCGTCCCTTTTCAATAAAGTGGCGATATCTTCGGCGTTTATGGCTGCACCTGCCGTTTCAAAAGGCGTAGCCGGTACGCAGGAGGGAGCGCCGAAAAAGAATTTAAAAGGCACCTGCCGGCCGTTTTCTATCATAAAGTCTATTCCGGCTATTCCCAGCACATTGGCAATCTCATGCGGATCCGAAACTGTGGCGACCGTTCCATGAACACTAGCCAGCCGGGCAAATTCCGAAGGAACCAACATGGAGCTTTCCACATGTACATGGGCGTCAATAAAACCGGGTAAAATAAAGGGCAGCGCGCTATCTACCCCGCCGTCCTTTCTTTGGACAGCCGCTATCGTTTTTTTGCTTATGGTAATTGTCGCGGGAAATATTTCCTCCCGGGGAATGTCAACGTAATTGGCGGTAATAGTAAATGAACCCATGTGATAAAGATAAGCATATTTTTATGTCCCGGGAACCTGATTTTGGGATGCTTAGCGCGTCGGCTGTAGGGAAAATGCAGAGGCAGCTCCCCTTGACGGGGAAACAGGCTGGAAAGTAAGACAGCCTGAACAGCCGTTTTGTTTCTGAGGAGGACTATTCCGGAAGGCGGAAAAAAAATATCTTTTATTGTTTCATAAATCGCTGATTGGTAATACGTGCCAAGTCCTTTATTGGGTGGGTTTAAACTTATTTTGTTAAAAACAGTATTATGTGTTGCATAGTACTAAAAATTTACTATCTTTGCCTCATCATTCACTTTTTAAACGAGCGAAATGAATATTGAGAACACACAATCACAGATGAGAAAGGGCATATTGGAGTTCTGTATTCTTTCGGTGATCAGGCAACAGGAGGCTTATCCTTCAGATATCATCGAAAAGATGAAAGAATCGAAGCTGAGTGTACTGGAGGGAACGCTGTATCCTTTGCTGACCCGGTTGAAGAATGCAGGCCTGCTCACTTATCGCTGGGTGGAGAGTAATGCCGGACCACCCCGGAAATATTTTTCTTTAACGGATGATGGAGAAGCCTTCTATCAGCAACTGGAAAAAACTTGGGAACAACTTTCTCGCGCGGTCAATCATTTAACGGAACCTATTCAAAATCAATCATAAAATTTCCAAAACCAACATTCCATGAAAAAAATTATTAATATCAATTTGTCAGGCAGGCTGATTCCGATTGAGGATACGGCTTACGAGTTTTTGAAAAGCTACCTGGAAAGCCTGACACGCTACTTTGGTCGTGAAGAAGGGGGAGAGGAAATTGTTAGTGATATTGAGGATCGCATTGCAGAGCTTTTCCAGGAAAAACTGAAAAAGGGAGCGCACTGCATTACCGATCAGGATGTGGATTTGATGATCGCAACAATGGGACGTCCGGAACAACTGGAGGAAGAGACTTCTACCGAGCCGCAGGAAAAGCATTCGGGGGAAAAACAGTACCAGTATGCAAAAGACGAGGAGGAGCCGAAAAGAGTGACCCGAAATGTAAACGACAAGTTGATCGGTGGTGTGTGTTCCGGGATAGCCAATTATTTTAAAATAGACCCGGCGATCGTGCGGGTGATCACCTTTGTTCTCATCTGGGCTTACGGCGTGGGACTGATTGCTTACATCGTCTTGTGGATCATTCTGCCGGGCAGCGAGGGCGGTTCTTCACCCCTGCGGCGGCGTTTATATCGGGATATCGACCACAAGGTGGTGGGGGGAGTGGCTTCCGGTTTAGCAGCCTATTTTAAAATAGATCCGGTAATTCCGCGTATCCTGTTTATCTTGCCGCTGCTGGGGGTTATTTTTACGGGTATTTTTGATGACTCCGTCCATTTCTGGGGTTTCCATAATCTCTTTTTTCCTTTTTCAATAGGCGCGTTGCCTACTTTGGTCGTCCTGTATATTGTCCTGTGGATAGCTGTTCCCAAAGCGGTTACCCAAGCGGAAAAACTGGAGATGCGTGGCGAGAAAGTGGATTTACAAAGCTTGTCCAATGCTTATAAATCTACCGGAGACGAAAAAAAAAAGATAGATCCGGTGCTCCCGGGCAGTACGCCAACTTCCAGCCCGCCGGATAGTCCGAAAAAACACAGCGCAGCGGGAGAGATCTTTGGGACGCTCGTAAAGATTGTCCTGTATTTTATCTTAGCTGTTATTATCATTTCGCTTTGTGGTGTGCTGATCGGACTGGCAGGTGGCTTTCTTGGCGTAACCGCCCTGGCCTCTTTCGCCTTTCCTTTAAAATCGCTCATCCTGGCTTCTCCCTTGCAGCATGTGCTGGTCTGGCCGGCTATCTTGCTTACCCTGGGTATTCCGGTGGTGGCTTTGATCTGGATTTTGATCAAATTGATTACCGGCTTCCGTCCGCGTTTTCGTTACGTAGGTATTTGCTTATTTGGGCTCTGGTTCATAGGAGTTATCTGTGCCATCAGTTTGTTGGTCTCCGTGGGAAAAGACTTCCGGATGAACTATTCCCGTACCGAGGACGTGCATATTATCCAGCCGGAAACGGTACTGATCTTGAAAAAGCAACCCGCAAAGGAGCATATTAACGGATGGGGTAGCCATTTTATTTTTGACGACGATGAGGACTGGCTGGCTGATTTTATCCAGATAAGTGAGGACAGCATTCGGGTAAACGCGGTAAAACTCTCTGTCAGAAAAAGCGAGGACAGCAGTTATCATGTCCGCATCGTCCGCTTTTCCAACGGGCGGACTGCCGATCAGGCCCGGCAGTATGCCTCCATAATCCGGTATCGGATACAACAAAAAGATTCGATCCTCTATATTTCCGACGGCTTTTTAATGCCGAGCGGCATTCCCTTTAGAAACCAGCATATCCTGTTAGAGATCTTTGTTCCGGAGGGAAAACAGATTGATTTCAGGGATGATCTGGAAGAATTAAAGGAAGATTACTTTGACCGGGACCATTGGGACGATCCGGATAATTGGGAGGAGAATTCCCGTGAGGTGTTTCACATGTCGGCAAGTGGCGGGTTAGTGCCCAATATCACGATAAACATAAAAGAGGAGTATTGATCCCGTTGAAATAGACACAGATCCCAAAGAAGTGGCGTTGGAACGTTATTCTTTTGCCGGGCGTCTTTTCTGATGATCGAGCGGCCCTTTTGCCTGGCCAAAACAGGTTATTTTCGGTTTCCGGAATCAGCTGGCACAACGGGGGATGTTGTATCTGCCGTGTCCCGGTAAAAGTATTCGGCCACGACGCCTGACCGGATATTGATTTTCCACAATACCGGTTTCATTTCATTTTCTTCATTGGCATCTGATTCGCCGGTGACGACAATGACGCTGTCATTGAGCCATTCGGCATGCTGAAAGTCGGTTCCGGGACCGGCATAAAGCAGCCGGGTCTTGGTTCTTTCTGCCAGGTCGACCAGGTTGACTTCATTATCCGGCGAGCCGGGCTCCAGTTGCGCACCGCTGTCATCGGGGAGCTGCCCGTAGCTGTATAAATCAATCGCTTTCTTCTTCCGGGGTCCGGCGATAAAATAAGGCTGGAACACCTGCCACTTTTCTTCTGAAAAGCGTTGAGCACTTGATGGCGGTAAAGGGTTTTTTTTGGCCTGTTGAAAACGCCCCGCGGAAAAATGAGGATAAGTCTTTTTCATACGCATTTGCCAATTCTGCAGGCCCGGGCTTTTGAATACCTGGCCGATATCGGTGCCCGTCGGCGCCCTCACAGCCGGCGTATCGGCCCTGTATACGGAATCGCTTTCTGTGGTAGCCCCGTGCTTCTTGTCGTTGTTCCCGCAGGAAGTCGATAACAGCAGCAAACTACAGCACGCGAGCGCCAGCCATGTTTTTAATGCGCTGTTCATCAGCTCTTTTTTTGCTTGAATACCGGTACGGTGCTGCAAGGCTCTCCAAACATCAGGCTTTTTACGACCGGTTGCAATTTTTGCATGATAGCTACATAGGCCGCGGCCGGAACAGGACGGTCTCCACACCCTTTTATGACAATGCGCTTGTCCCGGTAATCCTCCGGCTGCAGGGCTTCGAGGCGTTCCAAGAGAACGGCCTGCAGGAGCTCTTCTTCGGTCCCTGCATGTACATGACGGGCGAACGGTTGCAGGTAAGTGGTTACCAACATGTAAGCCCACATGGGAATAATGGCGTCAGTGGAGCAGGTAATGCTCACCCGTTTTCCCTGGTACTTTTGCCAATCATGTTCTTTTAGTTGCGCCCGGAAATCTTTTTCTTTCAATATGAGTTCACGGAACAAAAAGGGCTTTAAGTCAAAGATAAGATAGCTGTCTTTGTCGGGCAGGAAGTCCGCGAGGTCCACCGTGATTAAGCCGCTTTTTGCGACTTTATTTACAATCGTTTCCATGGCTTGTTGTTTCTGTCTCAAAGGTACAATAACATATTGAGCAGGCCATAAGTTTATCCCTGAGAAAGTCGCTCCGGCAAGGCATCTACTTTGTATCCCTTTTTCTTAAAATGCTCCAGAACACGCGGAAGCACGTAGCTCATCCTTTCCCAGGCTTTGTCGCTGTCATGAAAGACGATAATGGAGCCCGAACGGAATTTAAAGAGCACTTGTTGAAGGCAGGTTTGCGGCTGCCGGTTTGGGTCAAAATCGCCGCTGAGGATGTCCCACATGATGATCTGAATACCCGGAATTTTTTTCGATAACGCCTTGATTTGCTTGGGTTTTATCTTTCCGTACGGCGGGCGGAACAGCAGGGAAGGAATGTATTTTTTAGCTTCCTGTACATTGGTAACATAGTCGGCCGTTTTGGTTTTCCAGCCATTGAGATGGTTGTGTGTGTGGTTGCCGATACTATGTCCGCCATCGAATATTTCCTGATAAAGATCCGGGTGCTCAACCACGTTTTTGCCAATACAAAAAAAAGTGGCTTTGGCATTGTATCGCCTTAGTTGCTCTAAAATGAAGGGGGTTACATTGGGGTTGGGACCGTCGTCAAAGGTGAGATAGACGGTTTTTTCCGCCGGGTGTAGCTTCCAGATGCATTTTTTGGAAAAGGTCCTCAGCCAGGCGGGAGTACGGGTCAGGTAAAACATAAATAATGAATAATAGATTCTTTTCAAAAATACAGCTTAATTCCTGAAGATGCGATTAAAACCGATAATTGTAAGGTATCATACGGGTTTTTCTTTATTTTTGTCATTGATAATGGGTAGCAGGGGAAAGGAAGCAGATGAACAGCGCTTCCTGTTCCCTAAAAGACAGGCGCAACTGGCTTTTAGAAGATGGAACAAATTTTGCTGAATGTTGTTTTCAGCGGGGAAAAATCAAAAAAAATGCTTGAAAATTTAAGACGATTAATATTAGTAGTGTTGTGTATGGTTTTGTCAGGATCTCTGGCTGTGGCACAATCGCATTTCATGTATATTCAAAGTGAAGAAGGTACGCCGTTTTATATTAAAATGAAGGACTCTATTTTGAGCAGTACCCAATCAGGCTATCTCGTTTTGAATCAGGTCAGAAAAGGCACATATCCGATAATCGTTGGCCTGGCGAAAAAGAAAGTCCCCGAGGCTGCTTTTAAAATTGTTATCGATGATTCGGGCGATAAAGGGTATATGTTACGTACCATGGCAGGGAAGTTACAATTGGTTAATATTCAGAGCAAACAGGTCCTGCAACCTGCTGAAGTAGCCACCTCTGCAGGTAACCGGATCCTGCCCTCTACAATTGCGGGTATAGGGGAGGAACAAACCGAACAGCAGGAAAGCCAGCAGCCCGAAGCGGAGCCACTCGCGGGTACTACGCCGCCAAGTGCTACGGCCGGCGAAAAGCCGGCAGAAGCGTCTCCAGCGGCACCCGAAGAGAACCCCTTTGAGACCATGTTGAATGCCGTCACCGGTGGCAGCACCCCTTCTCAGCCGGTAACGAAGAAGGAAGAGCCCGCCGCAGCGGAGGCCCAGCCCGAGGAAAACGCTTCCACTGCAGCCGATGTCGCCACCGTAGCTGCTCCTGAGGAAAAAAAGCCTGAAGCGGAAGACAAAAAGAAGGAGCCTTCTTTTTTTGATCTGCTGAATCCGGATAGCAATACGGCGGCGAAAGAAAGGCAAGAACCCCAACCGGCAATTATGCCGGAAACGGCGCAACCCGATCCCGCCTCTCCGCCCGCTAATGCCGCTCCCAACCTGACATTTATTGATTTTCCTTCAGATGCCGAGCAAGGGAAGCAGGAAGAAAAGGCCGATAATGTGCAGCCGAATGTAAGGGCGGACGACAATGTTTACAATGATACAATCATTACCAGTGGGAAAGAATTAAGAAAATGGAAGCGACAACAGCGGCTCGCTAAACAGCAAAAGAACAATCCGGAAGGCTCTCTTTTTGACCGATTGCTGGAAAAAGTGGATACGGTCGCTGTAGATTCCGGGTCATCCAGTGTGGCTTCTCCTTTGTTTGGCGATGACCAGAGACAACAGGAGGAAGTTGCGGGGGCGAGCAATGTCCTGTGCAATGAAATTGCAGATGAACAATACTTTAATAAGGTACGTCGCCGGGTTGCTTCCAAAAAAAGCGCGGAAGCCATGCTCCGGACGGCTAATCGTTATCTCTCTGACGACAAATGTTATACGGTTGGTCAGATAAAACAATTGGCCTACCTGTTTCCATCCGACGACTTCCGGTTGCAATTTTTAAAGACGGCATATCTCCATTGTTCCGATAAAGACGATTATCAGTCTTTGGTCGAGACACTCAGCAGCCAGCATTATCAGAATCGGCTTAAAGACTATATCCGGTAAAACCTCATCCATGTCCCGTTATTTTTTAGAGGTAGCCTATAAAGGGGATCAGCATGCTGGTTTTCAAGTCCAAAAAAACGCGAAGACCATTCAGGGAGAAATCAACCGCAGCCTGGAGATATTGTGTAAACATCCGGTGGCGACAATGGGCTCGAGCAGGACGGACGCGGGCGTACATGCCCGTCAAAATTTCCTGCATGTTGATCTCAATCAGCCTGTCCCGCCAGCGTGGTGGTATAAGATAAATGCCATACTGCCGCCTTCCATTGCCCTGAAAGCGATCCATCCCGTGCGGCAAGACGCGCATGCCCGCTTTTCTGCAACAGCCCGCTCTTACCGGTATGTGCTTTACACGGCCAAAGACCCGTTTTTAAAAGACTTCGGCTACTTTTTCCCTTATCCGCTTGACCTGGAAAAAATGCAGGCTGCGGCCGATAGGTTGCTGGCCAACCGGAACTTTAAGTCGTTCTCCAAAAGGAATACACAAGTAAAAACTTATGACTGTACTGTTCAGCAGGCTTTCTGGCGGCAGGAGGAGGGGAAGATCGTATTTTATATTACTTCCAATCGTTTTTTGAGGGGAATGGTAAGAGGACTGGTGGCCACAATGTTAAACGTGGGAAGGGGACAAATCACCCTCTCGGAACTGGAGGAGCTGTTGATGTTGCAACAATGCGGTGCGGCTGACTTTTCCGCCCCTCCACAGGGGCTTTTTCTGGAAAAAGTCCATTATCCTCCCGATGTTTTTTTGTCCTGAGCGGAGGAAATACGTTTTTTTAGGCCTTCTTTTCAAAAAATATTTTGCTGGTAAGATAAAGGGCTCTACCTTTGCACGGCTTTG
>CAYRJM010000080.1:0-11937 GCA_964424665.1 uncultured Chitinophagaceae bacterium
CAAAGGCATTTTAAAAGAATATCATGAAATATTATACCTGTTTTATTTCCTGTTTGTTAGTTTTACTGATAGCTGCAAACGTGGATAGCAAACCGATAAATGAAAAATATGCGGACTTAGCTGTTTACGATCTGCGTTGTCAATATCTTAAAAGCCCTGTTGGCATAGATGAAAAACATCCGTCTTTTAGCTGGAAATTAGCGTCTGACGAGCGTGGTGTGACACAAACCGCATATCAAATCATTGTTGCCTCGTCAAAAGAAAAACTGGATGATCCCGATATGTGGAACTCGGGAAAGATAAGTTCAAATCGAAATACTTTTGTGAAATACAAAGGCATACCACTTCAATCCGCGCATGAATATGTATGGAGCGTAAAGATATGGACGAATAAAAACAACAGCGGAGAATGGAGTGCCCCAACTTCATTTATCACTGGCATATTAACTGAAAAAGAATGGAATAACGCCCGGTGGATCGCGTACGAACGACTACCGGACAGCATGAAAGTATTTCCCGGCATCCATGGTAATGGAAATCACTTAGGCAATAAAGCCAAAAAAAGAGCGATCATTCCCTGTTTCAGAAAAAATTTTCAGGTTAAAAAGCAAATTAAGCGGGCTTATGTTTACGCCTGCGGGCTGGGTCAATATGTTTTATATATAAACGGGAACCAAGTAGACAGTTCTTTATTAAACCCTGCCTGGTCTGATTATACCAAACGTTGTTATTACAACGCTTATGATATTACTTCCCTGCTAAAAAAAGGGGAAAACACGATCGCTTCCATTGTAGGAACAGGTTTTTTGTACATCAACCGCGAGCGTTATCGCAAGCTGGTCATTGCCGGAGGATACCCAATGC
Organism: uncultured Chitinophagaceae bacterium; assembly: GCA_964424665.1. Classification (GTDB taxonomy): domain Bacteria; phylum Bacteroidota; class Bacteroidia; order Chitinophagales; family Chitinophagaceae; genus FW021-bin31. The sequence continues at coordinate 865 of CAYRJM010000080.1, forward strand.
TGCGCCTCAAGATGATCATTCGTTATAAAGACGGATCAACGAAAGAAATCGTAACGGATGGCAGCTGGAAAACAGCCGAATCCGCCGTCACCTACTCCAGCATATACGGTGGCGAAGACTTTGATGCCACTAAAATACGAAAGGGGTGGAAAAGGCCCGTATTCACTGATACAGGATGGAGTACACCAGTTATTGTTTCAGGCCCCGGTGGAAAGATGGACGCACAGGAAGCATACCCGGTTGTGGTGAATGAAAAATTTAATCCGGTAACAGTCGATTCTTCGAAAACCAATTACAGGATGTATGATTTTGGTCAAAATGTGTCGGGGATTATCCGGCTTAAAGCGCGGGGACCAACAGGTTATACCATAAGGATAACGCCAGCTGAACTGATAAACGAAGATCATACGCCCGACCAGGATGCCAGTGGTCGCCCTTATTATTGGCAGTATACTTTTAGCGGACAAGGTGTGGAGGAATGGCAGCCTTTATTTTCCTATTATGGATTCCGCTATGCGGGAATACAAGTTTTTGATCCAAACGGAAATCCAACTGCTATAAATCACGTTAAGATCTCCTCTATTAGTTCGTTACATACACAGAATGGTGCGCCAAAAGTGGGCAGCTTCAGCTGTTCGGATACTTTATTTAACCAGATTTTTGACCTTATCCGTTGGGGGATCCGGAACAATATGGCCAGCGTAGCCACAGACTGCCCCCATCGGGAAAAGTTGGGTTGGCTTGAGGAAACACACCTGATCGGCAATTCCATGCAATACAACTATGACATTCTGCGCTTCTATCATAAAATTACGAAAGATATGAAAGATGCGCAACTGGCAACTGGACTGGTTCCTGATATTGCGCCGGAATATGTTGAATTTGTTGACGGATTCCGTGATTCCCCCGAATGGGGAAGTGCCTGCATTCTCGTCCCCTGGTACCTCTATCAATGGTACGGTGATAAAGATATTCTAAAGAAGAGTTACCCCATGATGAAGAAATATGTCGATTACCTGGGAAGTAAAGCCAATAACTACCTGTTATCTTATGGCCTAGGCGACTGGTACGACCTGGGGCCAAAGCATCCTGGCGTTTCCCAATTAACACCGCTTGGTATAACCGCTACCGGGTTTTATTATTACGATGCAAAGATAGTAAGTAAAATTGCTGCCATCCTCCAATATCATGAAGACGCTGGCAAGTATAAGGCTGTTGCCAGCGCCATTCAGGCTGCTTTTAATAAAAAATACCTTAACCCGGAAACTAAAGTTTACGCCACCGGCAGCCAGACCTCTTATGCCATTCCACTATATTTTGGCATTGCACCGGAACAATACCGGGAAGCAATATTAACTAACCTGGTCGATTCTGTTAAAAACAACAACTACGCCTTAACAGCAGGAGATATCGGCTTCCGCTATCTTCTTCAAACGCTCGAAAATGGCGGATACAACCAGGTTATCTACAAAATGAACAACCGGGAAGATGTACCCGGTTATGGCTATCAAATTAAAAAGGGGGCTACCGCATTGACAGAGTCATGGCAGGCGTTGCGCAACGTGTCCAATAATCACATGATGTTAGGCCATTTAATGGAGTGGTTTTACAGTGGCCTAGGGGGCATCCGTCAGCAACCGGGAACGGTCGGATACGACAAAATATTGATCACGCCGCAATTTATTAAAGGGATTGAGTGGGTAAACTGCTCTTATCATTCTATTAACGGACCCATTATTGTAAAGTGGAAGCGAAGTGGTAAGGAAAAGATCAGGCTGGAAGTAAGTATCCCTGCTAACACGAGTGCAATAGTAGCACTGCCGGGGACGACAAAAGAAATAGGGTCGGGTAAGTACATTTTTAACCTACCGACAGAAAGTAATACTTAAAATAATTCATCTTATGAGCTTATATAGTTTTAAAATGACATTAAAGCCGGGCTTCAGTGAAGAATATAAAAGAAGGCATAAAAGCATCTGGCCTGAGCTGAAAAAACTTCTGACGGATTCCGGAATACAGCAATATTCCATCTGGCTGGATAACGAAACAAACACGCTATTTGCATTGCAAAAGCTATCCGAAGACTTCGACCGATCGAAAGTAGCAGAACAACCGCTCATGAAAAAGTGGTGGGCGTATATGAAGGACCTTATGGAAACAAATGACGACATGTCTCCGGTATGTAAAAAACTGGAAGAAATGTTTGTCCTGGCATAAAAGTTAGATTTTTCCTTTATCTATTATAAAGTATCAAACGATGAAGATCGGATTATTTGCTGTCGGATTAGACACCTATTGGAAACAGTTTAAAGGATTGAAAGAACGACTTGAAGGATATTTGCAAACCGTAGAAAAAAAGTTATTAACGCTGCACTCCGAAATAGTTAATGCCGGATTGATAGATTCAACCGATAAAGCGTTTGCGGCCGGAAAGATGTTTAGCACGGAGGATGTAGATATTATCTTTCTTTACGTATCTACCTACGCTTTATCTTCCACCGTTCTGCCTGTTGTGCAACGGGTTAAGGTCCCTGTCATTATTTTGAACCTGTCGCCCGAAGCAGCCATTGATTACAAGACGTTCAACAAGATGAATGACAGGATTGAAATGACAGGAGAATGGCTGGCTTACTGCGGCGCTTGCCCTGTTCCTGAAATAGCCAATGTATTTAAACGAGTGGGGATAAAATTTCACCAGATAACAGGAATGTTGAATGATGACGAACGGTGCTGGAAGGAAATAAGCGAATGGATAGAAGCAGCCAAGGTGGCAAACATTATGTCCTATAACCGGCTTGGCTGTATGGGACATTATTACAGTGGCATGCTGGATATTTATACCGATCTTACACAGCAATACGCAAGTTTCGGGGGCCACATAGAAATGATAGAAGTAGATGAATTATCCGCGCTCAGAAAAACGGTTTCGGATGAAAAGATCAAGGACAGCGTAAATCTTTTTTATACCGTCTTTGACGTAGAGGAAGACTGTACAAAAGCAGAACTGGAGAGAGCGGCCAGAACAGCTGTCGCACTGGATAAGCTTGTGGAAAAATACAAACTGGGATCACTGGCTTATTATTATAAGGGCACAAAAAACAATGACAATGAGGACACCATAAGTTCTATTATACTTGGCAATTCTTTATTAACAGCAAGGGGGATTCCGGTAGCGGGGGAATATGAAATCAAAAATGTACAGGCCATGAAGATCATGGATAGTTTTGGCGCAGGAGGTTCATTTACGGAATACTACGCCATGGATTACAACGATGATGTGGTTTTGATGGGGCATGACGGGCCCGGACATATTGCGATAGCCGAAGGAAAAACTAAAGTTCGTCCGTTGTATGTATATCATGGAAAAATAGGCAAAGGATTATCCGTGGAAATGTCTGTAAAGCACGGTCCGGTTACCCTGCTTTCCGTAGTTGAAAACATAGGTGGCAAATTAATGTTACTCACCGCGGAGGCGGAGTCCGTCCAGGGGCCGATACTGGAGATCGGCAACACCAACAGCAGGTATCGGTTTTCTATCGGTGCCAGAGATTTTGTAAATAAGTGGAACAGTTATGGCCCGGCCCATCATTGTGCAGTAGGTGTCGGACACATCAGTTCCAAGATAAAAAAGCTGGGAGAACTGTTGGAAATGGAAGTGATAAAGGTTTGTTGAAGACATAGGCTTCAGCACCCTTAAACCGTTCCCTCTACCCTACCGGGCGCACAGTAACAAACAGCTGACTTACCATTCCTGGAAAATCACTTTCCTTATATCCTGCTGAGAAGAAAAGCGGAGCAATTGAAAACCAACGCTCCGGTTTGCCGGTGCTTTACCGGGCGGAGTGACTCCGTCTCCTGCGGCCCTGCTTCTTCTTGCATTTATCCTGGGCATCTATCACGGCCAGGGACACCATATTAACGATCTGCCTTACGGTACTTCCCAGTTGTAAGATATGCACGGGTTTATTCAGCCCCATCAGTACAGGTCCGATGGTGTCAAATCCGGCGACTTCCATCAACAGGTTGTAAGCGATGTTTCCGGCTGACAAATTAGGAAATATCAGTGTGTTGACCCCCCCTTTGACCAATTCGCTGAAGGGATAATTGTTTTTTAACAATTCCGTATCGAAAGCCATAGAAGCCTGAACCTCCCCGTCTACGATAAGGGTCGGCGCTTTTTGTTTGACGATCTGCACCGCGTCCCTTACCAGTTCAGCCTCCGGCGTCGGACTGGAACCAAAATTGGAATAAGAAAGCATGGCTATACGCGGGGTAATGTTAAACTGGCGAACCTCCTTTGCCGTCAAAAGGGTAATATCAGCCAGTTCTTCCGCCGTCGGATTGAAATTGACCGTGGTGTCGGCCAAAAACAGCGGGCCTTTAGGCGTCAGACTGATGTACATGCCGGCGACTTTTTTTACGCCCTCCTCCATGCCGATTATCTGGAGGGCCGGCCTGATGGTATCCGGATATTTGCGGGTAAGTCCGGAAATAAGGGCGTCTGCTTCCCCGGTTTCCACCATCATACAGCCAAAGTAGTTGCGATCGCGCATCATCTTTTTGGCCTCATAAAGGTTAAACCCGCGTCTGGCCCTTTTCTCAAAGAATTTCTGCCCGAATGCTTTTCTTTTTTCCCTGGTGGACTCGCTTCGGGTATCAATAATCTGCACGCCATCCAATTCGATTTTATTTTCTTCAAGAAGCTGGTGTATTCTTTTTTCTTCTCCCAGTAAAACAGGGATAGCCAATCCTTCATTCCGCGCTACCTGTGCTGCTTTCAGCACCTTGAGGTTGTCGGCTTCGGCAAAAACCACTTTGCGGGGATCTTTCCTCGCTTTATTCCCCACTGCACGGATCAGATGATTGCTGAGCCCAAGGCGGTTTTCAAGCTCTGACACATATCCATCCCAGTCGGTGATCTGCTTTTTAGCTACCCCCGTCTCCATGGCGGCTTTAGCCACCGCAGGAGCGACCGTACTGATCAGCCGGGGATCCAGGGGTTTCGGAATAATATATTCCGGTCCGAACACCAGGTTTTTTTCATTGTATGCCATGTTCACCAGCTCCGGAACCGGTGATTTCGCCAGATCCGCGAGGGCTTTTACTGCGGCCAGCTTCATTTCTTCATTGATCTCCGTAGCCCGGACATCCAACGCGCCTCTGAAAATATAGGGAAAGCCCAGTACATTATTGACCTGGTTGGGATAATCAGAACGTCCCGTTGCCATGACTATATCTTTGCGGGTCCTTACCGCCGTATCATAAGCTATTTCAGGATCCGGGTTAGCCATCGCAAATACAATGGGTTTTTTAGCCATGCTCTTAAGCATCTCAGGGCTAAGGACGTTACCTGCGCTCAGGCCAATAAAAACATCCGCATCTTTCATGGCCTGCTTTAAGCTCATTTTCTGCTCAACAGCGAAGGGCAATTGCATCGGCGCCAGATCTTTCCTGTCCTTGGATAGTACACCCTCTTTATCAAAAAGTACCATATTTTTGGCATCAGCACCCAGAGAAAGATACAATTTCACACACGCCAGCGCTGCAGCGCCGGCGCCACTAACAACGAATCTAACTTTGTTGATCTTCTTCTTTACCAACTCAAGCGCATTGAGCAGGGCGGCGGCGGAAATAATCGCCGTACCATGCTGATCATCGTGCATCACCGGAATACTCAGTTCCTTGACGAGCCGCTCCTCGATTGCAAAGCACTCCGGGCTTTTAATATCTTCCAGGTTTATCCCGCCAAAGGTCGGTTCCATGGCTTTAACCACTTTTACAAACTCATCGGGATCTTCCATATTCAGCTCGATGTCAAACACATCGATATCCGCAAAGATCTTGAACAGTACGCCTTTGCCTTCCATGACGGGCTTCCCCGCTTCCGGCCCTATGTTACCGAGGCCAAGCACCGCGGTACCGTTTGTTATCACAGCCACCAGGTTCCCCTTGGCGGTATACTGATATACGTCCTCTTTCTTTTCCTGTATCGCCCTGCAGGGAACGGCCACCCCCGGGGAATACGCCAGAGAAAGGTCCCATTGGGATTTGGTATTTTTAGTCGGCACCACCTGAATTTTTCCAGGCCGTCCTTTGGTATGATAGTCAAGCGCATCCTGAGGATTTATTTTTCTCGCCATCTTGCAGATTTTAGTTTACCTATGCAAGGTAATGAAAGTTGTTAAACCCTGGGATTTACTTATTTTTACACCCAAAATAACCATCATGATACAGCGTATTCAAACGGTCTATCTTTTATTGGCTTCCCTTCTGGGTGCATTCCTGGTCTTTTTTAATCCGCATCTGTGGCGGGCGAGACTGATAAACAATACATACCGGTATTTTCCGGACCAAAGTGATTACCAGTATTTTTATTTTATACTGACGATGATCATTACGCTACTGGCCTTTATATGTATCTTTTTATTTAAAAAAAGAAAACTGCAGTTCCGACTTACCTTATTAAACTTCTTCTTCTCGATCGGATTAGTCGTATTGCAATATTTTTTAATTGAAGAAATGAAAGACGGCCTGACGATGGATCAAATGTTAAACTCCTCCACGTATCTTCCGGCCGCCTTCCTTTCAATACCTATCATCATTCTTTTATTCCTGGCCGCCCGCGGCATCCGGAAAGATGAAAAGCTCGTACGTTCTCTGGACCGACTTCGTTAAACCTATTATTACATTTTAACGAAATACTAACAGAAAAAAAAATTAGAGTTTTTAGCTTTGCCTTTGCATTACATTGATTGAGCACTTCGCTGCTTAATTCAATAAACCCCTCTCTGCGGTCTATATTCACACACTCCTTTTCTAAGGAGCGTGCTAACCCTTTGTAAAATCACTCCCGATTTTTAAACTTAAAAATTAAAAGTTCGATGCAGAAAGGCTTACCTTTTTCCCGGTTTCTATTATTGCTATTGCTGTGTTCTTCCTTTATCGTGTCTTCCGCGAAGGCTCAATCGGTAGAACTGTATGCGCCGTATACCCGCATTACCGTTACCCCCGGACAGAAAATAGATTATTCCATCAAGTTGATCAACAACAGCAGTTCCACCCGCGATGTAGGGATTTCCCTCTATGGGTTACCGGACGACTGGTCCTATACTTTGAAATCCGGTGGATGGCAGATCAGCCGGCTATCCGTATTACCGGATAAGGAAGAAACCATCTCGTTGGAAGTAATGGTTCCGTTAAAAGTAAAAAAAGGCACCTATCGTTTTCATTTACGGGCCAGTGGGTACGATGACCTTCCCCTGACGATTGAAGTATCAAAAAGCGGAACCTATAAGACCGCATTTTCCACCAAGCAGCCTAACCTCGAAGGCGCCGCCAATACGACATTTACCTTTAGCGCCTCCTTGCAAAATGCAACGGCAGACACCCAGTTTTATGCGCTTACTGCGCGCCCGCCCCGCGGTTGGAGTGTTAATTTCAAGGCGAGTTATAAACAGGTAGCTTCTGTAAAAGTCAACCCGAATGAGACGCAGAGTATATCCATAGAAGTTGATCCCCCGGACCAGACCCCTGCAGGCACCTATAAGATACCCGTACTGGCTTCGACCGCTAACACTTCCGCGGGTTTTGAAGTATCGGTAGCCATCACCGGGTCCTATGACCTTTCTCTGTCCACTCCTACCGGAAGGCTAAGTGAAGATATCACCGCGGGAAGTTCAAAAGAGATCACCCTGTCGGTGGAAAATACCGGTTCCGCGCCTTTGACGGATATAACCATGAGCGCGACCACGCCGGTAGATTGGAATGTAACTTTCGACCCCAAAAAAATAAGCAGGTTACCGGCGGGAAAAACAGCTGAGGTAACCGCAAAGATTCACGCGAGCGAAGACGCCATAGCGGGCGATTATGTAACGGCGCTTGAAGCGAAAACCTCTGAAACCTCTTCCCAGGCTAAATTCAGAATATCAGTACACACGTCAGCCATATGGGGATGGCTTGGTATCATCATTATATGCGCCGCGCTTGGAAGTGTTTATTATTTATTCAAGAAATTCGGAAGGAGGTAAGGCGTGGTGAGTGAGCGACATAATAACCAGGTAGGACAACCCATAATAAGCCTGAAAAATTTAACCAAGAAATATGAGAACCTGGTGGCGGTTGATCACCTCGATCTGACGATCTATAAAGGAGAAATTTTCGGGTTGCTCGGCCCGAATGGCGCAGGAAAATCCACCACCATCCTGATGATGCTCGGACTCACAGAGCCGGATGGCGGGCAGGCGGAAGTATGTGGAATAAATGCGACCAGGAATCCTGCGGCGGCAAAAAGAGCCGTGGGGTATCTTCCCGATAACGTCGGTTTTTACGACAACATGACGGGGTTGGAAAATCTCGTATACATTGCCCGTCTCAATAAAATCCCGCCGGTACAAGCCAGGGAAGACGCCCTGAGCCTATTGAAACGGGTGGGCCTGGAAGATGCGGCGAATAAAAAAGCAGGAAAATATTCCAGGGGAATGACACAGAGATTAGGGCTCGCGGATGTATTGATTAAGCAGCCGGAGATCATCGTCCTCGATGAACCGACACTGGGTATAGATCCTAAAGGCGTAAAGGAATTTCTTGAGCTGATCGTCCAACTGAGCCGTGAAGAAGGCATTACCGTTTTACTTTCTTCGCATCATCTGCATCAGGTACAGCAGGTATGCGATAGGGTAGGCATTTTCGTACGGGGTAAGTTGATCGCAGAAGGAGACATCTCCTCGCTGTCCAACAGGTTATTTCCCGGCGACCCTTATGTTATTGAAGCTGGCATTGATTCTCCGGACGCAACACGTATTAAGCAGCTTGAAGAAAAACTTTTGCAAACGGAAGACATACAGTCGGTATCATACGCGGACAATCGCCTGAAGATAAGTTGTCTGCATGACCGGTCAGCCGTTATCGCCAAAGCAATTGTAGAAACAGGTGTTAACCTAACGGCACTGGCAAAAAAGGAATACGGGCTGGATGAGATCTATCAACGTTATTTTGAAAAAGAAGAAGTTTTATCATGAATAAAAAGATACTTTCCCCTTTTTGGGTCATGGTATATAAAGAAGTATCGGATCAGGTGCGAAGCTGGCGGTTCATTATCCTCGGCGTGCTTATGCTGCTGACCTGCATGGGTGCCCTATATACGTCGCTCAGTAACCTTGCCGAAGCCGTAAAGCCTGACGACCCCAGCGGTACCTTTTTCTTCTTAAAACTCTTTACACTTTCCGATGGCTCCCTGCCGCCCTTTCATGTGTTTATTACTTTTTTAGGGCCGCTATTAGGCATTAGTCTCGGATTTGACGCCGTCAATTCTGAACTTAACAGCAGGACGCTCAGCCGCATCATGGCTCAGCCCATCCACCGCGATTACATTATCAACGCGAAGTTTACCGCTTCTTTGATCGTCATTGGAATGATGTTTCTTGCGCTGACTCTTTTAGTGATTGGCTTCGGCCTGGTCATTATCGGTATCCCACCATCACCGGAGGAATTTTTACGTATCATCGCGTTTTTATTACTCAGCATATTGTATGTGGCCTTCTGGCTAAACCTATCTATTTTGTTTTCGATAAAGTTCCGGCAGGCAGCCACTTCGGCATTGACTGCTATAGCCGTATGGCTCTTCTTTTCGGTATTCTACCCGATGATTGTCAACCTGATTGGCAGCGCATTAATACCCAATCCCCGTATGGCGGCTCCCGGACAATACATCCATCAAAAAGAAATGGCGCTTAATTTGTTTCGCATCATGCCTTCTCAATTATATAGCGACGCTACCACTACCCTCCTGCTGCCGTCCGTCCGAAGCCTCGGACCGCTTACCATGGCACAAGTCTACGGGACTACGCCAAGTCCCCTTCCGTTAGGGCAAAGCCTTCTGCTGGTATGGCCACAACTCACCGGTTTGATTGCCGTCACCGTAATTTGCTTTGCCATATCCTACGTGCTGTTCATGAAAAAAGAGATCAGAACGAGGTAAAAGAAGAAACGCCCCTGTACAGACAGTTAACGGCTTAAGAAGGAGTATTGCAAAAATGGGAACGCAATACTTTTAATGGAGCAGGTGAACTATCCACATTTCTTCGTTTGCTCAATAGGTGAAGCATCACCAGAAACAATACGTCAATATATTCTTTCGCAAGGTTAGTAGCTCTCATCCCATTCACGCTAAAGCGACGGATGGGTTTTACGCGCTGTTTTATAAAAAGATTGAGGGCCCCAGGTATAATTATACCTATCGTCAACCACTGCACAATTAGCCGCTGTAAACCTCCCGTTATTTTCAACACCATGGGCGCAGTGTATATGGCCAAAGCAATGCAGCTGCAGGTCTAGCAGCCTTTCAACATTAGCATTAAGCTCTTTTTCGCCGACATGTTCACCGCTCTCTAACCGATCCAGTACGCCGTACCGAGGCCCATGAGTAACTAAAATATTCGTATCATCAGGTATCTTCCCATACAGGTTCTTCAACTCTTCATGGGTCCTATTAAAACCCCAATTACAAAACAGTTTAGTATGAGGGGTACCATATATTTTAAATCCTTCAATTTCTGTACTTTCATCCTCCAGATAAGTAATACCCTTAAAGGATTTCAATTCACGTCTCCACCGCCCGGGGTTGTTCTCGACGAACCGATCGTGGTTCCCTGCAATCATTATTTTGTACCTGGCCGGATAGTCAGACAACCAATACAAAAAGCTGTTAACTTCCCTATAATCATACCCGCTACCCATAAAATCACCGGTGAATATAACCATATCAGCAGGAACCCGGTCTACTAGAGAATGTTTACCGTGAGTATCTCCTAAGCAAACTATTTTCATATCGTTCAGACTTTCTTTTTCTTTATTATTGGGGTGCTGTAATATCATTCAGGACAAGCAAGAAGTTCTCCTTCGTCAAATCCGGGTATAAGCAATTCACAGTAGTGCGTTAAAAAAGACGGGATTCTGTTTGCTTTCCCGGAACAGATCAGCCGTAAAATAGTTCTTTAATTAATAGCCGCAGATTTTACAACAGCTGCTTTATTTCTTTCTGCCGTCCAGCATTTGTTCCAGCAATGCGATTTTTTC
>CAYRJM010000081.1:0-11859 GCA_964424665.1 uncultured Chitinophagaceae bacterium
CACTGATAAACGCTAATGGGTACACCGGCCTGTCTCGGGTTTAAATTACTACAGACAAAAAAGACCCCGCTGGGAACAGCGGGGTCCTGTGTTAAACCCTTTGAAAAATTACTACTCTCTGCTATAGCCTGCTGACCTCATCGAAGCCAGCCTGCTTTTAGCTATTTTGCCATCAGGCTTTCACCTGAATAATTGGTGTCTCTCTCAATGACAATAGCAAAGTTAAGAACTGCTATTCAAACAGTTCGTTAATCGAATGTTATTGCAGGAAATTTATTTTTCCGGATAAATAATAAAAGGGTGTCCCCCGTATGTGTCTTGTATTTCTTCCAGCCTCTTCGTCGTATCTTTTCGTAGCTCGTAAAAAGGGTAACCTACCATGAAGGAACCGGAATCGGGAGTGTATAAAGAGACATCATGCCCCCAATTACGCATGCGTTTATAATGTTTTACCGCACTTTGCCTGTTGCGATAGACAATATATATTACGGCAAAGTGGATGGAGTCCGTTGTTTGGGTTCCTTTTAGGGTGGCTTCACGCGCGTTTACAGTGTCTGTGGTGGGAGTGGAAGATATGGGAGGACCAGTCCTTTCTACCGGCGTAACGGTTGAATCTTCCTTTATGGTTTTCGCAGGTGGGTTGAATAAGTATCGATAGCCGAAATATCCCAATGCAATCACTGCAAGTAAAATCAGGGGAAGCAGGATAGGCAGCTTCCTGTTTGAATTGACCGGTTTATCTTCAGGGGGTAAAGGAGGCGTCAATTTCGGCGCGCTTGGGTTTTCTCTCCATAAAATAGGCGCATAGATATTCTCCAGGGGATAGGCCTTGCAAACGAAAGCACCCTGTTCCTCAGGGACCAACTCCCCAATTGCAGGAATTACAACTGGTTTCTTTTGTGTTTTAATCTCCTCAAGCGCATCATCCCATTTTTGCTTCGCCGCTTCTCCAGACAACGAAAAATGGCTTTTTATCTTATCAAGCATATGGTGCCGGGCATCCGTAGACAAAGGGTCTAATACCAGCCGGGAGGAAGGCGGTTGGATTTGGTTGTCTTTTTCAAAAGCGGGCTGCCTTTCAAATTTTAAAACGCCAATACCCGGAAGAAAACAAGATTCTTCTTTCTGTAAAAAACCGCTTATTAGTTTTAAATAATCGTGCAAGACACTAAAATTTAATCATAATACCGCCGATGATATTGAGTCCAATAGATGGATACTGGTTCCAACGCTGGTAATGGCTATTTAAAAGATTGTTCGCGTTCAGCCATACGCTGAATTGCTTTGCAAATTCATAACTGCCGCCAAGGTTGATATCAAACGCACCGTCTGTTTTTTTTGCCTCGCCGCCGGCAGTTTTGTAATAGCTTCCGCTTAACGCATACAGATCTGCGGTAAGTTGTAGCTTCTTAATGCCGTAGAGCAGGGATAAGTTGGCGGTAAAGGGCCGCAATCCCCAAGGCTTCTCTTCGGTTGTCTGTTCGAAATAGTTAAACCAGCTTCCACCGATCTTCGCCTTGAACTTTTCTCCTAGCGCATAGCCTAATTCCGCATGGAATTCATAAGCTTTTAATTCCTTTTCATTCACCACATTAAAATGGTTGCCATATATGGAGTCGTTCTGGTACAGCGGGCGGTCATAATAGTTGATAAATGCGAACTTTGTGTTATAGGTAAAATGATTGTTGATGGATCCTTTTATGCCGGTGTATTTTTCTACTATCCGGGTGTTTAGCGGGTCATGATAGCCGTTGATAAACGGATTTTCTTTCACCAGGTTTCTATAGCTGTTCTTGTCAAAGTAAGCGATCCACCCACTGCTGAGAATCAGTTTGTCTTCAATCAGGTCGGTTTCATTGACAATATCGGGCAATAAATAAAACTTGCCTTCGGACCAGGTCGGATTCAACCCTGCGCGAAGTACAAAGTGTTCTTTGGAGATGATCACCGCGGGATGAACCGATACGAGGGAATTGGTAAATGTACTGTCCGGGTCTTTATAACGGGATAAGTCGGCTTTCAGTTCCGCGCTGAGGTAAATATCCTCTACAATCACTTTTTGCAAAGGGAGATCCACATGAAAAGCGGTTTCTGTTCTGTTGTACTTGTCAAAAAAGCTGGTGAAACCAATTTCGGGTTGATAATTTAATTTGATGCCGTTGGGTTCTGTATTGCGCATACCTACTTCCAGGGAGAACTCATTATACACTTGCTTAATGTCATTGCTTTCAAATTTCGTGGTATCGTGGTTATATCCGTAATAGCGAATGCCATGGCGGTCCAGCCCTATATTAGCATGAAAGGCATGAGATGGGGTATAGTAATTGCCGTGAAGCAGAAGATTGGCCCGGCTGAATTCTTGGTTTTCGAGTGAACCTTTTGAGGAGAGGTAATTGAAATTTAAGCCGTATTGAAAAGGCAACTCATTGCCATTGCTTAAGCCGAGCTGTATCAAAGGTGTTCTGTGGTTGCCTATCCCTGCTTTGATGTAGCTGTTGTAAAGCTGCTCGTTGGAAGTATCTATTCCCATGGCCAGGGGTTTAAGCGGAACCGGGGAATAGGTGAAATACAGGTTTTGAGAAGGGATGCTGTATACAAGATTAGGACGGTCCTGGCTTGTAGACGGAAGCGATGTGTTGAGGTTTAATTTAGCAGCAGCACGCAATGTAGGTTGGTATACATTGTAGATGTCGATGGTTTGCTGTTGCAGGCTGTCATCGGTCTGCTGGGCCATTGTTGCATTTCCCCACAAGATCAAAGCGGAGAGCAAAGACATACGAAGATATAAATAAAGGCTTTTTGGGATCATCATTTTTAGGGACCTTTTCGGGATTAATTTATTGGTTTCCTTTTGTTGTGTCATTGATTGCGGGTTGTGCCGGAGTATCTACGATTTTGGAATGGGCATTTTCATCTGCTTTTACTTTATCCAATAAGGCATCTGCTTCTTTTACCAGCGCTGGTATTTTACAATGGTCCACTATGCTCTGCAAAGTGGCTTTGGCATTGAAGTAGTCGTTCTCTTTCCAGAATACTTCCCCTAATAAAATATACGCCTTGGCCACCCAGAAATCGTAAGATGGTGTTTTTTTAATGACATCAAATGCTGCCGATTCCGCGTCTTTTAACTGCCCCTGCTCATAGTTACATAAAGCAATATAATACCTCGCTTCCGCACCAAGCTCAGAAGTGGTCATTCCGGCCACTTTGTTAAAGTGCTGAATGGCCGACGGGCAATCTTGTTGTGCCTGAGCGGCCCTCCCCAGGTAAAAATAGGCGACGATCTGATCTCCGGTACTGATATTTTCCAGGGCCAGCAGATGCTGAGCCGCGGTCTTCACCTGGTTCCATTGTTGTAATTCATAGGTACTCCGGAGAACACCCCGCAGGGCAGCCAGGGTGTTTTCCTTGCTGGTAGAAAGCTGCTTTAGTTGTTGGTAATGCTTTAAGGCCTGCTGATAATCCTTTTGCTGGTAAAAGCTGATAGCCGCCGCCTGCGACGCGGCACGTTCATTGAACATGCCGGCGCCCTGGGAAAGCACATATTGGTAATCCTTCAACGCCTGACTAAAGTTTTCTTGTTTATAGGCGCTTTCTGCCCGGTAAAAATGCGCTTTCAAAGTATAGCGTCCCTGAGGATACCGGGTAATATAATTGGAGAACTGTTGGATAGCGTTGTTGTATTTACCGTCGGCAAAACTGGACTCTGCCGAGGCATAGGTCACAGAGTCCTCCACCGAAGTATTGACTGTTCTACCGATGGACTTCAGGAAGGCGAAGTAAGCTTGTGGCTGGCCGGCGTTAATATAAAGATTTTGCAGGCTGGTCATCGCTTCCTGTCCCTCGGCGCTATTGGGATATTGGCGGATTAACTTCTTATAGCTGTTGATGGCCTCTTCTGTATTATTGAGATGATAATGTGCTAAAGCCAGCTTTAATAAAGCTTTAGACGCATTGGGATTGTTGTTGTCCCCGGCTACTTTTTGTAAATAAGGAAGCGCAGTACGGTACTTTCCTTCATTCATATAGGTTAGCCCGATTTGATAATTAGCCTCGTTTTGATAACCGGAACCCGGATAGCGGCTGGATAATTTGTTGAGGATGGATACCTTCTGAAAGTTATCGCCTGTTATTCCGGAGATTATTCCTTTTTGATAAAGGGCATAATCACTTCCTGCACCGCCATTGGCAATAGCCAGATTATATAGTTCTACAGCCTTATCATAGTTTTTAAGCATGTAGTAGCAATCGGCTTCCCGCAGCCGGGCGTCATTGGCGATAGCAGCTCCATTGGCGCCAAATACGCGCTGGGCTTGTTTAAAGTTGGACAGCGCTTTTTGATACTGTTCTTTTTTGAGGTAACTGTATCCCAGGTTGTAGTGGGCAGTCTGTATATTAGCTTCTCCAAGCGCGGGTGGGGTTCCGCGGTTGGTTAATGGAATATATAGTTCAAGATACCTGATGGCTTCGTCCGGATGGTTGTTTCGAAGCGCTATTTCCCCTTTCCAGAAGTAAGCCAGTAAACGCAATTTACGGTCTAAGGGATCTTTTAACGATTCATCGAGCAGTTGATCTGCTTTTGTCAGATCTCCGTCGTTGACCAATTGCATGGCTCGCCCAAAGGTGACCCGTTGGTAGGCCTCTTTTACCGATCGGCTGTTTTTGGGCAAATCCGTTAATACAGCCAGGGCATTTTTATAATCCGCCGTATTCATAAACAATTGGGCCAATATTTCCCGGGCTTCCTGACTGTATTCCGAACTGGGGTAATCCGTGATAAATGCCTGCAATGTTTTCAGCGCCGCTTCCTGGTATCCTAATTCATAAGATAGTTTGCCGTAATTGAACTTGGAAATCTCTTGTTGCGTGGGGTTGTATGAGGACCGCGCGCAAAAGGCGAAGGCATGCCTGGCTTCCGCTTTTTGTCCTGTCTTGAGGTAACAATCGCCGAGAATATACATTGAATTTTGTGCCAGGGAATCCGTACCGCCGCTCAGTTGCTTGAAACCCGCGATGGCCTTGTCTAACTGATTGGTCTTGTAGTAACAATAAGCCAGTTCATAGACGTCTTCTTTTTGTAACGTTTTGGCCTGCTTCTCGTAACTCGCCAGGTAAGGCAACGCTTTTTCATATTGCTTTAATTCAAAGTAAGTCTGCCCCACGAGGTGCCGCAGGTCGGCGTCGTAATATAAATCTCCTTTTTCCAGATAAGGCTGGGCGTAGTCAAGCAGTTTATCGTACTGATGTTTGTAATAATATATTTCAGCGATATAATAAGGAACTACTCTTTTATACTGGGGGTCGTCAACGACCTGTTGGAAGGAGCGGAATGCATTATCATAGTCTTTTTTATACAAAGAAATGTAGCCGGTGTAATAGTTGGCCGGCAGAAAGTATTCGTTGTGGATATTTTTGATGGCGTTGAAGAGCGGATAGGCTTTATCAAATTGTTTTAAATTTAGATAGGAATAAGCCTGTTCAAACTTCGCTTTGGCAATTTCTTCATTCGAAAGGTTGTCAATCCCCGCTTGTTCATAGTAGGGAACAGCCTTTTGGAACTGATTATTTTGAAAATAATAATGTCCCAGTTGGTAGCTCATCATTTGACGATGGGCAATGCTGGAAGTGTTTTTTATGTACGCTTCAGCCTGGGAAACGGCATGTGGTTGATTTAGTTTGAAGGCGCATACAATATAATAATAAGCTGCATCCTGCGCACTCAGCTGATGCTCGGTAGCTTTGAAATAATCGATCTGATCCAGTCGCTTTTTCAGCAAAGGCTGGGCATCGGAATAAAGACCTCTTTTGTACAGGGCAGTCGCTTTTTTTAACAACAGATCCGCATCCTGATGAATACTGTTTTGCTGTGCTGCAGCCGGTAAAGCGGTTATCAATATTGCCGATATCCATAGCAGTCTCCGGCAGGCTTTTACCTGGCTAGTTCTTAAATGGATCAAATTCATTATAGTTTGGTTCTTAATATGCATACTGCAATGAAATGTAAACGCCGCAAAAAGCGCTTTATTTCAAAAAAAATCTAAAAATCGGATATTTCACTTCCCTCCGGTTCATTTCCTGCACGGACAAAGATAGTAGATTCTGCCTTTTCTATAAATCCGGTTTTCCCCAATTCGTGGAAAGCACTTGTCAATAATAAAATCTTACTTATTTTAGCCGCTAAAACAGACCTATGAAAAATAAGTTCATTTCTACTCGATTCAATACGAATACGGTGCATTTCAGCATGTTGATCCTTCGAATAGGCCTGGGGGTAATGATGTTGAATCATGGGCTACCCAAGCTGATGAATTTCAATAACATGGCACCTGACTTTTTTGACCCCCTTCAGGTAAGCAGCCATTTTATGCTGGGACTGGTGGTTTTTGCTGAAGTGCTGTGCTCCGTTTTGTTGATTTTGGGATTGTTCACCCGTTGGGCCACGATTCCTTTGATTATTCAAATGATGGTCGTTGTTTTCGTAGTACACGTAGATGACGGTTTTGGCCGGCAGGAGCTAGGAGCGCACTATCTGCTGGGTTATATTATCCTGTGGCTTTTAGGGCCGGGAAAAATATCACTGGACCGGCTGATTTCGCGGAGTTGATTTTTAACAGGCATTTAACACAATGTACAGTACGACAACCGAGATAAGGGTGCGTTACGGAGAAACAGATGCGATGGGATACCTGTATTACGGGAACTACGCGCTGTATTATGAGGTAGGACGAACAGATATGATTCGGACGCTGGGACTTACCTACAAGCAATTTGAAGATTCAGGTATTATCATGCCCGTAGCGGAGCATTACAGTAAGTTCTTGCGCCCTGCCTTGTATGACGACCTCCTGACCATAAATACCCTCTTGAAAGAACGGCCCAGTAACAATCGGATTACATTTCACACGGAAATTTACAACGGGCGGAAAAAGCTTTTAAATACCGGACATACGGTGCTGGCGTTCGTAAACAAGGCTACGGGCAAAACCATTCCGCTGCCCGACCTGCTTGCCCAGAAGTTAGCCCCTTTTTTCTCTTCTGCTTAGCGTTTGATCTTGTCCAGCAACCCGAACATTTTTGGGGTCAGGGTGCTCAGTGGTCCGCTATAGTTATTGACGATAAATGAAAAAATAAGCGGAGTTCCATCTGTAGCCGTGAGAAAGCCCGAATAGGCTGCTACATCGTTGATATGTCCACTTTTCATGCGGATGTTGTGGATGACCGGCAAACAAGCGTAATAATCCTTGTACCAGTCTTGCTGGCTTACTTTCCACAAAACAGTGGCCAAGGCCCTGGTAGTCACGCTGTTCCCGGGGGAGAGCCCGCTGCCATCGATGATGTGCAGGGCATCGGGATCCAGCCCTTGCTTTTCCCAAAATTCAATTTCTGCCGTTACGCCGTTTTCCGTGCTCACGACCTTTCCCTGACGCAATGCGATGGTTTTAATGAGTTGTTCCCCATAGAGATTGATGCTTCTCTTTAAAAACCAGTGGATGATCTCGGTCAATCCCGGAGAGGTGTGCGTACTTAATAGTTGCAGGCTTTGGGGAACAGGCTCGTCTGAAAGCTTTAGCAGGCGGTAGGTAGATACCGGCTGCGATACTTTGATCCCGTTTTCCTGCAAAGCGTTTTGCAGACTGTTTGCACAAAATAAAGCGGGATCGGGAACCGAACCGGAGACCTGGAAATCCGGATGACGGGCCGGTGCGGTTCCCCGGACGTAGGCCAGGTGGCTGTATGGGGCCACGTAGATATACGTTTGATCACCACTGCCCGGGCTTCCGGTATGCAATTCATTGACGAAATGCAGTTGTTCGATAACGGGGTTTGTACCGGTTATTTTTACCTTGTCTCCCGCCTCGTCGCCGGGTAGCAGATGAAGGTCGTACTGATTTTCCCGCCAGCATAAACCCGACGTCCCGGCACCATAATAATTGCCGACGTCCTGCCATATCCAGCCATTGGGGAGCATCTGGGAATCAAAGAGTGATGCGTCGCCAATTACCCGCCCCCGGATAACCTTAATTCCAGCTTTCAGAACAGCAGCTACCCATTTTTGTAAAACAATCGCGGTTTTCGTGTTCTCGTACCGCCAGCTTCCGAGTGTCGGATCACCGCTGCCACGTATGATAATGTCTCCGAATAAGGTATCTGCAATAATAGCGCCGCTGTAGTACAGGCTGGTCTTATAGACAAAATCTTTTCCCAGCAGATAAAAGGCTGTTGCAGCCGTAATGGTTTTTAGATTCGATGCGGTAGCCAGGCCGGTCTGCCCGTTCAACGTGTAAACCTGTTGCCCGGTTTTGGCGTTTAAAACGGTGAGCGAGGTAATAGCGTGACGCATCTGGGGATCTGATGTGAAGGATTTAACCGCCGAGGTGATGTGTGCATGTAAGGATTGGGCCTGGGGGGAAGATACGGAACAAACGGACAGTAGAAGAAACACGAAAAGCATTGATTTAAAGCGGTCCATAGGCTGCAATTCAGAGGTTTTTACAGCTAAGATATTAAAAATTGACCGGAAAACGTTTGAAAGATTTACCAACGCCTTTTGCTACATTTGTTCTTTTCAATGAATCACGCATGAAAGAAATAAAAGCGACAATTATTACAATAGGGGACGAGTTGTTAATCGGACAAACCGTTGACACTAATTCGGCCTGGATGGCGCGAAGGCTGAATCAGGCGGGTATCTGGGTAAGGAAGCGGGTGGCTATCAGCGATGATCCGGAAGACATTTTTACCACGTTGGAAACCGAAAGCCGGGAGCCGGATATTGTACTTATTACAGGGGGATTGGGCCCCACCGATGACGACAAAACAAAGGCTGTTTTGTGCAGGTTTTTCGGGACGGCCCTCGTGTTAGACGACGAGATTTTAGCCCATATTGAAAGCCGGATAGCCGGTCATAATACGGCGCTGTTGGAGCGCAACAGACAGCAGGCGATGATACCGGACAAATGCAAACCGCTTTTTAATCCAAGAGGAACCGCTCCGGGGCTGTGGTTTGAAAAAGGCAATAAAGTCTTCGTTGCCATGCCCGGAATTCCCTATGAAATGGAAGGACTGATGGAAAAAGAAGTACTTCCCCGTTTGTTGCGGCATTTTACTTTTCCCGCTATTTTGCACCGCACCGTAATGACCGCAGGTGTTCCGGAGGCTGTTCTGGCAGAAAAGCTAAGTGATTTGGAGCAAAGCCTGCCGCCGTCGGTCAGCCTGGCCTATCTCCCGGGCAATGGTATTTTGAAGCTCCGGCTTACGGCCAGAGGAAATGTAAAACAACGTGTATCAAATGAATTGGATCAGTACGGCACCGCTTTGGAGAACACGATACCTGAAGCCATAATAGCGAGAGAAGACACCTCCTTGCAGGAGCTGGTCGGCAAAGCCTTGAAACAAAATGATTGGACAGTGGCTACGGCCGAGAGCTGTACAGGGGGATATATTGCCCACTTACTGACTTCCGTGTCGGGTAGCGCGGCTTATTTCCGGGGGGCTATGGTCACTTACACCTACGATTTGAAGCACAATTTGCTGGGGGTCAGCAATGATATTTTGCAAGAAAAAGGAGCGGTGAGTGAGGAGGTGGTTAAGGCGATGGTTACCGGCGTAGTCGCAAAATTGGATACAGATGTAGGTATTGCTGTTTCCGGATTAATGGGGCCGCAGGGCGCTGAAGGCAAACCCGTTGGTAGGGTATGGATCGCGGTGGGAAATAAAGGATTTTTGTTGACCCGGAAATTAGATTTGCGCTATAATCGCGAAAAAAATATTGAAATGACGGCAAATTATGCGCTTCTGCTCCTGCTGGAGTGGATAAACAATCCACGTTAAATCCTGATCATTTCCTTACATTTGTACCCTATAAACCGCAAATAGTGATTTTATGGCCATCGTAGATCTGATCATGCCCAAAATGGGAGAAAGCATCATGGAAGCCACTATTCTTAACTGGCATAAAAAGCAGGGGGATCATGTGGACGTGGATGAAACCGTTTTGGAGATTGCCACCGATAAAGTGGATAGTGAGGTCCCTTCTATCGTGGAAGGTACCATTACAGAAATCCTTTTTAATGAAAATGATGTCGTGCCGGTAGGAGCGGCGATCGCGCGTATTGAGACTGAGGCAGAGGTTCCGGCTGCCGCTGGAGAGGAGGTCGATCTGCTTATGGACGAAGAGGATGAAAAGGAGGATGAAGCCGAAGATGTAAAAAGCAATGAAGCGGAAAGCAGTGAAGGCGAGCAGCAGGAGGTAGTCCCGGACAGTGGGGAAGAGGCCCGTTTCTATTCGCCCTTGGTTTTGAAGATTGCCAGAGAAGAAGGGGTTGGCCTGGGGGAACTGGAGCAAATGCAAGGCAGCGGACTTGGCGGCCGGGTTACCAAGAAAGATATATTGCGTTATGTGGCAGATAAGCGCGCCGGCAAACAGGAGGCCGCGCCCGTGCCTGAAAAGCCCGGTAAACCGGAGACAGGCCGCGCCGTTACTTCCGTTAAAAGCGATCAATATGGTCCGAACGTGGAAATTGTCCAGATGGACCGTATGCGTAAGATGATTGCCGAACATATGGTACAAAGTAAACACATCAGCCCTCATGTAACGAGTTTTAGCGAAGCAGATGTGACCAACATGGTGAAGTGGCGGGAAAAAGTAAAAAAAGATTTTGAGCATAGAGAAGGAGAGAAGCTAACGTATACACCGTTGTTTATCGAGGCGATTGTCAAGTGCATTAAAAAATTCCCGATCATCAACAGTTCGGTGGATTCAGACCGGATTATAATAAAAAAAGATATTAATATCGGCATGGCTACGGCCCTGCCAAACGGGAGCCTGATCGTTCCAGTCATCAAAAGAGCGGATCAGCTTAACCTGGTGGGACTTGCCCGGCAGGTAAATGAACTCGCCTACAATGCCAGAGCCGGGAAGCTTGCTCCTGACGCAACGCGGGATGGTACATTCACCGTAACAAACGTAGGTACCTTCGGGAGCCTTATGGGTACGCCGATTATCAACCAGCCCCAGGTCGCTATCCTGGCGGTAGGCGCCATTAAAAAACGGGCAGTCGTGGTAGAAACGGCTCAGGGGGATTCTATTGCCATTCGCCACATGATGTATTTATCCATGTCTTATGACCATAGGATCGTAGACGGTTCGTTGGGCGCTACTTTCCTGACGGCGGTTGCACGGGAACTGGAAAATTTTGACCTTAACCGGGAGATGTAACCCCCTGTAATTGCAGCTGCATCGAAGCACGTTCCTCGGATTTAGGCAGTAAGGGTGTGAACAGGCCTTATTACTTTCACTTCCATTCTGGTAAAACTTTCAGGTATTCCCATCTATCGTCGTTAATCCGAACGGCAAAAGTATGTGGTCCGTTGGTCAGTATCAGATAGGGCACTCGCAGGCTGATATTATAAGTAAGGATTTGCCTCAGCACTTTTTCATTTATCGGTACTTGTGGTTCTTTGCATTCGACGATCATCCAGGGTTTGGCGTTTTTATACACCACAATATCGCAGCGTTTTTTTAGCGCGGTTAACTGAATTTCTTTTTCTATTGCCATTAAGGAGGCCGGATATTTTAATACCGTCGTTAAATACTGGATAAAATTTTGCCGTACCCACTCTTCAGGGGTTAAAACCACTCTTTTTTTTCTTATATTATCCCAGATCATCTGTTTACCTGTTTCGCTGGATATTTGAAAATCCGAATCGGGATAAGCTACCGGTACCAACAAAGGAGATAAGTGATCAACCATAATTTTAAAAACCCGAAAGTAAAATAATTCCTTTACATTAGAACCAAAACTGTAAACTACCCACCCACGTTAAAGCGATGGGACGGGCTTTAAACCTAACAACGAA
>CAYRJM010000082.1:0-11796 GCA_964424665.1 uncultured Chitinophagaceae bacterium
TGGGTTACAGCAACATCTCCAAAGCGTTGAACGTAGGCTATAGCGGATGGAACGCTTTCGTTGTTATCCCTTCCGCCTTCAATAAATACCAGGATAACGACCTGCGAAAGGAAGACTGGTTTCTCTTTGGCCCGCAGTATGTTTATGGTACCGATATTCCCATTTTAGGCACGGAGGAATACAACAATGAACCTTTGGTGTATGTAAACAGCATCCGGAGAGAAAGTGAAGGCGACCATAGCAGTCAGGGCAGCATGACGGAAGGCGAAGAAAACAGTGGTGCCCGCTTTAATAAATACAAATCCGATACGCTGGGTTCTGAAAATTACTGGGAAAATGACTACATCGTTTACCGGCTTACTGAAATTTACTTCTATAAAGCCGAAGCGCTCATGCGCAAGAACGGTGGCTCAGCCACCCAGGAAGCGGTCGATCTGATTAATGCCTGCAGGAAGCGGGATTTTACGGAAGCAGACTGGCCAAAAGAAAAATACACCACCAGCACGCTCACGATGGATGAGCTGCTTGACGAAAGAGCCAGGGAATTTATCTTCGAAGGGAAACGGCGTACTACCCTCATCCGCTTTGGTAAATTCACCACAGCCTCCTGGTGGGATCACAAGCCCAGTGAAGCCTACAGGGCGCTGTACCCTATTCCCTATCAGCAGATCGCCATTAATCCGAATTTGAAACAAAACCCCGGATACGGAACGGAATAGTCAGAAAACCCGCTGGTTTTGCATATCCCCCTCGAAAAAACCTGCTTCCGCTTCGGAGCAGGTTTTTTTATAGCCGGGCGGGAACAAACACACGGGAAGGGCCTGTAACCAAAAGATCCGTTTTCAAAATACGTGAAAAGAAAGGGGGACGAAAGGCCGGACAGCACCGCCCCCTCTCCAACAGCAAAGGAAAGGAGAAAAATAACCCTGACGGGCAGTTTAACGCAGGTTTTTTCGGATCTTATCCAATATCTGATGGGCAATATCCATCGCCTGAAAAGCATCATAGGCGTTTACCGGCACCGCTTTGTTTTCCACAATCGCATCCCGGAACAATTCCAGTTCCATACGGATTGCATTTGATTCTTTCACCGTGGGGCTGGCAATAGCGATCGTTTTTTTGCCTTTTGCCGTATCTATATCCATGGTAAACATCCCTTCCTCATCTTCTTCCTTCAGCTTGATGATTTCCGTTTTCTTATGCAAAAAATCAATCCCGATATAGGCGTCCTTTTGGAAAAGCCGGGTCTTTCTCATCTTCTTTAAAGATATGCGGCTGGACGTGAGGTTGGCGACACAACCGTTATGAAATTCGATGCGTACATTGGCGATATCGGGGGTATCGCTCATCACCGCTACTCCGCTTGCCGATATCCTGTTCACCCTGGCCTTTACCAGGCTGAGCACAATATCTATATCATGGATCATCAAATCGAGGATTACGCTTACATCCGTTCCCCGCGGATTAAATTCTGCCAGACGGTGGACTTCTATAAACATGGGATTGAGTTCCCATCCTTCCAAAGCCAGAAAAGCGGGATTAAACCGCTCTACATGACCGACCTGGAATTTCACTTCGCTTTCAGAAAGCAGTTTTAAGATCTTTTGCGCCTCTTCCATGGAGTTGGCCATCGGCTTCTCGACAAAGATGTGCTTTCCATGGCGGATTGCCAGTTCACAAATCTCAAAATGCCGGGTAGTCGGTGCGACTATGTCAATGGCATCCGAGACGTTTATCAACTCCGCCGGGTCCGTATATCGCTTTAAATTGTATTGTTCTTCCACCTGCGCGGCATTCCTATCGTCGGGATCGTAAAATCCGGTAAGCGCTATTTCTTTTATTGACGTCCATTGTGATAAATGAATCTTTCCCAGGTGGCCGACACCAAAAATTCCAATTTTGAGCATGCGGGTGATTAAAGTTTAAAACAAAAAGTTATCAGAACGATACGATCTATATCAATCCTTCATCTGCAAAGCTAAAAAATCCGTGAGAAGATACAATCAAATGATCTAAAACAATAATATCGAGTAAGCGGGCGCCGTCGCGCAATTTGTTGGTAAGGTGGAGATCGGCTTTACTGGGCTTCAGGTTTCCGGAGGGGTGGTTATGGCAGAGGATCAGATTGGCCGCCCCCTGCTCCAAAGCCTTCCGCAATACTATCTTCGGATCTACCACTGTTCCTTTCATGCCTCCCTCGCTGATGATGGCATAGTGCATTACCTCGTTGGCTGCATTTAAAAACAAGCTTACGAAGACTTCATGGGTATGATCGGCCAGTAGAGGCTGTAGAATTTTGGCCGCATCGGTACTGCTTTTGATGACCGGCTTTTTAAAGATATTCCCGGATTGGCGCCGGCGCCCCAGCTCCAGCGCGGCCACCAGCGTCACGGCTTTTACCTTGCCAATTCCTTTCACTTTCATGCAATCTTTAATGCTCAGGCGGCTCAGCCGGAACAGATCCCCTTCTACGGATTGGAGAAGCTCCTGCGCCAGCGCCAGTGCCGTCCGATTCCGGTCACCCGTACGTAATAAGATGGCAATCAACTCCGCGTCGCTCAGGGCCTGGACGCCTTTAAGCAGTAGTTTTTCCCGGGGACGATCATCCGTAGGCCAGGATTTAATGCTTTTATCCACCTTGGATAAGGCAGGAGGGTGAAACGCACTCATATTCCTTAATTTTCCTAAAGCTACATAAAACATCTTTATTGAAAAAACACCGAAAGTCTTATACCTTTGCAGTCTCAAACGAAATATCATGGCAGACCAGCAAAACAACGAAGAGCAACAACTCAATATTGAACTCAGCGAAGAGATGGCGGAAGGCGTTTATTCCAACCTGGCCGTCATTACCCATTCCAACGCAGAATTTATTTTAGATTTTATTAATGTGATGCCAGGCATTCCCAAAGCCAAGGTAAAATCGCGAATAATCCTCACGCCGCAGCATGCCAAAAGACTGATGAAAGCACTTACAGACAACCTCGTAAAATTCGAGAGTGCAAATGGTACGATCAAAGACCAGGAGCCAGTTAACATCCCGATGAACTTTGGAGGGCCTGAAGCACAGGCGTAATCCTGTTTTATGAAAGAAATCAACAAGGCGGTTTTCCCTTTTCAACAATTGAAATCATTTGCCCGGAATATCTTCCAGGCTATGGGCTGCCCCGAAGAAGACGCTACGCTGGCTGCCGGAGTTTTGCTGTCCGCCGATTTAAGAGGAATTGACTCCCATGGCATCGCCCGGCTCTCCGGCTACGTCCGGCTTTGGGAAAATGGCCGCATCAATCCCAATCCCCAAATTACCATCGTTCACGAAACTCCCTCCACCGCTACGGCAGATGGAGATTCCGGCCTCGGGCTTGTCGTTGCCCCCAGGGTCATGAAACTGGTCATGGATAAAGCCCAGGCGGTAGGAAGCGGCTGGATAAGCATACGCAACTCCAATCATTTCGGTATAGCGGGCTATCACGCGATGATGGCTTTGCCAAAAGATATGATCGGTGTGGCGATGACTAATGCCAGTCCGCTGGTAACACCAACCTTTTCTAAAGAAAGAATGCTGGGCACCAACCCGATAGCGGTAGCAATTCCCGCAGACGGCGAGCCCCCCTTTGTCGCTGACCTGGCCACCACCACCGTAGCGAATGGAAAGCTGGAAGTCTTAAAAAGGCAAAATGCACAGGCGCCCGAAGGATGGATACAGGACAAGGAAGGGCACCCGGCAACCGATCCGGAAACCGTAAAAAACGGCGGCGCCTTGTTGCCCCTCGGCGGCGACAGAATACATGGCAGTCACAAAGGATACGCGCTGGGCGCTTTGGTAGATATCTTTTCCGGTGTTTTTTCAGGAGCAAATTTCGGCCCCTGGGTTCCTCCTTTTGTGAGTTATCTGCCTTTGCCTCAGGACCCGGTCGGAAAAGGAATCGGTCATTTTCTCGGTGCTATGCGTATAGACGGCTTCCAGGCGGCTGAAGATTTTAAAAAGAACATGGATAAGTGGATCCGCCGCTTTCGTCAGGCGACCCCTGCCCCCGGACAGGAAAAAGTCCTCATACCCGGTGACCCTGAACGCTTGCTGGAAGCACAACGCCGCAAAGAAGGCATTCCGTTGCTGCCTCCGGTCATCGACGACATTGAAAAATTAGGTAAAAAACTTGCTGTTAATTTATATTGATCTTTAAATCCTCAACTGTTATATGAAAGTTTTAAAATTTGGCGGGACATCAGTAGGCAAACCGGAAAGAATGCGGGCTGTAGCTGAACTGATCACCAACCAACACGACACCTGTGTAGTAGTTCTTTCCGCGCTCTCCGGAACGACCAACGCTTTAGTAGAAATAGGCAAATCCTTGGCAACGGGTCACCGCGACCTGGCGGCCCTTCAGATCAAAGAATTGCATAAGCACTACGATGACTTTTGCGATCAGTTGATGACCACCACCGACGCCAGACAAAAAGCAGAACAGGTACTGGCGGAACATTTCGAATTCCTGGAGATCATCTTAAAGATATCCTATAGCGAAGCCCTTCAAAAAGATATTCTGGCGCAGGGAGAACTGCTCTCTACTCGTTTATTCACGATATATTTAGAAGAAAAAGACGTAAAAGTCACCCTGCTCCCCGCCCTTGAGTTCATGTATATCAATGAACAGAACGAGCCTGTTATCCCTAAAATTAAAAAGCGATTGCAGGGGCTGTTGGCAAAACACAAAGGGGAGAAACTGTTTGTTACCCAAGGATATATTTGTAAGAACGCGAGAGGGGAGGTAGATAACCTCCGCCGCGGAGGCAGCGACTACACCGCCTCGCTCATAGGAGCAGCCTTAAACGCCGCTGAGATACAGATATGGACAGACATAGACGGCATGCACAACAACGATCCGAGATACGTAACAAATACCATCCAGATCGAACAACTTTCCTTTGAAGAAGCCGCAGAACTGGCCTATTTTGGCGCAAAAATCCTACATCCCGCCTCTATCTGGCCCGCTCAGCATTTTAATATCCCGGTAAAGCTATTGAATACGATGCGGCCGGAAGCCAAGGGCACGGTTGTTATGGAAAATCCCAATGGCAATGGTGTAAAAGCTATTGCTGCCAAAGACGGCATTACCGCTATTAAGATAAAATCCAGCCGCATGCTGCTGGCCTACGGGTTTATGCGTAAAATATTCGAAGTCTTTGAAAAATATAAAACCCCCATTGACATGATCACCACTTCGGAAGTAGCGGTGTCCCTGACGATCGATGACATCAGCCACTTATCGTATATTCAAAAAGAACTCGAGCCCTTTGGGAGCATTGAGGTGGATTACGAACAAACGATAGTGAGCCTGGTGGGGAATGAAATTGTCGCTACCCCCTCTGTGATCACGAAGGTTTTTGACGCGCTGGAACCCGTCCCGTTGCGTATGATCTCCTATGGCGGCAGCCGCCACAATATCTCCGTGCTGGTGAAAAGCGCCCATAAGCTACAGGTATTGCAGCTGTTAAATAAAGGTGTTTTCGGGCTCTAAGCCGGTCATTGATAAAGCGGAAATCTCCAAAGGAAAATTTTAAACAAGGCAGCCGCCCGTCGGAGCCTGTCTAACACAGAAACAAAAATCATTTGGCGTTCTACGAAATATTCGTATCTTTACGACTCAAACGTAAATAAGCTTATGGAAAAACTAACTTTTCAGGAGGAAACAGCCATGCAGATCATCTGGAACATGGGAAAAGGGTTTATCAAAGATTATCTGGAAAAATATCCCGAACCCCGTCCGCCTTATACTACGCTAGCTTCCATCGTAAAGAAGCTGGAGAAAAAAGGTTTTGTAAAAGGGAGAAAATACGGTCCTATCATCGAGTACACGCCAGTCATTTCGGAAAAAGCGTATAAAAAGAAATTCATGAACGGCTTTGTGAAAGACTATTTTGAGAACTCCTATAAAGAACTGGTGTCCTTCTTTGTCAATGAAAAGAAAATTGATCCGGATGAGTTAAAAGAAATTATCGAAATGATCGAGCAAAGAAAGTAATGTTCCCGCATGGTGGTAAGCTGAACGTTTAATCAATAACATGAAAAAAATAATTGTTTTACTGTTTGTTGTTTGTGGGTTCCACGCGCTAGGTCAACGCGCTGACCCAAAAAGCCCGGAGTATATCATTATTGCCGACAATGAGATCATTTCAAAAGCGAAGCTTGAAGAATACTGGAAAAGTGGCTTTGTTAAAGCTATGCACAAAGGCGTGTCCCAGCAAAAGCGCGACCAACTGGCCAAAGAATTCGGGGACAAAATCGGCTATAAAGAATTTATCGTATTAATTGATTTGGTTCCCAAGCAGGAAAGCGTCGCAAAAAAGCCTGTAACAAAAACCAGATCGGCGGATAAAAAGAAAACCAGCGATGAGGCTTTTTTATTGAAGGTTAATGACCCTGCGGAAGACTTTACCGTACAAATGCTTACGGGAAAAAATATTACGCTTTCGGATTTGAAGGGGAAAGTTGTGCTGATAAATTTCTGGGCCACCTGGTGTGCTCCCTGTTTAATGGAATTCTACGAAATACCGGAAACCATCCTTGCACCCTTTAAAAATAGTGATTTCATTTTCATTCCTATATCTAGAGGAGAACAGGAAGATAAAGTCAGGCAAATGATCACACGACTCAAAGGAGACGGCGTTGTTATCCATTCAGGAATAGATCCGGACAAAAAAATCTGGGATCAGTATGCCACAGGGGCTATCCCGAAAAGCTTTGTCATTGATCAAACTGGCATTATAAGGTATACTTCCGAGGGTTATTCAGAAGGAAGCGTCGCTAAATTAGCGAAGGAAATAGACAAGCTGTTGGAACAACAAAACGCTGTACCCTAAAACACGCAATAGAAGCCACAAATGAAACTAAAAAATATCTGCCATGTCCGCATTATTCCTATATCTGATTAAAGCCAATATCGCATTGACTTTATTTTACCTGGCCTATCGCTTTGGCTTAAGGCGGCTAACTTTTTATACCCTCAACCGCTATTTCCTGTTGTTTGCCATTGCCTGTTCCGCGCTATTTCCGGTAGTCGACCTCCGTACCGTATTCCGGGGTGACGGGCAAACGCCGGGTGGCTCCATCTACTATATGCCTGACTGGAATTCCCTGCGGTCATATGCTACTGCGCCGGAAGCGGTGACCATATGGGATTTGTTGCAGTCCATGTTCTGGCTAGGCGTTGCCGTCATGGCGATTCGCTTTATCGTTCAGCTTATTTCGTTGCTGCGGGTGCACCTGGATTCTGCCGACGGGAGAATAAATAACGAAAAAGTTAAACTCCTGTCAGGAAGAAAAAACCCTTTTTCTTTCTTCAATAATGTGTATATCAATCCAGAGCTGCATTCCCCTGAAGAACGCTATACCATTTTAGCGCATGAAAAGGTACATGTCCGGGGTTGGCATACCATCGATGTACTTGCCGGAGAGCTTAATCACATATTTTACTGGTTTAATCCCGGCGCATGGCTGATGAAAAAAGCCATCCGGGAAAATCTGGAATTTATCACCGACCGGAAACTGCTGCAATCGGGAATAAATGTAAAAAAATATCAATATACCCTTTTACATACGATGAATGGCTTATGTGGCACCCGACTGGCAAACAATTTTAATTTATCGCATCTTAAAAAACGAATAATGATGATGAATAAAGCCAGTTCCTCCAGATACCACCTGCTCAAGTATTTGTTTTTGATACCGGCGACAGCAGCTATCGCGCTAATTGTTTCTTCGTCTAAGGGACGGGAAGCGCTCGTCCAACCGGACAGCGCTCAACAGTTTGAAACACCACGTCAACTCAGCGACTTCGTCGAACCGGCTGACCCAACTAGCCCACAAGCTGAAAACGGATCGGCTGCATTTGCGGAAGAAAATAAGCCGGAACAAACAGAGCTACTGCGCGTATCCCGGAGACCAAATTATAAAGCTTTCTTAAGACGTAACCCTTCCGTAAAAAGTATAGCGTGGGCTAAACAAGAAAAAGCCCCGACAGCCATTATTCGTCTAAAAAATGGGAAACTCGAGCGGTACCGGCTCCTGGACGCTATGGAAATGCAGGCGGCTTCCGCAAAATACGGAAGACTACCGGCTCCGCCCCCACCTGTTCCGGTCAAACCGGAGGTAACCTATACGCCTCCTCGGATAGAGAGAGAAAAAGGGACCGCTGTTAGTGTAGAGCGTGCTGAATCAAGCAGCGACAGCCTGCCTGAGAAAGTGCTTTATATTATTGACGGAGAAAAAATCAGTAAGAAAAATTTTAAGGACCTGAACCCCGCTGACATTTACAGTATCAGCGTGTTGAAGGATAAAAAGGCAACTGAAAAATATGGAGACAAAGGAAAAAACGGAGTGATTATCATTGAGACCAAAAAATTCGCCGAATCAAATAACGACAGTTTGCCGGAGCAGGCGCTGTATATTATTGACGGCAAGAAAGCAAACAAAAAAGAATTTAAAAGTCTGCAACCAGCCAATATTTCCAGCATCAGCGTGTTGAAAGACAAAAAGGCGACCAGAAAATACGGGGATAAAGGGAGAAATGGTGTCATTATAATTCGTACGAAGGACAAAGTAAACACACCTCCTGCAACAGTACCACAAAGAAAAGGAAAGGGAGCCGACTCCCTACACGTTATCTTCGTCCCCGGAGGTCCACACGCGAATCCCGCGAAAGCACCGCGCTATATCGTCAATAATCAGGTAAAAGATCCGGAGTTTGTTCTCACTGACATACCGAAAAGTCATCTCTACTCCATTGACATCATTAAAGGGGGAAAAGCAGCTGAAAAATATGGGCTACACAACAAAAACGGTGTTGTCAAAGTTTTTACTAAAGATTTCATTAAGGAACACCCCGAATTAAAGCATGCAATATCGCCTAAAAATGTTATTATAAACAACTAGCTACGGCCGGCGATGGACTTCGGTCAACATACAACATCCCTATTGGCTCTCTGTCATCCATGTAAATCCATTTGGACATCTGAGGCACCATTAAACAAAACACCGACCATGCGGCCCACCTTTTTCAGGCTTCGCACCAAAGCGATTTAGTAGTCAGAATACCCGGCATGCCCGCTCAGCGCATCCGCTGAAAGTAGCCGTTTCAGGTGCATTTCAGCGAGAGTACCGGTATTTGTTAAGCTTGCATTCTTATGTATTAATTTGCGTTCAGGCCCCTGTACGACAGGAAGAACTCCAGAAACCCTCAGGATTCACTGCATGGCGGCTATGCCGGGAAGTTGTTTTCCCTCAAAGAATTCTAATAAAGCCCCTCCCCCGGTTGAAACATAGCTGACACGGTTCGCCAGATCAAACTGGTTGACAGCAGCAACGGAGTCGCCACCTCCCACTAATGAAAAGGCTCCTGCGTCAGTCGCCTTAGCTACAGACTTTGCAACGGCAATGGTACCTGTTTGAAAAGGTTTCATCTCAAAGACCCCCATTGGTCCATTCCATAAAATGGTTTTTGACTTTTCAATAACGTCCGAAAACAAGTTGACTGATTTATCTCCGATATCAAGCCCCATCCATCCACCTTCTGCCGGAATGTCCTCATTACTCACCTGCTTGTGATCCGCTTCAGCCGAAAACTCATTAGCGATAACCGAATCCACAGGCAGCAAGAAATTCACCTGCTTATCTTTTGCCTTTTGTAAAATTTCCTTCGCCAGCTCCAGTTTATCCACTTCACAAAGTGAACTGCCTATCTCCTTTCCCTGTGCTTTAAGAAAAGTATAAGCCATACCGCCACCGATGATCATGTTCTGAACCCGGTCCAGCAGGTTTTCGATAATAAGTATCTTGTCGGAGACCTTCGCCCCTCCTAAAATGGCTGTAAACGGCTTTTCTGCGTCATGCAATACTTTTTCCGCGTTCTTCACCTCTTTTTCCATCAGGAGTCCGAACATTTTTTGTGATGGTTCAAAAAACTGGGCTATCACAGCTGTAGAAGCATGTGCACGATGTGCACTGCCGAAGGCATCGTTGACATACACATCCCCAAGCCCGGACAAGGCTTTGGCAAAACCCTCGTCGCCTTTTTTTTCCTCCGGGTGAAAGCGTAGATTCTCCAGTAGTAATACATCACCGGCCTGCAACTCTTTAGCAGCGGCCTCGGCCTTGGGCCCCACACAATCGGAACAAAAGTGGACCTGTTGCCCCAGCAAGTCGGAAAGGTGAGCTACGATATGTTTTAGTGAAAAACGATCTTCCGGACCGGCTTTTGGCCGCCCCAAGTGGGACATCAATATGACGGAACCTCCTTCAGACAGGATCAGTTTGATGGTTGGCAATGCCGCGCGAATACGTGTATCGTCTGTTATTTTTAATTCCTTATCTAGGGGAACATTAAAATCTACGCGAATCAGCGCTTTTTTCCCGCTAAACGCGAAAGAATGTATATTAGCCATGTTTGAAGTTTTTCGTTTAAAAATCGAAGGCTTCCCTGCATTTAACGGGGAAGCCTTCGGTAAAATTATATCCGAACAGTATCCGGATTATTGCGAAAGCTTACCAATCTTCTCAAGCATGTCGGCTATCCGGTTAGAATATCCGCTTTCATTATCGTACCACCCCACTACTTTTACCAGGGTATTGTCATCCTCATTAATAGTCGTCATGCCGGCGTCGAAGATACAAGAGTGCGGATTAGAAATAATGTCCGTAGACACCAGTGGCTCTTCGGAGTACTGCAATACATGCTTCATAGATCCCTCTGCCGCTTTTTTAAGCGCTGCGTTTACTTCTTCTACCGTAACGCCCTTCTTCAACTTAACCGTAAAGTCAGTAATAGATCCGGTAACAACGGGTACCCTTAGCGCGATTCCCGTCAATTTTCCTTTCAGGTGCGGCATTACTTCCGTCACCGCCTTGGCAGCCCCGGTAGTTGTGGGGATGATATTGATGGCGGCGGCCCTGGCACGACGCAGATCTTTATGAGGAGCGTCTTGAATACGCTGATCAGCCGTATAGGCATGAATGGTAGCCATCAGCCCACTTTCAATACCAAAAGCGTCGTCGAGTACTTTCACCATCGGGGCGAGACAATTCGTGGTGCAGGACGCGTTAGAAACGATTGTCTGGTCGGCAGTCAGGTCTTCTTCATTAACCCCTAAGACGATCGTTTTCACCCCTCCCTTTGCGGGCGCGGATATCAAAACTTTCTTTGCTCCGGCTTCCAGGTGGGCTGCTGCTTTATCTTTCTCGGTAAAGCGGCCTGTAGACTCCAATACGACGTCTACCCCCAGCCTTTCCCAGGGTAATTTCGCAGGGTCCGTTTCCTTTAAAACCTCAATTCGATGGCCATCTACAGTTATGCTGTCTTCATCATGTGTAATCTCAACATTGAATTTTCCGTGTGCAGAATCATGTTGTAACAAATGAGCCAAAGTGGTGGTGTCAGTCAGATCATTTACGGCTACAACCTGTACGCCTTCCTTTTCTTGTAAAGCCCGAAAAGAAAGCCTGCCAATTCGGCCAAAGCCATTAATGGCTATCTTTAAATCTCCCATAATATTAAATTAACATTTTGATTGTACTAAAGTTGCAAATTTAATACTTAACTGGAGATTTCCATTTTATTTCAAACTTTTTTTTGCCAGATAAAAGTTAGTGGTTAACTTTGCCGCTTCAAAAATACGAGCCGCGTTGGTCAATCGGCTAAGACGCCTCTCTTTCACGGAGGAAGGACGGGTTCGACTCCCGTACGCGGTACCAAAGTTGCAAAAGAAGCAAAATCTAGTCCCAATTCTGGAATACCTTTCTTA
>CAYRJM010000083.1:0-11521 GCA_964424665.1 uncultured Chitinophagaceae bacterium
TCTTTGAATCGTACGGCCTGCCTGCGGGACACTTCAATTTGCTCGCCGCCATTGAGATTCAGCAACAGGCCGCCATTGAAATAAGGCTCTATTTTTTCCACCATCCGGAGGTTGACGATATATTTGCGGTTGGCGCGAAAAAACATGCGTTCATCCAGCCGCTCCTCCAGGGCGTTGAGTGATTTCAGCGTCAATGGTTTTTTGTCTTCAAAATAAACCCGGACGTAATTGCCCACACTCTCAAACAAACGGATGTTTCCCATTTTTATGAAATAATAGCGATCCCCGTCTTTAACAAAAACCTGGTCTTCTTCGGTAAGCTTAAAATGGCTTTCCGGTGCTTCTTTTTCGTTTGCCTCTTCCTCCAGCTTGCGCAAAGCATCCTCCAGGCGGTCCGGTTCAATGGGTTTCAACAAATAGTCCAGCGCATTAAATTCAAAGGCCTTGATCGCATATTCGTCATAAGCCGTCGTGAATATGACCTGAGGCGGCGTTTCTTGCAGGTCGGAAAGCAATTCAAAACCGGTTTTATCCGGCATTTGTATGTCCAGAAAAAGAAGATCAGGACTTAGTTCTGCTATTTTTTCCTTACCATCCTGGGCATTGATGGCCTCGCCTACGACTTCCACATCAGGAAATTTTGCCAGCAATTTTTTCAATTCATTTCGGGCGAGTCTTTCATCGTCAATGATCAGCGCGCGTTTCATATTTAATCGTTTTAATGTTTTCACAATGGAATTTTCACAACGGCTTCCACAATATGATCATTTAAATTGTGAATGTCAAAAAGCGCCTTATTCTTATAGAGTAAATTCAGGCGTTGACGGGTGCTTTGGAGGCCGAACCCCTGCTTGTTGGGATGGGTCCTCAACTGCCCTGAATTTTGAATAATAATTTCATGATATAAGCCGGATATCCTGGAAATAATACGCAGACATCCTCCTTCAACGCGATGGGAGATTCCGTGCTTAATGGCATTTTCTACCAGGGTTTGCAGCATCATAGGAGGAACGGGGAGATCCAGCGTGTTTTCCTCGATCTGGTAATCGACTTTTAATCTTTCTTCAAACCGGATGTGCTCCAAAGCCAGATAATCTTTTGTGATGCTTAATTCCTGTTGAAGACTGACAATCTCTAGCTTTTCCACTTGCATGGAACCGCGGAGGATATTGGACAATTCCGTAACTGCTGTACGTGCCCGTTCGGGATTTTCATCCACCAGCGCCCGGATGCTGTTCAGTGAGTTGAACAGAAAATGGGGATTAATCTGGGACTTTATTGTACGCAGCTCCAGGTCCTTTACTACCGCCTCCAACTGTAACTTATCCAATTGAAATTGTTGCTCTTTTTGAAAATAATGTCCCACGAAATAGATTAGCGTCCAGGTAGTGATCAGCAGGGAAGACCCAATGAAACGCCATAAAGAAAACAATTGCTCATCTTCGTTGGCCGGTTGCAAGGTGACGATCAGGATGCCACGGATCAAAGTTAATAAAATAGCACACAGCGCTACCAATAGCGGAATACGGACGATCAGTTTATCCAGGGTGAAATCCAGCCAGTTCAGTTGGAGAATAGTCAGCCGCATCAGATGCGTCAGACCTATTCCGCAAATCACCATGCTTATTTGATTTAAAAAGTACGAGAGGTCCATTGTGCGGTGATAGTACTTGGCCAGAATAATGTTGAGAACCATCCAGAAAAGCCATCCGCCGAGCTGACACCACCAATAATATTTTGAAATATGCTTAAACATGAGTATCCTGCAAATTTACTACTCTTCCATTATCGGTAGCCTAAATTTGTATCAGTGGTAGAAGTACCAGATGAGCAGGACGGTCGTTGATGTGGTTCCATGCGGTCGTCCCCCCTGTCTGTTAACTTATTTTTACCATTTCAGGGAAATACTTATCTTTGACTGGAATATACAATACCCCTCCAGCTTATGCAGATTGAAGCAGGACCTTTACTCAGGAAGATTGATTTTCCGGAAGACCTCCGAAAATTAGATCGCTCCAGGCTCAATACCTTGTCCGAAGAATTGCGACAGTATATCATCGACACCGTAAGCATTTATGGAGGGCATTTCGGAGCCAGTCTGGGGGTGGTAGAGCTAACGGTAGCCTTACACTATGTTTTCAACACCCCGGATGACCTCCTCGTGTGGGATGTCGGGCATCAGGCCTATGGCCACAAAATACTCACCGGACGAAGGGCGCTTTTTCATACGAACAGACGTTATAAAGGGTTGAGCGGTTTTCCCAAAAGAGGGGAGAGCCCCTACGACGCCTTTGGCGTTGGACATTCTTCCACGTCTGTATCGGCGGCACTCGGAATGGCTTTAGCCGATGCCTACAAAGGAGAAAAAGAAAGGCAACACATCGCGGTCATCGGAGACGGGGCCCTTACCGGAGGCATGGCTTTCGAAGCCTTGAACCACGCGGGGGTTTCCGACACTAACCTTCTGGTTATCCTCAATGATAACTGCATGTCTATTGATCCGAATGTCGGTGCGCTTCGAGAATACCTCACTGATATTACCGCTTCGCCAACCTACAATAAGTTCCGGGATGAAGTTTGGAATATGTTGGGTAAACTGCCCCGGGGAAAAAATGCCACACGGGACATTGCTTCCAAGATGGAGACCGCGGTGAAAGGAATGGTAGCACGCAGCAGCAATCTTTTTGAAGCACTGAAGCTGCGGTATTTCGGTCCCATCGATGGCAATAATGTGCAGAAACTGGTCGATACGCTGAAAGACATGAAGCATATCCCCGGACCCAAGCTGCTGCATGTGGTAACCGTAAAAGGGAAAGGATATGCGAAGGCAGAAAAAGATCAGACCCGCTGGCACGCCCCCGGCTTGTTTGATAAGGTAACCGGTGAAATCAGGCAAAAGCCGGCCCTGGGACCACAACCGCCTAAATATCAGGAAGTTTTCGGCCATACCATCATTGAGCTGGCCAAGAAAAATAAAAACATCATGGCCGTTACACCGGCGATGCCCTCGGGTTCTTCCTTGAAATACATGATGGAAGAGATGCCTGAGCGGGCCTTGGATGTCGGTATTTGTGAGCAGCATGCCGTAACCGTCTCGGCAGGAATGGCCACCCGCGGGATGCGTGTTTTCTGTACGATATATTCCACCTTTATGCAGCGGGCTTATGACCAGCTGATTCATGATGTCGCCATACAGGACTTGCCGGTAGTTTTTTGTCTGGATCGGGCCGGACTGGTAGGAGAGGATGGCGCCACACATCAGGGCGCATATGATATCGCTTACCTGCGTTGTATCCCGAATCTGATCGTCAGTGCACCAATGGACGAGCCGGAGTTGCGTAACCTTATGTTTACCGCACAGCTTCCCGCTACGGACCATCCCATGGTTATCCGTTATCCGCGGGGCAAAGGCGTCACGGTCAACTGGCAGACTCCTTTTGCGGAAATTCCGATAGGCAAAGGAAGAAAGATTCAGGACGGAAAGGAGATAGCCATTTTGTCGTATGGTCATCCCGGCAATGAGGTCGTCCAAGCTTCCAAAGAACTTAAAACGGAGGATATTCAGCCGGCGCACTACGACATGAGATTCGTTAAACCGTTGGACGATAGCATGTTACATGATGTATTTGCTAATTTTAATAAGGTAATTACCATCGAAGATGGCAGTTGCATGGGCGGCTTTGGGAGCGCGGTTTTAGAATGGGCCAATGCCCATGGTTACCACAATGAAATAAAACTACTTGGCATACCCGATAAAGTGATCGAACACGGCAAGCCGGAACAGCAACGGCAGGAAGCGGGAATTGACGCTGCCGCGATTGTGAGAACGGTCAAAGCGATGGCGGAAAAAAAAATAACCGTCGGTGATTAAATCGGTATTAACCAACCAAGTAGGTGGTACCTTCTTCTGTGACGATAGTATTGGGAAATACGGCACGGGTTTCCTGTTCAAACGGATTTAAGTCAGTATATTTTGAGGAGAAGTGTCCGATCAGCAGTTGGCGGACAGCTGCTTTTTTGGCGAGTAAGGCGGCCTGGCGGGTGGTAGTGTGATAGCGGCTTTGCGCTTTATCCTGATCGGCCTGCAGATAGGTGGCCTCATGATAGATTACGTCACACTGGTTTACGAACTGCAAGATATTCTCATCATAACGCGTGTCTGCGCAAAAAGCATAGGTCCGCCCCCTGGGCGGGGCATCGGTAAGCAATTCATTGTCTATTATCGCTCCTTCAGGCGTTTTGTAGTCTTCGCCATTCTGAAGCTGTTTGTAGTATGCGAAGGGCACCTTCCACTGTGCGGTTTTTTCCGGTATTATTTTTCTTTTCCGGTGTTTCTCTTTAAAAATAAAACCAAAACAATCAATACGGTGCGTGGTTGGAAAGGTAGAAATCTCTATGCCTTCGGCCTGCAGGAGTATGTCATTTTGTCCTGGGGTAAGCGGATGAAAATGCAGGGGAAACGGGAGGACAGTGTGCGCACAGTTTAGTTGCAACTGCAGAATGTTTTCCAGGGGGGCGGGTCCATAGACATGCAAAGGGGCGTTTCGGTTCTGTAAACCATAGCTGTTTATCAACCCGATCAGACCGAAATAATGATCGCCATGCAGGTGACTGATGAAAATGTTATTTATCTTGCTCCTTCTGATCTTGTACAGGCTCATCTGCATTTGGGTGCCTTCTCCGCAATCGATCAGAAACAATTGATCCTGCAGCGTGACCACCTGGGACGTTGGATGCCGTCCGTTAGAGGGAATAGCTGAATTATTACCTAAGATAGTGACAGCAAAGTGCATAGAGTCAATCTGTTACAACGTTTATTACAATTTTACTTTAGGCGACATTTTGGTTAATTGTTTTCGCTGTCCTTTTGTACTTCATCATCAGGAGCAGTTAATTCTCTTTCTATTTTTTCCATCATTACCAGGTCAACGGCCTCCTGTAAAGTCGGGGCATGGTTTAACTCACGCAGGATCGGGTGTTTTCTTTTGTGTTCACCGGTTACCGGCGTGATCACAAAAGACAATTGATCGCCGGCATATCGGGACTGGACATCCTTTAGTCGGGTTAATAATGCAACGGGCAGATCGGCTGATTCAGGCAGCACGACGATCGCATGTCCGGGGGCTTCATGAAGTTTTTGAAGCAACAGCTCCCCAAGTTCTTCTGTCATTTTTTCAGTCAGTTTTTCCCCGGATAGATGAAAAACACGAAAATATTCTTTGGTATCAATTTTGACCATTTTTCTGATAATTATTGAAAACGTTACGAAGGTAAAAACCTTTAACAAAATTTATAAGGAATAAAATTTATCCTTTGTGAAGTTAAATCAAATTTATTTGCTAATATTGTATAAAGCATAGAAATGTGCAAAATATAAAGGAATAAGGGAATTATTATGGATCAAAGTTTTTCAGCACAAGTAAGAGAGATTATCTCATTCAGCAGGGAAGAAGCGCTGCGATTGGGTAACGACTTTATTGGAACGGAGCATTTGCTTTTGGGAATGATCCGTGAAGGCGAAGGACGGGCTATAAAGGTTTTGCAACTATTAGAAGTGGATCTTTACGAACTGAGAAAAGAGGTAGAAATAGCTGTTAAGGATAAAACCGGAAAAAATATAGCCAATATCAATAGCCTGCCTTTAACCAAGCAGGCCGAAAAGGTAATCCGGGTTACCGTATTAGAGGCTAAAGCCATGAAAAGCCAGATGGTGGAAACCGAACATTTGCTGCTTTCAATTTTAAAAAATAAAGAAAATATCTGTACGCAGATTCTCCAACAATTTGATGTGGATTATGAAAGCTTTAAAGAAGAATTGAATGAACAGCCGGACATAACCCTGTCTTCACCACCAAGAGCGGAATTCACAGACGACCCCAGTGAAGAAGAGTTTGAAGAAGAACGGAAGAGCTATTCTCGTCCGCGTCGCTCCAATGCCAAGTCCAAAACGCCGGTTTTGGATAATTTCGGACGGGATATCACCAAGATGGCCGAGTCGAATAACCTGGATCCGATCGTTGGGAGAGAAAAAGAAATCGAACGTGTTTCGCAAATACTTTCCCGTCGTAAAAAGAATAATCCCATCTTGATCGGAGAGCCCGGTGTAGGCAAGACAGCGATTGTGGAAGGGCTGGCGATGCGCATCGTGGAGCGGAAAGTGTCCAGGGTTTTATTCGATAAGCGCGTGATCAGTCTGGATCTGGCAGCGCTCGTTGCCGGTACTAAATACCGCGGCCAGTTTGAAGAGCGTATGAAAGCCATCATGAATGAACTGGAAAAGAATAAGGATGTCATTCTGTTTATTGATGAGATTCATACGATCGTGGGCGCCGGAGGGGCTTCGGGTTCCCTGGACGCCTCCAATATTTTTAAACCGGCATTGTCCCGTGGAGAGTTACAATGTATTGGTGCCTCTACGTTAGATGAATACCGGATGTACATTGAAAAAGATGGCGCGCTGGACAGAAGATTTCAAAAGGTGATGGTGGATCCGCCAAGCGTGGAAGAGACCATAAGCATTTTAGAAAACATAAAACCCCGCTACGAGGATTATCATAATGTGGTATACTCACAGGAGGCCATTGAGGACTGCGTAAAACTTAGCGACCGGTATATGACCGATCGGCTGCTTCCCGATAAAGCCATTGACGTTTTGGATGAGGTCGGTGCCAGGGTGCATTTAAAAAACATCAATGTACCGGATAATATCCTTGAGCTGGAAAAGCAGATTGAAGACATTAAATCTGAAAAAAACCGGGTGGTAAAAAGTCAGCGTTTTGAAGAAGCCGCGGCGCTCCGCGATAAAGAAAAGCGATTGGGAGAGCAACTGGCAGAAGCTAAAAATGACTGGGAGGAAGAAATTAAACACAAGCGTTATCCTATTGATGAAGAAGATATAGCGGAAGTAGTCAGTATGATGACCAGTATTCCCGTTAACCGCATGGTGCAGGCCGAATCGGAGAAGTTGCGCCGCATGGATGAGGATTTAAAGGCAGTAGTTGTAGGACAGGAAGACGCTATTTATAAAGTAGTGAAGGCCATCCAACGAAATCGCGTCGGACTGAAAGATCCTAAAAAGCCCATCGGGAGCTTTATTTTCTTAGGCCCCACGGGGGTAGGAAAAACGGAGCTGGCGCGGGACCTGGCAAAATACCTCTTTGACTCCGAGGAAGCGCTGATCAGGGTCGATATGAGCGAATACATGGAGAAATATTCGCTTAGCCGTCTGATAGGCGCGCCTCCCGGCTATGTCGGTTATGAAGAGGGGGGACAACTGACGGAAAAAGTAAGAAGAAAACCCTATTCCGTCGTACTGTTGGATGAAATAGAAAAGGCGCACCCCGATATATTTAACGTGCTGCTTCAGGTATTGGACGATGGTATACTTACCGACGGGCTAGGTCGAAAAGTGGATTTCAAAAATACCATTTTGATCATGACCTCCAATATCGGCGCCCGGGAACTGAAGGATTTTGGCGCCGGAGTAGGCTTCTCTACAGCGGCGAGAAACATGGGTAAGGATGAACTCAATAAAACCGTTATTCAAAAAGCGCTTAAACGGACTTTTTCTCCGGAGTTTCTCAATCGTATTGATGATGTTATTATCTTCAATTCGTTAACAAAGGATCATATCTATCAGATTATAGATATTTTAATGAAAGATGTCTTAAGACGTCTGAATAATTTGGGAT
The DNA here is from genome assembly GCA_964424665.1 of uncultured Chitinophagaceae bacterium. Taxonomy (GTDB): domain Bacteria; phylum Bacteroidota; class Bacteroidia; order Chitinophagales; family Chitinophagaceae; genus FW021-bin31. The sequence continues at coordinate 7,692 of CAYRJM010000083.1, forward strand.
TCAAACTGGAACTTGCCAACGATGCCAAATCGTTTATTGCGGAAAAAGGTTACGACACCCAGTTTGGTGCTCGTCCGTTGCACCGGGCCATTCAAAAGTACCTGGAAGATCCTTTGGCGGAAGAGATCCTGAGCGTTCATCTAAAAGCGGGCGACACGGTTATTGCCAAAATGGATGACAAGAAAGAGAAAATTGTTTTTAGCGTCAAAAAGCAGCCGGCAAACAACAAATCCGAAAAATCTCAAGCTTCCTAAGACGTTGAAGATAATCATTGCCATTGATGGCTTCTCAGGATGTGGAAAGAGTACGCTTGCGCGGCAACTTTCCGAAAAGTTGCACTATGTCTATATTGATACCGGCGCGATGTACCGGGCGGTTACGTTATTCTTTATTAACAATAAGATTCGCTTAACGCAAACAGATAAAGTCAAAGAAGCGCTCACCCACATCAACCTGTGCTTTGAAAAAAACAAGGCTACCGGCAAAAATGAAATACTCCTCAATGGAGAGCGCGTAGAAGAGGAAATCAGGAATATGGCGGTTACCCACAAAGTAAGTGAGGTAGCTGCCATTTCTATTGTCAGGACGTTTGCCGTTGAAACGCAAAGAAAAATGGGCGCGGCGAAAGGTGTCGTGATGGACGGACGGGATATCGGTACGGTGGTTTTCCCTCAGGCAGAACTAAAGATTTTCCTGACTGCTGATCCGGAAGTACGGGTAGAAAGGAGGTTTCAACAACTTCTTAAAAAGAACCCCGGTGTCACCCGCGATGAGGTAAGAAAAAGTCTCGTGCAGAGAGATTATATCGATTCTCACCGCGAAGACAGCCCCCTTCGGCAGGCTCACGATGCTATTGTCATAGACAACAGCCACTTAACGGAGGAAGAACAACTTCAGAAAGTACTGCATTTGTTCCACACGGTCACGATGGATTAACTGTATAGCAGGGCAGTCGTTTTCCTTTAGTGTGCTTCCAGCCAATTTTTCCCAACACCGAGCTCTACCTTTAGTGGTACACCAAGTTGCATGGCCTTCTCCATTTTTGCCTTAACAAGATCACGCATTTCTTCTATTTCCTCTTTGTGGGTGTCAAAGATGAGTTCATCGTGTACCTGGAGGATCATTCTCGAGCGGTAATTGTTTTTAATTAATTCCTTATCAATATCGATCATGGCGAGTTTGATCATGTCCGCGGCTGTTCCCTGGATGGGCATGTTGATTGCATTGCGCTCTGCAAAGCCCCGAACTACGGAGTTGGAAGAATGAATATCTGGCAGCCAGCGCTTCCGGCCCATCAGGGTTTGCACATATCCTTTGTCTTTGGCAAAAGCAATTTGATTGTCCATGTATTTTTTGATGGCGGGGTATTCGGTAAAGTAGTTGTCAATCAGGATTTTTGCTTCAGTACGACTTATCCCGAGGTTTTCAGAAAGTCCAAAGGCGCTCACCCCGTAGATGATTCCAAAGTTGACGCTCTTGGCATTACGACGCATTTCAGCGCTAACTTCTTCCGGCGCAATTTGATAGACCTTCGCGGCGGTAATCGTGTGGATGTCCTCTTCATTCTTAAAAGCCGCTATCATTTGTTCATCCTTACTGATGGAGGCGATAATGCGAAGCTCAATCTGAGAATAGTCGGCAGAAAGCAATACGTAGTCTTTATCTCTGGGTATAAAAGCTTCACGGATTGACCGTCCCCGCTCCGTGCGAATAGGTATGTTTTGTAAGTTGGGGTTGTTGGAACTTAACCGGCCCGTAACGGCTACAGCCTGATTGAAAGAGGTGTGGATTCTTCCGGTTTGTTTATTGATCAGCAACGGAAGGGCATCCACATAGGTCGATTTCAATTTTGACAATTCCCGGAATTGGAGAATGTCGCTAATGATCAGGTGTTTATGGGCCAATTTACGGAGGATATCTTCGCCTGTTGCGTATTGACCCGTTCGCGTTTTCTTAGGCTTGTCTTCCAGTTTTAATTTTTCAAACAATACACTTCCCAATTGCTTCGGGGAGGAAAGATTGAATGTGACGCCGGCCTGCTTGTATATATTTTGTTCCAGAATCTCGATTTCCGCAGCCAGCGTATCGGAAAGTTTCTTTAACACCGGCCGGTCCACATTCACACCTTCCTGTTCCATGCGCATTAAGGTTTGGACCATCGGGACCTCCACCTCATAAAAAACGCGTTCTACCGAGCGTTCTTTCAGCAGGGGTTTAAAGACTTCGCTGAGTTGTAAGGTTATGTCGGCATCCTCTCCCGCGTATTCGGCTATTTTTTCCGGGTCTACGTCCCGCATGTTGCCCTGGTTTTTGCCTTTTTTGCCAATGAGTATGCTTATAGGCATGGTCTTATACTGAAGATACTGAAAGGCCAATACATCCATATTTCGCCGTCCCTCGGGTTCGATCAGGTAGTGGGCCAGCATTGTATCGAAGAGTTGCCCCCTGACTTGCGCGCCGTACTTTTTCAGGATCAACAGGTCATACTTAATATTCTGGCCGATAAGCAGCAGATCTTCTTTCTCAAAAACCGGCCGGAATTCCTGCAAAATGCCGCGGGCTTCCTGTTGTTGACCGGGAAGGGTAACGTAATAGGCAGTGCCTTTTTCAAACGAAAAGCTCATGCCTACGATTTCCGCCGTGTGGGGATCCATCCCGGAGGTCTCCGTATCAAAAGCGATTTCTTTTTGCCTCAGAAGCAGCCTGATGAGTTCCGCCCGATCCGCTTCACTGGCTATCAGCCGATAATCGTGGGGTGTGGTCGCCAGGTCGCGATAGGCCGGTTCTACTTGTTCCGCTGTCTTTACAATCTTCACTTCTGTTACAACAGTTTCCTTGAAAAGATCTAATTGTCCGCCTTCCGGGATGGCTTCCATGACGGAAAATTGCTCTCCAAGTACCCGTTTTCCCATGGTCCTGAATTCGAGTTCTTTAAAAACAGCTTCCAGCTGTTTTATATCCGGATCGGACAAGGTCAATTCGTTTTCCTCAAATGCGATGGGAACATCAGTAATAATGGTGGCTAGTTTCTTTGACAAGATCGCCTGATCGGAATGTGTCCGTATCTTTTCTCCCAACTTGCCTTTTATTTTGTCTGCCGAAGCGATCAACGCTTCGATGGAATGATATTCTTTGAGCAGTTTACATGCGGTTTTTTCTCCTATCCCCGGAATCCCCGGGATATTATCTACAGCGTCTCCCATCAGGCCAAGCATATCTACGACCTGTGAGACATCTTTAATATCCCATTTGGCGCACACTTCTCCCGGCCCCATAATGACTTCTTTGCTGCCCTTATATGGTGGCTTATAGATAAATACTTGGTCGGAAACCAATTGGCCGTAATCCTTATCAGGGGTAACCATATAGACGGTATATCCTTTTTGTGCCGCTTCTTTGGCTAGCGTTCCAATGATATCATCCGCCTCGTATCCGTCCAGCTCGATACACGGGATGTTAAAGCCTTTGATGATCCGCTTTATGTCGGGCATAGCGGCTAAAATGTCTTCCGGCGTATCCTCCCTGTTGGCTTTATAGGCTTCAAAATCTGTATGCCTTTCCGTGGGCGCGTGGGTGTCAAATGCAACCGCAATATGAGTGGGTTGCTCTTTCTGTAACAAATTGACTAAGGCATTGGTAAACCCAAATTGCGCATTTGTGTTCTTGCCGGTCGTAGTCATTCGGGGGCTACGGATCAGGGCATAATAAGCGCGGTAAATCAATGCCATAGCATCCAATAAAAAGAGTTTCTTACTCATGTGGCGAAGATACAGCGTGAACGACCAAAAAACTAAAAAAATTTTGGCGTCGTTTTTCCAATAATTTACTGG
>CAYRJM010000084.1:0-11503 GCA_964424665.1 uncultured Chitinophagaceae bacterium
AACTGAAATCATCAAAAACCACGATGTAATATCAGTCGAAGACCTTACTGTTAAGAACATAAGGAAAAATCATTGTTTAGCACAAGCAATGAGTGATGTTTCGTTGGGTGCATTTTACACTATTCTTGAATATACAGCTAATTGGAACGATAGACAATTGTCGGCGTCCTATTGATCCTGCTGGCTACGATCCACGTCTTTTTCCCAAAGTATTTTAATTAGAAAGAGGAACTAAAATCCATGCAATTGATTAACAGACAAATGATGACAGTTCATACCTTTTTCATTGGGTTAACTGTGTTTTTGATGGGCGTGCTTTGTTTAACTTCGGCAAAAGCACTTACGCAAACGGATTTTGGCAAGACCATTTCATTGGGACTAGGTGTTTTCTGGTTTATCAGATTATTTTTCCAGTTTTTCGTGTATTCCCCGGAACTATGGACGGGCAAACGGTTTGAAACGGTTATGCACGCATCGTTCATACTACTTTGGTTATATTTTAGCGGGATATTTTTATGGGCAGCATTCGCTTAAATAACGGACTAGTGAATGCCGTTTTCCAAGCCTTGGTAAATAAAATATTTCCTCATGCAACGTTTTAGCGCTTCGTCATGTCTTACCTGAAAAAGGAGGCAATGATGAAACACTTTTTCTCTTATTTCAATCCCGTCTTTTTATTCCTGATATCCGTTCTGCTGTTCACACCCGGCTGTTTAAAGGACCACTGTACACATACGACACGCTATAAAGTTTACACGCCCATCTACCAGCCCATTACCCAGATACGAAAAGCTGTAAAAGCCGAACAGCCTCGTGAGCTGCGACAAACCGGAAAGATATATTACCACAATGGCTACCTTTTTCTCAATGAAGTGAATGAAGGCATTCATATCATCGACGACCGCGATCCCTCAGCCCCCAAGAATATCGCATTTATCAACATTCCCGGCAACCTGGACATGGCTGCCAGAGGAAATATACTGTACGCGGACAGCTATATCGACATGCTCGCTATCGACATCAGTGACCCTTCCCACATCACCGTAACCAAGCGCACCAAAAATGTTTTTACTCCGCGTAGCTACAATTACGGTTTTCATGACGACCCAAACGGACGGGGAATAATCACCGGCTTTAATGTAAAGGATACGCTGATAAACAGGGACTGTGACCTTCCACAAACGGAGAAAACGTGGTTTTACGATGTCGCCGGTGGTGTAGCTTTTCTGGCAGCAAACTATGCCAGCAAGACGACAGCGCCTTCCGTCAGCCGGGGCGGCTCAATGGCCAAGTTCACTACGTTCAGCAATTACCTGTACACCATAAAAGGCATAGACAGTCTTTTCCTTTACGACCTCTCACAGCCCCGCTCCCCCGAGTTGACCGGCGGCATTGCCGTAGGCCGTAACATAGAAACAATTTTTCCTTATAAACATTACCTGTTTATCGGTGCAAGTAATGGCATGTACATCTATGACGCATCACATCCCGCTGCACCGGTTCTTAAAAGCCGGTTCATGCATTTCTTTGCCTGTGACCCGGTGGTCGCCCAGGGCAATTATGCTTATGTAACGTTGCGCATCGGTGCCACCTGCCCCAACCCACAGGGCCTCAATGTGCTTCAGATCGTCAACATACAGGACGTGAATAGCCCGCAACTTGAAAGTACGCTTTCCCTGAACGGCCCTAAAGGACTGGCCATCGACGGCGACCACCTCATTGTATGCGATCCCGACGCTGGAATACGATTTATAGACGTTTCTGATAAAACTGCCCCAAAAGTAGTAACCACCGTGAAAGGCGTGGAGGCCTTTGATGCCATTACGCTGAATGGCCTGCTCATCATTGTAGCAAAAGACGGATTGTATCAATATAACTACGGCGATTTTGAGCATCCGGAACTGCTGAGCAAAATCAATATTTCCGCTAACTAATACTTGCGCGATGAATACCATTCTGTCTATCATTTCAAACGAAAAATGGAGCAGCAGCCTAATCTTTATGATCGTGCTGTTATCGCCATGGTGTACCCTTGCGCAGACTAGTGAGGGAACCAGCGTGATCCTGTTGAAAAAGGATACCGGGCTCGTTGAAATACATGGCAACCTGACCCCGGCAAAAGATAGTGATAAAATAGCCGTCCGCACCGGTGAAGGGAATGTATGGCTCTTCCCCAGATCAGCGGTAGACAGTATATATCCTGAAGAACCTGTTCTCTCATTAACAAAAAACAGTTGGTACAATACGACAACCCTTGGCGTCTATTTTGGTGACGATAACGGCTACCAGGTTCAAAGTACGATAGGGTATCGCTTTCATTATCGCTATTATACAGGCATAGGAGTGGCGTTGGATCATTATACCATTCGCACATTACCGGTGTTCGTAGATCTTCGGGCAGACCTCCGGAAAGAAAAGACCTCTCCCTTCGCTTATGCAGATGCCGGACTAGCTAATCCCTGGCCAACCCGATCGCAGTATGAGCTTCAAAAAGAACCCGATAAACGTATTCCGGGCTTATATCTGAACGCCGGCATAGGCTGGCGGTTCAGAAGCAGGGAGGGCAGCAACAGCTGGCAAGTCAGTGTGGGATATTCTCTGGAAACAATGAAGCTGCGGTACATACAGCCCATCGCTGATCCTGGATTACCCGACCTGAATGACTCGACGCCCGAAGTGCAGGTGCAGACGTTTGAATATACTTTTAACCGCTTTGTGATTAAAGCCGGGTTTACCCTCTAAGGTCCTGTTGTCTTTTGCTTACAGAAAATTCCACTGCCTCCATTCCACAACGGTACACGGATCAACTTGATCAGAACTGCAAGATTACCCACAACGAAGCTACAGAAATAAACCCCCATAGCAAGATTCCTAACAGCAATGGTCGCCAGCCAACAGCTTTTATTTTTTCTATCGACAAGCCAGCGCCTATAAGAAATAATGTTAATACCAATAACGACTTAGCGACCCGGGTAATACCGGTAGTCAACCAATGCGATAATGGGAAGTAGCTATTGGCCAACATCGCCAGGACAAACAGTCCGATGAACCAGGGAATGGCTATTCTCTTATTTTTATTCTTGAAAAACAGCATGGTGATCAGCGCGACGGGAACAATCCATAGCGCACGGGCCAGTTTTACAGTCGTAGCTACCAGCAGCGCTTCTTTTCCATAGGCAGAGGCCGCCCCCACCACGGAACTCGTGTCCTGAATAGCGATGGCGCTCCATAAACCAAACTGATATTGCGACAAGTCCAGCGCATGGCCAATGGCAGGAAATATTATTAAGGCTATGGAATTAAGGGCAAATACGGTTCCCAGCGCTACAGACATGTCTTTTTCCCCGGCATTGACAACAGGGGCAATAGCCGCGATCGCGCTACCGCCACAAATAGCAGTGCCGGAAGAGACCAGGTGCGTAGTCCGCGCATTGATCTTAAACACCCTTCCCAGAAAAGTTCCCAGCAACAGTATCGCGCAAATAGAAAAAACAGTCAGTTCGAACCCTTGTTCACCGCTCTGCAATGCCTGTTCGATATTCATTCCAAAACCAAGTCCTACGACGGAGGTTTTTAACAACCAGTTGGTGGCTTTATGGTTGTATTCAATGAACGGATGTCCCCAACGCGCAGCAAACAAAAAACCGGCTAATAAAGCAATGGGGGCATTAACGACAGGTGTCAGACAAAGTATCATTAAAAAAACGAACACCCCTTTCTTTAAAAATATATTATGGCTCATACCGAATCATTTAGTTGCAAAGGTGCAATGAAATGATCGCTAAAAACCATCACGATTTGTTATCCGCTATTCATTTTGTTTATAATGGGAAAGGCAAAATTGCTTAAACCGGGATAGAACAGTGTTGTGCTGTCCATGAAGAGAAACGAATTGAAAGGTCCGGTTAATCTCGGTTTCCGCTATCTCTATTACCTGTAGCTGGCCGGTTGATAACTCCGGTATAATGGTGTGAACCGACAGAAAAGCGAAAGCATCGGAATACATTAAGTAATTTTTAACGCTTTCCGTGCTCCCCAATTCGATAACTACCTGGAGGTCCCTTTCCGAAATACTTCTTTTCTTTAAGGCACTAAGCACCACATCCAGGGTTCCGGACCCTCTTTCCCGGAGCACCAGGGGAAGGCGCTTTAATTCATCTTTATTGATGACTTCGTCTTGCACAGATTTGTTGCCCGCGTGAGTTACCAGCACAATTTCATCTTTAATAAAAGGCTCGTAATGCAATAAAGGATTAAGCGCCTGCCCTTCGATAATGCCTATATCAATTATTTGATCAGACACCCGTTGCTCAATCTCTCGTGTATTTGCATTTTGCAGGTGGAGGTGGGCCTGCGGATGCACTTTCTTAAACCGGGCCAGAATAGCGGGTAAAACATACTGCGCTACCGTAGTACTGGCACCTATTCGCAATTGTCCGGATAAGTTGTTTTGTAAGGCTTTGATTTCCGTATCAAAATCTTCGTACAGCGCCATGATTTTACGGGTATAGGCCATCAATAATTCCCCTTCTTTTGTCAGGCTGATGCTACTGCCATGCCGGTGAAAAAGTGGTTTCTGAATATTCTTCTCCAGCTCATTAATATGCCTGGTCACAGCTGGTTGAGAAATATAGAGTATCCTTGCTGCGGCCGTAAAACTCAGTTGCAGTGCAACGGTTTGAAAAACCTTGAGCCTGAAATCAGTGATCATAGCGCAAAGATATTCATTTCTGCTATTCGGATACCCTTTCCATGCGCTTGTCAGGAATAAACCAAAGTATTGCCACCAGCACGTAGAGAGCTATACCGGCCGGCGGAAATAAAAAAGAGAGGACGATTCCCGCCGCATAAAAGACCATGGACAATACCTGTTTCTTATCGCGCCTATAGGCGGTAGCTACTTTGGAGCCTGCCCCTTCCACTTTTACAATAGTCCGTGTCATAATCAACCAGGATACGGCTGCCATAAACAAGACAAATCCATACACCGCAGTCGGAATCTGCGTAAAGTGGTTTTCGCCCATCCAGGCGGTAGCAAAGGGCATCAAGGACAACCAAAAAAGCAAGTGCAAGTTAGCCCATAAGACAGCTCCGTTTATTTTCTCAACAACCTGCATCAGGTGATGATGATTATTCCAATAGATGCCCACGTATATGAAACTGACAACATAAGTCAGCAGCACCGGAATAACAGGTTGTATATCGTGCCAGGACGTACCATCAGGTACATTCAACTCCAGTACCATAATGGTAATGATGATGGCCATAACGCCATCACTAAATGCTTCGAGACGGGATGTATGCATGGGGTGCCTCCTTTTTTTATTCAAATATAAGTCATTTGTAAAAAAAAGCGGCCTGCTAGGAAGCTCATCTTCAAGACCACCACCCGGATGGAAAAAACCCCGTCCATAACGAACGGGGTTATCTATCAACCAAAAACCCTGCCATGAAGATGGCATGGCTAAAAACATAAAAGATAAAGCGATCAGCCTTTACGCCGGAGTGGGGGCAGCACGAGAACACGTCTGAATACCCCGGGTGCACATCACGGCATTACCCGATGCAAATTGGCAGTCAGCGTGCGGGTCTGTTTCCCATCGCGGTCGAAACGTTTGTTAACCTGATGCCACTTGCCTTTTTCCATAGTTACGGTGTATTCACTTTGTATGGCGTCTGGTTTGTCGGGATACATGACGGTGACAGTAAAGGAATGCGGATGATCGGAGGTTACCTTCCCGGTCCGGGTATAGGTTTGCCCCGACGGATTTGTGTAAACATCGGTGTAAAGAACGGTGTTTGTCGAATAATCAGGAATAAAATATTCGTGTTCCGCGGGCGGAGCAAGAGACTGCCCGTTGTCGGTCGTAACACTGAATGTAGACAACTGCTCCATTCCGGTAGAGGTGACTTTAAAATCAAATCTTAATGCATTCAATACCGAGCCATTAGAAGGTTCCATGGTAGCTTGCCCGTCCAGTTCCCATTTACCGGCAAACTCCTTCATGTTGTTTATGGTTTGCCTTAATGCATAGGCAGCGCTGTTAATGGAAGTAATGCTGAGAATTTTCCAACTGCCGTCTTGTTTTACTAAGATACGTAACTCTTCATTATGCTGTTTGCCATTTTTGAAGCTTGCGGAAGCCAGGTTGCCACTGATTTTAATATCGTAGTCCGTTTTATGTACGACGGCTGCGATTTCAGCCTCAGTCATCGGTGGCATATTTTGCATTTCCGCTTTGTATTTGGCTGCAATGGCGTTCCAGCCCAATAGATGATAACAGCCCAGAGGTCCGACGCGAAGCAGGGCGTCTGCTGAATCCTTCGCCCAGGTGGCCGCCCAGTCCTCATAGTCTTTGTGAAAATAAGTGCTGGTTTCCAGCTCAATTACTTTTTGAATAGCCGCTATATCCTTTAAATCCTTACTCTGTGCATATGTCTGTACACCAGGCACTGTGAAGTACATCAGGAAAATAATGGCATAGCTGATTGTTCTTTTCATGATGGAAAATTTAAGTTAGTCGATAAGCGCGTTAAAAAAATTAAAGCAACCGCTATAAGGTTTCAAGCGAAAGGCATAGCAAATTTAATCATCACGGTTCCCTTCCTCGGTTGTCGGGCAATTTTCATAAGACAGAGAGAACAAAAATACAGGACCGGATAGTCACCAGGTAGGAAAAATCCTGCAAAAGATGGTAATTTTCAGGCATACGCAGACCTTCTCCCTTTCTCAGTGAAAAGGAGAAGGCTGAAATACATCAAACGACATTTTCCCTGTTAGATGGTCTGATGCAGTTTTTGAAGCACTACAAAATCTCCATAACCGTTGGATTTTATCCGAAGCCATTTTACCAAACTACCTTTTTGATTCTTTAAAAGGAAATAATAATTCCGGCCGTCTCTGGTAATAAATTCCTTCATACACTGTACCGCATAATCAGGATACTTTTTTACCAAATTTGTCTGCGTCTCAAAAGGGATGTCTTCTGCCGCGCTATAGATTAAGGTGGAAAGAAGCTTTCCTTTAGGGCTATAGGTGGCAGTTATCTTCCTGTTGCAGGAATTAAACTTGGCAATATGATTGCCACCTGATTCTACCCAGACTATTTTTTCCGCCTGCGGAAAATCACGATGGGCTGCTTTTATCATTTTGCTGTCAGGCTTTTTTCCTTCTTCCAGATGGCCGGCATTCACGCACTGTACATTAATGGTAACCATACAGGCAATTACCAGTGCGGAGACTGTGATTAGCTTTTTCATGGTGTTTGAATTTTAAGGTGAAAAAAACAGGCTGTCCCGATTAACAGGATACCCCAAAGCGTCAACAGCAAATATACAGGGAGGAACGACCGGCATGTTAGGAATAATTACGCAATATCTGGGAAGTTTTACGCCTCGGGTTTTTGATAATAAACCGGGCTGGGAAAAACAATGCAAAAAGTAGTATATTTTATGCAATAAGGGAAGTTTATCCGTGACTCATCAACAATGATAAAAGTTACGCTGGGAATTTATCCCGTTCCGTAGGTAAACAACCAAAATATTTTTTAAAGACTTTGGTAAAGTATCCGGGGTCTTCAAATCCCACCTTCCACGAAATTTCCGATACGTTTCCGGAATCATTTTTCAACAGCTCCAGCGCCCGCTGCATACGCACAGAGCGGATGAATTGTTGTATGGATTGGTTGATAAGCCCTTTTAACTTACGGTAAAGTTGTGAAACACTCATATTCATTTCCTTTGCTAATTGGTCTACGGAAAAAGTGGAATCGCCTATATGTGCTTCGACAACGGACAACAGTTTTTGCATAAATTGTTGATCAACGGGAGTTGTGGCCACCTCACTGGGCTTTACGATCAACTTATCGCTAAACTTGGTCCGCATTTTCTTCCGGATCAAGATAAGGCTTTCCACACGGACCCTCAGTTCTCTCGAATTGAACGGCTTGATCAGATATGCATCCGCACCGGTGGACAAACCGGCCATCTTATCGCTGTCTTCTGCGCGTGCTGTAAGCAAAATAACGGGGATATGACTGGTAACTCCGTTGGTTTTTAGTCGCCTGCATAATTCAAAGCCATCCATTTCAGGCATCATCACATCACTGATCACCAGGTCGGGAATATGCTTCAAGGCGATCTCCAGTCCCTCTCTGCCATTCGTCGCCTCAATGACGTTATTGAAGTCGGCCAACTTTTCGCGAATGTATTTTCTCACATCCTCATGGTCTTCGACAATCAGGATATTATTCCCTGCAGTTCCGTTATGATTCGTCGCCGTGTGTCCTGTTTCCATGATAACATCAGGGCCAGAATTGATTGCAGGCATACTGTCCTTTGACGGGCTTTCCGCAGTGATCTTTTTGTCAAAGGGCAGGTAACAATAAAAAACAGTCCCTTTTCCCTCTTCACTTTCCACAAAAATATCTCCGCCCAATAAGTCGATCAGCTCTTTGAGCAGGGCCAGACCAATCCCGCTTCCACCATATCGTTTTTCATTGGAATCATCCGCTTGGTAAAAACGATCAAAAATATGCAATAGTTTATCTTCCCCTATGCCTATCCCGGAGTCTTCTACTTTTAGTACTAAAAAGTCCCTTCTTATTTCAGGTAACCCCAAGGTAACTACGATCTCCCCTCCCTCTGGCGTAAATTTAAACGCATTGGATAACAGGTTACTCAATACCTTTTCAAGTATATCCTCGTCAAAATAAAATCTGGTATTCCCTTCTCGCAGCAGTGCTGTTAATATCGGGTCTATTTCCATTTTCAGGCTTATATTTTTCCTTTTAGCAAGAGATGTGAAGGAATGTACCACTTGATGGGCAAAAGGGATAATGTCTTCTCTGTTGGTATTGATCCGGTAGTCCCCCGAGTCTAAACGAGACAGATCAAGCAATTGATTGATGAGTTGAAGAAGGCGTCTTGAATTACGATGCATTTCAGGGACCAATGTAGTTAACTTCTCCGGCTCACCGCCGTGCATTACGTCTTCCAGGGGACCAATTAAAAGGGTAAGAGGCGTACGGAACTCGTGAGAAATATTGGCAAAGAAGCGAGATTTTACCTGGTCGAGTTCTTTGCGTTGAACAAACTCTTTTCTGATGTTAGAAAACCGAAGGAACAAAACCCAGTTAAAAAAACCGATCATCCACAAGAAGCATATTATTAAGATAAAGAAAGCCGCCTTATTAAAGGGCAAAACATACCCATTCAATGTAGGTTCACCAAATCCCGGGGAGTACAGATTGTACTTGACAAATAACACGTACACAAGAACCTTTAAACATAAGATCGGAGTGAGTGCAATGATCATTAACCGCGTGGCCTTATCGCGCTCCCGGACGTATAAAAGGAGTATAAAAATCACAAAGACACCCGATATCAGGTTAGACAGATTAAAAGCAAAATGACTGGGCGCCGCTAAATTTACCCGGAATATAGCGGACGCAAAATGAGACGCCAGAAGAACGATCACCTGGACGAAGCTAAAAACTACTAAACCCGTATCCCATCCAGGAAAGCGTTTATAGGTTTTTAGAAAACGGCGCAGGAAATGAATAAGGCCAAAGGCCATGAAACTGTTCCCGAAAATATAGAGGTATAACAAAAGTGTCGGAGATTCCCGGAGAAACGCGTCTCCCAGGCTGGGAATAGCCTGAAGGCTGACTAATAAAAGATAGAGGCTGAAGTAGAGAAATTCACGCTCCCGGACGACGAGGAAGAAATAAAAGCTGATGATCATCGATAGAATAAACAACCCCAGTATAAAAGCGTCCTGAATAGAGGTCATAAGGGTTGATTCGTCCTTCACATAATCCGCCATGATCAGCTTCTTAGCCGGTGCAAAATACGCTGACAACGAATCGGGCTGCGCAGCTACATAGTTCCAGCACACGCGCTTATATACCGTCATCGTATCTCCGGCCGGAATAGACACGACAAATGCCGGCAAGCGTTTCAGTCCGTCGCGGCCGCTCCAGCTTACCAGCGTACCGGTGAGCGCATGGGTCCACCCGCCGTTACCCAGACGGGTGTATAAGTCCACGCGGGCGGCCCTTTCCGGCAGCGCTATTGTGACCTCCCCTGGCAATCCGTTGATCAGCCGGAACCGGAGCCAATACGTCTGAATATGATAATCAACCGTTTTGTTGGTATCGACGAAATGACCTCCGGCTGCAACCTGCGCCAGGATGAACGTGTCCGCCGTGTCAGCCAGGACCTGCAGGTAAGCGCCGGGTAAATACCGGTAAGTCATCGTATCGGAGGTAATAAGGTAAGCCGGAGGCATAGCAGTTTGCCCCTCGCTACCTTTCAATAACAAAGTACAAAGGCATATAGATAGGATAACCCTTTTCATCTAGCTCGAATTCAGTTCGGTTAGACTTTATTGGGGGGGAAGGCTTGATAGATAGGTCGGGTTTCAACTGAATAATACCATAAAGGTAATAAGATATTAATTAATCTCAAATTTATTTTACAATTTCGCCGTTCTATACAATTCGGTCGTTCGCTTTCAGGCTCAATGTACTGTCATTGTAATGTCGAATTAACACTTCTTACAAACGCACTCGGTTTTAACCCGGTTTCAGCTTTGAACGCCTTGGAAAACGTAGCCACATCGCTGTAACCCAGCTCAAAAGCAACATCTGAAATATTTTTATCGGGTCGTTTGAGCATGCTTTTAGCCCTGGATAGCCTTTGTTCCCGAAGCCATTTTCCGGGGGACTGCTTAAAATATCTTTTAAATGTCCTCTTAAAAGTAGATAAGCTCATGCCTGCTGCCCTGGCCAATTCTTCAGAAGTAAAATTCAAATGACTATTTTCCGTCATTAGCTTAACAAAAGCAACGTCTTCCTCCAGGCTCATCCAAGATAAATACAGATAAAATGCGTTATCTTCTTTCTTCCTCAACAAGTTGACCAACAGCTCTTTAAACTTTAATTCTAAAGAAATAGGGCTTTCGTCGGCTGCGTCCTGGACGTACATAAGGCAAGATGAAAATATGCTTTCAATAAAAGGGGAGGATTCCAGCAATAATATTTCCGGTTCCGCTAAAAAAGCCTTCCTGGTATTTGATTCTACTTGCAATAGATCCGGATATTCCAGCAGAAGGTTCCGGATAGCACCGTCATCAAACATAAATATGAGTGCACGATAGGGTGTCTCAAAATGCTGGAATATGACATACCCGCCTTTTCGAATAAAAAGCACTTGTCCCGTCTGCGATTTATGGTAACTTTCCAGTGAACAATAGTCCTTCACGCCCTGCATGACATAAATCAGGCAATTTTTGTGTGACCATACCCTTGATTTTGTATCTGGAATAGGACAGAGGTAATCAATAAATACATCGTCCTGTTTGCCAAACTTCAGCTGATCAAAATCACTGGCGTTGGAAGTTATAAAATCGTACATGTTAAGCATGGCGGGACAGCTTTGGTCCCCAAATATACAAAATTTTAGTTATTTTTTTAAGCTTGTATGCGTACGATCATCCTTT
>CAYRJM010000085.1:0-11482 GCA_964424665.1 uncultured Chitinophagaceae bacterium
CATTTGTCTGTGAACATTTAACTTAATCCCTTCTTTGAATTTAGGGATTACAAGCTACCGTCTTCAATCGTTACGTTTTGAGGTACTTTAAAATTTTGTCTATCATACTTTGACTTAAACCTTGGAAACTTGTTTTGCTTGTTAAAAAAGTTCTTACATGCAATATCTAAGTCCAGATTACCTCTTGTTGGTTTTTACTGTAAAGCTATTTCTTTCCTGCTTCTTCCAATAGGGCAATGCGTTGTCTTTATCCTTGTCATCATGCGGATAATTGGGGCTAAGCAGCATGGTTTTCGTGCGCTTTACCGGCCGCCCGTTCTGTACAAATCCAGCTCCACGCACTTTCAAATAATCGACCAGATTATGACGCCAGTCCGCAATCTCATTTTCTGCGGAGGAGTGATCAATAAGGTCATTATTCTCCTGCGGGTCTTCTTCCAGGTTAAAAAACTGTTCTTGTCCGGTAGCAAAGTGAAAGATATATTTTCGTTTTCCATCCGTAACAGCAGCCCAGTAATTGTTTTTGAAATAGCAAGTGGCGTGTTCCATACCGATGTATTTCCTCCAACCGTTTGTATTTCCTTTCATTAACTCAAGTACGCTTTTGCCGTCCATATCTTCAGGTATGGATTGTCCGGAGGCCGCCAAAAAAGTAGGTAATATATCCTGGATTCCCACAGGGTTTTCTATTTTGTTGTTTGATTTTAGCTGTAACCTTTTGGGTGCCTTGATGATGAGGGGAATGTGTACCGATCCCTGATAAGGAAAAGTTTTGCGCCAGTGGTAATGATCGCCCATTTCGTCGCCGTGGTCAGACAAAAAGCAAATCAACGTGTCGTCGTACATACCCCTTTCCTTCAGCGACTGGACAATCTTTCCTACCTGGTCATCTATAAAGGTAATGTTGGCGTAGTAATGCTTTTTAGCTGCTTTGACCTGCGCTTCCCCGAAATCACCAAAAGATGCAGTGACCGGCCCCGTAGTTGGGATAGGCTTATTCGTATCGGGATAGTTATAGATCTTTCCCTCCCAGTTACCAATGGCGGGCCCCTTGACGGCGATGTCTTTGTAGCGGTCCAGGCTGCTCTGCGGCGGGTCATACGGGCTGTGGGGACGCTCAAACGAAATCTTTAGGAATAACGGTGCGTCCGCGTCGTAGCGGTCAATAAAGTCTGCCGCGGTTTGTCCGATCCAGTGGGTGGGATGTAGTTTTTCTGCTAAAGCAAAGGGGGCGGCCAGTCTGCTGTTCCAGCCTATACCTGTTTTGTCCGGATCCTTGCCCGGTGCTTCCAGCTTGAACCAGTCGCGATAATCACTGATAAACCCATCTTGCTCAATCCTTCCGCTCTCATCTACAAGCGTGCCATTAAACCCATGTAATGATTTCTGCGGATACCAGTGATTTTTACCGATACAAAAGGTGTAATAGCCCCCTGCTTTTATCATCCGAGGCAGTTCATATTTGTATTTTCTGGCGACTCTCGCATAACCCAGCATGCCATTATGCCAGGGTTCCATCCCGGTAAGCAGGCAGCTGCGCGCGGGCGTGCAACTGGGAACGGGGCTGTAGGTTTGTGTAAACAGCGTTCCCTCCCGGGCGAGGGCGTCGATATTGGGACTGATGACATCCGGGTTGCCGGCACAGCCGAGTGCGTCGGCTCGTTGCTGGTCGGTCATGATAAAGATGATATGTGGCTGCCGGTGACTTCTGAGTGGGTTTGTTTTCGTTTGCGGCTTTGTCATTTTTAAAGATGCGCTGCCGGAGGCGGCCAGGGGAAATATTTGTGTACTCAAGGCGAGTCCGCCCAGTTGTTTCAGGGCCTGTTTACGGGAAATTTTTTTTCTGCTCATTTATCTGTTGTCGTTTTGTGCTGCCTGGTACCGGAACGCCCGTGTCCGCATTCCCCTTATACCGGTTTCACCTGAGCATAAGGCTATTCCTTGTTCTTCGTATCAATTACTATCGTCACCGGGCCGTCATTCAATAATGCTACTTTCATGTCTGCTCCAAATGTACCAGTTTGAACGGGTTTCCCCAAATCGACGGTGAGTTGAGCGATCATCTTTTCATAAAGCGGAATCGCTACCTCCGGTTTAGCGGCGCGGATGTAGGAGGGGCGGTTGCCTTTTTTGGTGCTGGCGTGCAGGGTAAACTGACTGACGAGCAGCAGTTCGCCCTGGCATTCTTTGACGGAGCGGTTCATGACTCCTTTGTCGTCATCAAAGATACGCAGGTTTACGATCTTTCTGCTGAGCCATACTATATCTTCCTCCGCATCCGGATCTTCAATACCCAGAAATACCAGCAATCCGCTATTTATCTGTCCCGCTGTTTCTCCCGATATCGTAACTGATGCCTGACGTACTCTTTGAATAACTGCTCGCATGAAAATGCCTGTTTTATCGCAAAAATAAGGGTTCCCTGCGACTTCTCTGATTGGTTAACGACCAATAAATCTCCTTATCCGAATAGATCTTTTCCCATATGCGGAAACGAGCTAATCCTAAATGAACCAATTTTGCAAGATCAAATACATTGTTTTATATTCTGATAACTTAAAAAAATGCGAATACTGTATATTTTTTTTGTCGCTTTGATTGTATCTGCCACTGCCTCTGCCCAGAGGAGCGTATTGATCGGCCAAATCACCGATTCACTAGGCAATCCCCTTCCCGATATTTCTGTTTCGCTTGTAGGCACTGACCACACAACGATTACATCGGAAGGCGGCGGGTTTACGCTGCAAAGCAAACCGGGAAAATATGAACTGGCCGTTCATGCTGTAGGCAAAAAAACGAAACTTATTTCGGTGCTTTTGAAGCGCAACGACACGACGATACTTTCCGATATTAACATGACGGACAAAAATCACGTGCTCGGCGAAGTCATTGTTTCCGGGGACCGGGAGGATTACAAGACCAACCGGGTTTCCAGCTCGCTACGGTTGATGACACCGCTGGATAAGGTACCGCAAAATGTACAGGTCGTCACCGCTGCGGCGTTGGCTGACCGCCAGGTCATCAGCATGAAAGACGGCGTCGTACGTAATGTGAGCGGGGCAACGCGACTCGGACACTGGGACAGTTACACGCGTATTAACATGCGGGGCACAAGAGCTTCGGAATTTAGAAATGGCTTTAATGTGACTTCCAACTGGGGACCGCTGACCGCGGACATGAGTATGGTAGAAAGAATTGAGTTTGTGAAGGGACCCGCGGGATTTATGATGTCCAACGGTCAGCCGGGTGGAATGTTCAATATTGTGACCAAAAAGCCAACCGGAGAAACCAAAGGAAGCGTGAATATGACATTCGGCAGCTTTGACCTGTACAGGGCGGTGTTAGACTTGGACGGCCACTTCGACAGAAACAACCGCCTGCAATACCGTTTTAACCTGATGGGGCAGACGCAAAACTCCTTTCAGGAGTATAAGTTCGATAAACGATACACATTCCACCCGGTCTTAAAGTATCTCATTGATGATAAAACAGACCTTACGGTAGAATATGCTTTGCAATACGCCGATTTTTCTAACCTGGGGAGCTCTTATCTTTTTTCTGCGAAAGGCTATGGGGACCTGCCCCGGGATATGAACGTGCTGGATCCGGGGCTGGCGCCGACGGAAGTTACAGACCAAAGTGTTTTTCTTTATTTGCATCATAGATTTAATGACAACTGGAAGCTGAGTGTCCATGGAGCGTACATTCATTCCCGGCAAACGGGCAGCTCCGCCTGGCCCGCTTCGCTTGATTCGGCGGGAAATATGATCCGGAACATTTCCATTTTCGACGCCCTGAATGAAGATAAATTCGCACAAATCTTTCTCAATGGAAAGGTCGGGACAGGCCGTGTTCAACATAAAATACTGATTGGCCTGGATATGGGAGATAAAGAGAATACCTACGACTGGAATCAATATCATGCGCTGGACACCAAACAGCAGCCTTTTAATATTTACCATCCGGTTTATGGCGCTCCCGCCAACGGATATCCTGATTTCGATCGGAGTAAAAGCCTGAATGAAAGAGCGGGGGCGAATAAACTAAACCAGTCCTACTCAGGTATTTACCTGCAGGATGAACTGGCCGTCTGGCAGAACAAGGTCCGGCTAACGGTAGCCGGAAGGTTTACTTATGTAAAACAATCAACCTACGGAGACGTATACAGTGCATCTAAGGTTACCCCGCGCTTGGGACTGAGTGTCTCTTTAGATAAGTATACTTCGGTGTATGCTTTGTTTGACCAGTCCTTTATTCCGCAAAACGGTCTGTTGAGAGGAAATCAACTTCCGGATCCCCAAACAGGCAATAATTATGAAGTTGGTGTAAAAAGATCCTGGTTCGACGGCCGGTTGCAATCCACTTTATCGGCTTATCGCATCTATAAAAACGGGCTGCTGGTAAGTGATCCGGATACCACGGGCAATTCCGATCATCGTTATTCCCTGCAGCTGGGCCAGGCGATGACCGAAGGCCTAGAGCTGGATATTCGTGGAACGATCACGCCCGGACTTAATGCCATCGTTAACTATGCTTATACCAACTCCGAAGTAACTAAAGATATCGATAAGCGTAAAGTAGGGAATCCTTTGCCGGGTTTTGCTAAACACCTTATTAACGGCTGGCTCACTTATGAGATACAAAACGGAGCTGTTAAAGGATTAGGGTTCTCTGCAGGCGCAACTTACAAGGCCGATCGGAGCACCTGGAGCTGGAATGCAAAGAATCAAATGCCCCTGCCGGATTATTTCCGAATGGATGCGGGCGTGTTTTATGCTTATAAAAAGCTTAAAGTCAATTTATCCGTCAATAATGTGTTGGATGACTATCTCTATGTAGGTGCGCCGTACGGGGATTACTACTATTGGCAAATGGAAGCGCCGTGCAACTTCAGACTCGGGATTACCTGTCATTTTTAAACTTGGAAAGAAGCTGATTATGCCCATTAATAAAAAGTCTAAAGTGAACAATGTGATTACCTGGCTGCACCTGTGGTTAGGATTGATATCGGGTATAATCGTGGTTGTTGTAAGCATTACCGGATGCCTGTTTGCTTTTCAGAAGGAAATATCCAGTTGGGTTTATGCCGACGAACTTTTTGTCGCTCCGCCGGCGGCGACTGCAGTCCCCTTGCCGTTGAGTGAACTGAAACAGGCTGCGCAGAAAACCCTGGGTGCTGAACACGCGATCACTTATGTAACCACTTATTCGGATCCGGACAGGTCCTGGGAGTTTATGGCCTATAAACCCGGGGACCCCGACGCGGTTACTTTTCCCGGATCCATTGCTTATTACGAATCGGCTTTTGTAAACCCTTATACAGCAGAGGTGACCGGCACAATAAATTACATGGACAACTTTTTTACGATTGTCAAGTATATTCACTGGAGCCTGTACTTGAGTACGAAATACGGACAACCTATTGTCGGCTGGGGCACGCTGATATTTGTTATCTCTTTGATTACGGGCTTTATTATGTGGGTTCCTAAGAGATGGAATAAAATAGAAAAAAACAAGGCGTTTAAAGTACGATGGAAAGCGAGATGGAAGCGGCTGAATTATGACCTGCATAATGTATTGGGGTTTTATATAGTTATTGTTGCCTTGATTCTCGGGCTTACGGGAATGGTGTATTCTTTTCGCTGGTTCAAGCAAGGCGTATATGCAGCTGTCACCATGAGTACGAATGCCCCCGTTTTTCCTGCCTATACATCGGATGACACTGCTTTACTGGCGGGTCGTCCCATAGATAAAGCGTTGGCCGCTACAAAAAGCCGGTTTCCCGGAGCTACCCGTTATGGGTTAGCGCTTCCACAGACAGAAACGGCCCCGATAGGCGTAACTGCCTATCATCAAAAGGAAGTATATTATGATTATGACGCGGCCTATTACAATCAATACTCCGGGGACAAACTGGGAGAGGCCTTATATAAAGATAAGAACGCGGGCGACAAACTGCTGGCCATGAACTACGACATCCATGTAGGCGCGATCGGGGGCCTCTGGGGAAAGATTATCGCCTTTTTGGTAAGTCTCGTTTGCGCCAGTCTTCCCATTACCGGTTTTATCATCTGGTGGGGAAAAAAGAAAAAAAGCAGGAAAAGAAAACGCAATTCTGTCGGTTACAAGTACAGAAAAATACTAAACATGCGGGAGGCGGCGGTGAGCTGACAGCCTGGGACGGTGCGAATTCCTCCCAGCGATGCATTCCCGGACGTTTTCTTGCAGGGCGGTATGCGCGTTATGCCATCAGGTGAGTGAGCTGTCAAGTCTTGTTTGTGGCGTGCGGTCTTTTAGAAGCGATAAATTTTTGAGCTATCTTTTTCATCAAAAGCAATTTCTGCGCGTCCACTTGGCGCATCATAGGAAGCCTTATCCAAAATTGTTGGATTGGCGGGGTAAGAACCCGCTTTAAATATAAGTTCCTTCCATTCACCTTCTGATTTTACCGTTAGGATTTTCCAACCGTTTCTAAATCTTGGTTCGATAAAAATCGGCGGTCTTGTTACAGTAAATTTTGTTATTAATTCCCCTTTCGGGGAAAGGAGTAAAACGGTGCAACCTCCTGTTCCACAGAAATAGGGTGAATTCAGGTAAACGAAAATTTCCTTTTTCCCATCATTATTTAAATCCGACCGATAGAGGCTAAACCGTCTTTCGCCTTCAGAAATTGTTCTTTCGTCTTCGGGCTTCAAAATTTATTGATGAGATAATTTGCAACCAAAGGCGCTACGCTGTCGGTCTTGTTTAATTGCGAAGTAGAGTCGTCAGCAACAGTAGACTTGTTGTTTTCTGTTTTAGAAGTTTCAGTTGTGACATTTGACCTTTCGTGTTTATTCCCATTCTTGCAAGAAGTGAAAGTTAGCATTCCGCCTAAAGACAAAAGCAAGATTTTTTGGATATTCATTTATTCTAAATATTTAAAATGTTGATATTCGTTCAATTTAATGGTTGCATTTTTCTGATATTGCATGCGACGTTTCGGCAACATGGTGAAGTGTGGTCTTGGGCGCGTCGGCCTGTTTGTTGGGACCGCTCCACTTTACGTATTCGACTCTCCAGGAAATTTTGTTTTCAATATTTTGAAATATTTTTGCTAAAGTATCTAAAAACAGGGGGGCGAAGAAGCCATGAATTAATCTTTTTTGTTTTTCTCTCCTGCGTCCGAAAGCGATTTTGCAAAAAACTTCGGCACCCGTTTCTGGGGAAAACTAAAATCTGACACTTCAGCTCCCCGGCGCACGCCTTGGTCGTAGTCAGCAGTTTCATGGCAGTAATCCCTTCCTTTGCTGTTCTTACTATGCTTTGCAGGGAGGTAAAACATTCATCGGGTGCCACACTTGCAAGTCGTTCTAAAACAGTCAAAAAATGGTTCCAGAAAGCTCCGGTGATGTACCGCTTTAACAGGGGGAGTCCCGGGTCATTTCTGCACCCAATTTATTTTTTCTTCCAGCGGAATCTGCCTTTTCCCGGTTTTTAAAACGTCGGTATAGCCGAGATACAGCAGGCTCATAATGACATCTTCTTCCTGTAGCCCTAAATGTTGCTTTAATGCCCCGTGGTGGGTCATGCCTCCGGTACTCCAGATGGTAGCTATCCCCAAAGCCGTTGCCCCGAGCAGTATGTTTTGAATGGCGGCTGAGACGGCAGCTATTTCTTCTAAGGCAGGGATGCGGGCGTTCTCCGTTCGCTTCATAACTGCGATAATCAGGTGAGAGGCCCGCTGCGTGGACAGCAGGAGCTTGTCGTACTTCTTGCGGTTCCGTTTTTCTTCCGGCGTATGCTGCCAGTAAAGTTCCGCATGGGTTAGCCCGAATTCTTGCAGGGATGCGCCACCATAGACCCAAAAGCGCCAGGGTTCTGTTTTCCCATGGGTAGGTGCCTGATCAGCAAGCTGAAGCAGTTGTTTTATTTGTTCATCCGGAATCTTTTTGCCGTTCATAGCTGCTGCTTTGGTTGTACGGCGGTTGTTAATGACGGACTTCAGGATTTCAAATGAATGCATAGTTGGTCAATTTTCGCCGGCAAAGTTAAAGGAACCAAAGTATTTAATTTGGTTACTTTTGTTTTTTCAAATTAGCTACCATGAACTGGATATTACTTTTTGTCGCCGGCCTTTTTGAAGTTGGTTTCGCCTCCTGCCTGGGGAAAGCGCGAACGGCTTCCGGGACAGAGGCGCTTTGGTGGTATGGCGGTTTTGTCGTTTGCCTGGTCATCAGCATGCTTTTGCTGATCCGGGTTACGCAAACACTGCCTATAGGCACGGCCTACGCGGTATGGACAGGTATCGGAGCGGTGGGTACAGCCATCGTCGGCATTTTTATTTTCAAGGAACCAGCGGGCTTCTGGCGACTGTTCTTCCTGTTTTTACTCATTGGCTCTATCGCAGGCCTGAAGGCCGTTTCGCAATAATTAACGTAAATTTTGGAATTTTAAAATACTCTACTACCTTTGTGGACTAAAATAAAAAAATTATGAGCGACAACAACTCTTTGCACTACGATACCTTGCAGGTACATGCGGGGTATAAGCCTGAGCCCACCACAAACGCTGCGGCGGTGCCCATTTATCAGACTACTTCTTTTGTTTTTGATAGTGCTGAACATGCTGCTGATCTTTTCGCCTTGCGGAAATTCGGCAACATCTATACCCGGATCATGAATCCTACAACCGATGTACTGGAAAAGCGGGTCGCGGCATTAGAGGGCGGTGTGATGGGATTGGCGGTTTCTTCGGGGCAGTCTGCAGAGTTTGTGGCGTTACATAATTTACTGCTGCCCGGCGACAATTTTATCGCCTCTTCTTATTTATACGGCGGTACCTACAACCAGTTTAAAGTAACCTTTAAACGATTAGGCGTAGAGGCTCGTTTCGTGCCCATTGAAAAGCCGGAAACCATCGAGCCTAAAATTGATGAGAATACAAAAGCTATTTTTCTGGAGACCATCGGCAACCCCGCTTATGCGGTTCCCGATTTTGAAAAAATAGCGGCTATCGCCCAGAAACATGACATTCCTTTAATTGTAGATAACACTTTTGCAGCGGCGGGTTACCTGTGCAGACCGATAGACTATGGGGCTAATGTGGTCGTGCAGGCCGCGACAAAATGGATCGGAGGGCATGGCAACAGCATTGGCGGCGTCATTGTAGATGCCGGTAATTTTAACTGGGGCAACGGAAAGTTTAAACAGTTTACCGAGCCTGACGAAGCCTATCATGGCATGAAGTTCTGGGAGGTATTCGGTGCGGACGGCCCGTTCGGAAATATCGCTTTTGCGATCAGGGCCCGGGTATGTGGCTTGCGTACGTTTGGTACCGCGCTTTCTCCCCAAAATTCTTTCCTCTTTTTACAAGGGCTGGAAACACTGTCTCTCCGTGTCCAAAAGACCGTGGACAATGCGCTGGCGCTTGCTCAGTGGCTGGAACAACACGATCAGGTCGAATACGTAAGTTATCCCGGACTCCAAAGCAGTCGCTTTCACGAGAATGCCAAAAAGTATTTGAAAAACGGATTTGGCGGCGTTTTGTCTTTCAAGATTAAAGGTGGCAGCCCGGCAGCAGATAAATTTATCAGCGAACTTAATTTGATCTATCACCTGGCTAATGTCGGGGATACGCGGACCCTTATCATTCATCCTGCTACCACTACCCACCAGCAGTTGTCTGAGGATGAGCAACGTAGCGCCGGGGTAGAACCGGGGTTGTTGCGTATTTCGCTCGGCATAGAGCATATCGACGATATCAAGGCAGACCTGCAGCAGGCGTTTGAGCATGTAAAAGGCGCATAAAGCCGCACGGTGCCCCCCGGCATGCCTGTGTCAAGCTGGATGTTTTATGAGGCGGCGGAGCTTCGCAGCTGCGTTGTTGCCGGCACATCGTTCATTTGATGGCGCTTGGGTTATGCCTGCCTTGTCGCTCGGGCAGCCAAGTCGCCAGCGGGATGTGTGGCGTCAACAAAACGTGTGCTCGGTTCGCCTGTAAAAAAAAGCAGGACCAAAACAAAAGAGAAAGGTTTTGGCTGATAATCCTGATGGGAGGTCGGGTCAATTGCAGGCTACTGCTTTCCCACCATCTTTTGGGGATCGACCCATTCGTCAAACTGTTCGGGTGTCAGGTAGCCCAGGGCCACAGCGGTTTCCTTAAGCGTCTTTCCTTCGGCCAGCGCTTTTTGTGCGATTTCGGCTGCTTTGTAATAACCAATTTTTGTGTTGAGCGCAGTAACCAGCATCAGGGAATTATCCAGGTTCTTTTTGATGTTGGCTTCCATCGGTTCAATGCCTGCCGCACAGTTGTCGTTGAAAGACACCGAGGCCTCGCCGATCAGCCGTGCGCTGTGCAGGAAATTGTAAATCATCACCGGCTTGAAAACGTTAAGTTCGAACTGGCCGGTAGCGCCGCCCACATTAATGGCTACATCGTTGCCCAATACCTGTGCCGCTACCATAGTAAGCGATTCGCATTGCGTCGGGTTTACCTTTCCGGGCATAATTGAAGAACCCGGTTCGTTCGCAGGAATACTGATTTCCCCGATACCACAGCGTGGACCGGATGCCAGCATGCGAATGTCGTTCGCTATCTTCATCAAACTAACGGCAACGGTTTTTAAAGCCCCGTGGGCTTCAACTATGGCGTCATGGGCCGCCAGGGACTCAAATTTATTCTTGGCCGTAACGAACGGCAAGCCTGTCAGTTCGGCAATTTTTTCGGCTACATTTTTAGCGTATCCCGGAGGGGTGTTAATACCGGTCCCTACGGCGGTTCCGCCGAGGGCCAGTTCGCTGAGGTGGGGCAGCGTATTTTTAATGGCCCGGATGCCATGCGCCAGTTGAGCTGCATAGCCGCTGACCTCCTGGCCTAAAGTCAAGGGGGTCGCGTCCATAAAATGGGTGCGGCCTATTTTTACTATATCCTTAAAAGCATCCGCTTTGTGTTCCAGGGTGGTTTTTAGTTTTTCCAACCCCGGCAAGGTAACTTCCATTAACATTTTATAGGCAGCGATATGCATGGCCGTGGGGAAGGTGTCGTTGGAGGATTGCGATTTATTGACGTCATCGTTGGGATGCAATACCTTTTTGGGATCCGTTAGTTTGCCACCGTTTAATACATGCGCGCGAAAAGCCACTACTTCATTTACATTCATGTTGCTTTGTGTCCCTGAGCCGGTTTGCCAGACCACCAGCGGGAACTGGTCGGTTAATTGTCCCGCCAGAATTTCATCACAAACACGGGCGATCAGCGTCGCTTTTTCGCCGGGTAAAACACCGGCAGTCTCATTAGTAAGTGCCGCTGCTTTCTTCAGATAAGCAAAAGCCTGAATAATTTCCTTAGGCATCTTGTTGGTATCTGTGGCGATTTTAAAGTTTTCGATAGAGCGTTCTGTTTGCGCACCCCAGTATGCGTCGGCGGGTACTTTTACTTCTCCTAAAGTATCCTTTTCGATCCGGTATTCCATGGTTGTTTCTTAATGTAATTGAGGGCCAAA
>CAYRJM010000086.1:0-11438 GCA_964424665.1 uncultured Chitinophagaceae bacterium
ATGACATAAACCTGATCGTAAAATCTCTTTATGCCTCCATGCAACGTTCTACCCCTTAGGATGGTCTTATTTTTGTACAAAGGTTGCCTGATTATGCAAGTAAAACCGTTTTTTAAAGCTTTCCCGGTTATTTTTCTCCTCGCAGCCAGCTGTGGGAAAACTCCGGATCCTGTTGTTCATCAGCCACTCACCTTGCCTGAACAGGCAGAGCGGGTGATTGCTGCGCAAAACGAATTTACCTTCCGGTTATTCAAAAACGTGTTGCAGGAAGACAACAGCCCTGCCAATAAGCTGGTTTCTCCGCTCAGCATATACCTGGCACTGAGCATGGCATACAACGGATCCGCCGGTGAAACCCAGGAGGCCATGGGAAAAGCGTTGCAACTTACAGCTGTTCCTATTGAACTGCTTAACAAAACCAATCAGCAGCTGATTACAGGTCTGCCTAAGGAAGATTCACGCGTTAGCGTCAACATTGCCAATTCGATCTGGTATCGGAACGACGGGTATCAACCGCTGGCTGCTTTTCTTGAGGCTACAAAAGACTATTACCTTGCCGAGGTTTCCGGTGCAGCGTTTAATTCAGCCACGGTAAACCGGATCAATGACTGGGTTGCTGAGGCTACCCGTCAAAAAATAAAAACGATCCTGAGCAGTATCAGTCCCTCAGATGTGATGTATTTGGTCAACGCGACCTATTTCAAGGGCCAGTGGAAATATAAATTTGATGCCGATAAAACAAAAAAGAGGACCTTTCATGCTACCGGTGGTGATGTACAAACCCCCTTCATGATGCAAAAAGCAACCTTCAATTATACCAAGAACGACTCTTTGCAGCTCATTGAATTACCTTATGGCGCGGGTGATTTTAATATGTATATTTTACTGCCCAATGAAGCGGATAATTTGACGCGATTTGCTTCTTCGCTCAACGTGACTACTTTCAATGCCTATTTATCAGCACTTGATTCCACCAAAATTAAACTGTACTTGCCTAAATGGAAATACCAGTATGGAATACAAAATATGAAACCCGAATTAGACCGTTTAGGAATGGGCGTTGCCTTTTTAAAAGGAGAAGCTGATTTCTCAAATATGTATCCTCAGGAAGCTGAAGCGTATATTTCCAAAGTCGTCCACAAAACATATATTGAGGTAAATGAAGAAGGAACGGAAGCCGCCGCGGCGACGGCTGTCGGAATAGGCGTTACAAGTATGGTCCCGAGACCGGTTATGAATGTGGACCGTCCGTTTCTATATTTCATTACCGAAAAAACCAGTGGCGCTGTTTTATTCGTCGGGCTTGTTAACAATCCAAAGTAAGGGCTATGGATAACCTATCCCTGTAACGCAAGTTTGAGTCACAAGACGCGATCTTTTGTATCGTCAATGTTTACTTTTCCAGATGTAACAATTAATTGGAACCACAACAGGAGCAATCCCATTCCGCCCTTTTACATCTATTTGATGAACACCGGCGACAAATGCGGGCCTCATTTTTTCTTTTTTAAAGGCGCGAGTAGCATGTAAAAAATCCACGCGAACCAGGAGATAAAAATAACGGCTAGTATCCAGGCCAATTTTTCTCTTCCTGTTGTTTTACTGGAGCCAGCGATAACCAGGATTGGTAAAAGCCATACAAAACCAATGAGCACCAACGTAAGTATACCGATATCTGAACTTCCCATTTCTAATGATTTTTTTGGTGATTTGTTTTATGAAAAATATAATAGGTGCGTTTCAACCTACCTTGCTTAAGCTGCCTCCGGCGTCGACGATGTTAGCCGACTTCGACCAACCGCTATATAGACCGTAAATGTATAGCTATTTTTGTTATTGTATCCATCCGGCAGTTGGCGCCAGAGCGCAGTCTTTTTTTTTATTTGATATTCCTTCCCATGTTGTCTCAATACAAGCGATCTTTTTTGGCAAATTCTATCTCAATGGCTGCGTTGTCAAACGTAAAGTTATTTAACTCAGCGGGTTTTAGGGGGAACGAAGGCTGCCTGGCACCCGGGCTGACGATATGCTGTTTCCGTAATAGTGAGTTTTATCGATCGTTCAGGGTTCCAATATTTTAAAAGGGTTTGCAAAGGAACGCTTCGTAGTGTCAACTCAGGTACTTTCCTACGATCGGTACCCTCCTGCCTGCCCCGAAAGCTTTGCAGGAAACACGAAGTACGGGGCAAAACTGGTTTCGTTTGTATTCATTGGAATTAACCAGCGACAACACCCGTTGGACGGTGGCCGGCTCGTATTGTTTTGTAGAAAGAATTTGTTTCGGTCCCAGGCGGTGCTCGATGTATTCGTATAAAATAGGATCAAGCTGTTGGTAATCCGGCAGGCTGTCACTGTCTTTTTGGCCGGGACGCAGTTCCGCAGATGGCGCTTTCGTAAGGATGGTTTCAGGGATGACCGTTCCCTTTCTATTGATGTATTGCGCCAGCGCATAAACCTGGGTCTTGTATAAATCACCCAGCACGCTGATGCCACCCGCCATGTCGCCATACAAGGTACCGTAGCCTACGGCCAGCTCGCTTTTATTGGAGGTATTCAATAAGATATACCCGAATTTATTGGCCAGGGCCATTAACAGGTTGCCACGGGTACGGGCCTGTATGTTCTCCTCGGCAAGGCCAAAGGGAAGGTCCGCAAATTGCGGCTTTAAGGTTTCTAAAAAGGCATGATAGATGGCCTGTATGCCGATGATGTCATAAGCGTTATTCAGGTTCTTAGAGAGCGCTACGGCGTCATTTACCGAGTGCTCACTGGAAAACGGAGAAGGCATCATGATCGCCCGGACGTTTTCGCTGCCCAGTGCTTCGCAGGCGAGGGTGAGGGCTACCGCACTGTCTATACCGCCGGAGGAACCCACGATGGCTTTGCTGAAATTTAGTTTCCGGAAATAATCCCGTATGCCTAAAATAAGCGCACGGTGTATTCTGTCGATATGTCGTTGGGGCTCGTAGGGCAGGCGCGCCAGCTGCCCCCTGGTAAATACGGGCATATTGCCTGTGGCGGGATGCAAAGGTGCCTTTAAGTCGGGCTCCGTTGTCGCTTCGTTGCCGGACTGGCGGGGGGAGGTCGCCGGTCCGGTCAGCGACGCCAGGGAACACCCGTCAAGGGCCTCTTCAAAAAGCGGAAATTCTTTTTCTACTTTTCCCGCCCAGTTCATGATAAGGGATCCGCCATCGAAGATCATTTCCGTTTGTGCGCCCACGGCATTGCAATAAAATAACGGAATATTATATTTTTTTATGTTCGCTTTGATAACCGCCAGCCGTTTTTCTTTTTGATCGTAATCAAAGGGAGAGGCGGAAAGATTGATCATCACGTCGGGTTGTTGTTTGATCAACTCATCCATGGGAGAAACCCGGTACAACGGATCATCACCCAGGCTCCAGATGTCTTCACAAATGGTCAGGGCGATTTTTTTTTCTTTGAACGTGACCACTTTCCAGTCAAAAGCGGGTTCAAAATAACGGTATTCATCAAAGATATCGTAGGTAGGCAGGCAGGTTTTGTGGGCGACATGCTGTACCTCCCCCCGGTAGATAAAACAGGCGCCGTTGAAGAGGTCTTTGCCTTCGGGAGCGGTATTGCGGAGGGGCGTGCCGATGACGACGGCTATATCTTCGGTAATCCTTTGCAGCGCGGTCACGGTCTTCTCACAATCGTCAATAAAATCTTCAAATTCCAGGAAATCCCGTGGCGGGTAACCACAAACGCACAGCTCTGAAAAGATGACCAGGTCGGCGTTTTGTTGTTCTGCCTGGTGTATGGCCTGCGTTATTTTATCCAGGTTGCCTTCAAAATCGCCCACCCTGTAATTCTGCTGTGCCAGGAATATATTCATTGCAGTCGTATTATTTGCAGCAAAAGTACGGCTTAAGGCGATATTTTTAAACAGCGACGCTGGCGGGAGAAGCCCGCCACCCGGCGGGGGAAGGGATGCCCGGCCGGAAGCCGGTCGCCTTCCCCTTATTCAATGGTTAAGCCGCTGAGGGTTTTTGCCGCCCGGATGTTGGAGACGATGGTAGATTGATCGGACATGGTTCCGTTTACCTGATTCGCCTGGAAATCGTTGGCCACCGTTAGTTTGGAGCCTTTACCGATGACCAGGGCCAGGCTGTCGACCTGAAGATGATAACCAAAGATGAGTTCTGATGATTTGGCGCGGATAGAAAGGCGGCGATATTCGTGCAGGGCGCCGGTTTTGTCAAAGCCGGTTTCCTGTATGTCTTTTAGTGGCCTTTGGCTATTTCTTTGGTTTATTCCGTCCCCCAACTGTAAAATGGCGTCCTGCAACTGAATACCGATGTCGGGGTTGACCGCCCTGTCAATCGAATCGATCCGTAAAGTCGCCCTGTTCACAACAATGTCTTTCATATCCGGCAGGTACAGGTCTACGGAGTAGTGCGCGTAATAGACTGCTGTAACATCGGGATGCGGCTTGACCAGGTAGGCGATAAAAAGCGTATCTCTTGTATTGGTGATGCGAACGCTGTCCATCGTATTGACCCTGTGAAGGCGATAAGATCCTTCTTTGGCGGAATGTAAATGGCAGGTTAAGACCCTCCGGCTGTCGGTTTTTTCAAAATCCGGAACGGTTATTTTTACGACACGGTACGTCCCTGTTTTTCCGCTTCTGACATGTTTTTGAGTCTCGTTTTGCCTGGAAGAATACGTCCCCTCGCGGACCATTTGCTTAAAGGCCATAAACAACCCCAGGGGGACGATGAAAATGGCGATCAGTAATACGATTAATAATATATTGCTTCGTTTCATGCTGGTTAATTTTTGGCTGCGTATTGTTTTTTAAACTTTTCGTAACTGGCTTTAAGGTCTGCTATTTCTAAGTCAAGCAAATACATGGTGCGGAAGAGGGCGGGAAGTTCCTTCTGGTTAAATTTCTGCCGGAGGTAGGTCACCGTGTTTTTAACGCCCTCCGGTGAAATGAAATAGCCGATCCCTCTTTTGTCGTAAATAATGCCTTGTTGCTTTAAAAAATCATACGTCCGCGCGACGGTATTCGGGTTGACTTCCAGTTGAACGGCCAACTCTCTTACACTGGGTATCTTTTCCTCTGCCTGCCACGCTGTAAGTAATATCTTCTCACAAATATGATCAGCAATCTGCAGGTATATCGCTTGTGAACTGTTATTGAATTGCATGTCTTATCCGGTTTAAATTTCTTTTTCTTTCAATCGGAACCAGCTCACCAACCAGAAAAACGGCGCCCATATGAATTTGGTCAGGAAAATCAGCGCGTGGGAGAGGATAGCGCCGAAAGTATACTTATAGAGAAAACCTCCCTGGAAAGTACTGGCGTAAAGCACGTTGTCGCTGTTAACACTGAGGCCGAAAGAGCTGGTGTCGGAAAGGCTCTTCATGAAAAAAATAAAACAAAAAAGGAGGAAGGCGGTAATGATGGTTGTCAAAATAAAGGAATAACGCCGGAAGTATATGGAGCCCAGTAGATATAAGGCCTGCACGGCAAAAAAAGCATAGAGAAAATACCATAGGTAGAAGAGGTTTTCACTCGCGGGACCCCAGTCTATTTCCTGAAATGAGAAGCTTTCCGGGTTGCTTTTCACCAGATGATGGATATAGCTTACCGCGGCTTGCTCAATCAAAAAATAGCAAAGACAATAAACGACTGTGAAAACAATGAAATTATAAAAAATCAGGCAAATTAATTTTTCCAGGTGGCTGGCGGGAAAAGACAGCCAGTACATGCCTTTTGCTTTGTTGCCGAGCATAGTAAAAGAGGTACTCGCGAAGATGGCTCCGGATAGAAACAAGCCGACAAAGAAGATGAGTATCAATGACTGCCCGTCATATCGACGGCCTCCGAGATTCAGCCAAAAAAGGAAAATAACCCCCAACAGGCCAAGCAGGGCCAAGGTGCCATACAGGTAATATTTTGCGTTTTCAAACCATTGCTTTTTGATCAGCAACAACAGTCGAGTGAAACTGAAATCTTTTGTCATGTTTAGTGTTTTAAGTTAAACCAATGCTTTATTGAACAGCTCGTTGAGCAAGGAACCGTTGGTAATTACCGCTTTATACAACAGCTCTAAATCGATTTTACCGCTTTCGTTGTCCTCGTTGGGAAGGATGACCGCCTGCCCGGTTAAGGAGGGCTCCGCGTATAAGGCCCTTTTAAAATCGGCCTCATCAAAAGACAACTTAAAGCTTAATTGATCCAGTATCTCGTTGATGGAATGATTAAAAAGGATTTTCCCTTCGTCTATGATCGTGATATAATCTATCAGGGCTTCCAGATCTTTTACCTGGTGCGTGCTGATGAGGATGCATTTGTGCTCATCAATGGCGCCCGCCAGCACTTTTCTAAACTGGCTTTTGCTCATAATGTCCAGGCCGTTGGTGGGCTCATCCATTAACAGCAAGGCCGTATTGCAGGCGAGCGCGAAACTGATCAGCAGTTTTTTCTTTTGGCCGTAACTCATTTGCTGGATGGTGTTTTCCGCCGGGATATTAAATTCTTTCAGGTAGGTTTCGAACTGGCCTGCGTTGTAATTGGGGTAGAAAGGCGCGTTGCAGCGGACAAATTTTTCAATGGAAACATCCGGCAGGTAGAATTCTTCGGGTATGAGGAAAAACTCGCTCAAAAAGCCGGGCTTTCTTTTTCCGGGAACAAAGCCCAAAACATCTATGGTCCCTTTGTCGGGAAACAACAGTCCGCAAATATTCCGGAGCAGGGTGGACTTCCCCGTTCCGTTTTTTCCCAACAGCCCGTAAATATAGCCGGACCGAAAGGTGAGATTCAGGCCGTTGAAAACCGGCTTCTTTTTATAGGCGAAATGAAGGTCGGAAATTTGTATCATGCTTATTGGTTTAGTGTACTATTTAACTAATACAGTGCAAATATACATTTCCGGTTTTATTTTCCAAAATTTTCTACATTTAATTTTTATCCGCCGGAAGGTGGGGGGCAAAAGGGGAGTGGGGAAATAGCCGTAATTGCCCGCGGATGAATTGGCCTGATCTTGGCTGCTGGTGACAACAAAGGTTGAAGCCGGTCAGATGCCCTGGCGGGCGGCACGGAGCAGCAGGCTAGCGGCGATCTAAAAACTGAAATAAATGAAAATACTATTTTTTGGCGCGGGCGTTATCGGACAAATCTATGCCGCCCGGCTTTTCAACAAGGGGGTAGATGTGGCTTTATTGGCGCGGGGAGAGAACTACCAAAGGCTAAAAAATAAGGGCGTATCCCTGCATAACGTCTTAACGAAGGACACGATCCACGCGCAAATTCCCTTAGTACAGCAACTGAAGGAAGCGGATGACTACGATTTGGTTATCGTTACGGTTCGCTTAGACCAATTAGAAAGCGCAAAGGACAGTTTAAAGCTCCTCCGGAAATGCCCGGCCCTGTTATTTATGCTCAATAACCCGAAAGGTGTTCAGGGCTTAGATCTGGCGTTCCCCGGTAAGCGGATTGTCCTGGGGTTTCCGGGGGTCGGCGGCATACGACAAGATGGTCAATTAAATTATGTGCAAATCAAGGAACAAAAAACGACTTTAGGCGACTTCAACGGACCCGTAACCGACTTTACGAAGGGGTTGAAGGAGATCTTTGAAAAAAGCGGCTTTTCCGTGGCCCTTGAAGAAAACATGAAAGCCTGGTTAATCATTCATTCCGTATTTATCAGTTGTGCCTCAGCGTCGATCGCATTGAGCCAGGGAGACAGTGTGCAATTGGGTAAAAGTAAATCCGGTATAAGCAACATGATCCAAAGCATAAGAGAAGGATTTAAGGCGTGTCAGGATATGGGCTTGCCTATTGTTCCTCCCAACTTAAAAACAATATTTATGACCATGCCAAAGTGGTTTTCTGTGTTATACTGGCAAAAGGCAATGAAAGGCAAGACAGGAACCCTAGCCATCGCCCCGCATGTCAATGCCGCCAAAGAAGAGATGCAACTATTGTCCAGGCAAGTGCTGGATATCGTAGGGCAGTCATCCGTTGAAACGCCAACATTGAGCAGGCTTTTATCCGCTTTTATCCAGTTGAAATGAACGAACAGCCGGTAGCGGAGAAAGCGCGTTAGGTGAAACGGTCAGGGTATAACGGCTAACCGGATTAACATCTGTGTGGATGCCGGAGCGGCATCCGTTTTTTTGTTTGAAAGCCAAAGTATACAATACTATGCATCAGAACGCATCAATAAAAGGTCCGGACGCAACAGCAGTACGGACGGCTTTATGGCGGGCCTTACACGTACAGATCGATCAACAGCCCCTGGTTTTTAAAGACGACATCGGCTTGCAACTGGTATCGCCCGAAGAAGGCTGGCAACGCCGGCCGGATATGATGTACACCAGACGGCTGCGCGCTTCAATTGTGGCGCGGGCCCGTTTTGTGGAGGATCTCGTAATGGAACAGTATAGCCGTGGAACCGGGCAATATGTCATTCTGGGCGCCGGCCTCGACAGCTTTGCCCAGCGCCGCCCTCTTGTCGCATCTCAGCTGCAGATCTTTGAAATGGATCAACCGGATACCTTGAGCTGGAAGCAAAGCCGCCTCATTGATCTTGGTTATAATATCCCCGATACCCTGCATTTCGTGCCCGTCGATTTTGAAACCTCTTCCTGGTGGAATGAATTACTAAAAACTTCGTTCAATGTTCAGCGACCCGCCCTGGTGGTTTGTACCGGCGTGATGTTGTATTTAACTCAGGACGCTGTCATCGATACGCTTAAAAAACTTAAAAGGCTCGCCACAGGTTCAACGCTGGCCCTAACCTTTAATTTGCCGGTTGAGCTGGTGGAGGAAGAAGACAAGCCGTTAATCGAGATGGCGGTGGAAGGCGCGCGGGAATCCGGGACGCCCATGATTAGCTTTTTTTCCCCGGAAGAAATATTGCAGCTGGCCCGCGAGGTAGGTTTTGAAAACCCGGTAACGGTTTCCACCAAAGAGATGAAACAGCGCTATTTCGCGGACCGGACCGACGGCCTGCTGCCAGCCAGTGGGGAAATATTCCTGTTAGCCTCCACCTGAACGATAAAAACCGCCGTTTTCTTAGTATAAATGCCCGCCCCGTGGCATAGCCGGGGATAAAGCAGGCTTTAGGGAAGGGATGAACAGTCCGGGACACAGGCCCCTGGGAAAAGAGAAAATAACCGCTGCGGTCTCTATCTGGTGAGTTGGCCGAACCGCAATAAAATATCGTGTCCGCCGCCGGCTCGTTTCACCGTAGAAATAATCCCGATTTCATCCGGCCCGGTCTGATAGAGGGAAGACCATATCGTCTGCGTCCAGTCTTCCTTATAGCTTTTTTCCGGATGCCAGGGACGGGCGGTGGTGTGCCAGTGCCGGCCAAAGTCCTCGCTTATGGAGATATTGCCTTTATTGGAAGTCACGACCAAGGTACCGTCCCGCAATGAAAGAATATAAGGGGCGCCGTTTTGATCGGGGAGCAGGGTTCCCAGCCCTACCGGCCAGTGGATGCCGTCTTCACTGATCTTATAATAGATGTTGCACGCCTCCGGTCCGCAGCTTTCGTATACGACGATGTACTTGCCGTTTTTCATCCGCGTCCATACCGGCATGCCCGGGCGGGAAGCGGGGTGTCCCGGCGCATAGGCTACCCATATTTCCTTGCCCCAGCTTGCGCCGAAATCGGGGGATATTTTTTCAGAAATAATCTGGCTGTACGAAGGGGTTTCGGTTACATGTTTTTCATTGGCATACATTACCGCCAGGCGCCCGTCGGCCAGGAAGTAAAAATGCGGTTCATAAATGCCTTTGTCGGGATGGCCCAGCTCGCCGGGTTCGCCCTCATTGGCGTCAATGGTGCTGATCTTTTTCCAGTTGTGTCCCCCGTCGGTGCTTTTATAAACCGGCAGCCGGTAGGACTCCTGCCAGCGGACGGACCGGCCGCCTAACAAAATAGACCCGTCGGGCAGTTGGATGAAAGCGGCATTGTCTACGTCCCTGCCGGCTTCGGCAACCAGGCCGATGGGCTTCCAGTGGCGTCCCTGGTCGGTACTCTCGGCGATCTCAATGGCGTAGCCTCCCTCCGGGTCTTCTTTATACCCCTGGTTCCGGGAGACCGTGT
The DNA here is from genome assembly GCA_964424665.1 of uncultured Chitinophagaceae bacterium. Lineage (GTDB taxonomy): Bacteria > Bacteroidota > Bacteroidia > Chitinophagales > Chitinophagaceae > FW021-bin31. Next base: position 10,089 of record CAYRJM010000086.1, read on the forward strand.
AGGCCGCCAGCCAGGTGCCGTTGGCCAGCTTGATCATGCGGCCGTACTGGGATCCGTAGTTTCCCCGGCTCCCGGTTATCGCTTCCTCCCGCGGTTCATGGCTGATCACAACCGTGTCGTTCCAGACGATCATCGCGGCCCCGCCGCTATCGCTTTCCACGACCGGCCAGCCGTTTTTGAACGCCAGGGGGCTGATACAAAATACCCGCCCGTTGCGTTTGTCCGGATCCTGGTGAATAGCGTGATAGGCGATATAGGTTTGTCCCTGCCGGTCTTTAAATACGGAGTTGTGGCCGGGCGCCAGCCAGCGCTTGTTCTTTTGGAGGATGACGCTGTTGCCCGTTCCGCCGGCCTCCCCCAACGTTTGAAAAGGGCCGGTCGCGTGATCGGCGCGGGCGACCATAACCGCGTAATGCGCCTGGGCGCCGCAGCAGTTGTCGCCGGAATAAAACAGATAATATTTTCCCTGATGGACAGACACCCACGCCCCTTCGATCAACCGGTCATAAGTGTGTTCTTTGCCCGGATAAACTAAGTTTTTAGGAGAACTGCCGGGCTTGAAGCTTTTCCAGTCATCAGCCATTTCCTGTACGCGGATGGGCGCAAAGCCCGACCCCCAGTAGAGCAGCTTCTTGCCGGTCTCCGGATCAATAAAGGCAAAGGGATCGATATTTACAAAGCCTTCCCCGCAGACCAGGGGAGCCCCTTTATCCGTAAAGGGGCCTTCAGGCGTATCTGAAAAGGCCACCCCCAGGCACTTGCCCGTGTTTTCCTCCGTAGACGCTCCGGAATAAAACAACACGTACTGCTGTAACGAAGCGTCGTAGAAAACATGTGGCGCCCAGAAGTCCTTGTCGGCCCAGACGGGTTGCTCCGGCAAAGCGTCCCCGATGATCTCCCAGCGTTGCAGGTCATCGGAAACGGCTACCTGTATGTGCAGCGTTTTGCCATCGACGTTGCTGTTGGTGGCGTAGGCGTAATATTTTCCATTGGCCTGAATGACCGTAGGATCGGGGAAGTTCTGATCCAATACCGGATTGGTGATCCGCTTTTGTGCGAACGCCCCGAAGGAGATCACCGACAACAGGACGATAAATGCGAAATAGCCCACCGGGTGCAGGGTATCTTTTTTTAAGCTGATGCGCGAAAGTCCAAACATAATTCGACTAAGGTAACAAGGTTTTTTAATAAGTTGCAGCGATCGGCGGGAGGCCTATTCGGTCGTGCCGGCACCGGTTATATCGCGGATAAACGCCACTTCCGCTGCGATATACGGACTGCCGTCTTTTCGGAAAATATCATGAAACCAGAGCGGTGGTTCGGCCGTATAGGTTTTGGTCCAGCTGTCCC
>CAYRJM010000087.1:0-11368 GCA_964424665.1 uncultured Chitinophagaceae bacterium
AAGCAAAAGTGGATGACCCTTAGTTCTAGCCGGATTATTACAACAAGGGGAAGCACAAGTACTTCATTTTGCGAGTAATACTTATAATGTCTTAAGCAATGCCCTTCGGTTTATCGTGCAGTCGCCGGGGCAGGATGTCACCGTATTTTCGGGAAACTGCCGCAATGCATTAGTCCTTATTTCTAATTCCCGTCAGCAGCGCCGCAAATAGGGGACACGAGGACGTCATGAGTTGCATAGACTTCGGGCTTCTTGTCCCCAAGCTCCGAGTGGCCGAATCATTGCGTCTGGATGAGATACGCAAAAACGGAACTTTGGTTTACGGCTAAATTTTATCCCCTATGCAACGTTTTGTTTCTTTTTGTTGTCATTAAAAAGAGAGCAATTTGTATATATTGTCCTACATTGCATTGACAATGAGCAGAATTCCGAGAAATAAACCTCCCAAGCTTAACCTATTTTGGCTCCTATTGACAGGTTTGGTTATACAAAGCAGTCTCCTTTCTGCACAGCAGAAGGAGGGGAACTGGCATGACATGCAGATCGCACGGGCTACTGCGGTATACAAGAAGCAATTTTCCGGGCCTAATTCTCCCGTGTATCAGGGATACCAATATGTTCCGTTTATATTGCCTGCCACCGGAGATCCCTTTTACCCCACTGCTGACTGGCACTCGGGCAGCGTTTTATTTAAAGGTAACGTGTATTCTCACCTTTCTTTGCTGTATGATATCTTGAAAGACCAACTGGTTTTGAAAAGCGCCAACGGCCTTTACCGCATTCTTTTGAATCAAAAGGAGGTAGGCTGGTTTACCCTGGATTCTCTTCGTTTTATTCATATTGATGCAACGCAGCCCAAAGGCGGGGACGTCCCTCCTCCCGGTTATTATGAGCAATTGGTAGAAGCGAGTCCGGTAGCGTTGCTGGCAAAAAGAAAGACGTCGGTTCAAATACCGGTTAGTTCCGGCGATACGCGTTCTTTTCGTGCTCAAAACCTGTATTATATCAAAAGAGGCCATCAATATTATAAGGTAAGAACCAGGCATTCTGTCTTAAAAGCGCTAAAAGAGCAGAGACGGGAGATTCGCCGTTACTTACGGAAGCGTAATATTTACTTCAGCCAGGAGCGAGAACAGGCAATCAGGCAAGCCGTGATTTTTTATAACAAGACAAAAAAATAATGCATCGTAAACTTTTTTACATCATCTTTTTTACCGGTATCTTCCAGTATTCCTTTTCTTTTGGCCAGCAGAAAAAAGATACGCTTATCTCAGGTGACTTTCACTTGCCCTTTATTCAGTTTGTACAAAAAATAGAAGCGACAACCCCTTATCATTTTTATTATGAGGCCCGCGATGTAGATAGCGTAATGGTGGACGTCAATGTGCAGAAGGAGCCCTTGGCTGAGGTGTTGCGGAAGGCATTTCATTTAAAATCCGGGAAGCTGCATTTTGCCATTGATAATTATATGGTCTTCATCACTAAAAATACTGCAATTCATACGGGTCTGCCTCCCGGCTTTTTCGGTGCGAAGGACGACACCGTTTTTATAGCAAAGGAAACACCGGGGGCAAGCGGTACGCCAACGGCGCCTGAGCCGGAAAAAAGGAAAGAGCGGCAGGGCCGCGTAATAGCGGTAGAAAATAAATTATTTCCCGTAGGCCGGCAGACAAACCATATCCGAAAGGGAAAGGCGACTATTGCCGGATATGTTTATGATCAAAAGACGGGAGAAGCGGTTTCGGGTGCTGTCGTCCGGACAAAGGAACCGGAAGTAGTAGCGGTGACCGATCAATACGGGTATTACTCCATGACGCTGCCTCGGGGCAGGCATCTTTTGTATTTAAGAGCCATCGGCATGTTTGATACCAAACGGCATGTAATGCTGTATTCCAACGGCCGCTTTGATATTCATCTGGAAGAGCGGATCATCCCGCTGAAGGTGATAGAAGTGAATGCCGAAAAATCCAGGAACGTGAAGAGCACCCAGATGGGGCTGAACAAAATGAGTATTAAAGCAATCAAACAAATCCCTGCGGTGTTTGGAGAAGTAGATATCCTCCGGGCGGTACTGGCTTTGCCCGGGGTGTTGAACGCGGGAGAAGCGTCTACCGGTTTCAACGTGCGGGGCGGTGCCACCGATCAGAACCTCATCTTGTTCAACGGGAACACGATTTACAATCCCTCCCATTTCTTTGGTTTTTTCTCCGCCTTCGATGCCGATGTTGTGAAAGAAGTTGAGCTGTATAAAAGTAATATTCCGGCCCGCTATGGCGGGCGTTTGTCCTCCGTTTTGAACGTCGTTACCAACGAAGGCAATAAAAAGGAACTGAAAGGCTCTGCAGGAATAGGCCCACTTACCGGAAAGGTTTATCTCGAAGGACCCCTTATTAAAGACAAGACTTCCTTTATTGCCGGCTTCCGCACGACCTATTCGGACTGGCTGATGCGATATCTCCCGGAACAGTATCGCGAGGCGGGTGCTTCGTTTTATGATGGCACGCTGGGCATATCTCATAAGATAAATGACAGAAACAATTTGTATTTCACCGGGTATCTCAGTCAGGACCATTTTAACCTTTCCGGTGATACGGTCTATGGCTATCAAAACAGGAACGCCAACCTGAAATGGAAACATCAGTTTAATGACCAGATGTATGGTGTTTTTATGGCGGGCTACGATCATTACCAATACCGGTTATCCGGTGAAGAAAATAAACTTGACTCCTACAAGCTTAGTTTTGGAATTGACCAATACCATATAAACGCCGACTTTACAGACGTGGTTAGCAACAGCCACACCCTTAAATTTGGCCTGAGCTCGATTTTATACCAATTGCATCCGGGTTCCTATATCCCGGAAGGAAAAGGATCACTGGTCGTGCCTGACTACCTGGAAGACGAACATGCATTGGAATCCGCATTGTATCTGGAGGATCATTTTACTATTTCTCCTAAGCTGGCATTAGACTACGGAATCCGTTATTCCCTGTATAATTATCTTGGTCCGAAAACGATTTTTACCTATCCGTCTGACGCGCCACGGGAAGTGGCCACTATTCGGGATACGCTTCATTACGGGAAAAACGAGCTTATCAAAACTTATCATGGGCCGGATTTCAGGGCTTCCCTGCGCTATCTCCTGCCTGGTAACGCTTCTATAAAAGTGTCGTTCAACAGCATGCATCAGTTTATTCATATGCTTTCTAATACGACTATTATTTCTCCTACCGACACCTGGAAGCTGAGTGATCCGAACCTGAAACCACAGAAAGGATACCAGCTTTCTTTAGGTTACTATAAAAACTTTAAAGACAATTCTATTGAAACTTCCGTAGAGGTTTATTATAAAAGACTGAAAAATTATCCGGACTATAAAAGCGGCGCGGTACTGACCATGAATCACCATATCGAAACGGATCTGGTCAATACGCAGGGGCTGGATTATGGCATAGAGCTGATGATAAAAAAGAAATTTGGAAAACTCAACGGCTGGATGAGCTATACATATTCGCGGGCCCTGTTAAAGATGGATGATCCACATGCCATCGAACAGATCAATGACGGGGCGTATTACCCGGCTTCTTATGATAAGCCGCATAGTTTTAATTTTATTGGTAACTACCGCCTGTCCCACCGGTTCAGTGTTTCTTTGAATGTGGTGTATGCGACCGGTCGTCCGATTACCTACCCGATAGCCATGTATGATTATGGCAATTCCGGAAGGGTATTGTATTCAAAGAGAAACCAATACCGTATACCCGATTACGTGCGTACTGATTTCTCTATGAATATCGAAGGCAATGCCAAAGTACACCAGAGGACCCATAATTCCTGGACTATTGGTGTTTATAACGTCCTGGGCCGTAAAAATCCTTATTCTATTTATTTCGTTTCGGAAAACGGAAGAGTAAAAGGGTATAAGCTTTCTATATTCGGGAGCGCTATTCCATTTGTAACCTTTAATATAAGATTTTAATGAGAGCCGATTTCAAAATAGTTTTATTTTTCGCCGCACTTGTTTTCTTTTCAGGGCAATGCAGGGAGCCGTTTACGCCCCCACAGATGGCGACCGAAGCCCATTATCTTGTAGTAGAAGGGTTTATTAATGCAGGGGGCGGGCCAACGACTTTTACGCTTTCGCGGACCCGCAGCATAAGGGACACGGGTTACGCGCCTATAGGCGGGGTGACGCCTCCCATTTATGAATTGGGCGCACAAGTAACGGTAGAAGATGACCAGGGAAACACGTACAATTTGCCAGAATTGGTGAACGGGCAATACGGAGGGGTAATATTGCCTATTGATGATGCGCGTAAATACCTTCTGCATATCAATACGGGCGATAAGGAATATGTATCCTCGCTTGTTTCGGTAGTACCCGCGCCTGCTATAGACAGCGTATACTGGGATTTGCAAAATGATGGGGTACAGGTTTATTTTGATTCTTATAATACGGGAGATGTAACAAGGTATTATCGCTGGACGTATCGGGAGACCTGGGAATTCCATACGCCGCTTATATCCGGATACCGGTACATTGTGCCGGAGACTACCGTGGTGCGGCGCACGCCTGAAGAACAGGTCCATGTTTGCTGGCGGTCCGACGCCTCCAACAGGATATTAATTGGCAATACCGCGAAGCTGAGCGACAACAGTCTTTCCAGGGCGCGGTTAGGGTTCATTCCCGTGCATAATGAGAAGTTAAGTGTTTTATACAGTACAAAAGTAAAAGTGTTTTCCTTAAGTAAAGATGAATTTGAATTTTGGCAGCGCATGAAAAAAAATACCGAAGAAATGGGGACCATCTTTGCGCCCCAACCCTCAACAGTCAGGGGGAATATTCAGTGTATAACCGATCCGGACGAACCGGTTATCGGCTATGTGGGGGCAAGGTCCGTTGCTGAAAGACGGATTTTTATTGATAATGACGAGCTGCCTTATGATTGGAACCAACCGCAATTCTGTGAATTAGATACCGTTCCAAATATTCCCGATTCCCTGGCTTATTATTTATCAAGCGGCTATAATGTGCCACTGGAGGCGGTACTGGGAAGGGGCGGACCGGAACCTATAGGTTATGCAACTGCACCGAGACCCTGCGCCGACTGTACCATCCGTGGAACCACTACCAAACCTCCCTTTTGGCCCTAAAAGATCACATAATGCGTATAAACGATAGGCACATTTTTCGACAATTTTATTTTTTATTTGTTCTGCTGTCCATGGTATCCGTAGACGCGGTTTTTGCCCAGCAAAAGGGGCCAACGGGTATTGAAGCGAAATTTGAGGCGTACAGGAAAAGTGATCTCCAGGAAAAATTATTTGTACAGACCAATAAAGCGTTTTACGTGGCCGGAGAGGTACTGTGGTTTAAAATATTTGATATAAACGGTGCAACCAATACGCCTTTTGATTTTAGTCAGGTAGCTTATGTAGAACTGCTGGATAAAAGCAATATTCCGGTGTTGCAGACAAAAGTTGCGCTGGACAAAGATAAAAGTGGTTCGCTTGCGCTGCCTGTTACGATACACTCCGGCAGTTACACCTTCAGGGCATATACCAGCTGGATGAAAAATTTTCCGCCTGCTTTTTATTTTCATAAGAAGATTACGATCGTTAATACAACCCTCAGCAATGACCTTCCTGCGGCAGACAGTTTAGCGGCCTATGAAATTCATTTTTTCCCCGAAGGAGGAAACCTGGTAAATGGTTTGCAAAGCACCGTGGCCTTTAAGGTGACTGATCAAAATGGGAAAGGCGTAAGTTTTAAAGGCGTGGTTGTGGACCAGCGTAAGGACAGTATTTTACATTTTCAGCCCTTGAAATTCGGTATGGGACGTTTTTCTTTTACGCCCCGCCAGGGCGATCTGTACCAGGCGGTTATTCGAACCCCTGACGGGCAAACTATCACGCAAGACCTGCCTGTGGCCTACAACGAGGGATACGTATTGCATGTGGAAGAAGGTGGTGCCGGGAGGATTAAGATTAATGTGCAGACCAATATTCCTGTTGAACAAAGGGCCTTTCTGCTTATTCATACCAGGGCTTCCGTTAAAGTTGCCGACGCCTTATCGCTAGCTGACGGAAAAGCTGAAATGGCAGTAAGCAAGGATGAGCTAGGCGCAGGTATTTCACAGATTACCCTTTTCAACAGCAAGCAGCAGCCGGTTTGCGAACGTTTATACTTTAAACCGGTCCGCAAGAAACTGAATATTCAAGGGCAATCAAACAAAAGGCAATATGCTACCCGAAGTGAAGTAAATCTTGCGCTGAATACTTCCGATGAGAACGGAAAAGCCGTACCGGCGGCGATGACGGTATCCGTGTATCGGCTGGATAGCCTGCAAACCGTTGAAGAAAGTAACCTCTTTAATTATTTGTGGCTCAGCTCGGAACTGACCGGCGATGTAGCCCATCCCTCCTTTTATTTTCAAAATGGTCAGAGCCAGGCCATGGACAATTTAATGCTTACCCAGGGCTGGCGCCGTTTTGACTGGGAGGAAGTGTTGCAGAAAGGCGCCCCCACCTTTGAGTATGCGCCGGAGCTTTCCGGACCGGTGGCCAGCGGGAAAGTGACAAACGGAGGCATACCTGTGTCCGGAGCCCTGGTCTACCTGGCGATCCCGGGGAAGCATGTGCGGCTGTTCGCTTCTCAGAGCAATACCGCCGGAGACGTATTTTTCAACATGAAAGGTTTTTACGGCCCCGGCCAGGTGGTTGTGCGGACGAATCCGCATTCCAAGGACCGGAATGATGAAATAAAATTACTGAATCCGTTTTCAGAAAAATATACAGCGACATCAGGAGGTTTTCGGATTACGCCTGAATATACAGACCTGTTACGTTCGCATAATTTGTGGATGCAGGTGACTAAGGCCTATCAGGAGAACAAAATAAACCAGTGGCTCCAGGAGAGCGTGGATACCACCGCTTTTTATGGAAAGCCCTATAAAACGTATCTTCTGGATAATTATACGCGTTATGTAACCATGGAGGAAGTATTGCGCGAGTATGTAATGGAAGTAGCCGTGCGGAAAGAAAGGCAGCACTATCACCTCAAAGTGATGAATGCCTTGTTTGCATTTGACCAGCACATCTCAGCCACGCTGTTTGAGGATGATCCCCTGGTGTTGTTCGACGGAGTCCCGGTATTTGACATCGACAAGGTTATGGCCTATGATCCACTGAAAGTACAAAAGATAGAAGTAGTCGCGGGCAGGTATTTTTACGGCCCGGTAGTGGCGGATGGCATCGTGAGCCTGACCACTTATGACGGGGTGCTGGAAGATTATCCTTTGGATCCACAGGCTATCGTGCTGGACTATGATGGATTGCAAAGGCAAAGGATTTTTTATAGTCCCGAGTCAGAGCGCCTCTCTTCGCGTATCCCCGATTTCAGAAACGCCTTGTACTGGTCGCCGGTGTTGTCATCCGATTCTTCCGGTCATGCCGGATGCACGTTTTACACCTCTGATCTGCCGGGCAAGTACGTGGTGGTGGTTAATGGCATTACCGGTAAGGGGCGCGCAGGCAGCAGTGTATTTACTTTTACGGTAAGGAAGTAATGGACCGGGCTGTGGCGGCAGGGTGCTGAAACCCGGTAAGTCACCGAAGAAACAAGTTGCCAGCCGTATCCCTGCCGCGACAGGCATACGGCGAAAATCCGCTGCAGGCACCCCGGAAAAAATAACACCTTTTTTACCCCTCGCAGCTTTTACAAACCATCAGGTTCGTAACCAATTCCTTGGACACGCTCTGGCTGCGTTGATAATACAGCGTTTTTACGCCCAGCCTCCAGGCTTCTATTATCAGCTTGTTCACTTCTTTTATCGGCAGGGAAGAAGGGATATTGAGGTTCAGGCTCTGGGACTGATCCACATACTTTTGACGAATAGAAGCTTGTTGAATTATCTCTAACTGGGAGATTTCTTTAAAGGTTTTGAACACCGCTTTTTCTTCGAGAGTAAGGTCATCCAGGTGCTGGACGCTTCCGTGGTTCAGCATGATACTGCGCCAGGTATCTTCATTGTCTATTCCCTTTTTGCTCAGCAATTCTTTCAGGTACTTATTTTGCCGCATGAAGTTGCCCTTGGATAACCCCACTTTATAATAGTTGCTGCTGAAAGGTTCTATGCCCGGAGAAGCCTGTCCCAGTATAGCGGATGAGGAAGTTGTCGGCGCAATAGCAAGCAAGGTGGTGTTCCTGCGGCCGTACCCTTTAAGTAAAGGCGCCTCTCCGTATATACGGGCGAGCTCCTGGGTGGCTTTATCGGCCGTTTCTCTTATTTCTGAAAATATTTTGGTCGTCAGTTGTTTGGCTTCCATTCCTTCGAACGGTATCATGTTTTTTTGCAGGTAAGAATGCCAGCCTAGCGCACCCAATCCCAGCGCCCTGTGTCTCTTGGCGAAACGATGGGCATTGGCCAGGTAATAGTTGTCCTCCGTTTTGGCAATAAATTCCTGCAAGACGGCATCCAGAAAGAAGATAGCCAGTTTTACCGCGTCGGAGTCTTTCCACTCGTCGTACATCTCCAGGTTCATGGAGGACAGGCAACAGATGAACGATTCATTTTCTGTGGACGGCAGCATGATCTCCGAGCACAGATTGCTGGCGTTGATGGTGTAGTTGAGGTCCTTATATACCTGCGGTTTGTTTTTATTTACATTATCTGTGAAGAAGATATAGGGCAGTCCTTTTTGCTGGCGACATTCCAATACCCGCGCCCACACTTCTCGTTTGGCGGTATCGCCATTGATCATGTCCTGCATCCAGTAGTCCGGTACGCAGACCCCGGAAAACAGATTTTGGATGGGATGACCGATGTTTTTTATTTGCAGGAATTCCAGGATGTCCGGATGGTCAATATCCAGGTAAGCCGCGAAAGCGCCCCGGCGTACCCCCCCCTGGGAAATCGTATCCATCGCCGTATCAAATAGCCGCATAAAGCTTACCGCTCCGCTGCTCTTTCCGTTATCGGTAACCGCGCTTCCCCTGCCGCGGAGGTTGCCAAAGTAACCGGAAGTGCCTCCTCCCAGTTTGGTTTGCATGATGACCTCCCCCAGTTTGTGGGTGATGCCCTCGATATTGTCCGGAATATGTACGTTGAAACAGGAAATAGGCAGTCCTCTTTCGGTCCCCATATTTGCCCATACCGGTGAACTGAGGCTCATCCAGCCACGTTCTATCATCTCCTGGAAAGCGGGCGCCAGTTCCGGCTTATATAAGCGACGGGCGGCTGCCGTACAGATTCGTTCAATGGCTTTTTCAACGGTCTCTCCCTTTAGGAGGTAACCGCGATTCAAATTTTGCTCGCTTTCGGCATTCTTCCACCAATATTTTTCTCTTACGGGTTCTGTGGCAAACATTGTCTCCATTAGGTATGTGCGTTTTTTGAGGGGTTAGAACAGGTCGTTTGCAGTAATGCTTTTGTCATGCTTGGTATAATCTACAGGGCGTTTGGCAAAGAAGTCGTCCAGGCTGTTGGCAAAAACTTCTTCTTCGAACCATTTCATGGGTTTGTACTGCTCGGAGGTTACATTAAACTGGGCGGGCAACCCGATCCTGTTCAGGCTTTCGTCTACCCGGAATTTGATGAAATTGACGAGGTCTTTTTTATGAATAATGTCCAGTTCGCCCGCTTCGAATATCCAATCGATAATTCTTTCTTCTATTTCAATAGATTCTCTGACCATCTCTATGATATGGGCCTTGGCTTCCGCTCCCATGGTCTCGGGATACTCTTCCGTTATCTTATTGATCAGGAAGATGCCGGCGTTGGCATGCACCTGCTCGTCTATGGATGTCCAGGAGATAATATTGCTGACATTCTTCATCCAGCCTTTGAAACGGGGAAACGCCAGGATGATGGCAAATTGGCTAAACAGTGAAACGTTTTCGATGAGAATGGTAAACAGGACCAGCGCCATGCTGTACTCGTTCTTGTCGGTCGATTTGGTCGTACTCAGCGCCCGGGATAGGTAATCGATGCGTTCTTTGATAACCGGTACTTCTACCAGGCTCGCAAATTCGTCATTGTAACCCAATACCTCCACAAGACGGGAGTACGCTTCAGAATGACGAAATTCACATTCGGCGAACGTGCTGCCCAGGCCATTGAGTTCCGGCTTGGGGAAGTGGTGATACAGGTTGCCCCAGAAGGACTTTACCGCGACTTCGATCTGCGCGATAGCCAACAGCGCCCTTTTTACGGCACTGCGCTCTTCACTGGTCAGGTGGGAGTGGAAATCCTGAGTGTCGGCCGTAAAATCCACTTCGGAATGGACCCAGAAGGTTCGGTTAATGGCCTCTGTAAATTGAAGTATTTCCGGGTATTCAAAAGGTTTGTAGTTGATTCTCTTATCAAAAAGTCCCATGGCAAAACAGTTTTATGTTGGTGAAAGTCGCCTCAGGGAGAGGCGAACTGCAATATTAATTATCTTATTCTAATCTCAGAGAGAAGGTTATACACAGCCTGTTGAAAACCGACAGAAGCCAGCAGGGCAAACGGTTACGAGCTCAGCCAGCCAATTGTGACGCGCATCTCAAAGGGTCCCTTCGGGACAGTCCGGCCCCGGAGGCTTCCACTTCAGGTTTCAACACAAAGCGGGCTGGTAATGTTTAAGCGTCACCGGATATTATTCGCTGCCGGCTGCTCAGGGGGATACCGGTCCAAAGAATCTCCGGGTATACCTGGTGAGGGAAACTCGTCCGCCCACCTCCGATCTTGGAATGATAAGCCAAAAAAAAGAAACTCGCTTTGAATTGCTGGACAGCAGGGGGGAACACCTCGTTTTAAAAAAAAACATATCTTTGAAGATTATCTTATTAAAAGATTTCCCATGCGATCATTTTTACCCGTCCTCCTCGTGGCCTGCCTGTCTTTTGCGTTGGGCTGTAAGAAAGATTTGAGTAACGAAAAATCAAGCATAAAGCCTCCGGTTATCTCCACAGCCGCAGCGCCTATAACCGCGCCCCTGCAAGGGAATGTTTTTGACGAAAACGGACAGCCTGTGGCCGGCGTAACCATTTCGGTAGGTTCCCAAACCGTTACGACTGATGCGCGCGGTTATTTCAGAATGGATAAGGCTTCGCTCGATAGAAGAGCGTCGTTGCTTACGGGCGAAAAAGCGGGCTATTTTAAAATAGTCAAGTCGTTTGCCGCTACCCCAGGGGTCAACTACCAGCGAATTAAGTTGTTGAAAAAGACGCTGGTTGGAACGGTAACCGGCTCTTCTGGCGGCACGGTGAACCTGGGGGACGGGGGCAGTGTCACTTTACCGGCCGGTGGGGTGGTCAAAGCATCCGACAACAGCCCGTACACCGGAACGGTTAATGTATATGCTGCCGTTATTGATCCCACCGCGT
>CAYRJM010000088.1:0-10539 GCA_964424665.1 uncultured Chitinophagaceae bacterium
CCAAACCGTGGCTTTCTAAGAAAATTTTGGCTGGAATGTCCATTTTTCTGTACTTTTATTTTTTCATTTCACTACACCAAAACTAAAGTTCAATGCGAAAATTTAGCGCTACCCTGGTGTTGTTGCTCCTGGTCGTGATAACCGCAGCGGGACAACAGCAGAAAATTTCTTTTACCAAATATACGCTTCCTAACGGCCTGAAGGTGATCCTCCATCAGGATACGACCGTGCCCGTAGTGGCGGTAACGGTCCTTTATCATGTAGGGTCTAAAAATGAGAAAGCGGGGCAAAGCGGATTTGCCCATTTTTTTGAACACCTGATGTTCGAAGGCTCCAAATACATCGGCCGCGGAAAGTTCATGAAGTACGTCAGCAACGCGGGCGGTCAGCTGAACGCCAACACCTCCTTCGACCGTACCTTCTATTATGAGAACCTGCCCTCCAACCAGTTGAAACTGGGCCTGTGGCTGGAATCCGAAAGGATGATGCACGCCAAGATAGAACCGGTGGGCGTAAACACCCAGCGGGAAGTGGTCAAAGAAGAAAAAAGGATGCGGGTGGATAACCGGCCTTATGGCACTATTCTAAAGGAGGTTTGCAGCCGCCTGTTTAAAGGCAGCCCGTACGAATGGACCACGATCGGTACCATGCATGACCTGAACCAGGCTAAATTGCAGGACTTTATAGATTTCTATAAAACCTATTATGTTCCCAACAACGCGGTGCTTTCTATAGCCGGCGACATTGACCTGGACAGCACCCGCCAGTTGGTAAAAGCCTATTTCGGTCCCATTCCCAAGAGCGAGCATACGGTCCCCCGCCCCGAGATCCAGCTCCAGCCCTTAGGCGACGTGGCCAATCATGTGGACACCGTGTATGATAACATCCAGCTGCCGGCGGTAATAGAAGCTTACCGCGGGCCGGTACAGGGGACGCCGGACTATTATGCTTTCCAGGTATTGTCCGGCATACTGAGCGGGGGATCCTCGTCCCGCATGCACCGGGATCTGATCGATAAGCAAGAGCTGGCGTTGCAGGTGGCTTCCATCCCGCTGTCGATGGAGAGCGTAGGTGCTTACATCAACCTGGGTATCGTAAATTCCGGAGTGGATCCGGAAGCGCTGCAGAAGGGGTTTGATGAAGAGATTAATAAGATAAAATCTACGCTGGTCGGTGACCGCGAGTTTGAAAAAGTAATGAACCAGATTGAGACGAGCTACATCGGGCATTTTGATACCCAGCTTGGCATCGCCGAACAACTGGCCAACTATGAGGTATATTTCGGGAATGCCAACCTGATCAACACCGAGCTGGAGCGCTACAAAAAGGTAACGCCGGAAGATGTGAAAAGGGTGGCCAATAAATACCTGCAGGATGACAACCGCATTATCCTGTATTACCTGCCCAAACCCCAAGAAACTGCTAAAGGCTAAGCTTAGCTGATTGTAAAAAATTAATTACGATGAAACGAAGCATGGTAAACCTATCACACATTGGAATGATTGCATGCGGCGTTCCATCCGACCATTAAAAACATAAAAAACCAAACGGATGAAATATTTTATTTCCTTACTGACGCTCTTACTGAGTTTTACCGCTTACGGCCAGCTGCAAATAGACCGGTCTCACGCGCCGGCGCCGGGCCCCGCCCCAGAGATCAACATTGGCACACCCGCCAGTTTTACTACCGACAACGGCATTAAAGTTTTTGTGGTGGAGAGTCACAAAGTACCCCGCGTTACGGTTTCCCTGATCTTAAAGAAAGATCCGATCATGGAAAACGACAAAGTGGGATACATCGGGATGTCCGGATCCATGATGAGAAGGGGTACCCAGACCAAAAGCAAGGCTGAACTGGATAAGGCCATCGACTTCCTGGGCGGGAGTGTAAGCACCTCCAGCGGCGGCGCCTCCGCTTCCTCGCTGAGCAAAAATTTTGATCAGCTATTCGCCCTTTTTTCGGATGTCATCCTCCACCCTGCTTTCCGGGACTCCGAACTGGTGAAGGTGAAGACCCGCGCCCTCTCCTCCCTGGAGGCGGAAAAAGACGATCCGGGTTCCATTATGCACAACGTAGTAAAAGTAGTGAACTATGGAAAGTCCCATCCTTACGGCGAAATAGAGACTCCCGAAACGGTTAAAAACATCACGGTTAACGACCTCAAAAGCTATTATGCAACGTTCTGGAAGCCCAACATCGCCTACATGGCGTTTGTGGGAGACATCAGCACGGAACACGCCAAAGAACTGGTAGATAAATACCTGGGAGCATGGAAAGACGGACCGGTACCCGACGCGAAATACGCGCAGCCCCAGAAGCCTCAACAGACGACGATCTATATCGCGAACCGGCCATCCGCCGTGCAGACCAACATCGACATCACCACGCCTATTGAACTGAAGCCGGGAGCTTCGGATTATTTCGCCGTGCGTTTGATGGACCAGGTGCTGGGCGGAGGGGTATCCGGCTGGTTGTTCCAGGATTTACGGGAAAAGTATGGCTTTACCTATGGCGCCTACTCTTCGGTCAACTCCGACCCGCTGGTTGGCTCGTTTTCCGCCTCGGCCGCCGTACGCACGGCCGTGACCGACAGCGCCCTCCAACGTTTTATGTTTCAACTGAACCGTATCCGAAATGACGAGGTTGACGCCGCCAAACTGGACAGCGCGAAAAACGTCATCTCCGGACATTTCGCCCTCTCGCTGGAAAGGCCATCGAGAATCGCCCAATTCGCGCTGAATATAGCGCGTTATGATATGCCGAAGGACTATTACAAAAACTACCTCAAAAGCATCGACTCTGTTACGGCAGGCGAGATACAGGAAGTAGCCCGGGAATACATTACCCCGGAACACGCCAACGTGGTACTGGTGGGCAACGCGAAAATGTTCGCCGATTCCCTGGACAAGTACGGCCGGATACAGTACGTGGATATTTATGGCAATCCGGTAGAAGCCCCGGTAAATAAATCAGCGCCCCAGGATGTTACTGCCGCAGATGTTATCAACAAATACATTGACGCCATAGGCGGAAGAGAAAAGCTGGAAGCTGTAAAGGACCTGTCGATAAAAGCCAGCGCCGAAATGCAGGGGCAAGCCATAGCAATCGAGCAAAAGTACCTGTTGCCGGATCACTACCTCATGGCGATGTCGCTGCCCTCCCGCAACATGACGATAATCAAGACCACCGTGAATGGCGACAGCGTAAGCATGAAACGCATGGGGCAGGATATGCCACTGAGTGCCGACAAAAAGCGGAACTTCTTAAAACAAGCCAACCCCTTTCCGGAAACGACCTTCCTGGACGGAAAGCACAAACTGGAACTGCTGGGCATCGAAAGCATCAACGGCAAGGAGGCGTATACCGTGAAGGTGACGGATGCTTCGGACAAGACGACAACTTATTACTTCGATACGAAAACGGGCCTGGAGTTGCGACAGGTGACAACCGTAAAAACGCCCAAAAAGGAAATGCAACAGATCTCCGACATGAGTGATTACAAAGCCGTGGACGGCATCATGTTTCCTTCAAAGATAAAATCCAAGTCGGGTCCCATGACCCTGGACATGACCATCGATTCCGTTGAGGTGAACAGCGGGTTGACGGTGGACGCGTTTAAGTGATAACAACAAACTGGCTGCAGGCAGGGTACCGGGTACCCTGCCTGCTTTTATATGGGTCAATCAAAAAGGAATACCTGAGAGCTTACCATCCGCCGGGGCGCTATAACATACCGGTGTGCCTATCTTTTCAATCGAACGCTGTTACTGAAGCAGCTGAAAGGCTATAAGACTGAAGATATAAGCCAGACCGGTCATATAAGCGAACTGAATCGCCGGGATTTTCCATCCTTTGGTTTCCCGTCTGACGATGGCCAGGGTGCTCATGCATTGCATGGCGAAGGCGTAGAACAACATAAGGGATAACCCGGTCGCCAGCGTAAACACCTTAGAGCCGTCGGGATGGCGCGCACTGGCCATCTTTTCGGTCAGGGTCATGCGGCCGATGTTGGGATCTTCACCCACGCTGTAGATGGTGGCCATAGTGCCTACAAATACTTCACGGGCGGCAAAGGACGTGATCAGGGCAATGCCGATCTTCCAGTCAAAGCCCAGCGGGCGGATAGCCGGCTCTACGGCTTTCCCCAGGAAACCCGCGTAGGAATTCTCCAGCTTTTCGCCCTGCATGGCTTGTTGCAATTCTTCTGTTTTATCTGGATGCAACGCCATGGCGGTGGTGTATTTCTGCTCGATCCGGTCGATTTTATCACCAGGGCCATAGGAGGCCAGAAACCAAAGGGCGAGGGAGATCACCAGGATGACTTTCCCGGCCTCTACGACAAAAATGCGTCCCTTCTCAATCATCGTCGTAAATATGTTCTTCCAGCGCGGCATGCGATATACCGGTAACTCCATGATGAAGTAGCTCTTGTCTTTAACTTTAATGATAAATTTCATGACAAAAGCGGCCAGCATGGACATAAAGAAGCCGACAAAATACATCCCCATCATCACAAGTCCCTGCAGGCTGAGGAAGCCGAAGAAATAGGTGTTGGGAATAATCAGGGAGATAATCACTACATAGATGGGCAGCCGGGCGGAACAGGGCATCAGCGGGGTAACGAGTATAGTGATCAGCCTTTCTTTCCTGTTTTCAATACTCCGGGTCGCCATGATGGCCGGTACGGCACAGGCGATTCCGCTGACCAGCGGCATAACCGACCGGCCGTTAAGCCCGGATTGCCGCATAACGCGGTCGGTTAGAAAACTGATCCGCGCCATATAGCCGGTGTCTTCGAGTATGGTAATAAAGCCGAAAAGGATCATGATCTGCGGAATAAATACCGCGATACCGCTGATGCCGGCGATAAGCCCGTTAATCAGCAGGTCCTGCCACCATACGGCGGGTAATATACCCCCCAGCCAGGAGCCGAGATGAGCAAAACCGAGTTCTATGGCATCCATGGGGTAAGCGGCAAAGGAGAAAATACACTGGAAGATCAACAACAATACGAACAGCATAATGACATAGCCCCAAAAGCGATGCAACAGGATATTGTCTATTTTTTCGGTGAGCAGGGTCTTATAAAGCGGATCACGCTGCGCCACGGTATTGGACATGATCTGCTTGATCCGGTCGTAACGCTGCAATACCTCCGCGCCCTGCGCCTTCGACTTGTTGAACTTGCTTTCGGTAACGATGTTTTGAATGGCCAGCTGCTGGCCCTCATTCAGGAAATTTAACTCCCGCGCGTTGGAGGCGATGTGCAAGGCCGCGTACGGGCTGGTAACCGGCACAAACCCGGCTACGCCCTGCACAACTTCAGGCGCTAATTGAGCGGCTTCCACAAAGGAAAAGGAAGGTGCTTTATACTGTTTTTCGGCGGTCTGAACGAGCGTTTTCTTCAGCTGGCTGATTCCCTTGTTTTTCCGGGGGTTGATGGCCACTACGGGCACGCCCAGCTCCACTTCCAGCCCCTGCAGATCGATCTCCGTCCCGTTTTTCTTGGCCAGGTCCATCATCGTCAGCCCGATGACCACCGGGATCTTCAGGTCGATGATCTGTGAGCAGAACAGCAAATTGCGTTTCAGGTTGGAGGCGTCCGCGACGACAACGATTATATCGGGTCTATCCTTGTTGTCCGGGTTAAGCAGGATGTCATAGGTAACCATTTCATCCGCGCTTTTGGGATACAGGCTGTAAGTTCCCGGCAGGTCTATGAAATTGGCCACCCACTTTTCATTCAGCCGGCACGTGCCGGTCTTTTTATCAACGGTTACGCCCGGGAAATTCCCCACTTTCTGATTCAAGCCGGTTAACGAGTTGAACAATGAGCTTTTTCCACCATTTGGATTACCAACAAGGGCGATATTTATCTTCTCGTGCATCTATGGATCAGGTAGCTCCTTCGCTTTTTTACTGATGATCAATCTGTTATAGAGGTAGCAAACCTGCAAAAGTACGCTTTACTCCGGATCTTGACGTCCACGGATCGGGAAAAACTATTGTTCAAAAGGGAAAAATAAGGGTTTTGCTTCACGTATTGCTTGTGATGGCCTCCAGAAGAATGACACACGCTTTTTCTATTTCTTCGTCGCTGATCGTCAGCGGAGGGGCTAAACGAAGGCAATCGGGCGCAAAGAGAAACCAATCGGAGATAAGGCCACCGCTGATGCAACTGTCAATGATCCTTTTGTTAAGCGCGAAGGATTCAAACGCCACCGCGATCATCAGTCCCCTGCTGCGGACCGCCTTAATGGCGGGATGCTTTAACTTTTCTCTGAACCGCTTTTCTTTTTCAAAAACAGCGGCCACTATCCCTTCTTCCCGTAATACGTTAAAAGCAGCCAGTCCCGCTGCACAGGAGACCGGGTGACCACCGAAGGTGGTGATATGGCCCAATTCCGGTTGAGAGGTAAGGGTCCGCATAATGGACTTATCGGCTATAAACGCCCCCAGCGGCATGCCGCCGCCCAGCGACTTGGCCAGCAGCAGAATATCCGGCACTATATCAAATTGTTCGAACGCCCAACAGGTACCGTTCCGGCCCATGCCGCATTGTATCTCATCTAAAACCAGCAAAGCACCGGTCTCCGTACAACGCTGGCGTAGTTTCTTCAGCCAGGTCTTGTCCGGCACGATAACACCGGCTTCCGCCTGTATGGTTTCGGCGAATACGGCCGCCGTACGGGAAGTGATGAGTTCCAGGTCTTCTTCCTTGTTGTACCTGAGATGCGCGATGTCCGGTAAAAGCGGACGATAGGCGTTGCGCCAGTATTCATCGCCCAGTATGCTGAGGGCGCCCTGGGTAGAGCCATGATAGCTGTTTTTAAAAGCGGCGATCCCCGTACGCCCCGTAAATCTCTTGGCCAGTTTCATGGCTCCTTCCACCGCTTCGGCCCCTGAGTTGGTGAAATACACGCTGTTCAGGGAAGGGGGTAACGCTTCGGTAAGCCGGGTGGCGTACTGCACCTGGGGGGACTCTATAAATTCACCGTAAACAATCAGGTGCATGTACTTCTCCACCTGTTGCTGCACGGCCTTTACCACCTGAGGATGGCTGTGACCGATATTGCACACACTCACGCCGGAAATCATGTCCAGGTACGCTTTCCCCGACTGGTCCCACATTTTTGTACCCGCCGCTTTCACTATTTCCAGCGCCAGCGGAGCATCGGAAGTCTGGGCCACATGTTGCAAAAACAATTGTCTGTTGGTCATGATAAAACACTGATTTTTGGCAAAAATAAGAAGGTCTTTTCATCTGCCGGAGAGCCTGCAAAACGGGGCTGCCCGATCCGCCTGAAACCCGGGGGCGTCCCGGGAGGTCTTACCCCTTTCAACGATTGTGTAGCCGCCGCTTTTCTTTTCAGCAGCACTCCGGTTCGCGTTATTTTTTCAGTTCATCCTGCCTGATGAGCGTTCTGATGCCTTCGGCATACGGGGTAGGTGCGAAGGAAAAGTGTTTTTCAAACCGGCTGCTGTCAAAGACATAATCCCTGTTATACTGATAGAACATTTCTACGGATTCCCTGATTTCTGGAATAAAAATGCCGATAATGCGGGCCAGCATTTTGTTGATGACCCGGTATTTAGGCTTTGTACCCAGTTCTTTAGCGACCAGTTCCACCCACTCTTTACCGGTGGGCGGGTCTGCGGCGGTGGGTAAATGCCATACTTTCCCGTAGGCCTCCGGCGTATTGCCCAGCATGGCGGTAGCCCTGGCCGCATCCGGTATGTAGGTATAGGAATGTTTAAACTGGTCGGCGGCAAAAAGGTTGGCGGTCTCCCCTTTGCTCAAAGGCTTGATAACGGTTTCCCGCAGGATACCGGTATCTTTTACCCCCGGTCCGTAAAAATCCGCGCAACGGGCTATCAATGCGGCAAGCCCGTACTTGTCTACGGCCTCCCACAACATTTTGACGATCTTCGCCCGTACTTTTCCTTTTTTGGTCGAGGGGTGGATACGGTTGTCTTCCGTCATCGGATTGAGATCCGTACAACTATACAGATAGATGTTATCAAAGAAGACCAGTTTGCTGTGATGTTCGAGGCAGGCGTCAATCACATTCTTCATCACGACGGGCCACTCCTTTTGCCATAGCTTGGCATCATAAGGAAGACCAACGGTAAGATAAACAACCTCGGAGCCTGCCACAGCCTTTGAAACGGCCTCCGGACGAAGGAGATCAGCAGCAAAAATCAGGTCATCCTGGTTAACTTTAACAGGCCCTCTGCTTACCAGCCTGATCTGATCGGTATATTCGGGAAGTACTTTGGCCAATGCTGTTCCAATAGCTCCCCCTGCACCTAATATGGTTTGCATAATCTTTTATTAAAACGGGCGATTGTCACTTGTTCACAATAGGTCTTAAGGCACATAATCAAATTACCACCCGAAGGTAAGAAAAGAAAGCGGAATGGGGAATGTCCAATTTACGGTTTGCTGGTTTGGCATGCTGCCTGAAAAGGTCGCAGCACCTGGCTGTGCGGCATTACGGGAAGGCCGCAACTTGCAAGAGAGCATTTGTGTTTACCTTTACGCCGCTGATGTCTGCCACGTACACCATAAGCCTTCGCGCCAACCAACTCCATATTCATCGATACGGCAACGGTAAGCGCGTGCTGATTCTTTTTCATGGATTTGGAGAATCAGGCGCCTTGTATGACACGTTGGGACGCCTGCTGGGAAAGGATTATACGGTCGTTGTTCCTGATTTGCCTTTTCATGGGGAAACCCGTTGGGGTAACGATTTGCTGTCGGCGGATGATCTTGTCGACCTCACACGACGCATTCTGCAAAAAGAAGCCGTAAAATCCTGTAGTGTAATGGGCTACAGCATGGGTGGAAGGCTGGCCCTCTGCTTGTTGCAGCAGGCACCCTTGCTTATCGACCGCTTCCTGTTGGCCGCGCCTGAAGGTTTACGGAAAAACCCCTGGTTCCACCTAGCTACCGGAACACGTGTCGGGCAATGGGTGTTCAAAAAAATCATCTTTAATCCTCAGGCATTCGTCCTTCTAATAAAACTCGGCAGGCGGGCCGGGTGGGTAAATAAAACAGCGGCGACTTACCTGCAGGAATTAGTCACCGATCCGTCCTCCGGAAAGCGGGTTTACCGATGCTGGCGCTGCTTCAGAACGCTGAAACCAGGGCATGAACCGTTTAAAAACAGTATTCCGCTCCACTTCTATTTTGGCAAATACGACCGGTTGATCCCGCCGCCCAACGAAAAGGAGATACAGATGTGGTCGCCGGCCGGAATATCTGTTTTTTCCACCGGCCATTTGTTATTTCTTCATGAGCCTATGTTAAAAGAGATCCATACTTATCTTTGCACACCCGGTAAAACATAAGTAAAAGAAAATTGTTGGTTATAGGTAGCCGCAGATGAAGTTGGATTTATGCAAATAATTTTCACGATTGTGATCGTCATGGCCGTATTATACGGCCTGTTGATGTTATGGTACCGCTATGGATGGCAGCGGTTGGTGACCTTCCGGGCATCCACCACCAGACCCTGTACCACCAGGGTCTCGGTTATTATTCCCGCGCGCAATGAAGAAAAACACATTGAGGCCTGTATGGACGCTTTACTTGCCCAGCAATATCCGGCCGGTCTCCTGGAAATCCTGGTGGTGGATGACCATTCTACGGACCGCACCTCCAGGTTGGTCGGGCAATACATATCCGAACAAAAACCAGGGGTTCCGAAGATCCGGCTGATCAATCTGCAGGATCACATTCCCCGGCAGGAGGTGCTCAATTCGTACAAGAAAAAAGCGATAGAAACTGCCGTGACCCTTGCCAAAGGGGATCTTATCATTACCACAGATGCCGATTGTATCATGAACGACAGGTGGGTAGCAACGGTGGTCGGCTTTTTTGAGCGCCATCACCTCAAGTTTATTGCGGCCCCCGTATCCTTCTATAAAGAAAACAGCTTTTTTAAAGCATTCCAGTCCCTGGACTTCCTGAGTATGCAGGGAATCACCGGAGCTACAACCTGTTTACATTGTGGCACCATGTGTAACGGAGCCAACCTGGCTTATGAGAAACGGGCCTTTCTGGGCGTAGGCGGTTATCAGGGGATAGATTGCATTGCTTCGGGAGATGACATGTTGCTGATGTACAAGATGTATAAAGCCTTCCCTAACGGCATAGGCTTTATTAAACATCCACAAGCTATCGTCCGGACACTGCCGGCGGAAGGACTACAGGATTTTCTGCAACAACGAATCAGGTGGGCGTCTAAGGCGGATAAATACGAAGACAAACGCATCACCGCCGTATTGGCTTTTGTTTATCTATGGAATGTGTCCTTACTGTTGCTTTTTATAGCGGGGTTCTTTTACCCGGTATTGTGGTTGCTTTGCCTGGGAATGATTATTTACAAAACCCTGGTTGAGCTTGTATTTTTGGTACCCGTCGCCCGTTTTTTCCGGAAATCCAGGCTGCTATGGCTGTTCTTCCCTTCACAGTTCTTACATATCCCCTATATCGTGATAGCAGGATGGCTGGGAAAGTTCGGTCACTACCA
>CAYRJM010000089.1:0-9954 GCA_964424665.1 uncultured Chitinophagaceae bacterium
AGTACATTTGGTCTTCGACCGCTTTAAGATAATTGATTATCTGCCGAAGGTTATTGACAAAGACTTATTAGCAGATATCTCCAAATGGACTGATGCCGCATTTAAGAAATTGACTGGGAATAGCAGTTAGGTGGTAAACGTTAACTTCACAAGATAAAACGCTGTACTCCTATGGCTCTCCTTGTGCTTACCTTGCGAAGGATTAACTGAATAACCGTTATTCTTTATCCCAGTTCTTCGTTCATCTTGGCGACCTTATCTTTTAGTTCTTCTTTATACGCGTAATACGCCTGCATCAGTTTATTGTCGGAAGTCGCTAAGATCTGTACGGCCAGTAGGCCTGCGTTTTTAGAAGCGTTTAAGGCGACGGTAGCTACCGGCACACCACCGGGCATTTGGAGGATAGACAAAACGGAATCCCAGCCATCTATAGAGTTGCTGGATTTCACGGGAACGCCGATGACCGGCAGGGTAGAGGTGGCGGCAACCATGCCCGGCAGATGAGCGGCGCCACCGGCTCCGGCGATAATGACTTTTAATCCGCGTTTTTCTGCGCTATAGCCGTAGTCCAGCATTTTTTCAGGCGTACGGTGCGCTGAAACGATCTGTACTTCAAAAGGGATATTAAACTTTTGGAGCACTTCTACCGCCCCTTCCATTACGGAGAGATCGGATTTGCTGCCCATGATTACGCCTACTTTTGCTTCCATTGTCATGCAATTACTTTTAAGGTCTCTTTTACTTTCTTTGCCTTTTGTTTCGCTTCTTCCAGGGTCGGGGCGATGATCGTCACATGCCCCATCTTCCGGAAAGGCCTTGTTTCGTATTTTCCGTATAAATGTACATAAGCACCGCTCATTTTCAAAGTTTCTTCTACGCCCTGATAAACGGCTCTGCCCTGGTGGCCTTTTTCGCCCAACAGGTTGACCATTACGGAAGGCTGCCGGATGGCGGTGTCCCCCAAGGGGAGATTCAATACCGCCCGTAAATGTTGCTCATATTGAGAGGTAACGTTGCCTTCTATGCTTTGATGCCCGCTGTTATGTGGCCTGGGGGCGATTTCATTTACCAGTAGTTCCCCCGTTTTGGAAAGAAACAGCTCGACAGCCAGCAAACCTACCATTTCCAGCTTTTCAATAATTGTGCGGGCCATTTCAATGGCCCGCTGCTCAATGGTTGAGGAAATATCGGCAGGGGCGTACAGGAATTCAACCATGTTGGCTTCGGGATTAAAGGCCATGGCTACCGGTGGAAAATGAGCTATCTCCCCGCTACTGTTTCGGGCCACGATGACCGAAAGCTCTTTGTCCAGCTCAACGCTTTTTTCTAACACACTGGGGGCGTCAAATGCCTGGTCGAGTTTATTTTTGTCGTCCAGGGATTGCACGCCGTAGCCATCATACCCGGAGGTACGCAGTTTTTGGAATACCGGAAAATCGATGGAGACTGCTTTGATGTCAGCCCGATTACCGACCAGCACAAAAGGAGACGTGGGGATCTGATGCTTTTGGTAGAATTGTTTTTGCAGACCTTTGTCCTGAATGGTTTTCAGCACCGAGGGCTGCGGATAAACCCGTTTGCCTTCTTTTTCAAGGGCCGCCAGGGCGTCTGCGTTCACGTTTTCGATTTCTATGCTGATAAGATCCAGGTCTTTTCCGAAATTATAGACGGTAGCGTAATCGGTGATATCCCCCTCAACAAACCGGTTGCAAAGATGCCGGCAGGGCGCATTTGCAGAAGGATCGAGGATCTCGATATGCAAATTAAAATCGTGCGCTTTTTGCAGCAGCATTTTTCCTAACTGTCCGCCACCCAGGATACCTATTTTGAACGCGCCAGAGAAAATATTTTTCATGCTATGTTGAAATCGTTTTTGCAAAAGTAGTAAACTTCAAGGCTTTTGCTCAACTGTCTGGGAAATGAACCGCTTCCGTTTTTAGGAGAAGGGACCCTGTTTTAATCGCGTTGTAACATAATTTTCAGACCTTTGTGCAATAAGCGAAGCGCGGGGCGGCCGGATCAGATATACTTAAACCGCCCTGAAGTTCGTTTCAAAGAAGAACAACCCTGAATTTATGCCCGAAATTTTCCCCGAAGACATCAACCGTTACGCGGAGCGATGT
This sequence comes from uncultured Chitinophagaceae bacterium, assembly GCA_964424665.1. Taxonomy (GTDB): domain Bacteria; phylum Bacteroidota; class Bacteroidia; order Chitinophagales; family Chitinophagaceae; genus FW021-bin31. The sequence goes on from CAYRJM010000089.1 coordinate 2,124, forward strand.
ACCCGATTGGAGTCCGCGCTTTTAAAAAAGATCGACAAAGAGACTCATCTTGAGACTTTCCAACCCAATATGTTGAGCGGAAAGGTGCAGGGACGTTTTCTGAGCCTGCTATCCCGGCTGCTGCAGCCAAAAAGTATTTTGGAGATAGGCACTTTTACCGGTTATTCCGCCTTATGCCTGGCAGAAGGACTCGCGGAGAAAGGCGCCCTGCATACTATCGATATTAATGACGAGCTGGCGGAGCGCTGCCGGCGGTATTTCAAGGAGGCGGGTATGGAAGACAAGATACATTTACATACAGGAGACGCCCTGGATATTTTACCCGCCCTGCCCGGTCCTTTTGATCTGGTTTTCATCGATGCGGACAAACCCAACTATTCCCGGTATTTTGATTTGGTGGTAGACAAGGTAAACCCGGGCGGGCTGATCCTGGCCGATAACGTTTTGTATCATGGAGAAGTGGTGTTGGCAGAGCAGGACAGAAGTAAAAATGGCGGCGCCATTGCCCGCTTTAACCAAAAAGTGGCGGCGGATGACCGCGTAACCCCTTTGTTATTGCCTTTCAGAGACGGGCTCTTTGTATTACAGAAAAAATAAAAGAATCATGAGAAGCAATTATCTGATCTTTTTTATTGGATTATTGGGATTGTTACCGGTAAAACCCGCCTTCGCGCAGCAGGGAGACGTAGACGCATATATAGATCAATACAAGATGCTGGCCATGCGGGAAATGGTGCGGACGGGTGTCCCGGCGGCCATATCCCTGGCACAGGGTATTGTGGAGTCCGGCGCGGGTTCTTCCTGGCTGTCGTTGCACGCCAACAATCAGTTTGGGATCAAATGTAAATCGGATTGGGCCGGACCGCGCGTATTTCACCATGACGACCGCAGGAACGAGTGTTTTAGAAAATACGCTTCGGTGGCGGCTTCCTGGGAAGACCATTCTGACTTTCTGAAAAGCAGCCAGCGGTATAGCTTTCTATTCTTCCTCGATCCTTTGGATTATAAAGCCTGGGCGTACGGCCTCAAACAAGCCGGTTATGCTACCAGCAATCGTTATGCACGGCAACTCATCGCCACCATACAGAAATATGACCTGAACAAGTACTCCCGGCAGGGGCTCGCTTTATCCAAAGAAGAGCAGCCGGAAAATGAATTTGCTGCCTTATTAAACAAAAAGATCCAACAGGAGCAACCAGAGGAAAACGAGCCGGCGCCCGCTAAGGAGAAAATACAGCCCGGGGAAGCGAAATACCCGGTGAATGTATTTCAGATCAATAAGCGGGACGTTTTGTTTTTGCCGGAAGGGACCGAGTTAATAAGCGTCGCCCATGAGTTTGATGTTCCGCTCAGAAGATTGCTGCGGTATAACGGATTGCAAACGGACGTGCTCCCCCGCGGCATGCTTGTCTTCGTGGAGAAAAAGCGAAAAAAGGGCGATCATGCGGCCCATGTCGTGCAGGCGGGCGAAACCTGGCGGGAGATAGCCCAGGAAGAAGGCATCCGGTTGAAATGGCTGCTGAAAAGAAATCATCTGACGGGAGACCGGCCGCCACAGCCTGGTACTGCATTGGTATTGAGAGGGTATGCCGCGGAGGAAGAAGCAGCGCAAACCCATAAGTCCGGAGGCTTTTTTGCCTGGTTATCCGGGTTGTTTAGCGCGAAAGATAAAAAAAATACCGCGGCAGCTGCGACCGCTGAGCCTTCCGATATGGCCTCCGAAAACCTGCGTCCGGAAAAGAAAGTGACGCATGCAACCGACTCCAAAAGAAATGCTACCTTTGTTTACGAAGTTAAATCAGGGGATACCTTGTATGGCATTTCCCAAAGATTTAATGTGGGGGTTGATAGCATCCGACAGTTAAACAACCTCAGCGGAGATCTTATTAAAAAGGGCCAAAAATTACAGATACCGGAAAAATAGCTACTGCATGGAGCGGGAAAAGATACAAGTTCATGACAAAAAATTCAACCTGTACCTGCCGGAAAAACAGATACAGGACCGCGTCCGCAGCCTGGCTGTCCAAATCAATGAAGAGTTAAAAGACAACAATCCCCTCTTTCTGGCTATCCTTAACGGCTCCTTCGTATTTGCCGCTGATCTTTTTCGCTGGATCACTATTGACGCGGAGATATCATTCATTAAACTGGTTTCCTACAAAGGAACGCGTTCCACAGGTCAGGTAGTTACTTCCATCGGATTGGAAAATGACCTCTATGATCGCACGGTAGTGATCCTGGAGGATATCGTGGATACCGGGAAAACAATGCATGAATTTCTTCCGCAAATCCGGCACCAGCAACCGCGCAGACTGTTGATCACCTCGCTGCTGTCAAAACCAGAAGCAAGAACTTATCCGGTAGAAGTGGATTATCTTGGTTTCGCCATCCCCGATAAGTTTATTGTAGGCTATGGATTGGATTACGATGGACTGGGAAGAAACCTGAGGCATATTTACCAGCTCGAGGAATAATTATTTCGGAAACGAAAGCGCTCAATCATATCGCCATGTACAGAGGGGTGATACTCATATTTATTTTCTTTAGCACGCAGGCTACCGCGCAACAGCATTGGCTAAAGGGGATTTTATTGGACAAAAACACAGGGGAATCGATTGCCGGCGCTGCCATCTTCAGCCGTGCTGACACGGTGGTCAGTAACGCAGACGGCCGGTTTAGCATTGGCACGCAAGAAGGAGCGCTGCAGTTAAAAATAACCCATCCCGGCTATCAGACCATGAAACTAGCCCCGGAGGCCGGCCACGGTTTTTTGCCCGTTTTTATTGCTCCGGTGCAGTCAGTATTCTCTCAAAAAGCGGTTCGGCGGGCAGAAAACGCTCCTGATTCCGCCTTTTTAGATGGCGAAATCCAGGCCTACCGGAATGAAACGTATAAAAAAGAAAAGGAGAATCCGTTGATAGAAACGGACCAATATCCCTATACGGCTTTTACGTTGAACGGTGGATATGCGGCTTATAATAACGTCCGCCGGTTTCTGTCCAAAGGGAAAAAAGTACCGGTAGCCGCCGTCCGCATCGGAGAAATGCTCAACTATTTTTCTTTTGATGACTCCTTGCCCGTAGGCTATCAGGGACAGTCTTTGAAGGCTTACGCCGATTTCAGTTCCTGCCCCTGGAATGCCGAGCATTGGCTGATGCGCGTAGCGGTGCAGTCGGAGAAAGAACTGGACCAAAGCATGAAGCCCTGGAATATTGTGCTCTTAATCGACGTCTCCGGCTCTATGAACAGTCCCGACAAGTTGCCCCTGCTAAGGGTCGCCTTTAAGCAACTGATTGCTCATTTGCGACCGGAAGACACCTTGTCTATCATTACTTATACCGGAAAGACCAGCGTGGCCCTCCCCCCTACCTCCGGCAGCGAAAAGATGAAAATGCTGGACGTGATCGACCATTTGCATGCGGAAGGAACGACCGCCGGCAGCAAGGGCATCAAAAAGGCTTTCGAGCTGGCCCGGGAGCATTATATTGCCCACGGCAACAACCGGGTAATCCTTTCTACAGACGGGGACTTCAATGTAGGAAAATCCACCGACCAGGAAATGAAAAAGCTGATTACGCAGTATCGGGATTGGCACATCGGTCTGACTTGTATTGGCGTAGGATCCGGCAATTATAAAGATTCGAAACTGGAAACCCTCGCAGAGTGGGGGCAGGGCACGTTCTCCTACATTGACAACAATGCCGAAGCCTTGCGGATTTTTAATAAGAGAGCGTTTCGGAAAATGGCCGTGATAGCCCGTGATGTCCGGCTGAAGGTTCTTTTTGACCCGACCCGGATACGTGCTTTTCGTTTGCTGGGCTACGATTCCGACGGCAAAAATGCAAGGTACGCTTTCGAGAAAAAAAAGCAGCGGCTGGGCGGCGAGATCGGAGCAGACCAGCGCATGACCGCCTATATAGAGGTAATCCCGGTGCGGGCGCAGGAAGATATAGCGGCAAGCAACCCGCCCGTAACGCTGATGCTGCAGTACAAAAGCATGCCGGAACGGAAAGGCTGCCTACAGGTGTATCATTCCTCGACGAAAGTCGTTCCTTTTGAAAGCAAGAACGCCGATTGGCGTTTGGGGGCTTCGGTGGTGCTGTTTGGCATGCTGCTGCAGGATTCCGACTATTCTGCCATGGGGACTTATAAAATGGTTGAGCACATAGGAAAGAAAGCCAGAGCGGCGATAACGGAGGAAAACTATAAAAACTACAGAAAGTTGCTTAAAGCGGGAAGAAAAATTACAAAATGAGTTTTTTGGCACGGATCTTGCATTTAATAAAGTAATTTAGGTTAAAAATAGGTTAAAGCGTAAAGGCCCGATGCTCCTGCATCGGGTTTTTGCGTGATAGGCGTTACAGGTTATAATCAGGAGGTTAGCAGCGTTAATAATTTAAGGGATTTAGGAAATAACAGGTCATTTTCCAGGTGAATGTGTTGCCGCAAGTCTGCCTGGAGCGCCTTTAAAAGCTTTAGCGTGACCTGGTACATTTCAGGCGCATCCGCCGGCGGGGTAAAGCCGTCACTGAGTTCCGCCATTTTTTTGAAGGCCTCTTCCTGATCATCATGTTCCTCGGTTAACATGTTTACCCGCTCTTCAATAGCCTGGGAAGGGAGGGTTTTCAGGTCTGCGTTGTTTCTCCGCGCGTTAGCCATCTTCTTCAGAAACGGAAATAACATGATCTCCTCCTTCTTCTGGTGTCTGGCCATATCCCCGGAAGTTTCCCAGAAGATGGTTTTGATCTGGTGCAATTCAGGATGTTGGGCCCCATGAACCGCACAAATTTTTTCTAAGTTAGGCCTTAAAATCTGAATCTGCTTTTCCGCAAACCGGTGGTGGGTATTGACGATATAGTCGGAAAGTCGATCCAGCGGCCAAGAGGCAAAATCCGCCTTTGCCCCGGTATTGCCGTTGGTGGCGTGTTCGCCGGATCTTTCGTTTGGCGCTTCCATAGTTTTCGCATTAAAATAACCAATGCCCAAAGATAAATAATATTTTTTATTTAAGATAAAATTATCCTAAAATTTTACCGGGGTATCACCCACAACAAACTAAACGGAAGCCACGGAATGGTATATCGGTTCCAGCCTGGCTGGTAACTGATTGCCGGGCCTAGCCCGAATATTGCGGATTATGGCGTACCGGTGAAAGAAGAATCGATAAGGATAGGACCGGAAACCTTCTTGAGTTCATACCACGAAAGGTCGGGAGGAGCGATTAGCCCGTCTCTTCCGTGGATGACCTGTGTAGGGGTCGTCCAGACGAAAGGTTTATTGGTATAAAACTGCTGTTTTTTGGGATCCCAGTGCAGTACTTCGGTTTCCAGTTTCCTGCCGTCTTTTGTGGTAACGACCACGCTGTCTTTCACAGTAATGTTGTCGCTGTTTTCGTAATAGATCCCTTCTTTTGCCGTAAGAATGCTTTGCAGTTGCAAGCTGTCTTCATAAAACCTTACTTTCAGTCCTTCAGGAAGTTTGAGGTAAGGGGTATCTGTCATGTAGCGATAGAGGAGGGGAGCCGTCATGATGCCTTTAAGCATGCCATTGGAGCCATAGTAATACGTCTTGATATGGCGGGCCATTTCCATCTTGGTGTTGTTATTCGCGCTCAAGGCCTCTACTTCTTCCATGCTGTTGACACAACTGCTGCAAGCCAGGAGGGCCAGCGGAAAAAGATATAATAAGTACCTTTTCACAATTATTGGTATCGGTTATCAATAAACCAGATATCGCTTAAAGTAAAGCCTACCGAAAACCGGATAAAGCGTTCATTGAGCAGGTTAGACTTGTTTCCTCTTTTTCCAATCTCGATAGCTGTGTTGATAAGCGTAAACTGGTTGGACCGCATAAAGTTACGAATTGGGAAGCCAAAGCCAAAAGAAAATGCATATTCATTCACGCCGGCATCGTTGCTCTCAAAGTTTTCCTCGGTGGTATAAAAACCGACTTTGTAAGCGACCATTTGCCAGTAGTTGGTGTTAGCGGGGTCGGTGGAAGGAATGAATTGTACACCAAAGCGTAACGTCCGGCTGTCTCTGAGCGTGTTGGTGGAATCGTAGTATTTAAAGTCGGACCAGCGGGTGGTTTCGTAGTCCGCGCCAAAGGTCCAGCTTCCCTTTCCTTTGGTACTGTGCAGCAAAAAGCCAAGGCCGTAATGCGCGGGATAAACGATGGTGCCTCGTTCGTTGTCTGCATAATAGACGGTATCATTCTGGGAACTCGTTGCTTTCGGGTCAACCGAATAAAAGAGGTAGTCTCTCCTGGCATTCAATTCGGTTTGAAGCCCGCCGCTTGCCCCCAGCTCAAGTCCCATATCCTTGCCCAGTTTGATGTGGGCCTGGACGCCGCCATCCAGGAAAAAAGCGCCGTACCCGGTTCTCTGCCGGCTGTGAGAATTGAATAAGCCGAGTGTATCTTGCCCGTAGATGGCCTCTGTACTTTGTTGCCTGGAGCCAAACAGGTACCCCGCGTTGATTCCTATCCGGAATCCTTTGATGGCGACACCGGTGCCTACGTAGGCTTTGTAGGCGCCGCCCTTCCCTTCGTATAAATAGGAAACAGGTACACCAAGGTTGGCTAAAGAATCTTGCCTGGCGACACGGTAGTTCACTTTCGTTTCAGGCGTAAGCCCCAGTACAAGTCCCCAGCCGCCTCCTTTCTTCAAAGGAAACCCCAGCTGCAGATAAGACAAGGAGCCAAATCCGGATTGAAAGCTGCTCGTATCCTGATTGCGTATGTTGAGGTATCCGGCATTAAAGCCGGCATCCAGGGTGGTCAGCCGTAAATCGGCATAAGAAGCAGGGTTGGCGAAATTGATTGTCTGTCCATCGGCATAGGCTTCCGAAACGCCTCCCATCGCGGTATTGAGTACATTATGTGCACGAACGGGATTGCCCAGCCCCCGCTGAGAATAGGGGGAATTTTGTGCATAACCGGAAAAAGAAATGGCAATCAGCACGACCACTATTCCTATCATTCTCAGCCCATTGTTAACCTGCATGGCATTTTTTACTTGCATGTAAACCTTTAAAGGGTATGTAAAGCGTGTGCAAATATCTAATTTTTCGTACGCCTTTCAAAAATTAAAAATGGGTCCCCTGTTAAAAAGGCGTTAAAAGTCGTCGGAGGACAGGTGCCTGTAATGCCCGTTAGACCTTGCTTTAAGCTTTAATTGTTCCCACTCTGCTACCGTTGAAATTACTTTTTTCAAATGGCGGCGAAGGTATTCCTGGCGTTGTAATTCATGTAAAAGACACAGCATTTCGTATTCCTGCGTAGGAGATAAGCCCGCTTCGTGGGCCACATCATAGGAGCGGAGGGCATGCTCGGGTTTGCTGAAGTCCCGCTTTACCCGCATCAGCTTATGTAGGGTGCGCAGGCTGTGGATGATTTTTTTCATCATTCCGGGGCTGCCCTGGAAGACGTTTTCGGGATAATGAACAATTGCGCCGGAATATAATTTTTCAGGTACTTCATGGATCACTTCAAGCACCCGGAAAACCGATGTGCCTTTTACGCGGATATCCATTTCTCCATTGTCATAGGTTTTGTCCACAGCGAGTATTTCCATCAATGTGCCGTAGTCTTTTAATTCCTGCTCGATAATACCGGGTATCCCGAAGCTTTTATTGTCAGCCACGCATTCCCTGATCATCTGCTTGTAGCGGGGTTCAAATACATGCAGTTTGAGTTCCTCTCCCGGGTAGACAACCAGGTTCAATGGAAATATGGGGATGAAGTTGGTCATTAATTAAAAGTACTAAAAATTACAGAAAGCAAAAGTGGATGACCCTTAGTTCTAGCCGGATTATTACAACAAGGGGAAGCA
>CAYRJM010000090.1:0-9814 GCA_964424665.1 uncultured Chitinophagaceae bacterium
CGGCGGTGCAGGTGGTGGATGGCGACTTGCGGTCCTTTAAAGATTTTAGCATAGCCCGTCGGTAATCTTTTTAAAGTCGGAAGCCCCTTTTCTTTAGACTCCAGTAGGCGATCAAGGTCCTTTACACTTTGTTTCCTAGCCATTTTTGCCAACCTTGGATAGCTTTGGCAGGACAACGAGCTTGTTTCAGTCATATTTCGACAGGGTAATAGTGTTTAGTCATGATAGGCCGCAACCGGTTTTTGATTTTTTGCCAAAAATGGGAGGGTAGTGGACTACGGCGTACAAAAAGCAAAAATGATGAAAGCCATTCTCCTTAGGCCTTACCTCAGGGTTATCTTGCGTTTAGCCCTTTACCGGATTAAAGTATATATCCGGTCAAAATAAGCGCTGGCGCTAAAGTTTTTTGCCTCAGGGTTTTCGGCCCAAGCGGGTGATACCATATTCATTTTGCCTCCATCTCCGTTCCAGCACCAGCCGAAGACGGGCCAGCCCAGTTTTTTGGCATAGCTGACCAGCTTTTGCCAGTCCGCTTCCCCTTCTGGCAATGCACCAAATTCTCCAATTATACAGGGGATTCCCGTTTCATGAAGCCTATCTAAGTCTGTTTTTTGCAGATAGTGGTGTTCGGCTTCATTCCACCCAACCGGATAAACGTGAACCGACAAAACAATATTGGTGTCATTTATTTTGCTAGGTCCTGCTATGGCCATCGCAGCAACAGTAGTTTCCTGCCCCCATCCGGGGCAATCTAGAATAATGGGCCCGCTGTATACATGGCGCACAATTTTTATCGCACTGTTGCAGGCCTGTGCATATTCCCTGGCGGAAAGCTGATGGTTTCCCCATTCATTCATAAGGTTGATGTAAAAATCACCCGCTTGGACTAATGTATTGTAATTTCTTTTCCACCATCGGGCTGCATCGGTCAAATCTTGGGGATCGTTGCTGCCGAGTGCTTTAAATTTATGATAGGTGACAATGACCTTAAAACCATTGTTAATGGCCGCAGCTATCCAGGATTTAACTGTTTGAATTTCAACGGAAGGTTCGACTTCTATCCGCACGGCTTTTATGCCATGATATTTTTTCATTAATGGCCAGCCAAAGCTAACCCGGCCCTGGTTGTAATAGGAGGGTTGAAGATTCACGCCGTTGCCGATTGAGAAGCGAGGTAATGTATCCTTATGAGCCTCTGCTGGCATCTCATGCGGCTTCTGTGTCCTCCCGCTACAGCTAATGGCAATGATCAACGGGAAAAGAACCAATAAGGAAGATATTTTATTTTTGATAAAAATTGACATTTGCCGGTGTTGGTTATTTTTTACTTTACCAAAAGAATGTCATCGAAATAAAGTGTCTGATCACTGCCATTGGGACCATGTATCTGAAAATCAAGTCGCTCGATGGGAAAACCGGTAATAAATCCCGAAGTTTTAAATTTAAAATAAGTCCATACATTGGCGGGGACGGTAACGGTATGCGTGGTTCCCCCGTTTTCAGATTTAACATCCAACTGTACATCCTCTGTTCCCCCTTTTACCCAGAAAGTAAGATAGGTATATTGGGAAGCATCCAGTGTGGGATCGCAATGTAAACTCACCGCCTGCCAGCTACCTGAGCTATAGACAGACTTTAACGATTGGCTGCCCAAAATGGAGAAATCTGCAGAAACGGAAGCCGCACTCCACGACCAGTTGAAAATACCGGTACCAAATCCTTCCGTAAAAATAGGGAGAGCTTGATCTACGTTAATAAACTCCTGATGCGTAGTGATGGTTCCTGAAGCATTGGTAATATCCAGTGTCACTCTGGCTTTGTCTGTAGCGGGCATCTGGATAGCCATCATTCGGTGTTCTTTTGATATGACAGTAGCTTTTTCGGTAGTTCCGCTGATGGTTACCTCAGAGACGGTTTCGAGATTATTGCCGTTAATGATAATTTCTGTTCCCTCGATAAACTCATATAAGGACGCTTTCGAGACTGTCGCCAGTGCAATAACATTGAAAGGTACGGCAAGTTTTTTGCCTGCGCTGTTGATAAAGATGATATCCTGCTTTCCGCCAAAAGCCGTGTCCGGAACACGAAATATCAAAGCATGGTCAGTGTTAAAAGTTGGATTAAAGGGGGCCGGAATGCTATCTTTTGTGAAAATGATATGGCGCATATCTGAAAGACCGGAACCGGTGAGTGTGAGCACACTCCCCCCTGACGCGGAGTCCGGGGCCAGGTCATTTGCTTTGGGAACAGTCACGCTGTTGTTGTCGGAGCAAGAAAATAAGAAGCCGGTAAGGACTATAACACAGAGGTAAAGGCGTGACCGAAATATTTTATTATTGGTATTCATCGGTAAATATTTAATGTCGTTATCAAAACTTATTTAAAATAAGGCACAGCAGGTTTTGCTAGTGCAGGATCGGCTACTATTTCATCGGAAGGAATCGGGAGATAGAGCTGTTCAGGTGAGTTAAAAGAGGCCCGCACATGATTAATGCTGCCGTCACTATTCAGCGTTCCTCTCTCCTGAGCGTCTATAATCTTTTTTGCTGTTTCAAACCCCTGCCTTTGAATGTCGAACCAGTAATCTCCTTCAAAAGCAAATTCTACCCGGCGTTCATCAAAGATCATGTCTTTGGTCAGGCTGGTAACTGGAGTTAATCCCGCCCTTTCATGGACCTGGTTAAACGCTTTTAAAGCGGTCGCATCGTTTGTTGATTTATTATTACCCAGTACTGCTTCTGCATAAATCAGCAATACATCCGCATATCGGAGCAAGTAAACTGGCATATCGTTGCCGCCTTGTGTATCAAAATCATATCCGGTGCTTTTGGGACCTACTACATATTTTAAGGAATTAGACCGTGTTCCGGTAGTAATATGATAAGCATCGTCGGCTCCGCCCCCAGGCATGGTATCATAGGTGAAGCCAGCAGGGAAGTTGGCATTTTTCCAGTCGTCGCGGTGAAAACCTTGTTGCATGACAGACCATTGCTTTCTCTTATCGCCGGAAGCATAAGCATTTAACAAATCTATAGACGGAATAACGGAGGAATATCCGGTATTAAAATCAGGTTTCAGAAGCGGGGCTGGTGCCGCATAAGCCTGAATAAGATTGGAGTAAGAATAGCCACCGGAGGCGGTCCACTGCAGGGCAAATAAAGATTCCTTATTGTTTTTGGCAATAGCCGGATCCGTAAACATGCCCGCGTAATCGGGGTTAAGTCGAATATTTCCCGTAGCATTGGCATAATCAATAACCTGCCTGGCCTTCATAGCGGCGCTGTCATAGTCTTTCCTATACAGGTATAACTTCGCCTGCATGCCCATAGCCGAATATTTGGTAACCCGCCCGGGCTGATACGGCATTGCCGGTAATCCCGCCTCGGCGGCCTTCAGATCATTCAGGGCGAACTGCAAGACGTCCTGCTGTAGATAACGGGGTACATTATAATCGCCCGATCCGGCTAAGGCGACGGGATCGGTAATGATGGGTGCTGCTCCGAAGACACGTCCGATATAAAAGTAAGCCACCCCACGAATGAAACGCGCTTCAGCAATACCCAGATCCAGATAAGTATCGTCTTCTACCTGTTTCTTCTTTTGTTTAAAAGTATTTATCAGTACGGTAGCATTACCGGCCACCTTATAAAACGCTTGCCAGGCGTAGAGGTCCTGTCCGTCTGTAGCCTGTACAGTCATAAAGACATAGGTATTGTTACCATAGTTTGGATCACCGGCAGATGTAAGCATGTTGCCGCTGTATACTTCCCCTATACAGTGAAAAGCTTTGTCCATAAAACTATACCAGGGCTGATTGTATAAAAATCCGGTAGCCCGCTGTACCTGTTCTGCGTTTGTGTAATAATTATCCAGCGTGGGTGCATTCAGTGATGGCTGGTTCAAAAATTCCTTTTTGCAGGACGTAAAGAGAAAGACACCTAGGATAATATATAAAAATTTATAGTTCATTTTACTGCTTTTTTTTAATCTTAGAAATCAATGTTGGCGCCCACCATAAATGTTGCCGGATTGGGGTAATGTCCATAATCAATATTCATCGTCAGGACATTATTGTTAAAGGCGCCTAACTCTGGATCATAACCCGAATAGCTGGTAAAGGTGTAGATATTTTGTGCGGAAATAAAGAGACGGACATTGCTCACTTTGATTCTGCCAACCAGGTGTTTAGGCAGGTTGTAACCGAAAGAAATGTTTTGTATACGCAGATAAGAACCATCCTCTATAAAGCGGTCGGATATCTTGAGGTTGTTCTTATTCCATTGATTAAAACGAGGGAGTTTTCCATTCGGATTGGAAGCACTGTAACGGTCCATGGCCGTGGTAAGCTGTGGTTGATAGGGGGAAAACAGTGCTTCGGTGAGCATACGGGAATAGTTGAATATCTCATCTCCATACACCCCGGTTATAAACACCGAAAAATCAAAATTCTTATACTTAAAGCTGTTAGTTATTCCAAAGGTAAAATCAGGATTGGGATTACCGATAAAAGTCTGGTCATCTGCGCCGGCGGTAATAGCACCATCGCCATTCAAATCCTTATACCGGATATCGCCTAACCAGGTGTTTTGAGGGCCAATAGAAAGCATGGGAGTGGGTCCTTTTTCTAGCTCCTCCTGCGAACGATAAAGTCCATCGGTTACAAATCCATAAAAGCTTCCTACGGATTGACCGGCTTTCGTTACCGTTAAAGTAACTGGTGTGAAAGCCTGGCTTTTACCGAACAAGGGGTTTGCATTGGGACTGTATGATTTTACAAAAACGTTTTTATAATGACTAAAATCTAACTTTGTCGTCCAGGAAAAATCGCTTGTTTGTATGTTGTGCGAAGTAATACCGATATCGATTCCGGTGTTGGTCATTTCTCCTGCGTTGGTTACCGGTGGTTCAATAGCCTGATACGCGTTGGCAGGTGGGTTAGGATCAAGGCCGGCGAAACTAGGCAGCGCGGTAGATAAAATCATGTCGGTGGTGATTTTTTTATAGACGTCTACTGCAAGGTCAATGCGATTTTTTAAAAAAGTAGCGTTGATCCCGGCATTGTAAGTGACGACCGACTCCCATTGCAGACCGGGATTTCCTACGTTAGCCGGTATACCGGGAATGCCCGATTGGCCAAACAGCCCTGTTGCGTTTGCTGCCAGTCGGATATTGGTACTGTATACATTATTTCCAGTGGTGTTTTGATTGCCGACGGCACCTGCTCCCAGCCGCAATTTCAAGTAGCTCAAGGCGTTCCAACCATCGGCAAATTTTTCATTGGTGATTGTCCAACCGGCCGAAACGGCAGAAAAATTACCCCAACGGCTGTTCGGCCCGAAAGAGGAAGATCCGTCTCTTCTGAAAGAAGCACTTACTGCATAGCGGTTGTCATAGGTATAGTTGAGGCGCGCAAAATAGGATTCCATCGACCAAGGGTATTTTCCTCCTCCTGTCTGGGAAGGGTCTGTAGTTCCGGCACTGAGGGACTCGATATTCAAAGTCAGATCTGTTACGGAGGTATATTGAGACTCGTACATCGAATATTGTGATTCATGACCGGCAACAGCTTGTATGGCGTGTTTGCCAAAAGTATGGTTGTAGCTCAGGTAGTTCTGCAATCCCCAGTAAAAGCTGTTGTTTTTATCTACCCGCAACTTGCTGGGGCCAATTGCTAGCACGCCATTCGGATACAGGATATTGGGCTGGAAGGCGCTATTGTGTGTAAGTTGAAAGTCATAATTAAACTGATTGCTGAAAGTAAAATCCTCCAGGAAATGAATGTTGGCATAAGCATTCCCAAAGGCTTTGGATTGTTTGGAGTGTACATTTCTTAACAAGGCGAGCGCTACGGGATTCTGGGTTTGTCCGAAAGGCACACCGGCAATGGTAGATGTATTGACGTAGGATCCGTTAAAATCTTTCACCGGAGTGGCTGGGCTGTTGTACAACATCAGGCTGATTACCGATTGTTGTCCGTCTGTGAGGGTGATTTTTTGATCGGTCTTCGACAGGTTGGCGCTGAATCCGGCTTTAAGCCAGGGCTTGACCTGCTGGTCCACATTTACCCGCGCCGTATACCTTTTAAAGCCGGAACCAATAACCGTTCCCGTTTGCTCGTAATAATTGCCGGAAAAATAGTAGGTCGTTTTCCCTTTTCCTCCGGAAAAAGATAATTGGTGATTTTGAATATGACCGGTCTGAAAAACAGCATCCTGCCAGTCTGTCCCCGCGCCTAACAGCGAAGGATGGGCAAACTCCCCTATAGAATCAAGCGTGCCAATACCATCATCAATCTCGTGCAGCGCCTGGAAATCGCCGATCAATGAATTGTAGTAACGAGCATACTCCCGCAGGTTCATGACTGGTAATCTTTTTTTTACTTTTTGCCAGCCGTAATACATGTTATAGTTTAACTTGCCTTCCCCCGATTTACCTTGTTTCGTGGTAATTAATACCACTCCGTTTCCACCTAGGGAACCATAAATGGCTTGTGCGGAAGCATCTTTCAAAATATCAATGGAGGCAATGTCATTAGGGTTTAAAGTCGCCAGTACACTTTGTTGACTTTGGCCGGGGACCCCTCCTAACTGGTCTTGTGGAATACTGTTCGAGCTTGAAAGGATGGGTACGCCATCAATGACATATAGGGGCTGATTACCATTGACAGAGGTTATACCCCGTATACGCACGGAGACACCACCGCCTGGCTGACCCGTGTTGCTGGTGACGGTAACGCCAGGCACTTTTCCCTGCAGCATTTGATCTGCTCCTGCAGCCGGTATACCTTGGATGTCTTCTGCAGAAAGCGAAGAAATAGCCGATGTAACATTGGCTTTTTGTAAGGTACCATAGCCAACAACTACCAGCTCATTCAAACTGCTTTCAGAAGGAAACAAAGTTATTTTTACGGTTTTTTTGTTTCCTACATTTATTTCTTTTGACTGAAATCCCAAATAGCTTATCTGAAGGAGGGTAGTGGTATCCGATACACTTATTCGAAAAAAGCCGTTTGCATCGGTTATCGTACCTATATTGCTGTTTTTGATTCGGACCGTTACCCCCGCCAACGGTACACCCTGATCGCTGACAACCAGCCCGGAAACTGTATGCTGTGGCTCAAATATTTTATCCATTTCCTGTATCGGAAAAACAATAATGGTCTTGTTCTCAATTAAATAGCCTATTGCGGAATTGGTGAAACAGCTATCCAGCGCCTGTTGCACCGTGGCATTTTGTATAGAAATATTAAATCCATCGGCATTTTTAATCGAGCTGCTGCCGTACAAGAACAAATATCCTGTTTGTTGATGTATTTCTTGGAGGACTTGTTCTAAGGTGGCATTATTTTTTGACAACGTTACATGCTGTGCATAGGACTCGGCACTTAACTGGACAGAAAAGGCCAAAAGAAAAATCGCTGTTAGTTTCATGACCTGCCAGATTTTTGTAAGCATTGATGGAGGAGATAATTTGCTTCCCTCAACTGTAATAAATTTCATACATTTGTAATGTTTGAGTTGAAAAATTTGTTGTTAATGTCCAATTGGCAATAATTTTTATCAAACGCTTTCCGGATCATGTTAACGGCATGATCCGGTTTTTTCGGATCGCTATGTTTTCATATTGTTGATATTTTCATGGAGTACTTATGACTATTTCATTTCCCTTAATTGTGAAATGCGCCTCCTTGGTCAGCTCCAGCATCTGTAATACCTTGGGCAAGCTGGTGCTTCTCGAAATTAACCCGCTGATTTGCGCATTTACCTTCCCTTTATATACTACTTTTTTATCATACCACCTTTCAATTTGCTGCATGACAGTTTTTATATCTGTGTCGTTAAAGTAGAATAATCCGTTCTTCCAGGCGACAGCCTCCTGAATGGAGACTTCTTCCAACAGCTGTAGGTGGCCGTTTTCTTGCAGCTGCATTGCTTCTCCCGGGCTTAAGGCATAAGAACCTCCCTTACTCATCATCCGTACCTTGCCTTCAAGCAGCGTCGTACGAATCCCTTCGCCGTTTTCATATGCTTTAATATTGAAACGTGTTCCTAAAACCAGTATATCCGCTTTATAATTTCCCGTATGCGCATGTACTAAAAAGGGAGTATCTTCATTTTTTTCGATTTCAAAGTATCCTTCTCCTGTAAGGGATACTTCCCTTTTTTCGCCTTTAAAGGCCGTGGGGAAATGCAAGGAAGAAGCCGCATTAAGCCAGACTTTGCTGCCGTCGGGTAAGACGACCATAAATTGCTTGCCCCGGGGCACTTTGATTTGATTATAGGTTATTTTATTTTCCTGTTCATTTTTCTGCTTGCGGTATAATACCATGCCTTTTTGCTGGACAATGCTTGCGTTTCCCTGGTAGGCGATTACGCCATTATTTGTACTGTCCAATACCAGCGTATTCCCATTGGACAAGACAAGCTCAACCTTTTTACTTTTTTGTGGTTTCTTTTGAGAAACCTGTACTGGTTCAGAAGATAAGGTACCTGTATTGTTGAAAATTCCCCAATAACCCAACAGAATACAGACAATAGCAGCGGCTGAAACAAAATAGATGATTCTTTTTTTATGACTTTGGCGGTTTCGCTCTGCGGCTTTAGTCATTATCCTCTCAAAAAGCCTGTCTTTGTTTCCTTCAGGTATTTTCTTTCTATACATCTCGCTGTTCAAGACACTTTCTATAACTGCTCTTAATGCCTGATCCTGTCTAGCCTGGGTTAACGCCTGATGCAGTCTTTTCCATTCGGCAGCAGTAAGTGTGTTGTTTAAATAGCGTTTTATTAATCGCTTAAAGCGGGCTTCATCCATATATTAACATTGACTTGTCAAGATACAAAAAGGGTCCGGTTGCTCCTTCTGAGAGTAAAGACAACTAAAAAGACAAATGGTATTAGTCTTTATAAAAAAAATATTTGACTAGTAACAAAAAGAGGCCTATTTCTTCCTGGTGGGATTTTATGTAATGGCGGATCGCATGCAAGGCCTTGTTCATATGGCTTTTTACTGTATGTTTGGAAAGGTTCAGCTTTGTGGCAATTTCTTCCTGCTTAAGTCCTTCCTTGCGACTTAATTCATAGACAAGCCGTTGTTTGGGCGGCAGATGAGCTATTGCTGTGTTTACAATGTCCCGGGATTCGTTTAAAAGCAGTTGTTGTTCCGGCGTGATGTTGTCGGTCTTAAAGTAGGCAGAGAGCTGCCGTACAAAATTTTTATCCCGTATGTGTTTTTTCAAGGTATTGTATACGTGATTGCGAATTAAAATAAATAAATAATTTTCGGGGGACTGAATTTTAAGCAGGCGTTTTCGTTTAAGCCATATTTTGAGAAAAATATCCTGTACAACCTCTTCTGCAATGATTTCTGATTTTGTAAGAGCTAAAGCTACACCGTATATCTGTTCGTGGTTTTGTTCATAAAACGCCCTGAAGGCGATTTCGTCTCCTTCTGCAATCTTCGCTAATAAACCAGGAGTTGTATGGTTAAGAATAAAATTCAACTATAAGCCTTTGGGTTAAATCTCAGGACTAAAGTACAATTTTTTTTATTTGCAAGGCATCGTTCGCAAAGAAGGTATGCGACGTGCATCATTTCCAGCCTTCATCGTGTGAAGAAGTGAACGCATCGTACCATAAAAGGGCGGTTGTTAACAAGCACGGTGGGTGGATCCCTGAAAAGGAAACCATATACAGACACAATGCCGATGTTTGTGCAATAATGGAACAGAATTTTCAGCGTCTTTTTTAAAGGCTCATTAATTCTTTGAATCGTACGGCCTGCCTGCGGGACACTTCAATTTGCTCGCCGCCATTGA
>CAYRJM010000091.1:0-9633 GCA_964424665.1 uncultured Chitinophagaceae bacterium
GGGGTAATTCCCACTTTCATCCGGTACAACCGGAGGAGCTTCGTCAAAGCTATATTTATCCATCAATAATTTTAAATCCAGTTGGAGGGCTTTATCCCAATCAATAACCTCTCCGGAATAGGTTGCTAGTCGTCCCATAATGGCTGTCATGGTACTCTTGGCAGCGCGTTCGGCATCCCAGTATTTAAATTCCCCATTGGCAACTGCGGCAAAGAGTTCATCATGCTCATTTTGATACGGCTGATTTTCTTTAGACTGATCAAATTGATACAGAACTTTTCCAGAGAGATCTTCGATGCGCGCCGGCCCGCAAAAAACCTTTCCTTTCGTGCCAATCAGCAACTCATCTACTTTTGACATTGTTCCCGGCATATGGCGGCATTGACTATTTAAAACAGCACCATTGCCGTAATGAAACTCGACATAATGATGGTCGAATATCTGTCCATGCTCAGGTCCTTTACGCAGTTGTCTGCCACCCATACCCTGAGCTTTTACCGGAAAGCTGTCCAGCGCCCAGTTGACCACATCCAGATTGTGAATATGTTGCTCAACAATATGGTCTCCGCAAAGCCAGACAAAGTAATACCAATTGCGCATCTGATACTCCATTTCATTCCATTCGGGCTTTCGGGGATGTACCCAGACTCCACTGCTGTTCCACCACGCCTGTGCACTGGTAATATCGCCCACTAATCCATCATTCACTCTTTTAATCAGCTCTCTATAAGACGTTTGATAGCGGCGTTGTAACCCGACGACGACATTTTGTTTGTTTGCTTTAGCTTTTTTTGCCGCTGCGAGCACCCGCTGAATTCCTGCAGGGCCGGTAGCAACCGGTTTTTCCATGAAAATATGTTTACCCTGGTTGACTGCCTCTTCAAATTGAATCGGACGAAAGCCTGGGGGCGTAGTGAGTATCACTACATCTGCTGCGGCAATGGCTTTCTTGTATGCATCGAAGCCAACAAATTTGTGATCGTCTTTTACTTGTAGCCGTTGCTTTTTATCTCCCAAGGCTTTTTTTATGTTTTTGAGGCTGCTTTCAATTTGATCTTTAAAGGCGTCCGCCATTGCTACAAGACGCACATTCTGTTCAGTACGAAGCGCTTGTACGCATGCTCCGGTACCCCGACCTCCACAACCTATTAACGCCACTTTTATCACATCATCGGCTCCCGAAAAATAATTAGCATGTGAAAGGACGGGAGCGGCGATAATACCGCCGGCCAGTAAAGAGGAGTGTTTTACAAATTTTCTTCTGCTTTGAAATTTTTTTTTGTTGTTTTCGTCCATGATTCTGGTTTTAAGGGTCTATTCAGCGCCATTCAGGGTCTGATTAAAAAAGTTTTCGATTGTTGATTTGTCGGGCTGCGGAAAAGGGCGAACTACGCGGAAGCCCACAAAAGGAGCGTCTGCAATCCACCATTGGCTTTTGGGGATCTGCGGGTCCCTAGCATTCCACTTCGGATTGGAAGGTAGACGCGCGGCAGGTCGCAGCGCCGCTGCATCTGAACGAAAATGGCCCCCCTTAAGCGTTACGGGGTAGTTGCTGGTAACCGGAATATGTGGGTTGTCAGGCTGATTATGAATAGTTTTAAAATATGTTGGATCGTATTGATCAAGCGTCCATTCCGCTACATTACCTAACATGTCATATAGTCCCCAGGCATTGGCTGTCTTCTCTTTGACCTTGTGATACTTATTATTACTATTATTTTTATACCAGCCATGTTCTGACAGCTTAGTAGTGTCATCTCCATAAGGGTAGGTTGTCTTGCTTCCTGCTCTACAGGCATATTCCCACTCTGCTTCGGTAGGTAAACGGTAAAATATTCCTGTTTTTTCATATAACCATTTGCAATACATCAGCGCTGCATGCTGACTCATGCTGTTAGCCGGGTATCCACCCTCTTTGCCCATGCCTTGCGAGAAATCAATATAAGGCGGACTGGGACGAGTTATTGCATCGGGAATAGGTTCATTATCCAGGCTCATATTTTGGAACATCACATATTCATCGAAAGTAACTTCATGCTCCCCAATCCAAAAAGAATCTACGTAAACTTTTGTCTGCGGGCCTTCCTCCGGGTGGCGACCTTTTTCATCTTCAGGGCTGCCCATCAGAAAATGACCTCCCGGGATAGCTACCATTTTAAAAGAGACAGATGAACCGGGAATGCTTTGTGTGAAGGTTTTAAATTCGGTTGTTTGGGCATAAACTGGGAGGGATAGAGAAAATAAAAACAAAAATGAAACGAGTTCTCTCATAGTAATTTTAAAGATTTAAGCAGACAAGATAAAAACTATTTTGGAAGATACAAACATTTAGTTAGTACATTCTGAGGTGCCGCGCAAAAGCCTTATTTTTTTTCTTGTAGATATAGGCACCTCGTTTCTCGGCAATTAGTAGACCAGTTCCTGGAAATTTTTTTACCAATTGAAAAGCTTCTGGAATAGACAACACACTACAGGCCGACGCCAACCAGTCTGCTGTAGCCCCATCCCCGGCCACAACAGTCACATTGCGCAAAAAAGTCACCCCTGTTCCCGTTTCGGGATTGATAATATGAGAATAGTGCTTCCCTTTCCACTCAAGGTGTTGATAAACATCGCCCGAGGTAGCTACAGCCCTATCGGTCAGTAACAGTAGTTTTTTCAGATAGCCTTTTGGGGTTTCAGGTATTTCAATACCGATTAGCCATCCTTTACGATGAGGTGGTGCTTCTCCTACTACCAGGTCCCCGCCAGCATTGACCATGGCAATGGGAAATCCCTTTTGCCTGATAAAATCCAAAACATGCTGGGCCACATAGCCTTTTGCAATTCCTCCTAAATCCAATTGCATGTATGGCTTTTCGAGCCAAACAGACTGCTGGTATTTATTTAGATGTAGATAGCGATACCCCGTTTTTTTTAACGCTTGCCGTATGGCTGAGGAATCTGGAAAAACATGTTTTTGCCTCGCTTCCCGCCACAATCTTACTACAGGACCGAGGGTCACATCAAAGGTGCCGTGGCTAAACGCGGACGCTTCCTGAGCAAGAGTTAAAATCCGAAATAACGGAGTTGAAACGGGTACATAGTCCCCTGAGCCGCTACTTCGACTCAATCGGTTTAGCTCACTGTCATATATATAGTCACTAAATATATTATTGAGATGATCCACTTTTTTGAAAGCCAAGTTGGCGACTTGCTGAACCCTAAGGGAGTCAGTTCCATAGATAGTAATAACAAACGGAGAACCCATCTTTGCTTCGCTAAAGACATATTTCTTGTATTTATCCTGAGCAGTAACTATATTTGTTGCGAGGCAGAAAAGCAGTAATAAAACGAGGTATTTCCCACACATGGAAGCAGTAATTTGGCGTAAAATACAATTATAATTTTTTTAACGTATAACTTTCTTTCGAGATTGTTATATGCAATGTAAATAAAATTAATTGGGATTAAAAGCGTAAATATTTTTTTATAAAAAACCCTTGAAAACGGACCACATGAAAAGAAGACATTTTTTACAAAGCGGCCTGCTGGCGGGCGCAGCTTTGGCAGCACCTTCGGTTGTTGCAAGCACGAAGGAAAACCGGAATGGAGTTGCTGATGGCAAGGTGTTCAACTTGAATTATGCACCACACCAAGGGATGTTCAAAAACCTTGCGGGTAAGGATATATTAGACCAAATCCGTTTTATGCATGACCAGGGCTTCCGCGCCCTGGAAGATAACGGCATGATGCAAAGGAGCCCGGATATGCAGGAAAAAATTGGTAATTTGCTGGATAAACTCGGGATGACCATGGGCGTATTTGTACTGGACAAGGGCGGCAATGGAGCTAATACTTTTGCAGCGGGTAAAAAGGAATATACAGATATATTTCTAAAAGGCTGCAGGGGAGCCATTGAAACGGCAAAAAGAGTAAATGCCAAATGGACAACGGTAGTACCGGGAAATTACCAAAGACAGCTGCCTCTGGGCGTACAGACGGCAAACGTTATTGAGACTTTACGAAGAGGAGTAGAGCTGTTAGCGCCCCACGGCCTGGTTATGGTGTTGGAACCCTTAAGTGATACCCCTGATCTTTTTTTGCGTTATTCTGATCAAACGTATCTAATCTGTAAAGCAGTGAACAGCCCTTCTTGCAAATTGCTGTATGATATTTAT
Organism: uncultured Chitinophagaceae bacterium; assembly: GCA_964424665.1. Lineage (GTDB taxonomy): Bacteria > Bacteroidota > Bacteroidia > Chitinophagales > Chitinophagaceae > FW021-bin31. The sequence continues at coordinate 4,161 of CAYRJM010000091.1, forward strand.
CACATGCAACGTAATGAAGGAAATCTGATCCCCAATATTGATAAATGCTGGGATGAGATTGCATACATACAAATTGGGGATAATCCGGGACGTAAAGAGCCGGGGACAGGGGAGATTCATTATAGAAATATCTTTAGACATTTATATGAAAAAGGGTATAGGGGAGTAATGGGTATGGAACATGGGCTTTCTCAGTCAGGTCAAGCAGGAGAAAAAGCATTAATTGCGGCTTATCGGAAAGCTGATAATTTCTTGAGTTAAATGGCAGAAGCTTTAATATCGCAACTGAGGTCTGAACGGGGTTGCATTTCATTTCCTCCTTGCTACATGCGCCCATAGTGTCAGCTTAAAGCAGGTTCCATATGGCTATAGCGCAATCGAGACCGTGCCACTAACTAAAGTAGCCATTCCGTTTTCCTGCTGTCTTCAATACAGACAATCTTATGGTATCTGTAATGCTGTATGCCGAGACGAAAAGCTCCCATTGCTAAAACTCGCCTTCCCTTTCCCCTTCCGTTGACTGGTCGTTATCGTTTTTGTCTTTTCCTGCTTCCAACTTGCCAAAGATGTAGCTGATGGTCAGGCTTAGATTGCGGGAAGACCATTGGTGGCTGCTGGTTTCGACAAATTCATCTGTTATCAGCGAACTGGCCCATTTGCGCTGATTGAAAACATCCGAAAGACGCAGGGAGATATCTCCTCTTTTATTAAAGAAAGATTTTCTAATACCTAGATCACTATACAGCATGCCATCTCGTTGACCTTGAGCAACAGATCTTGGTCCCCGGTAATGGACATAGGCGAATCCTCGGACATCCCAAGGCAGGGGAAAATAAGAAGAAAACCTTCCGTTAAACGACCAGTTGCTGTACTGCCGTTCAAAACCGAGTACTTCATTTCTTCGGATACCAATGTTAGTTCTGACCGTCCAGTCAGGAACGATATCTGCACTAAATCCTGTTTCCACACCAAAATAATTTTCTTTCCCCTTGTTTTGATACGTCATGTGGGAAATCCCATCTTTATTAATCGTCCTGATTCTTTGGATAGGATGGTATGTGTGACGATAAAAAGCAGCACCGTACAGGCTGAACTGGTTAATGAACTTGCCGTAACGCAGTTCGAAGGAGTTGTCAAATTCAGGCTTGAGGTCAGGATTGCCAGACCGGATATTCTCCGGATCGGAATAATCAACAAAAGGGTTTAACTGCCGCCACCACGGCCGATCCGCCCTTCGGGTATAACTGAAGGAAATATTGTCTTTATTTTTGAATCTATAGGAAACGTTTAAGGTAGGTATTAAATTCAGAAATTCATTATGGAAGTTCTGATCCAGTATATGCTGTTTAGTAATGAGCAGTTCTTTTTCCAGTCGTAATCCAGCCTGTAAGCTAAAGTTTTTAATCTCCGTCCGGTACATGGCATAAAGCGAATATTCCTGGTCATGCGAAATAAAATCGTTGCGTAAGGTGTCATTGACCAGATACTTCCCTGCGGAGTCATCAAAATACTTAGGGGTGAAGTCGTTGTCGTCAGTCTCCCATTCGGCTCGAAATCCTGCTTCTAACCTTGATTTTTCACTGAAGGGTTGTACGTAATCCAAATCTATGGTGAATCCGTTATCATGGCTCGTCGTAAAATGATGTTTTAATTCGTTGAGTTCCTCCCATTCGCTTTGTTGGTCAAAAAGTTCATCATCCTTATCGTCCCGTTTGGAATAATAGGCCTCGAAATCGAGAATGTGGTCTTCATTGTCCTGAAAAGTCTTTTTATACGTTATACCCGCATGGTATTGCCATGAGTTCTCATGCCCAGTGATGTTTCTTATGTAGGATGACAGCAATTCCTTTTCTCCACTGCGCCTTTCGGTCGTGAGTTTTTCCGCTTTATTCTCTGTATCGTGTCCTAAGCCAAAAAAGATACCTATCCGGTCATTCTTCGTAACCTCATAATACAAATTGCCGTTATAAGAAAAATCTTTGTCAATTTCATGACCGGTACGGGACTGGTCGGTGTAAAATAAGGTATCCAATAAATTTTTTCTATTAAGATAACTCTCAAAAGGGTCTCTGTCATATTCGAAGCTAAAACTGTTGTTCCACCCGAATTTTTTTCGGGTCAGATTAACACTCACCGCGGGAGAGTAACCACCGTTGGTATTGCCACTTAGTGATACCATTCCGCTTAGCCCGATCAGATGTTCCGACTTCGTTATAATATTTAAGACAATCCCCCCTTCTTCAGTAGCATACCGGGCGGAGGGGTTGGTTATGACCTCTACTTTTTTTATAGTTCCCGCAGGAATAAGCTTTAATACCGTCTCGATCTCGTCCCCGTAAATCCTGGAAGGCCGGCCGTCAATTAAAACGGTTACTCCCTGTCCCATAACACTGGGCACACCATTTTCATCAAGCTCAACCATAGGAATATTCTCCAGGATCTGAGTAGCATTTATGCTCATAGCGCGAATATCGTCTGTAACATTAAATATGGTTTTATCTAATTCATATTGAACCGCTGGAACGCTACTTTCAACAAGAACCTCATCCAGGAGCCGATTATCCTTTTTGAGGATAATTACCCCTAAATTTTCTGTATGCCCTTCTTTTACTGCTATTCCTGTTATTGTCTGGGTTAAATAGCCGAGATAGCTTATTCTTAAAGCATACTGGCCTGGTGGTACATTATTCAGTTCAAACCGCCCGTTGTCTTCTGTTTTTGCCCCTGTTACGATAGAAGAATCAGGCAGTTGCAACAATACGGCGGAAGCAAAACCTATGCCTTCCCTGGCATTGTCAACAACCTGACCCTTGATGCGGCCACTACCGGCGATTTGTGCCTGAAGGGCCGGAACAGAAACGAAAATTAAGGAGAAAAGTAAAACAGCGGTTTTCATAGATTACAGAATTATTACAGAATTATAGTCGGTCTTTTAATAAAACGCAAATATCCTAATTCTGTTTATTAAAATCCTGAAGATATTTTGAAGAAAATCTGAAGAAATGGCCATATTATTTCTTTTGGTTAAAAATAAGGTTGAAATGGTGGTTGGCATTGTTGTATTCATAATGGATCCGAATGTTACTTTGGTTGCAAATTTGCTTCACAATTGAAAGACCAAGGCCGACGGAGTCCGCACTTTGGTTGTTTTTCTTAAAACGGACAAACATCTCTTCCGGTGAAATATCCAGTGGTTTGCCGGTATTGGAAATAACCAGGTGTTGGCGGGTGAGCGTAATCTGAATGCTGCCTTCTCTTTGATTGTGTCGGATGGCGTTGCTTAAAAGATTATTAATCAATATGTCTGCCAGGACGGGATGCATACTTATCACTACATCTTCGGCTATTGTTTTCTCCACATGAAGATGTTTCATCTCGATAAGTTCCTGGAAAGCAAATAGGTTGTCTTTTAAACGCTGGCTGATATTAATAGCTTCCGGCGATTCAAATTCTTGATTATCCAGTTTGGAAAGCAAGGCGAGCGATTGACTCATCTTGCTGAGCGTTTCTAGCGAATTATGTGCACTGACAATCAGCTTTGCCTGCTGGTCATCAATATTAGTATTTAAAAGCAGCTCAAGTTTCCCCCGAATGATAGCTAAAGGCGTTCGTAGTTCATGAGAAGCATTGTCAGTAAACTCTTTTAAAGTTAGATAATCCTGCTGCGCCTTACCGGTCATCTGCTTTAAAAAGCCGTTTAGTTTTTTAAATTCTACCGTACTTGTTTGGGGCAGGACTAACTCGGGTTTTTGCTTTAGTCTAAAAGACTGAATGGCCTGCAAGGTTTTATGGAATGGAGACAGCAGATATTTCGATATAATTAAAGTGAGTAGTCCGGTGATTATAAGGAACAGGATATAAATTCCGATGAGCGATTTCAGGACGGCCTCAGTGATGTCATCGGATTCTATCATGGAATCATGAGTTGAAATATAATAATGCTTCCCGTTTATTTTTTTGGATACGGACAGTTTTACCTCAGGTTCTTTCCTGTGTAGATAGTCGTGCCAGACCATCGTATCGGAAATGGCTAATCCCATAGCAGGGGCGTCTGCCGGAAGGACGCGAATGTCTACTTCATGGGTGGTTAGCGAGTCAATCGGTACGCCTCTTTTGATTTCCTTTGAAATAAGGTTGATCCGGTGTCGTAAATACCGGGCTTGTTCCTGATCTACCTCCGTTTTTATGTTATAAAAAGTGATCACTCCTCCAATCACTAGTATGACTAAAGTGATGAGCAGGTAAAGTGCAGCAAATTTATACGTTAACTTCATTGTTTATTGGTATTGAACTTATACCCTAATCCGTAGACAGTCTCGATGTAATCCGTTCCTCCGGCTTGAATTATTTTTTTTCTCAGATTTTTTACGTGCTGGTAAACGAAATCGAAATTCAACAGATTATCAACATAGTCCCCCCACAGGTGTTCTGCAATAGACTGGCGTGTGAGCACACGGTCTTTATTAATTATAAGATAGAGGAGGAGTGCATATTCTTTACGGGTCAGCTCCAGGGATTGTTCGTAGATTACCGTTTCCATTTTACTGGTATTAATGTGAATTTCATTACAACTAATGATTTCATTACCCTGCAAGAATTTCCTCCGATAGATGGCTTTTAGCCGGGCATTGAGTTCAGGTAGATGAAAAGGCTTGGTAAGATAGTCATCAGCTCCGAGTTCCAGGCCGTTTACTTTATCGTCCAGGGCGTTTTTAGCAGAAATGATCAGGATGCCGCTGTTTTTATTCTCTTCTTTGATAAAGCGCAGAATGTTAAGCCCGTTTCCATCGGGTAGCATGATATCAAGTACGATGCAGTCATAGTAGAAGACGCTTAACTTATCGATGGCCTCTTGGTAATTCACTGAAAGCTCGCAGATACAACCTTCTTTCAGGAGGTAATCTGAAATATTTTGTGCGAGTTCTTTATTATCTTCAATAACCAGTACTTTCATGAGACGGGCAAATTACTATTTTATTCTGAAGGAACTTTGAAGCCGGCAGCGCGCCGTGTCGGATTTCTCTTGCAACTTTCGAAGACGCATTGTACCTTGTTCCCCATTTTGAACAACCGGAAATTATGAGAAAATACCTATTTGTACTCCTCTCCCTGTCTCTGTTTACAGTGGGATGCACTAAAAAACGAAAAGGCCTGCCCCGTGTATTGGTATTTACAAAAACAGCGGGTTTCTATCATAACTCGATACCCGATGGGGTAAAGGCCATCCAAAAAATGGGGAAGATCCATCATTTTGAAGTTGATACGACCTCAAATTCGGCTTGGTTTAGGGAAGATAGTCTAAAGAAATATTCCGCTGTTGTTTTTTTAAATACGACAGGGGACGTCTTGAACTATATCCAACAGGCAGATTTTCAACGGTATATACAAGCCGGAGGCGGTTATGTCGGTGTTCACGCTGCTTCAGATTGTGAATATCACTGGCCCTGGTATGGCAAGCTGGTAGGAGCCTATT
>CAYRJM010000092.1:0-4088 GCA_964424665.1 uncultured Chitinophagaceae bacterium
GTGATCGCCCGCAACAAAAAACAAATCAAGAAACAGTTGTGGACCGACAACCTGGACGGAGAAAAGATCAATGTCATGCAAGTGGCCTCCGACAACGACGAGGGACATTATGTAGCTGATGTGATCGCCGAGCAAAAGCTGCGGAACCACTACGAGAACAAGGACTTCGCCATTCTGTACCGCACCAATTCGCAGAGCAGAAGCCTGGAAGAAAACCTCAGAAGACGTAATATTGCCTACCGTATTTATGGCGGTTTGTCCTTTTACCAACGCAAGGAAGTAAAAGACCTGTTGGCTTATCTGCGTATCGTAGTCAACCCTAAAGATGAAGTCAGCCTTCGCCGCATTATCAACTACCCCACCCGGGGCATCGGCAAAGTGACGATGGAAAAAGCGGCTATCGTCGCCCACAAAAACGGGATTTCCCTCTGGGAGGTTTTTCAACAGGCGGCGCAGGCGGGTTTTAGGGGCGGAACGCTCCACGCGATTGAAAATTTCGTGATCATGATCCAAAGTTTTCAGACCATGCTGGAAAAGCACGATGCCTACGATGTGGCCTTCCGGGTAGGAAAGGAAACCGGCCTGGTAAAAGACCTTTTTAATGACAAGAGTACCGAAGGTATCGCGCGCTATGAGAACATACAAGAGTTGTTAAACGCCATAAAATCTTTTACGGAAACGGCCACAGAAGACGGGGAGATCATCGACAAAGACCTGGGCAGTTATTTACAACAGATCGCGCTGCTCACCGACGCTGATCAGGACGATGAAAACAGCGATGTGGTTAGCCTGATGACCATCCACGCGGCCAAGGGGCTGGAGTTCCCGAATGTATTCGTGGTGGGGCTTGAAGAAGGATTGTTCCCGAATATTATGGCCATCAATGAGCGGGAAGACCTGGAGGAAGAACGCCGCTTGTTTTACGTGGCGGTTACAAGAGCCGAGAAACAACTGTGGCTTACCCTTAGCAGCTCCCGCTACCGGTTTGGCAACCTGATCCAAAATGAACCAAGCCGTTTTTTGAAAGAGCTGCCGGAAGGCGCGCTTTCTTCGGCTTTCCGGCCTGCCAACAGCAGCCGTTTTGCCCATAGCGACCGTTTTGCCGGCAACAACCGCCCCTCGGGGAGGGGGGACAGCAGGCCGCAAGCGGCCACGACCTTCACCCGGCAGGCAGGCAGTAGTAAACCCACCCGCGTCAGCCATACCCCTTCTGCGGACTTCCAGGCGGACGACCCCGATGACATCGAAAGCGGCATGGAGGTGGAACACGCTAAGTTTGGCTTTGGAAAGGTACTCAGCACGGAAGGGAACCCCAAAAACCGCATGGCGACCATCTTTTTCCAAAAAGCCGGTGAAAAAAAGATCATGCTTAACTACGCGCGGTTGATGATCGTAAAAAAACACGTATAAACCATGGCTACCCCGGAGCAAGCGCTGGAGAAACTAAAATATTTCTGTGCCTACCAGGAACGGTGCCACAAGGAAGTAGAAAAGAAGCTGCATCAGCTCCATGTCTGGGGACAGGACGCAGCCGAAATAATGGCTACTTTAATACTGGAAGGCTACCTCAATGAAGAGCGGTACGCCTCCAGTTTCGCCCGCGGCAAATTCAGAATGAAACAATGGGGACGAAACAAAATAATACAGGCATTGCGGCAAAACCAGATTTCCGCTTATTGCATCGGCAAGGCCCTTGAGGAAATTGACGAAGCCGACTATCTGAACACTTTGCAAAATCTGGCCGAAAAGAAATACGAAAGCCTGAAAAACGAACAATTCCTCCGGAGAAGGTATAAAACCTCCCGGTACCTGGTCTCAAAAGGATTTGAGCCAAAATTGGTCTATGACACCCTAAGAGCCCTTATTGGCGAGGGCGGGCAATAGGCTGCTCCTTAGCGTTAAGCTTCATTTTGGCGTAGGCAGCGCGAGTTGTTGCGCCACGGAAATAATGATCCGTGCCTTGCAATTTCCTTTAACTTCTTGTACTTTTCGCCGGTAAAATATTTTTAAAACCATCACCATGAAGAAAGTCCTTTCCTTTGTCTTTGCCTTACTGCTTTTTATCCCTTTAGCGTATGCCCAGGATTACAGCTTAACCTCGCCTTCGGGAAACATCCAGGTAGCTATAAATAATGATCCGGCTTTGCATTTTACCGTTAAAAAGAACGGAGAAATATTATTACCTGACACGAAAGTCTCTATGACTTTAAGCAATGGCAAGGTGCTGGCTAAAGCCGATAAAGTCCGCCGGCATAAAACCACTTCTGTCCATACCACCATCAGGCCGGTCGTTGCCGTCAAAAACGCGGTTATTCCCGATCAATACAACGTGCTCACGCTCCGGTACAAAGATTACCAGGTTATTTTCCGGGCTTATGATGACGCGGTCGCTTACCGCTTTGTTACCGATTTTAAGGACAGCATTACGGTCAAGCAGGAACAATTTGACGTACGTTTTCCCAAAGGCGCTTCCGCCTGGTTTGCCGTATTGGAAGGGAAAGACAATATTCACGACCGCTGGATGAACGCTTATGAGCACCTCTACCTGGAAAAACCGGTTAATGCGCTTGGTTCCGAAACCACTGAACTTCCTTTGTTAGTCGACCTGCAGGAGCAAGGAAAGGTCCTTATTACGGAAAGCGACCTTTACGATTACCCTGGTTTATACTTCAGGCAGGGCGGTCCCGATGAACTGGTTTCTGCCTTTCCTCCCCGGGTAAAAACGGAGCGGAAAAACGTGAAGGGCGAAGGGGGCTGGGACCGGGTGGTTCATCCTCAGTCCGTATATCCCTATATCGCCAGAACAGACGGGAGCCGGAGCTTTCCCTGGCGCGTTATCGCTGTCGCCGACCGGGATGTTGACCTATTGAATAATGAAATCGTTTATAAGCTGGCGGAACCCAACCGGCTGGAAAACACCACTTGGATAAAACCCGGGCAGGTGTCCTGGGACTGGTGGAATCACTGGAACATTACCGGCGTAGACTTTGAAGCGGGGATCAACAACAAGACCTATGAATACTACATCGACTTCGCAGCCCGCCATGATATTCCCTACATCATTATGGACGACGGCTGGTATGTGTTGGGGGATTTGACCAAGGAAAGCCCGGATATTGATGTAGCCCGTTTAAGTCAGTACGCGCAAAGCAAGGGCGTGGGCATCATCCTGTGGTGTTCCTGGCTGACCCTGGATAAGCAGATGCAAGCGGCGATGGACTTGTTTGAAAAATGGGGGATAAAAGGCATTAAAGTAGACTTCATGAACCGGGATGATCAGGCCATGGTAAATTTCTACTGGCGTTGTGCCAGCGAAGCGGCCAAGCGGCACCTGATCGTCGATTATCACGGTTCCCACAAACCGGCCGGATTAAACCGCACGTATCCGAACGTAGTCAATTACGAAGGCGTGGCCGGGATGGAAAACGATAAGTGGACCGATAAGATGGCTACGCCCGCCATGGCCGTCACCCTGCCGTATACCCGCATGTTTGCCGGCCCCATGGATTATACGCCGGGCGCCATGCGCAACGCGCAGAAAAACGACTTCAGGGCGATCGGCGATTATCCGATGAGCCAGGGGACACGCTGCCAGCAACTGGCCATGTATGTTTTATACGATGCCCCCTTGCAAATGTTAAGTGACAATCCGACGATCTATGAGAAAAACAAGACGTGCCTGGACTTTATCACCTCCGTTCCGACTACCTGGGATGAAACGATTCCGCTGGCCGGAAAGGTGGGCGAATACGTCGCTATGGCCCGGAAGAGCGGTAAGGAGTACTTCACAGCGGCCATGACCAATTGGGAGGCGCGGGACCTGACGCTGGACTTCTCTTTTCTGCCGGCCGGTACGTGGCACATCGAAATATTTAAAGACGGTGCCAACGCCGACAGAAATGGGATTGATTTTAAAAGGGTCGTTCAAACGATAACCAATACCGATCAATTAAAAATTCATCTGGCGCCGGGTGGCGGATGGGCCGCAAGAATTTATAAATGACGCCCGACCGGCAAGCCCCGTGGAAAGCTTTACCGTCTTCCCTCAGCTTTTGTGGAGCGTGCTGCCCCTGTACACATGCCCGGGA
>CAYRJM010000092.1:4188-9615 GCA_964424665.1 uncultured Chitinophagaceae bacterium
CTGGTGATCGGCGGCCAAAAGGCCACGGCAGGCGGCACCGGGATCAGCCTTCCGGGAAGGTTCGTTTCATTTTGTTGTTCATTTGGTCGTTTTTTAATACCGGAGGAAAGAATAATACAGCGAAGAGGATAAAAAAGAGCGCTGTTTCCTGGAATGGATCCTTTGTTTTTCGGCAGAAAAATAGGCGTCCCAGTCGGGATCACTTTTATAGGTGTCATACAGCAATTGTTCATTGTATTCCAGGCTCCGGAGGTAAGCGGGATCTTCTCCTTTGTGAAAGACCAGGTTGTATTTCGTTACGATCCAGCTAAAATTAAGCGTACTGCAGACAATAAAAGTGGCGAAGAACAGCCGGGCCATCTGCCGAAGTAAATAACTGTTGGTTTTGCGCTTTTTTATTTTGTTGTAAGTTATCCATAGCCCGGCAAGACTGAGTGTAAGAAATATAAAAACCCCTATCCTCCTGAAGGTCAAGCCATAATTCAAAATATATTCTCCGTTTTTTATAAAAGCGGAAACAATAAGGAGGGCGTTAAGCACCATCCAGGCAATCGCCAGTTTTCTCAGTACACCCGCCTTTTTATCGAAGTTAAAAGCCGCTTTAAAATAAAAGAGAATGACCCCTATGGCCATGAAGATGGAAAAAATAACGGTGGCTACGCGCTGGTGGATCTCCTGGCTCAGGGTGGTGCCGGACTGCAGTTGAAAAAACTGTTCATAATTATACAGAAGGATAAAGAAAAGCAAAAGCGCGTTTAACAGGACCAAAGAGATTTCTCCGCTTCGTCTTTCCAGGGGCAGTTCTAAAAAATGAAAGGTCGGGTGAAGTGTTCGCCCGGTATCGGGTTTAAAATCATCGCCCAGTTGCTGATTGATTTTAAGGGCAAACCTGGGGATCCAGAGGAACCAGTAATTAAACATAAAGAAAAAGCCGACTAAACCCAACACAACAATTTGCCAAACGTCCAGCAGGAAAGCAAACTGCTGGAAGAAGGCAGCGAAGGTGTCACTACCGGTGGCGTAGACGGCCATAAATAAAATGAAAAAGACAGCGGGAATAACCACAAAAGCGATCGCTTTTTTCCACCAGCTGCTTTTATCCTGAGGGCCGGCGGGCAACCATTTTTTGAACAGGAAAACCCGGAAAATGAAAGTCGCGAAGTTGAAAAAAAACAAGCCCGGGTAAAGCAGGGTATTGATTCGGGGATATTGACCATATAACCCGGTGGCCAGAACCGAAAGCACCAACGCCCAAAAGGAAAACGCGTCTCCGTACCAGGCGAAGGCGAGCGCTGACAGCCCTACCCCTGCAGACAGCAGCCAGAAGGTTCCCCCTGTACGGTTGGTGTTATAATACAATAAACCCCATACCCCGCAGCAAAACAAACTGAGGTTAAGGCCCAGGTCCTGGTGGTAAAACAAGGCCACAAAGGCGATTACACCGATAAATAATACGACTTGCTTTTTCATAACTATATATTTTAAAGCACTTTGAATTACAAAGCATCTAATGAAAAAAAATTACTTCCGTTTTACCAACTTCTCCAGCGTTTCCAGGTGCCGGTCGAAAGCCGTGCGGCCTTTCTGCGTTACCCGGTAAGAGGTTTTTGTTTTTTTGCCTACGAATTCCTTTTTTATTTCGATATATCCGTTTTTCTCCAGCGCGGAGGAATGGCTGGCCAGGTTGCCGTCGGTTACCTGCAATAGTTCTTTCATTTCTTTGAAATCTATCCAGTCATTGACCAACAACACAGACATTATTCCCAACCGCACCCTGCTCTCAAAATCTTTATTTAAGGATTGAATCAAATTCATATTGTTTGAAAATTCTGCCGGATCAATGATATTTTTTATACATCAATAATCCATAAATAATATGGAGTACACCAAATCCGATTGCCCAAAACAACAACCCATACCCGATTAAAAACATAGCCACAATACCTAAAGCCAACTCACAATAGCCCAGATAAATAATATCATCAAAGGTAAATTTCCCCGCATTGATCAGCGCCAGCCCGTAGAAAACCAGCATGGTGGGAGCAATAAAGCCGAACAACCCGTATAACAGCAGGGCCAGGCAAAAAAGTCCTCCGGCAAGCAGGGGAATAAAAAGGTTAATAAGGAGCCTGCGGGTAAGGTGAGTCCATATAGCAATATGCTTCTTTCTGCTTTTCCTCACGGTGAAATAAATAGCGCAAAATAGGGCGGCCGCCAGGGCAAAAAGAGCGGTTAAAATAAGCGCCTTCACCAACGGAAGCGGATAAATACTTCGCTGCCCGCTAAAATAAGAGATCCCGCTGCTTTCAAATAAATAATAAGCGACCGCCGCTGCTGCCAGGGCAATAAGCCCGGCGAAAACACCGGAAATACCGCTCAGGGAGATAAAACGGGAGGAACGCTCCATCATGGCGTGTATATGGGCCAGATCTTCTTTGTATTTATCCATATAAAGTACTTTGAAATGCAAAGTAATAATTTTGTCGGGAAACGGCCAAATCTTTTTCCTTACGCCGCCTTCGTTTCATCTCCCTGCAATTGCTTAATTTTGCACCCTTTACACGTATAGATTTAAAACGGAAGGCCGGCAGGGCTTTCGGAGCATATTATGGAATACCAGTTCAGAGCAATAGAAAAAAAATGGCAGCAGGCGTGGGAAAACAACCACCTCTACCGGGTAAGTAATGACAGCACCAAACCCAAATATTATGTGCTGGACATGTTTCCTTACCCTTCCGGTGCCGGTCTTCATGTGGGACATCCCCTGGGCTACATCGCCTCGGACGTCTATGCCCGTTATAAAAGGTTGCAGGGCTACAATGTATTGCATCCCATGGGCTTCGACGCCTTTGGCCTGCCGGCGGAACAATACGCTATCGAGACGGGACAGCATCCCGCGGCTACCACGCAGCAAAATATCGCCACTTTCAAAAGGCAGATGAACAACATCGGCTTTTGTTTCGACTGGAGCAGGGAAGTCCGCACCTCAGACCCGCATTATTATCACTGGACCCAATGGATTTTTTTACAATTGTTTCACAGCTGGTATGACCGTAAGAAAAATAAGGCCCGCCCTATTAAAACCCTTATCGGCATATTTGAAAAAGAGGGAAACGCGCATCGTCCCTGTCCGGCCGATGAAGAGCTCCGATTCACCGCAAGCCAGTGGCGGCAGTTCAACGAAAAACAACAGCAAGACCTGCTGATGAAATACCGGCTCGCCTATTGCGGTGAAGGAGAGGTGAACTGGTGTGAGGCATTGGGCACGGTACTGGCCAATGATGAAGTGGTCAACGGCGTCAGCGAAAGGGGCGGCTATCCGGTCGTGCGCAAAAAGCTTAAGCAATGGTATCTCCGCATCACCGAATATGCCGACCGGCTGCTGGATGGCTTAGCGCAGGTGGACTTTAGCGAGGCGATGAAGGAAATGCAACGCAACTGGATCGGCCGGAGTGAAGGCGCGGAGGTGCGGTTCCTCCTGGCGGACGCTGCCGGCGGGGGCGGCGTCGCCTCTCCCTCCGAAGACCGCTGGATAAAGGCCTTCACCACCCGTCCGGACACGATCTTCGGCGTGGACTTCATGGTACTGTCCCCCGAACATGAATTAGTCGACCGGATCAAGACCAAAGATAAAGCGGCGGAAGTGGATCAGTATGTGTCTTATGTCGGCAAGCGCAGCGAACGGGAGCGTTTGGCGGAAAAAAAGATTACGGGCTGCTTCACCGGCGCGTATGTTGTTCATCCTTTCACCGGAAAACGGCTTCCCATCTGGATTTCGGAATACGTCCTGGCCGGATACGGCACCGGCGCGGTGATGGCGGTACCTTGCGGGGACGAACGGGACCATCGTTTTGCCCGGCATTTTAATATTCCGATCACCAACATCATCGGTGACGCCTATCAGGGAGAAAACGCAAACCCCACGAAGGAGGCTATTTTGCAAAACAGCGATTTCCTGAACGGTCTTAAAATGAAAGACGCTATCGCGGTCGTTATCGACAAACTGGAAGAGAAAGGCATCGGGGAAAGAAAAATTAATTATAAAATGCGCGACGCGTCCTTTAGCCGCCAGCGTTACTGGGGCGAGCCTTTCCCCATCCGCTGGGAAGATGGGGTGGCGCGCCCGCTGGATGAAAAAGACCTGCCCCTCGAACTGCCGCACGTAGATCAATATGCCGCGGGGCCGGAAGGGAAAGGGCCCCTGGCCAATATTCCGGCATGGACGGAGCAGCATTACGAGACCAACACCATGCCGGGGTATGCCGGCAGCAGCTGGTATTTCCTCCGTTACATGGACCCCCATAACGATCAGGCATTCGCTTCCCGTGAAGCCACCGACTACTGGAACCAGGTAGATCTTTACATAGGAGGCACGGAACACGCGGTAGGCCACCTCTTGTATTCCCGCATGTGGACGAAAGTGCTTTATGATCTCGGACATATCGGCTTTGAAGAGCCTTATAAAAAACTGATCAACCAGGGAAAGATTACCGGGGACTCCAGGCTGGTTTACCGCATTCACGGAACCAACACCTTTGTTTCCCGGGGACTGAAAGAGAAGTACCAAACCGATCCGCTGCATGTAAGCGTCAGCATTGTTGATGGCTATCAGTTGGATGTAGCGGCATTTAAAGAATGGAAGCCGGAATACAAGACGGCGGAATTTATCCTGGAAGACGGTAAGTACCTCTGTGGTTCGGCCATTGAAAAGATGAGCAAGTCGCTGTACAATACCATCAATCCCGACGATGTCGTTGAGCAGTATGGCGCGGATACCTTTAGAATGTACGAGATGTTCCTGGGGCCGATCGAACAATCCAAACCCTGGGATACCAAAGGCATCGAAGGGGTCGCCCGTTTTTTGAAGAAGCTATGGCGGTTGTTTTATGATAAAGACCAGTGGCTGCTCACCAAAGAAACCCCTACTGAAGATGAGCTGCGCGTGCTGCACAAGACCATTAAAAAAGTAGCGGAAGACAGCGAAAGCTTTTCTTTTAACACGGCCGTGAGCCAGTTTATGATCGGTGTAAACGAGCTTACCGCCTTGGATTGCCATAAAAAGGAAATTCTAGAACCGCTGCTCATCACCCTGGCGCCTTTCGCCCCGCATATCTGTGAGGAGCTCTGGCACCGGGCGGGGCATTCGGAAAGCATTTTGAACGCCCGTTTTCCCGCGCATAAGGAACAATACCTGAAGACGTCAACCGTCCGGTACCCGGTGGCCATCAACGGGAAGACACGCACAACGCTTTCTTTTGACGCTGAGGCTGAACAAAAGGAAATAGAAGCCGCCGTTTTGGCCGATGAAGTCGTTCAAAAATGGCTGGAGGGAAAGCCATTGCGGAAGTTTATTCTGGTAAAAGGCAGGATGATCAACTTAGTGGTGTAATACCCAATCGACTGTTTTGTAAAACAGAGCGTAAGACC
>CAYRJM010000093.1:0-9069 GCA_964424665.1 uncultured Chitinophagaceae bacterium
ATGCCCTGGTCAATGCCATTGCCGTGTTGATCATTGCCTGCCCCTGTGCCCTGGGGCTGGCGACTCCCATGTCCGTGATGGTCGGCGTGGGTAAAGGGGCGCAATCAGGCGTATTGATTAAAAACGCGGAAGCGCTGGAAAGGATGAATGAGACGGACCTGGTGGTGATCGATAAAACCGGAACGGTAACCGAAGGCAAGCCTTCTGTGGAAAAAGTCGTTTCGCTGACGGATTCTTCCGAAAAGGATATCTTACAAAAGATTGTTGCGCTGAACAGCAGCAGCGAGCATCCTTTAGCACAGGCTACTTTGCGCTTTGGCGAGCAGCAGGGGCTTTTACCGGACAAAGTGGATCATTTTGAAGCGGTTTCCGGGAAGGGGGTGACAGGCACGCTGGCAGGTAAGAAACTGGCGCTGGGCAATATCCGATTAATGGAACAGCAGCAAGTCCCGATGCCGGAAGAAATAATCCGGCGGGTGGAGACAGAACAACAAAAGGGGAAGACTGTTTCTTATCTTTCGGAACAGCAGCAGGTGATCGGCTATGTCGTTATTTCCGATAAGATAAAAGCGACAGCCCAAGAGGCGGTGCAGCGGTTGCAAAATGAAGGGCTGCAGGTGTGGATGTTTACCGGAGATAATGAGAACACGGCGAAGGCGGTAAGCGAGGCCTTAGGGCTGAACGGCTATCAAGCCGGCATGTTGCCTGAAGATAAGCTGGAAGAGATCAAGAAACTTCAGGCGTCCGGCAAAAAAGTGGCGATGGCGGGTGACGGCATCAACGACGCTCCGGCCTTATCCCAGGCCGATGTGGGTATCGCCATGGGAACAGGAACCGACGTAGCCATAGAAAGCGCACAGATCACTTTAGTGAAAGGCGATTTGCAAGGGATTGCAAAGGCCCGCTTGCTGAGTGAAAAAGTAATGCAGAATATAAAACAGAATTTATGGTTTGCCCTCGGGTATAACGCCCTTGGTATTCCTATTGCGGCCGGGGTATTATATCCTGTATTTGGCCTGTTGTTATCCCCGATGGTTGCCGCGCTGGCCATGAGTTTTAGTTCGGTTTCTGTAATAGCCAATTCATTGCGGTTACGGAAAAGCGGTCTATAGGTTGTTCGTAAATAATGTACTACCTTTGAATGGCTGATGAAAAAGGTAACAGCCATATTGCTATTGACCTACTATTTGTTTAGTGTGATAGGGGTAGGGGTTACCGCTCATTACTGTTGCGGTCAGGTAGCCTCTGTAGAGGTTACCGCGGCGTTTACCGGAGATCTTCCGGTAGCCCATAACATGGGAGACAACTGCTGTAAAGACGTTACCCATGTTTTAAAAATCCACGAACCGCAGCAGGTTTATTCCTCTCGTCTTCCGGTTGATCTACCTGTTTTGCAAATAACGTTGTTTCCGTATACCTCCGATTGGCTGTCCATTGACGACGACAACACTTACCGGAACAATCCGGACAACGGATACCCGCCCGGGTATAACCTTGTTCCTTTATTTGTTCAACACCGGTCTTTTCTGATCTGATTGTTTGCTTATATCTTTTTGCGCATTGCTAAAATGCAGGTGAGCCGGGAGGCTTATATCCCGGCGTGCATTAGCTGTTCAGGCTGATGCTCCCCTGTAGATATTTAACGATATGATATAAGGAAAAATATATGATCAATAGACTCATCTCCTGGTCTATTCACAACCGGTTAATTGTGATTGTCTTGTCCGTGGGACTTGCCGGCTACGGTATTTATTCGATGGCCCAAACACCGGTAGACGCTATTCCTGACCTGTCTGAAAAACAGGTTATCGTTTTTACTAAGTGGATGGGGCGGGATCCCGCACTTATCGAAGACCAGGTAACCTTCCCTTTAGTAAGTAATCTTCAGGGCATCCCAAAAGTAAAAGATATCCGGGCCACCTCCATGTTTGGGATGAGCTTTGTGTATGTCGTATTTGAGGACGGGGTGGATATTTACTGGGCAAGAACCCGGGTTGCGGAGCGGCTGAATTACGCGCAAAGATTTTTACCCGATGGGGTAGTCCCTGCACTCGGGCCGGATGCCACGGGAGTAGGGCAGATTTACTGGTATACCCTGCACGCCCCCGGATACGATCTGGGGGAACTGCGGGCGTTGCAGGACTGGTATGTGAAATTTGCGCTGCAGAGTGTACCCGGCGTGAGCGAAGTAGCTTCGTTCGGCGGTTTTCAGAAACAATACCAGATCACGCTTGATCCCCATCGGCTTAATTATTATAACCTCAGCCTGACCGACGTGATTAACGCCGTACGTACAAATAACGAAGATGTGGGAGGAGGAACGTTTTCGCTCAATGAGACCAATTATATTGTCCGGGGGCTGGGTTACATTAAAAGCCGGGCGGAAATTGCCGAACTCCCCGTAGCTACCCGCGGCACTACGCCTGTCCGGATAAAAGATATCGGCGACGTGCAAATAAAAGGAGCGCCCCGGCTGGGGATTGTGGATGAAAACGGAAATGGAGAAGTGGTTGGCGGAGTCATATTGATGCGTTATGGTGAAAATGCAGACGCGGTCATCAAAGCAGTAAAGGAGAAGATGAAAGCGCTGCAGAAGGGGTTGCCTCAGGGAGTAACGTTTAGGACCGCCTATGACCGCAGCAAGCTTATAGAAGCTTCCATAAGAAGTGTAAGCCGGACGATCATTGAAGAGATCATTCTCGTCTGTGTAGTGATTGTGGTGTTCCTGTTTCATTTCCGAAGTGCGCTCGTGGTTATACTTACCATTCCGCTTGCTATTCTGTTCAGTTTTATCCTTATCCGGTTTCTGGGCTTTACATCAAATATTATGTCCCTGAGCGGTATTGCTATCGCCATAGGCGTCATTGTAGACAACGGCATTGTGATGGTGGAAAACGCATACAGACACCTGACGGAATGAAGAGGGGGCCAGCGGGGCGCCTTAAACCAGGGCTTGGAGCTACCCATTTTAAACTATTTTAAAAGGATTCGATGAAACGAAGCAGGATAAATCACTGTCCCGAATGATTAGACGCGGAGTCGCCCCCGCCGGCCATTAAAAACAAAAAAAATAAACGGATGAAACCTAATCCAAAGTACAGCAATAAAGAACGCATAGCGATTATCGAAAAATCCGCCCGGCAGGTGGGCAAGCCGATTGTCTTTGCGGTATTGATCATTGTAGTTTCGTTTTTACCTGTTTTTTTACTTACCGGACAGGAGGGAAAGCTGTTTCATCCATTGGCATGGACTAAGACTTTAGTAATGACCTGCTCTATGGTGCTCACCGTGACGCTGGTCCCCGTATTGATGGTCTTGTTCGTCCGGGGAAAAATGCGTCCGGAAAGCCACAACCCGGTAAGCACTTTTTTTGCGCGCCTGTATGAGCCGGCTTTGCTTTGGTGTTTGCGGTGGAAGAAGACGATCCTGGCGGTTAACTTCCTGGGGTTGGTTTTGGCTGTCGTTTTGTTTAACCGGACGGGAAGGGAATTTATGCCGCCGTTGAATGAAGGCACGATTTTATTTATGCCGGTAGCCTTACCGGATGTTTCCCACGCGGAAATAAAACGTATTCTGCGGGTACAGGATAAGATCATCGCGCATGTCCCGGAAGTTAAACACGTTTTGGGTAAGGCCGGACGGATCAGCTCAGCGACGGACAACGCGCCGTTAAACATGATAGAAACGATTATCATGCTAAAGCCGGAAAGTAAATGGCGCCCGGGCGTCACAAAAGAAGATCTTATCGAGGCGTTAAATGATAAGTTACAAATACCCGGTGTGACCAATGGCTGGACGCAGCCCATCATTAATAGGATTAATATGCTTTCTACCGGTATCCGTACGGATGTGGGCGTGAAAATTTTCGGACAAAATTTGGATACAATTGGCCGACTTGCGCAAACCATAGCCGCGGACCTGCAAGGCGTCCCGGGGGTAGTGGACCTCTATCCTGAGCAGCTTACCGGTGGTAAATACCTGGATATTGCCGTTAAAAAAGAAGCGATAGGCCGTTACGGGTTGACTACCGATGATGTCAACAAAATCATAGCGCGTGCTTTAGGCGGAATGAGCATCGGTCAGGTGATCCAGGGAAGGAGGCGATTTAATATCAGTGTGCGCTTAGCGCAGGACTGGCGCAATAGTCTCCAAGACATAAAACGGACCAGGATACAAACAGCTACAGGTCCCGTTCCGCTTTCTGCAGTAGCAGACATATCCATTGCGGCGGGGCCTGCCATGATCAACAGTGAAAACGCGATGCTGCGGGGAACCGTTCAATTCAACGTAAGGGGCCGTGACTTGGGAAGTACGGTGAAGGCTGCTATGGCACGCTTAGATTCTACACTCACCTTGCCCCAAGGCTACTATGTGGAGTGGAGCGGACAATGGGAAAATGAATTACACGCCGCACAGACCCTAAAGGTCATCCTGCCCGTTGTTGTTTTCCTGATTCTCGGTATTCTGTATTTCACTTTCCACGACCTCAGAAATGCATTAAATACGTTTTTATGCGTTCCCTTCGCTATTACGGGGGGTGTCTTATTCGTGTATTTCTGGGGAGAAAACATATCGGTGGCGGTAGCAGTAGGATTCATAGCGCTTTTCGGTATAGCGGTGGAAACAGGGATCGTCATGATGATCTATCTGGAAGAAGCCATGCAAAGAATGATCAGGGAAAAAGGGGCGGCGGTGGACAAAGAAACCCTAAGGCATTATGTCATGGAAGGCGCGGTAAGAAGGCTGCGGCCCAAGCTCATGACCGTGTTTGTCGTTTTATTTGGATTAGTGCCTGTGCTATGGTCCAAGGGAACCGGTATGGAATTGATGCTTCCCATCGCGTTGCCCATGATTGGTGGAATCATCACATCGGCCATAAGCATTCTGTTGGTGATGCCCGTTATTTTTGAATGGTTTAAAGAAAGAGAATTGAGCAAGCACGGGAAGGTTGTGGTTCACCATGTCAGCTGACCTGTGGCCAGCGGGCTAAAGGAGCGGTACAGCCCACCCCGTATGCTTTACCGTTTTATTATAACAATGAAAACAAGAGAAAAATAAATACTATGAAAAAGATACTTGTCGCCGCGGTTTGTCTCGTTTCCCTTTTTTTGGGAAAAAAGCTTGTGGCGCAGACCTATACTTTACGGCAGGTGCTGGATAGTATTGACGTACGCAATCCCGGACTGCAGCAGTTTACGCTGAAGACGAAGTCCAGCTATGCTATGGGGGAGGCCGCTCAGGCCTGGATGGCGCCTATGGCAGGGGTAGGGATTAGTGAGTTTCCCTATGGAAGCGCCGCTGTCATGAACAAAGGCCCGATGCCCCGCCAGATGATCATGTTGCGCCTGCAGCAAATGTTTCCGAACTTTAGCAGGCAAGCAGCAGAACGGAAATACTACCGGTCCTTTGCTAAGCAAAATAAAACGGATCGGGCTACCTTACAAAACCGGCTTTTCGCCGAAGCCAAGCGGGCTTACTATGCGGCTTTTATTGCCGGGAAAAAATTAGCCGTGCTTAATGAACAGGAGAAGCAATTGCAATTGCTGATAGCAATTGCGAAAAGACATCTGGCCTACGGCCAAGCCAGCCTTCCCGATATTTATAAGACGCGCGCCAGACTCGGCGACCTTCAATCCAGGCGGATCCAATTAGAAAGCATTTCAGCGCAATCGACCGCTGTGCTTAACAGCCTGATGAACCGGCGGTTTAATGCGCCTTTATCTATTGATACTTCCCTTGACCTCTATCCGGAACCGGCTAAAACTGCAGCGGATCGACCGGTAAATATATTAGCGGTCGATTCTGCTTATGTCCTGGCAAATCGCAGTGATATCGCCCACCTCACGGACGTCCTCCACACCATGACGTTAAAACAACAAATGATGGAAAAATCGGCTAAGCCTGTTTTTGGCATTACCTGGGATAACATGCGGATGCCCGGATTTAAGCAACAGGGAATGTACAGCTTCAGTGTCATGGCGATGGTCAGCATTCCGCTTGTTCCCTGGTTTTCCAAAGGCTATCAATCCAGGATCGATGCGGTAGACTATCAGATACAGGCGATGCAAAAAAGCAGAGAAAGCCAGGTGTTAAAAGCACTCGGCAATATTCATAAAGAATGGTTGAGCCTTCAATCGGCAAAACGTAATCTGCAACTGTTTAAAAGCACGGTTATTCCCGCCTATAAAAAAACATTCGAAGCAAGCCTGAATGCCCTCAGCGAAAATACCGGTGACCTCTATGAAACCCTGATGGCATGGAACGACCTCACCCTAAAACGAATGGCGTATTACGATAAGCTGGAAGCAGTGCTGGATAAAAGAATTTTATTGGAAGCAGCAATGCAAGATAACGCAAGATAAAAAAATAAAACGAGATGAGTGTAACAGTCGCCCTAATAAAAAAAAGGAGCCGGGCCGGTTTCACGGTTTCCCTGGCAGTTCTGATGTTAACAGCGGGTATGTTGATCTCCGGATGTCAGCACAATAAGAAGACAAAAGCGTTTGCCTCCGGGGAGGCCGCCGAAGACGGACTTCACAATGTTGTGTATTATACCTGCGCCATGCATCCGCAGGTACACGAAAACCGACCTGGTCGTTGTCCGATATGCGGAATGAAACTGCTGCGGGCAGGGGCTTCCGGAAAGAAAGACGGGCGGTCTGTGGATTCGGCTTTATTTTATCTGGTGCGGCCGGCAACTGAAACGGTCACCGGTTCCTTTAAGGTAATCACACCGGCGCCGGCGGCACCGGTTGACACCATTTCGGTCACCGGTTATATTGGCTTTGATAAACGAGGGGTACATCAGGTAACCTCGAGAGTAGCGGGTCGTATTGATAAATTGTATGTAAAACACGGGAATGAGGAGGTCCGAAAAGGTCAGCCATTGATGACGATCTACAGCCCTGAATTGCTAAGTGTGCAAAAAGACCTCTTGCAGGTGGTTAAAAATAAGGACACGGCGCTCGTAACTTTTTTAAAGCAGAAATTATCGCATCTGGGCATGCGGGCCAAATCGATCCGAAAAGTCCTGCAAAGGCGACAGCCCTTAACGCGGGTTACCCTGTTTAGTCCGTATAATGGCCTTTTAAGACCGGATGGCGAGTCTGACGGTATATCCGTATCGCTGCCCGTTAGCGAAGGCATGTATGTACGTGCAGGGCAACGGTTATTCGCTATTCAAAATACGGATACCGCCTGGGCTGTTTTGCAGGTGCTCGCTGACAACGCAGCGCTCATTAAACCCGGAGATCCGGTTAAGCTGTATGCGGACGGTTATCCGGAGAATGTCCTCTGGGGGCATGTCGACTTTATTCCTCCTTACCGGGAGAAAGCGAAAAAGACGACGATGATCCGGGTGTATTTAAGTAGCAGACCGGATAGTTGGAAGATCGGTACACTCATTCATGGAGCGCTAGCTGTGAACGCAGGCAATAAGAACCTGTTTGTTCCGCTGGCTGCGGTCAACCGGCTGGGGAGACACCATGTCGTGTGGGTACAGGATAAAAAGAACAAGAACATGTTTCACGTGAGGCAGGTGAAAACCGGTTTGCAGATCGGCGATTCGATTGCGCTGGTTTCCGGAATTCAGCCGGGCGATAAAATAGTGGCTGACGCGTCCTACATGGTGGGGAGTGACAGCTTTGTTCCGTGAAGTTAAAAAAGCTGATGTCTTTGGTTTAAAACGATAAAATATGCATTACAAA
Organism: uncultured Chitinophagaceae bacterium; assembly: GCA_964424665.1. Classification (GTDB taxonomy): domain Bacteria; phylum Bacteroidota; class Bacteroidia; order Chitinophagales; family Chitinophagaceae; genus FW021-bin31. The sequence goes on from CAYRJM010000093.1 coordinate 7,707, forward strand.
GAACGGACGATCCTATTGGTTATGCTATCCTTTGTGCTGGCCTGCAACGACAGGTCTGAAAGAAAAACGGCAGACCAGGATGAAGCGCACCGGGTGCAAATGGAAACGGTGAAATACACGTGCCCGATGCATCCGCGGGTGCAGGCTGACGAGCCCGGGGCATGCCCGGTATGTGGCATGAAGCTGGTCCCGGCGGAAACCGGGCGGCAAAAAAAAGGGGATACCCTCCAATGGATCACCCTTTCGGAGCGGCAACAATTTCTGGGTAATATTCATACCGATACGGCATCTCTTGCCGCTTTATCTGATCAACGGGTATTGACCGGAACAACCCTTTTTGATCCGCGGAGGACAAAAGTGGTGAGCGCCCGCGTCAGTGGCTGGATTCAACAGATGTATGTACGCAGCCCCGGTGAGTGGGTAGCGGCCGGTCAAAAATTATATGCGTTGTACAGCCCTGCACTTTTGTCGGCGGAAAAGGACTATTTGCTGGCCTTGCAGCAAAAAAAAGATACGTTGAACAGCCCTTCCTCTCCCCGGTTCAGGCAGGAATTAGCAGCTGCGCTTAACGCCATTAAACAAAAATTATTTCGTTGGGGGCTGACGGAATCTCAAGTAGAAGAAATTCAGAAAAAACCGCCTGGCGGCACGGTCACTGTTTACAGCAAAACCGCCGGTTATCTTATCGGCAAAGTAAAAGAGGAAGGAGATCATGTCGATGAAGGGGAAACGATCCTTCATCTGGTTGAAAACGATACCTTGTGGGTGCGGGCGCAGTTGTATGATAACGAGTGGCCTGTTTTGCAAGACCTGGAGGACGTAAAAGTTGAAATAAAAGGATTTGGAAAAAAGCTTTCGGGAAAAGTGGTATTTAATAATCCGGTCAATAAAGGCGAGTCGCGTGTTCACTTACTGACCATCGCTATTGTTAACGCTACGGGCAAACTCCAGCCGGGGATGCTGGCCTATGTCTATTTGCACACTTCCGAAAAGCAGCCCGGGGTGGTAATCCCTAAATCTGCTGTCGTCTATGGAACCAAAAAGAACCATGTCTGGGTGAAGCAACCCGGAAGCCATTCCACGGGGAGCAGCCGGCAGGTAAGCCGGTTTGAAAGGCGGGCCGTAGTGCTGGGAGAAAGCAATCAAACAAGCGTGCGGGTATTGCAGGGGATCAAACCGGGTGAGCTGGTGGTTTCCTCCGGCGGTTATCTGGTTAACAGCGAGTACATCCTCCGGCATGGAAACGGCGTTAACTTGTCGGGAATGCAGCGGAGTGATATGAGGATGAAGGGAAAAAGCCAGGAATAACACCGTCTCGCCGTTATTAAGGGATTGCGGGGGCCAGAAGCCATGGGCGGTTTCC
>CAYRJM010000094.1:0-9016 GCA_964424665.1 uncultured Chitinophagaceae bacterium
CCTATCGGCATCAGTGGGTTTCACGCGCCATATTATGAAAACGACATTACATTATCTCTTGCTTGCTGTGTTGTTGTCCGCCAGCCTGCATGGCTCGGCAATAAATATTCCGTCTGATACCAATTCAGTGGTACGCGTTAACCTGTTAGGATACCCGACGAGCGGAATAAAAGTGGCTGTATGGGGTTCAAAAAAAGAAACTGTCCCGGACACCTTTGCCGTGATCAGCGTGAAGGACCAAAAAACGGTTTATAGACGCCCCACGGGAGAAGATTTTGGTTCGTACGGTCCATTTGTCCATAGTCTGCGGCTGAATTTTTCAGATTTCTCCACTCCGGGAACCTATTTTTTACAATTAAAACAAGACGGAAAGATAATTACCTCTCCCCACTTTCAAATCTCCGACAGTGTGTATAAAGGGGCTGCAGATTTTTGTCTAAAATACCTGCGACAACAGCGGAGCGGGTTTAACCCTTATTTGCGGGATTCTTGTCATACGCAGGATGGTTTTACCGTGTATGGTCCGATGCCTGAGGGTACTTTTGTTGACGTGTCGGGCGGTTGGCATGATGCCAGTGATTATTTGCAGTATGTTACCACTTCTGCTACCGCCGATTATTATTTGCTTTCTGCCTGGCGGGATTTTCCCCAGGTCTTTGCCGACCGTTGTCAGGCGAATGGACTTCCGGGAAGAAACGGCATCAAAGACGTGCTTGATGAAGCACGCTGGGGCCTGGATTGGCTGTTAAAGATGCACCCCAGGCCGGATTGGTTTTTCAACCAGATTGCCGACGATCGCGATCATGCAGGCTTCCGGCTGCCGAGCGAAGACAGTGTAGACTACGGCCATGGATTGGAACGTCCGGTGTATTTTCTGACCGGGGAGCCACAAGGCCTCGGTAACCATACCAACCATACAACGGGTGCCGCTTCTACGGCCGGTAAATTTGCCGCCTGTTTCGCGTTAGGCGCAAAGCTGTATCAAAATATAGACACAGCATATGCAAAAAAATTGAAAAAACGCGCCCTCTCTTCTTATCAATACGGGCTTGACAAGCCCGGGTATACCCAGACGGCCTGTAATGTATCTCCTTATTATTATACTGAAATGGACTGGCAAGATGATATGGAACTGGGCGGGGCACTTCTGGCGCAACTAACCGGTAACAATCGTTTCATGCAACAAGCTGTAAAAAATGCAAAAGCCGATCCCCAGAAGAAATGGATGGGAAAAGATACCATGACCCACTACCAGTGGTATCCGTTTTACAATGCAGGTCACTATGAGTTGAGTAAAATAACAAAAGGAGCACAAAAAGCCCGGCTAATGGATTATTACCGGCAAAGTATAGAAGCTGTCTGGCAGAAAGCAAAAGAAAATGCCTTTTACCGTGGTGTGCCTTTCGTATGGTGCTCAAATAATCTTACCGCGGCCTTTGCAATTCAATGTTATCTGTACCGGCGGACAACGGGAGATACTACTTACCGGCAATTGGAACAGGCCAGTGTAGATTGGTTGCTTGGTTGTAATCCCTGGGGGACAACCATGGTGGCAGGGCTACCCGCAGGGGCCGACCACCCGTCGGATCCGCATTCCGCCTTCTGGCACTTATGTCAATATCCGGTCGATGGCGGCTTGGTTGATGGCCCGGTATATGGTAGTATTTACAGCGGACTTATCGGTGTTCATTTATCTAAACCGGACGTCTACGCACCCTTTCAATCTAGCCTGGCCGTCTATCACGATGATTACGCCGACTATTCCACCAATGAGCCAACGACGGACGGTACGGCCACTATGCTCTATCTGCTGGCGGCTCAGGATGCCGAGGCCCGGCTTGCCTCCGGATTCAGCCCTTTAAAAAAAAAGGTATTTCGGTTCGATAACGTGACCGTCAGCCATGGAGGAATCATCAGAGGCGATAGCGCAAAAAAGGAAATAGCCCTTGTTTTTACCGGACATCGTTTTGCCGACGGCGGACAGTTTATTGCGCGTTTTTTAGAAAACGCCCATTTGACCGCGTCCTTTTTTTTTACAGGTTATTTTTATAAGCATTACCCGGATTTGATCCGGCGGCTTCAAAAAGGCGGGAACTATTTGGGTTCTCATTCCTACCGGCACTTGCTTTATTGCCCGTGGGAGAACCGCGACAGCCTGCTGGTTTCCAAAACGCGCTTCCTTAAGGACCTGGACAGCGCTTATCAGCTGATGAGGAAGTTTGGGATCAGCCGTCGGGACGCCCCCTATTTTTTACCTCCTTATGAGTGGTACAATGACCGTATTGCCGCCTGGACGAAACGAAAGGGGTTGCAACTGGTTAATTTTAGCCCCGGTACTTACAGCAATGCCGATTATACCTATCCGCAAATGGGAAAAAAGTACTTTCCCAGTGATACGATTTTTTCACGCATTGTAGAATTTGAGGAGGGAAACCCCAGCGGATTAAATGGTTTTATTTTGCTGTTTCACATAGGTACGGACCCTCGGCGGACTGATAAGTTTTACAAAAAACTTCCCGCGCTGACCCATACCTTAAAACAACTTGGTTATAAATTTGTAACTATAAATGACATGTTGAAAAAGAACTGAGTTATAACTAATTGTGATAGATATCATGCCTATTGTTTATAATCCATATTCAGAATTTTGCGGTATTTTTGCCAGAGCTACCTTTTAACCATCTGTCTTATGAAATTTGATAAAATTAAAAATAAAGGGCAGGCCCGTTTGTTTGAAAACCAGTACCTGGAGATGCTCACCAAGACACATCCTTTGGTTATCTGGGGCATGTATATTCCCATAATTGTTTATATGCTGTATTACAGTTCAGCTAAACTCGGATTCAGTACTGAACGCATTGTTTTTACTTTTCTGTTTGCTATTCTCTTCTGGACTTTTTTTGAGTATTTAATGCACCGGTTCGTTTTCCACTTTGTAAGTGAAAATCCCAGGATACAGCGTATTACCTATGTGATGCACGGGAATCACCATGAATATCCGCGGGATAAAGAACGTTTGTTTATGCCTCCGGTTCCCAGCCTTATCCTGGCAGCGGCTATTTTTGGTCTCCTGTATTTGTTTCTGCGTGAAAACACATTTCCGTTTTATCCCGGCTTTCTCCTTGGATACCTGATCTATGGCAGCATGCATTACGCTATTCATGCCTGGCACCCCCCTTTCAAATGGATGAAGCCCGTATGGCGAAACCATCATCTGCACCATTATAAAGACGACCACAAGGGCTTCGGAGTGAGTTCTTCGTTTTGGGATCGCGTATTCGGCACCGGCTTCGACTTGAAGCGGATTAAAGATGACAAGGAAAAAGTAAAGAATTTGATGTTTGAAAAAAAGAAAAAGCAGCAGGGCTCCTGAATCATCCAAGAGGTAAAGGCTTTTACCTGATACCCTATACACGCGGCGGCTATTATCCCAGTGGCACAGGAGGCTCCGCGAAAAATACGCTTATGGGAATACCTGTCTCCCTGCCGGCGAAACTTTCATACATTACTTATTTACCCGACAGCAGGGAAATATGGTTTAGCCCGGCAGTGAAAACCGGGGGGCCGTGGCCCTTGTCCTGCTCACAGAAGATATGCTTAAATTATGGCTCTTTTGGTTGCTTTCTCGCTCTCGTTGTTCCGGCTGTTTTCCTAAATCGCGTTTTTGTTGCTAACGTCCCATCTACATGGGGACTTGCTTTGCCTCATGGCTTATAGGTGCTTGATTTCGTAGCTGCCGTTGCGTACAACGCGTACCGGGACTTTAAGTTCATCTTTTTTCTTTTTCTTTTTCATGATATAGAAGATGAAATCACCGTTTAGCTCTGAATGGATAACGCTTCTTGTCGGCCAGGCGGTTTCGGGATTTATGACATAGGTTCCTTTTATTTCTCCGTCGAGATTCATCCTGCCCTTTTGCCCGCTGCCCAGGTCGACAACTTCGGAAGCGTCTGTACCAAATTTTCCGGTATTTTCCAGCTTGACAATGTGCGGTGTGCCAAATGTGAGTTTCCAATAATTATCTATCCTGCCGTTATAGAACCCTTTGGTGTTTAAATGACTCGACCAGGAATCGCCCGTACGAACATTAAAGGAAGGATAATAAGGCAATACCAGCGACAAACTGGATTTGATCTGCTCAGGCCCCATTTGTTTGATTAAAAACTCCTTTAAAACCGGTTTCTCCTTTTTCTTTACGCCGGGAAGCGCGGCAATCATTTGATTAAATATGGTATCCATGCCCGAAACCGCTTCAATATTTCCGTTGGTCGCCATCTCTATGGTAAACTTTTTACCTATCAGTGATTTAAACAGGCGGTTGAAGATGTCGTCTTCTTGCATCTCGGTATTGACCGAAATGGTGTTGTTTTTTTCATTGCTATGGAGAATGATTCTTTTGTATTCAGCCTCCATTTCCGCGATGCCTCCCGGAGCCACATTTTTCACCGTGAGCAATAATAACGCCTCTTTTTGATTACTGGTGCGCTGCGGAACCCCCTGCACCGTGAGATAGGTTTCCTGGCTGGCTTTTTGGTGGATCTGATACTGGTCTCCCGCCTTGAAAGTATAATGCAGGTCTAAATATTCCTGGGCGCTCAATAAGCCCGAGAAAAAGAAAATACACAAAAGGGTGATAACTGTTTTTTTATACATTTTATTGATTTTTAGCGGTTTACTGCCGTCTATTTAGCCCGTCATCGAGCGATGAACTATATCAAATATCGTGCAGTATTTCTGGTTTTTAATTAAACTTTTCGATGACGCCCAGTCCAAACAGGGCAAAATCGTATTTTACCGGGTCCTCCGGGTCGTATTTTTTTAATGCAGCTGTCAGCGTGGCCGCCGTTCGCCAGTCCGGCGCCTGCCCCGGCGGAATCAACTGCAGGCGGCCGGCGACCCGGGAAACATGAATATCCATCGGGATGACCAGTTGGTCAGGGCGGATGCTTTTCCAAATACCAAAATCAACGCCCTGGGCATCTTTTCGAACCATCCATCGCAAAAACATATTAAGGCGCTTGCAGGCTGACCTCCTGAAAGGCGCAGAAATGTGCTTCGTCGTGCGTTGCGGGTAATCGCCTTGAAAAAGAAACTTATGAAAGCCATTCAGCGCATTTTCAACGGATTGCTCGTCTTTACGAATGTTTTGCGCGAAAGCGAATTCCAGAGAGGAATGCTGTAGATAAAGCTTTCTGAGGAAGGCAATAAAGAATAAAATATCCGTTGCATTAAAAGTACGGTGTACAAAGCTAAAAAAACGTTTCAGGTCACTTTGTTGGTGCCCGAGTACGAAGTCATAAGGGGCATCGTCCATCAATTCGAGCAACGCCGCCGATTTTTTCAGTATCAGGCTTCGCCTGCCCCAGGCGAACAGGGCAGCAAAAAAGCCTGCGATTTCAATATCCTGGAGCCTGGAGTACCGGTGAGGGATAGCAACGGGGTCTTCCGGTATGAAGGAGGCAGTTTGATATTCCTGTACTTTTTTATCTAAAAAACGTTGCAAATCAGTATTGTTCATACCGGAAAGGAATGGTTTTTGTGAAAAAGCAAATGTATCAAGCTATTTCCTTACCTTTGGTAAAAGGATTTGTTAAAATTTATGACGGGACCTCAACTTATACCACTTATTGCGTTATTACTGTTGGCTGGCTTTTTTGCCGGAACGACGATCGCTTTTCAGCACATCAATAAATTTTCGATGGAGATAAAGCGAAAAAAAGGGTTGTTCGCGGGCCGTATTCTTGCCCATTTCCATGAGCAGCCGATTCGCTTTGTAGCCTCCGGCACCATAGGGTTTCTGGCCTGTATCGTCATTTTTTCCATTTTGCTCAATTATGCTCTTATGCCCTATTGGGAGCAAATTCCTTTCGGCACCTTTAACTTTTTATATTTAAAGATTCTCGCCCAGTTTTTAATAGCTGCCATCCTGATTTTATTATTTTCTTTGCTTTTGCCCAGAAGCCTTTTCCGGGCACAGGCCAACCGGTTACTTCCCGTATTTGCCTTTCCTATTTCGGCCTTTGCCAAATTGCTTTACCCGGTGACGTCCTTAATGACCAGCCTGGCCAATTGGATATTGCAATATTTATTCAATGTGAAGATTACCTCGGAAGGCGTACCTTACGATGCGGGGAATGGGGAAGCCTATCTTTTTAGCATCAATAAGGAGGAAAACAGCGTTAAAAACCTCAACACGCTTTTTTTTGAAAATGCCCTCAATCTCCCCCAGATCAAAATCCGTAACTGTCTCATCCCCCGAAAGGAGATCGTAGCCCTGGAATATAATAGCTCACTGGACGAGGTGCGCCAGGAATTTATCTCTTCCCAATATTCGAAGTTGATCATTTATGAAAAGAATATTGACAATATCGTCGGGTATGTACATCAACTTGACCTTTTTAACGGGCCGACAGTGGTGAAAGATGTTCTCCATCCGATATTAGCGGTTCCTGAAACCATGAACGTAATCACGCTGCTTACCCAGATGACCCGTGATCACAAAAGTATTGCTTGGGTGGTAGATGAATTTGGAGGTACGGCGGGAATTGTCACGCTCGAAGACTTGCTGGAAGAGATTTTCGGGGACATCCGGGATGAGCATGACACCCATGAACTGGTCGATCGGCAGATTGCGGAAAAAGAGTACCTGTTGTCCGGCAGGCTGGAGCTCAGCTACCTGAAAGAGAAGTACGGCTTTGTTTTTGGGGAGACAGAGAGCGAAACCTTGTCCGGATTTATTATTACAGGACATGGATCTATCCCGGGAGAGCGGGAGCGCATCATTATCGGCAATTTTGAATTCGACATTACCCGAGTATCGGAAACCCGGATTGAAATGGTAAAATTGCGTATTCTGAAGTAGAAAAACTGTTTTTTTATCAAAAATAAAATATTATCTTTGTTGCTACAGGATATAATTAAGAGAGTACAAATCACCAGACTGCTTGCCACATACCGTGAAAGTGCTTGAATATTCTGGATTGTTATTTTTTTGGGGTTAACAAAAAAGGATTAAGCCTGCTCTGAAGCCAATGTGAGCAGGCTTTCTTCTTTTAGTACCGTTACAGGAAAGAAGAAAATATCTTTTAAGATACGAGGTATATTGCTAAATTTGCGCGGCTTTGTTCTGATTGCAAAGCACGCATTTCTGGCAGATTAGTAGTGCATTTATGTTAAGAAACCTATTTAAGAATAACCCTGAAATGGCAGAAATGTCATTTTTTGACCATATAGAGGCACTCAGATGGCATGTGCTTCGGTCTCTCGTAGCGGTCCTGATAGCCACGGTGGTCATCTTTATCAAGATCACTTTTATCTACGACACAATTATTATGGCGCCGACCAGGCACACCTTTATTACCTACGAGGTGTTTTGCAAATTCGGCCATTTGATGGGGCTGGGTGATAAGTTGTGCCTTGAAGACGTACCGCTTACGTTTCAGAATATGCAGCTTTCCGGTCAGTTTTTACAGGCCATGTCTTCGTCTTTTACCTTCGGTATGATCATTGCGGCACCCTATATTTTGTGGGAATTCTGGCGTTTTGTCCGCCCCGCGCTAAAAGAGAACGAACTAAAATATACCCGTGGTATCGTATTTTGGACTTCCTTATTGTTCTTTGCCGGCGTGGCCTTTGGCTATTTTATTCTTACGCCGTATACGGTCAATTTTTTTGCGGCTTATTCTATTTCAGAGTCTATTCACAATATCATCACCATAAAAAGTTATTTGAGCACGTTGCGACAAATTATTTTAGGGACGGGAGCATTATTTGAACTTCCCATCCTGACCTATTTTCTCGCTCAAACCGGCATTATCACTTCTGCCATGCTCAAAACCTACCGCAAGCATGCGATTCTTGTTATTGTAGTGTTGGCGGCCATTATAACCCCTCCAGACGTGGCCAGCCAGATCATCGTAAGTATTCCGCTTTACGGACTCTATGAAGTGAGCATCTGGATTGCCAAGAAGGTAGAGCGCCGGCAGAAAATCAGAGAGGAAAAAGAATGGTCATAAATGGAAAAGCGGACTCCAATAGGTATTTTTGATTCGGGCTACGGCGGCCTGACGGTTTTTCGTTCTATTGCGGCTCAATTGCCGGCCTATGACTATCTTTATCTGGGTGATAATGCCCGTACCCCTTATGGGCCCCGTTCATTCGAAACAGTCTATGAATATACCCTTGAGGGAGTTAAATATCTGTTCTCGCAAGGCTGTCCATTGATTATTTTAGCCTGTAATACGGCGTCGGCGAAGGCTTTGCGGCAAATTCAGCAACGGGATCTGCCGGTTATTGCGCCTGAAAGACGGGTGCTGGGCGTGATCAGACCCACTACTGAAGTGATCGGCAACTATAGCCAGACAGGCGCGGCGGGTATCGTAGCTACAGAAGGTACGGTACAGTCCAATTCCTACCCCATGGAAATCCGGCATTTTTTTCCTAAACTCAAGGTTTTTCAACAGGCCTGCCCCATGTGGGTGCCTCTGGTGGAGAACCAGGAATGGGATAACCCCGGAGGAGATTATTTTATACAAAAATACGTGCATGCGCTTTTTTCCCGGTCAGCGGACATTGATACCCTTCTTCTTGGTTGTACCCATTATCCGATTATTGAAGCAAAAATCAGGGCGTACCTCCCGGAGGGATGCACGCTCCTGTCGCAGGGGGAAATAGTAGCGCGTAGCCTGGTTCAATATTTAAGGCGGCATCCTGAAATAAAAGAAAAATGCAGCCGGCAGGCTACCCAGACTTTCCTTACAACCGATATCCCCGAAAAATTTGATCGCCATGCTCCGCATTTTCTTGGACATGCAGTCCATTCCAAACAAGTGGTTTTATCATTTTGATTTAAATTTCCTACCTTTGCAGCCTTATAAGGAAACCGTAAATAGCGGTTTTATAAAAACGCGCTTTTTTTAACAGAAAATAATTGTACGATGAAACGCACCTACCAGCCTCATAACCGTCGCAGAAAGTCTGTACATGGTTTTAGGAAAAGAATGCAGACCGCCAAAGG
>CAYRJM010000095.1:0-8970 GCA_964424665.1 uncultured Chitinophagaceae bacterium
ACCACCCCGGATTTTGCTCAAGAACACTCCCATGCTGCTCATAAAGTGTGATCTCATGCAAGGGTATAGGGGCCAGATAATCCCGGCCTTCATCAAACTGATAACCATTAGGGTCCGCCGTTTGAAAAGGATCCAGGAAGCCTTCATTATCCGTAGGGAAGAGCGAACTGCCTGTTTGCTTCGCTTTAAACCCTTTGGGCCGTTGTCCCATAATCAATTGTGGAGCGGCAGCCCATCTCAGAATATCATAAAGCCGTTGTCCATAAAGAGAAAGCGAGTATTCTACCCGGCGTTCCCTCCTGACCTCGTTTATGATGGGCGAAAGACCAGGAAACTTCCAATCCGGATCAGTCGTAATATTATTTAACATCAGATGAGGCATGCCCGCGCGATCCCGTAAAACATTAATGGTCTTATCAAGATCACCCTGCGTTATATTTCCCATTTCAGCCTTTGCTTCTGCATAAGCAAGTAAGGCTTCTGCATACCGAAATATGATCACCGGGTCGGTCTCGTGAGAAACATCGAAATATTGCACACGCGCGTCATACATCTTCCTTAGACAATAACCTGTCGGAGCGTAATAATCCGTAGTAGAATGGTTTAGCTTGGTATATACCTCCCGCCAATATGCGGTAGTGTCTCCGTCATCATCTATTTTCCATGGCGCATCGGGCGTAAAAATCGTTTGATAAAAACGAGGATCACGATTCTTCGCCTCCCCCATAAGGCTATCGTGTGTAACGAAAAGAGGGCTGACCGAAATCGGTTTACCATCAATACATAAGAACGCGTCTGCCAACGACTTAGTTATTGACATTCCCCGCGGAAGTTCAAGTGTCCAGTTCCGCTTATTATAGAGCTCAAACTTGTCGGAGAACTGTTTCCACATGATTACCTCCTTAGTACCGGAGTAATCCCTTTGGACGAACAAATCATAATAGTCGTGTTCGGGATGCCCGGTATTATAAATAGCCAGGTCCGCTGAGTTCATCATAACGCTCACCGCTTCTACAACCTTTTCAAAGTATTTCTCGGGGTTAGAATCACTCACCCCAAAAGGACTGCCATTATGATATTTTTCCCATGTACCTTCAAATAAAGCCACCCTGGCCTGGAACAGCAGTGCCGCCCACTTAGTTAACCTGGTTTTATTACCCGTCTGGGCGGGTATATACTTCGCAGCCGAATCAAGATCGCTAATGATATGATCAGCTACTACGTTCCTCGGTGCTCTTTTTTTATATAACTGAGCATCGTCGGTGCTTTTTACCACATGGTCAAACCAGGGAACGGCGCCAAACTGCTTCAACAGCTTGTAATAAAACCAGGCTCTGAAGAAATACGCTTCTCCTAAGTACTGTTTATAATCATCAAATGGATCCTGGCATTCCTTATAATGATCCAAGAAAAAATTTACCTTTCGAATATTACCGAAGCTGTATCCACCTCCGGAAGTGGGAACACTTCTGGTCCCTCTGAATATTTCTGCGTATTGCCGGTCAGAGGTAACCAGGTTATCGGTCCCGATATCCATCCGGGCGTCTCCTGGCGATACCCCCGGCTTGCCAAATCTTACAGAAAAGGCATCTCTGTCATAAAATTGATTCATATAAATCTCCAGTCCTTCTGCATTTTTAAACAAACTGGGCGTAGTTATGGTATCTATCGGAATTTTATCCAATAGGTTTTTCTCACAGGAAGCTATCGCGATCGCAACAATTCCCAGAATAAATAATATCTTGATATTTTTCATGATTGAAATTTTTAAAAGGTTACGTTAATCCCCAAAGACAATCTTCTCGACAATGGATAATTAGAACCATATTCCTGGGCATTGTTATAGGCGGTTTCAGGATCAAAGGCTTTATTTAAGCTCGTAATAGTAAGCACATTAGCAGCTGAAAAATATACCCTTAACGTATTCACAAAGAATTTTTCCGAAATACCATGAGGGATCGTATAGGCAAGGCGGACATTTTTTAACCTGAGGTAAGCTGCGTTTTGCCAATACCTGGACTGAACCAGATGATTCTTATTGAACTGGTCTCCATCAAAGTAAACTTTAGGGAAATAGGCATCTGTGTTGGGACCAAGTATATTCGTCTCGTTGGCAGGCCGCCAGTAATCCAAAGAGTTACTTTGTTGAACCATAGAAGACTCTGAACCAGGCCCTCCGCCGGGAACCACCCCCCAGAAAACAGGAGCGGTACTCCCTCCATGACCCGGAGGATAAAAACCCTGGTCCAATACGCCTATCCAGAACATACTTAGTTCCAGGCCCTTCCAGCTGATATCTCCCGCAAAGCTCACGTTGCCCCTGCCTTGCTGGTTATTTCCAAGAACGACCAGATCTCCGAGGCTGTCTAAGGTCCGATTCCCGTCATTAATGACGCCATCCCCGTTCAGATCCTTATACCGTATGTCTCCGGGGCCCCAGGTAGGATAGAACTTCGTTTGATCGGCCATCTTATCGGCCTCATCCTGGGTTTGGATAATTCCCTGTGTAACGTAGCCCCAGACTTCGCCATATACCTTTCCGATGTACCAGTCGTCAATATTTTTATTTGGATTCCTGTAGTACTTAAGTATCCTTGTAGTGTTATTGCCATAGCTGGCTCGCAAATGGTAAGCTATGTCTTTTCCGATACGTCCCCGCCACTGAACCGTTAATTCAACCCCTTTCGTCCTGAGGGCGGCATTGTTTTCATATGGTGCTTCGGTACCAAGCGTTGAAGGCAGATCTTCACTCTTACCTAACATATTTTCGGTCGTTCGCTGGAACCAGTCAAAGCTTAAGTCTAACCGGGATTTCAGGAAGCTCGCGTCTATACCGGGATTGATGGTAGTAACCGTCTCCCACGTAAAACCGCTGCTGACAATAGCGGGCGTGCCGGCCCAACTGGGTTGCGCGCCGTTAATTATGAAGTTATCCAGATTGGCATGAATTGGAATAGCAGGCAAATACATATAATTGGGAATATTCTGATTGCCTAGTGAACCGTAAGACATTCTGACTTTCAACGAGTTCACATAGGGCTGAATACTTTGCCAAAAGTTTTCCTGCGCAATATTGTATCCCGCTGAAAAAGAGGGAAAGAAACTCCAACGATGTCCTTCGGGAAACTTGGATGAACCGTCAATTCTTCCGGTGGCTTGGAAAAGGAGCTTATTATTAAAATTGTAGTTTAACCGTCCAAAGAACGCCTCGGTCGCCCAATGGGCCGCATGGGTGTCCATAGTGATATCACCGGTAGCTGCATTCATGTGTGGAATAGCGGTACTTAGCAGTCCTAATCTTTGCGCATACAAATTATCGGATCTATGCAACTCTTCCTCAAAACCCAGCAAAAGCTTAGCATAATGCTTGTTCATTTGTCTTTCATAAGAAGTAGTGGCATTAAAAGTGAAATAGTTAACTGCTGACTTATTATTATTGGCGCCCGGATTACTGGCTCCCCAGTTAAAGGTACCTCCAGCAGGGAGGGGGACAACAGCCGGCAATTTTGTTTGATGATTGTCAATAGCCTGAACATTATAGTGGTAGTTTGCATTGGTTTTCCAACCTTTAACAGGCTCTATTTCAGCGCCCAGATTCAGCCATAAATTATTACCGGTAGTTACGTCTCTTCCCGAGCCTTTCATAGACGCAATCAATACGGAGTTCATCGTCCCGTCCCAGTTGTATACCGGCGTCATAGGTTGCCAGGTATACGCGCTCCTGAAGTACCTGAAACGCCCGTGGCCGCCTCCCTTGTCTCCCATTGGATACTCGATTTTGCTCAACGTGTACCTGCCGCCATATTTAATTCTTATCCAATTGTTGATCTCGGTCGACAGATTAGCGATCAAATTATACCGCTCATAGGAGTCCTGTCCGTATTTATAAACCCCTTTCTGGCTATAATAGCCCCCGGAAAGATAATACTGTGTATTCTCCTGTCCGCCCGACACGCTAACAGTATGTTGCGTTTCCACCGTGGGATGGGCCAATAACATCTTGGGATAATTGTAGTTTGCGTTTCCCATCAACCGTCCGTCAAAAGGACCTTTAAATGGGTTTGCTGTATCGTACTCAGGAAGATAAGTACCATTTAAATATCCCTTGATCCGCTCCATGTTTTCGGGCGTATATGCCGGAGGGTTACCAGAGTTTTCCGCAGCTTGGTTATAAACGGTAGCCACAATAAGGGAATTATATAAATCACCCACAAAAATCGGTTGCGAAAAATCTACACGCGCGTCGTAGGACAGACGGGCTTTGCCTTTTTCCCCTTTCTTTGTAGTAATCAATACTACGCCGAAAGCCGCCCTGGAACCGTAAATGGCGGCAGCGGAAGCATCTTTAAGGACGGTTACGCTTTTAATGCTTTGTGGGTTAAGCGAATTAGGATCGCCTTCGGCACCATCTATAAGAATCAACGGCTTTGCATTACCCGATAAGGAGCCTATTCCCCGTATACTCCAGTCGGCGGAAGCGGCCGGCTCACCACCATTATTACTGTAGTTAATCGTTAAATTGGGAAGAGCGCCCTTTAATAAATCGGTTACCTGGGGGCCGGACCTGTTTTGTAACGCCTCTCCGGATACCACATCCACTGCCCCGGTGAGGTCAATTTTCCTTTGTGTCGTGCCATAACCGGTAACGACTAATTGATTCAAACCCGTTGAAACCGCCGACAGGGAGATCTGAATATTGCTGTCGCTATCCGTTTCAATTTCCTTCCCCCTATAGCCAATGGAAGAAATCACCAGTACCGCATCCTCGGGCACAGACAGTTTAAAATGTCCTGATGCGTCTGTAATTGTTCCCGCTTTTCCTCCTTTTACCATTATAGAAACGCCCGCAAGCGGCTCTCCTGTCGCAGAATCCGTTACAACGCCTTCTATTTCTTTGTTTGGAGCTGTCAGCTTTTTAACATTATTGAATGCTTTTTTAAAAGAACTTGTGTGTTTTGTAGCTTTTATTTCGTGTGTGTAAGCTCTTGCGCTGACTTGTAAGCATGCCACGAATACCAATATACTCGTTAAGCACATGAGAAAGACTGCCTTTTCGGCTAAGCAGAATCGTCTTTCCTGTTCAATTTTGTAAAGAACATTTACTTTCATAATTTTGAATTTTCAGAGTGATAAAGTCACACCCATTGCTGGGCGTGGGTTTACGCGAAATAAGCTGGATTACAAGCCTGGTCTTGACCGGGCAGGCTTGTTGCCGGCTTTCCTTTAAAAGTGGTTACGGACCCATAGTATTTATTTTTAGGTGAAAAAGCCTGTTATTATATCCTTATTCATTACTTTTTCTTGCTTTCATTGTTTTCTGGCTGATTTCCATAATTTCGTCCAGATGCTCCGCCATCGCTTTTTCCGCTTTCTTCGGTGAGCTGGCTTTTATCGCCTGCAATATTTTTTTGTGTTCCGCTAGCGCCCTGAGCGCCCGGCCTTTTCCACAAATCTCCTTTTCTATCGTATGGCGAATAATATCCGGTAAAAGCACAAGCATTGTCGATTCATAGACGGAATTACCGGAGGCGTGTGCGATTTTTAAATGAAAAAAAAGATCCTCTTCCACGGCGCTCGCACCACTTTTTACTTTTATTTCATAGTCCGCCAACGCACTTTGCATTTTGCTGATATCCTCATTCGTCCTCCGCTCCGCGGCCAGCTTTGCGATTGTAATTTCCAAATAGTACCGCGTCTCTATTAAGGCAGCAAAATCATCTGTATTCAAATTAATCACGTTCGTTAAAAGCCCCTCCAGTATCCTGATATTATAGCCCGAAACATAGGTGCCGCTTTGCGGTGATGTTTTCAACAGGCCAAAGAATTCCAGTTTGCGGATAGCTTGGCGCACATGGCTGCGGCCTATGCCTAATTTTTCTGCCAGGCTCCGCTCGGAGGGTAATCGCTCACCCGGTTTTAGTTGACCCGAAGTGATTAGCTGTTTAATCTGTCTGATGATCTTGTCAGCAGGTTCTTCTACGATAATCTTCTGAAAATTATTGATTACATCTTCCATATTTCAAGTAAAATTTGAAGTTATAATTGGTTAACCAATAATTGGTTAACCAATATTTAGTCCCCCAAATATACAAATACGCCTTACATTTCCAAAAATATTTTCGGCGACAGCACGCTCTTTTCATAATTTCGTTCAGTCATTTTTACACGCTTTATTTGTTATCCGTTCAACAATTAGGATCTGCCGAGTACCCGGCGTCTCCTCACCGATTCACGGTTGTCTGAGCTAACAAGCCATTTGTTTCCATCCAATAAACCAGTTCACGCATCCATTTGTCCCGAGGAGGATATTTTAAAAAACCGTGCCCGCCTTTTTCGTATAAGTGTAATGCGGCCGGGATGTTATTCCTGTGTAATGCCTCATAAAAACGGAGGCTATTTTCTACCGGTACAGTGCTGTCATCCTCTGCCTGAACGATAAAGGTTATAGGGGTTTCTGCAGTTACTTGCAGTTCATTAGAAAACGCACGAATCACCGCGGCAGACGGATCCCTACCAAGCAACCGTTCCCTTGACCCCTTATGACAGAGGCCATCCATCATACTGATGACCGGATAAACCAATATCATAAAATCGGGACGAAGACTTGTCTTCCTGCTATTCGGAATTAGAGCCCGGTCAAAATGGGTACCGGAGGTAGCAGCTAAATGTCCCCCCGCGGAAAATCCCATAATTCCGATTTTTCCCGGATCAATATGCCACTTCCCGGCATTTTCCCTTAGGCGCTTTACCGCTTGTTGGGCATCTTGTAAGGGACCGATCGATTTATCGATCATCGTACGGTTATCGGGTAACCGGTATTTCAATACAAAGGCGGCGATCCCGAGTTTTATAAACCGTCTGGCCACGTCATATCCTTCCCGCGCTATGGCCAGTTTTGAATAGCTCCCTCCGGGGCATATAATCACCGCAGTTCCATTGGCTTTTTCATTTGGCGGTAAAAATACGGTGAGTGTAGGATGAGATACCTTATAAACGGCAGTATGATCGGCATTGCTATAGCCCAAATCAGGTACAGGGCGCGAATTAGGAATTTCACTGTCGTACAGCGGAATGTTAGCCTGTGCCGCCACGGACCCGGCGGTAAAAATAGCTACGCCAACGCACACCCCTATGTAAGTGAGTTTCCGCATCGCATTCAACTTAGCGTTTTAAAAATAGAAGTGCTTTCTGTAATGTCCCTGACCTGTCTTCTGATCTCCTCCAAATCAAATATCCGCTGCCAATCCTCTTTAAACAGCATCGGTTTAGCCCGTTTGCTTATTTTGTAGGCAGCATCGCTAAATGTACCGTTCACTTCTTTAAACAGTACAGCAATTTGAATGCGTAAATGCCCTAATACAAAATCCCTCGCTGCCGCCTCCGGCACCCCCAAATCGACTATCTTATCATAACCCTCTTTGACAACTTCCATACAGGTCTGGGCCAGCGTCTCCACCATGGCCGGTTCCAGGATCGCCATCTGGTCTAGTGTAATCCGATGAGTGTCTTTGATGGGCTGATACATGTCTTGCGAAATTCGCTCACCAAGGGCGTAATGTGCTTCACTGCCATGCATAAGTGCCACTACGATACTTTGCTTTGCCGTAATCCCTCCGTAAAAATCCCGGAAACTCTCTTCTTTCGGCTCCCAATTGAATATGGACGGGTGGCAGGGGTGCGCGATCACATAACCCAGGTCGTCACGATGACAAACCTTCCCATCAAGCGGAGCCGCGGGATCAAGGGTTAGTACGAGCGCCCCCGGTTTCATTAGCGGTATGATCTCTGCTGAAATGCTACCGATGGCGGTATCAGGGACCGCCAGAATAACCACATCCGCATCGGGTATGGCATCTTCCTGCTTGGCTACAACAATGCTCCGCTGCGCCAGCTTCTGAATACCCGCGGGGCTGACCTCCAGATAATTTAAAGTGTACTGCGGACATTTCAGGAAGTTGTCCGTGAGGCGGCATCCCATTTTCCCGCCGGCGCCTACTAACGTAATATTTTTCATATTTCTCTAATGTATTAACGGCTCGCGTTTGTGAAAAATTCGTTTAATTTTTGTATAATTAAAAATAATAAAATACTGATGATCAATATATTATTTACGATGACTGATTTATTACTTTAATTTCATTTGATGATTCTCTGCCTTTCCGGAGTCAATGCGGTTATGGAATAACGGTTTTAAATAATTCAGGCTTATCGTAGCCCATCTCCTTTCTTTTTCAATTGTTTTTTCCAGCGTATCTTCAGGTACGGTCCATTGTTCCAAAATAGCTGACTTACACTTTTTATATTTTTTGAGTTGATTGATCAACCCGGGAATGTCCAGCATTCCTTTTCCCGCCGGACGGCCCTCCATCTTAAATCCCATTTGGTGAGACAAGCGCTTCACCGTTATGTCTTTTAAATGAAGATTCAAGGTATAGGGAGCCAGCCGTTTCATGACGGTCTCTATTCCCTCTCCCACGCCAAATGAATTTGCCGTATCCAGGCAAATGCCCACCTGCTTACTTCCCACATTTTCAATCAGGGCAGCCAGTTCCTCCGCTTTTAGCCTGTCATGATTTTCCAGTGCAAGCGCCACGTTCTTATCCTGCAACAGCGGCAACTGTGACCGAATAATCTTCTCAATTTCTTTCAGATCCGGTTTAAAAAATCTGTCGTCGACCAAAAACCGCAACAGCGATGCGTTGATCTCCGCGCTGAGGAGAATATATTTTTTCAAGTTTACCGGAGTCATCCGCCTGGCTCCCAATTGCACTTCCATGTGCTGATTCTCTAAAGCCGCGGTCATTGCCAGGCATCTTTTTATGGTAAAAGAATGAAATGGCAGGTTATCCCCCAACTGGATCAGCTTGATACCATGCCGACAAGCAACGGTGATCAGGTCGGATTCATTCATCCGGACGGACGGCATGGCGTCTTTCCTGCCGATATTCCATCCAAACGTATATGTACTAA
>CAYRJM010000096.1:0-8566 GCA_964424665.1 uncultured Chitinophagaceae bacterium
TCAAAGGTATCAATGTGAATTATTATATAAAATGGTAATTCTTATTATAAAAATGGATAATTTTACTTTAGAACCATTTCATGATTTCTTTGGCAATAATCTCGTGTCCTCTTTGATTCGGGTGATTCACCTGAGCCATATAGTTGTGCAGGTCCTTGCCTGATTTAGCCAGTTTTACAAAAACACTATAGCTGTCAACAAGCCCGATATGATATTTTTCAGCTAAAGCAGTCAGCATAGCAGTAAACTGTTCCAGTATGTTGCCAGGCTTTGTAATATCTACTCGGAGATCGGGGGAAGGGGTCATTAAGATAACCTTTATTTGCTTTTTTAAAGCCATCTTGATCATCTTTTCATCGGCTTTTCTTGCCTGGGCCAAACCAATGCTTCTGTCGTTTAATGCATAATCAATAAAGAGCACATCGGGGTGGTGTGGCAATACATCTTTTTTCATCCGCTTTTCTCCCTGCAGTGAGTTTTCTCCGCCAATGGAAGTTGTGATTACGTTTACAACCGCATAAGGGTATTTTTTGTCTAATCGTTTCAATACAACAAAGGGATAGGCTGTTAGCCGGTTTACATAGGGCGTATTTGCATACCCGGTCGGAACGGAATGGCCGTGGAAAACCAGATTGATGGTTCGGTTATCCGGCCATTTTTGTTGCAGGGCTGTTTTAATATCGCTAAGGTAAGTCTGAGGATTGGCCTGAGCGGCACCTTCTTTGTTAATGACGATAAACAGGAAAGCGATAAGCGTAAAAAGGAATGAATTTTTCATGCTGTAATTTTAAAACGAGACTTCATGGACTCTTGAAGGCAAAAATGTGGTTTTGGGGGTATATCATGGCAACGCTAATACGAACCAAAAAAAACGGATTCTATGGGAAATAAAGCTATGCTTTTTACACTTTTGCGGCAAAAGAAATTCCTGGTACAAGTATAGAAACCGCGAGCGGTGCGTTAGTGAATGCCGGTAACCTGATGCACCGCTGTTAATAACCCGGGTTTTGTTTGGCCTTGGTATTGGTTTGTAATTCTGTCAATGGTATTGGGAGGTACTCGTGTTTCCCTTTAACGAAGTTTGCTGCGCCGAGCGCGTTGTGTGCGACCAGGTTTTCTTTCACCGTGCCCCACCGCACCAAATCATAAAAACGAGATCCTTCATCTGCTAGTTCGATAATCCGTTGATGTTCGATCTCTTTGATCAGGTTCGCTTTCGAGATTGCCGGAGACAGGTTGGTTAATTTTGCCCGTTTTCTAACTTGATTGACAAACGAAGCGGCTTCCGCCGTCCGGCCTAAGTTATTGAGCGCCTCCGCATGCATCAGCAACACATCGGAATAACGCAGAAGGCGTACGTTCTTTCCGGAGTATTCACTTAAAGCGTGGCCTAATTCCCATTCATTATATTTGGCCCATACTTTTTTGGTGGCGCCTGAACCAAATAGCTCATCATATGTTTTCCCGTAATAGTTTAATCCACCGTCTTTCCAGATAATGGTTGCATAGATTCTGGGATCAGGTTTTCCGGCGGTGGTCTTTTCTTTCATCATTTCGTCAAAGAGAAATTGATTAGGAAAGCATTCATACCATCCACCGGCTTCGGAGGGCGCTTCTTCGTAGTTCCTGGGCGTGGACAGCACGTTTCCTTTAAAGGATCCCTTGGCGTAGTTTATTTCCAATAAGGCTTCTTCATTAAAATCGTGATCTTCACGAAACACATTCATGTAATCTGGTAGAAGGGCGTAGGTTTTTGCGTCGATGATCTGTTTAAAAGTATCCGCGGCTTCCTGCCATTTCTTTTGGTATAGATAGCTTTTACCCAAATAACCCAGGGCCGCTCCTCGGGTTACTCTTCCAAGGTTGTCCGCAGTATAAGTGGCGGGCAGTACGGCGGCCGCCTCCGTCAGGTCCTTTTCTATCTGCGCCCAGGTGTCACTGGGCTTTGCCTGAGGTTGCGCATATTCCTTGCTGTCTTTAGGAACAGATATGATCAAAGGCACATTGAGATAGTTGGTTACCAGGCTGAAATAAAAATACGCCCGCAGGAATTTAGCTTCCCCAACCAGCCGGGCTCTCTCTTCTTGTTCCATTTTTTCGATACCGGGAATATTATCGATGGCCTGATTTGCCCGGAAAATACCTTCATAATTTAAATTCCACAACCCTGAGACAGTCCCATTGGCATCGGTAATGGTAAACAGGGCTATGCTCCACCAGTTGGGCACGTCATGGGTGATGCCAACATCATCGCCGCGATACAGCGCCGGCACCATGCGATTGTACCAGTTGTCCGCGCATGCCCAGTCGGCCTGTCCTACAAAAGTCTGATAGATCGCCGTTACATTGGCTATCGCATCGTTTTCACTCTGCCAGAAATTGTTCGGAGTAAGGCTATTTGGATTGTCAAGATCAAGGAGTTTGGAACACCCACTTAATAAAGCAGTTCCGCCGATCATTCCCTTACCTAATAAGCTTAGAAATTCTTTTCTTTCCATTATAATGAGTTTTACTTGTCAAAAATGCAGTGAAATACCGCCTGTGATTATTTTAGCGACAGGGTACAAGCCCTGATCAAGTCCGCGGTTCAGCAACCCATCTCCTGAGTAACTGGGGTCATATCCCGGATATTGTGTAAAAGTCAACAGGTTTTTGGCATTAATGAATACGCGTAGCTTTGTTATGCCTATCGAAGAAAGTGTTTCTTTCGGTAAGGTATAGCCCAGTTGTAACGTCTTTATCCGCAGGTAAGATGCATCGTAGAGGAAGCGTGTGGAAGGATCGGAATTGTGGTTGGGATCATTAAAGGTCAACCGCGGTATATCTGTGTTGGTGTTGTCCTTCGTCCACGCGTTTAACAAGTCTGTGTTAAAATTATAATCCAGTGTGCCACGGCTGGTAATCCAGGTGTTGGTGTCAAACATCTTATTTCCCGAGGTGCCCTGAAAGAATAAGGTGAAATCAAAGTTTTTGTAAAAGGCCGTAAAGTTAACACCGTAGGTGAAATCAGGAACCGGACTGCCGCTGTAGTCGACATCGGCGCCATTAATGATGCCGTCCTTGTTTACATCGATATAACGGACGTCCCCGGGCTTGGCTGCGGGTTGCAGTAAATCCCCTTTGTCATTCTTCCATGCTTTTACTTCTTCTTCAGACTGGAACAATCCGGCAGCTTGCTTGACAAAAAACGCCCCTATCGGATAGCCTACTTTTGCGGCAGTCACTGCACCGGTGGAAGCCCGGTGAGGCGCTTCTCCATAGATGACCTCATTTTCAATTCCCAGTTTTACCACAGTGTTTTTAATTGTCGTAAAGTTCGCTGTAATGCTGTAATTAAATCCGTCGTCTTTGCGCTCGGGATGAAAAGTAATACTGCCGTCAAACCCGTTGTTTTTTATTCTTCCCGTATTTAGAACAGGCGGGTTGCCGGAGGCACCGGTGGAAGGGGGAATCGGAACTTCAAGCAATACGTTTTCTGTCTTATCCACAAAATAATTCATACTAATACTCAAGGCTTGGACCAGGTCAATATCCAGGCCGACATTAAAGCTTTTAGTGGTTTCCCATTTGATATTCGGATTAGCAAAACCTTCTATAGTCGCTCCTGTCAGATAAGTATCTCCGAATAAATAACCCAGAAAAGTAGAGTAAGTTATGGTAGGAATATAAGCGTAGTTATCACCGGGTTGATTTCCTAATTCACCGTAACTCCCTCTTAGTTTTAAGTTTTGGATCGTCGGTTTTAATGCTTGAAAGAACGGTTCACCGCTTACGCGCCAGGCAACAGAGGCGGAAGGGAATATGCCATAACGGTTAACGGAACCAAATCTTGAAGAGCCGTCGCGGCGGATGTTTGCTGTAAGATAGTATTTATCGTTATAAGAATAGAGCAGTCTTCCCAGAAAAGATTCCATATCCCATTGGTACTCATCTCCGCCGGCGTTGATCGAATAGCCCGTGCTTGCGCCGGGTACCCTTAGGTCATTATTGGGGAATCCCTCCAATGTAGCTGTAGTATTGCGGTCGAAATTTTCCTCTGTTGTATAGCCTACCAACAGGTTTATTTGGTGCTTACCCAATTGCTGTTCGTAATTTAATGTGTTTTCTATCAACCAGTGTTTAATGCGGTGGCGGTTTTCATAAAGCGAAGCCCGGATATTTTGTCTTTGCGTAGACATATAATAAGTAGGGGTATACCCTCTGTAGTACCCGTTCCAAGCACGGTAGCCTACATTGAGTTTATAAGTGAATCGCTTCAGGAATTTTAGCTTCCCGTATACATTCAGGTTCATTTCATTGTCATGGTTTGTATTGTTCTGTAATGCAAGCAGTCCAAGCGGGTTAAAGGCTTGCGTAGCCAGGAAGGAAGGGGCGCCGCCATATCCTCCGTCATGTGTTGAATCATAAACAGGAATAATAGGTTGGGCGAGGATGATTTGTTGGGTAAGATCTTTATCGCCGCCTCCCGGGAGTGCGCGCTGGTTTACATCTGACCAGCTGATGGATTCACCAAATGTAACCGGACCGTATGTCTGTTGTCCGTTAAAATGAAAAAGCGCTTTTTTGTACGACGTATGACGGGCAATACCTTGTTGGTCCGTATAGGCCCCTGATACCCGGAATGTGGAATGCTCGCCTCCGCCTGAAATTCCCAGATAAGTATTCCATATAGGCGCTTCCCTGTAAATAAGCTCCTGCCAGTTCGATCCCGCTCCCAGCGATGACGGATCTTTAAGCGCGTCGAAAATATCGAGTCCGGCGGATTTGTGCAGCGCGTTGTCTATGATCGCATATTGCGTTGCATTGGCAACGTCAATAAGTTTCTGGGGGGACTGTACTCCAAAGGAAGTATTGAAATCTATTTGAATATTACCGGACTTACCGTTTTTAGTCGTAACAATAATTACGCCGTTAGCTGCCCTGGATCCATAAATCGCGGCAGCGGCGGCGTCTTTCAATACCTGCATAGAAGCGATATCAGCGGGGTTGACATTGTTCAGACTACCCGGCGCGCCGTCAATAATTACCAAAGGATTGTTGTTTCCGAAAGTATTGGATCCCCGAATGCGAATGTTGAGATCCGCGCCCGGCGCCCCATTCGATGGCGTTACGCTGAGGCCGGGGGTGGTGCCTTCTAGCGCGGCTCCTGCATTAGGCAAAACCGCATTCCGCTGAAGCGCGTCGATGTCTACGCTGGCGATTGAACTGCTCAAGTCGCTCTTCCGCTGGGTACCGTAACCAATAACTACCAGATTGTTTAAAGCCACTACGCTTCTTTGCAACACTACATTGATTGTGGTTTTCCCATTTACAGGCACTGTTTTTTCTTTAAATCCTATAGAGGAAAAAACCAATGTGTCGTTTGGGTCGGCAAGACTTAGGCTGTAATAGCCCTTTACATCGGTAACGGTGCCTTTCGATGTACCCTTTACCCCAATCGTAACCCCTGTTATCGGACTGCCATCTGCTGACTTGACGGTTCCTTTGACTACACTTTGCGCATACGAATTGGTAAAAAACAACGTGGCTCCTAATAGGATTACGAGCTGTACAAGCTTTTTCATAAAACAGGCTTATTTAAATATCGGATACTGTAAAGAAGGTTAAAAAGGAGGCAGAAGACCGATTGCAATAAATAGATAGCCAAAGTTACAAGTGTCTTTCGGTACAATAAATAGCTTATCTTACAAAAAAGATGGATGATCTTATTTTTTAAAAAGGCTGCTTACTGTCTCAGCGGCAAGCTTCATCTTGGGATCAAAGGCAGGGCTATTTATATATTTTTTTAAACTATATAACATTTGTCGGGCGACGGGACGGTTTTTCATGTTATGAAACAGGTCGATACTGGTGATAAGCAGTTTTCCGTTTCCCACCTTTGCTTCAAAGATTAATCCGATCTTATTGTTTTTGTTCCAATCGGGTATCATTTGCACTATAGGTTTAAAGGTGGCGGGAAAGGCATTCATGTTCATAGGATGAGCATGCCGGACGAGATCCCACCATTGCCAGTTGGAATAATATTGCGTGGGAAAGTATTTGAGTGCAGGATGTTGAGGGTCACAAAGGATACCTAACTTATCCGGTGGTGTTCCAGACCAGACGGTATTCCACGAAATGCCGGAAAAGGAGGCCGACAGATTCGAAGTTATCTTTGTTGTATCTGCTAACAAAAGCACATCATTGCCCTGATACAAGGCCTTTTTGACTTCCTGATTCCACGTGTGAAATAGCTTAAAGGACTTCTCGATAGTTGGCAGTGTTTCAGGATATACCCAGATGCTCCAGTGGTTGGTCACATCGGTGTTGTCCACAGCAAGGATAAGATCAAGCCGGGTAGCCTTTTCTATATTTTTTAACGGAACAGCAATTTCTCCTAAAGGAAACGGGCTGCCGACAGGAATATTTGTTTTAGGAAAATCTCCTTTTTTATAAACCGCTCCGTTGGGAAACTTCAGCTCCCAACGTACAACCGCGTTTTTCATCGCTCCCTCGCCATAATTGGCCATTTCTGCCTTAGCGTGGAAAACTTCATTGTTGGTAAGAATAAAGTCGGGCGCCCGCAATAACAATACGCGTGGTGCTTGAAATTGACGAAATGCTTTTGGTGTTACATAAGGTTTCGGGTCCCAGAAAATATCCACTACGCCTACCGGTGCCGTACCTTGTCCGGGGAAATCCCGTAACTGTAACAGCTGGTAGCCTCCCAGGCCCGGTGTGCGCAACAGGGCTTCCAGTTCTTCCTTTTTCTGTATGACCTGAAACATCCCCGAAGCCATTGAAAATTGTTTAGCCTGATCCAACATGTGATGATCGCGCAGGGACTCGCGAAACAATGCATAGTTGTAAGGTTTCAGTATGCCGGTATATTTACTCAGCTGATCAAAATCAGGATACATGCACCATTGTCCCACTTCGTGGCTGATCACAGGCTTATCATATTTAGCTACCACTGTCGAATAGTCAAAATCCGTGTGATAAGACCGTGCATTTAACCGCCCTTTCAACCCTTCTTTCCAGTGTTGTGCACGGGGACCGTAAAGATCAATGTAGTCGTCATCCGGCATTACGGGGTAGCCGGAACTGGCGGTATACAGGCGGCGTGGATCTTCCCGCTGCCAACGGGTGACCAACGCCCTTAGAAATGAATCTCTTTTCGGACCTACCAATTCGTTGCCTTCACAAAACATCGTAAACGAAGGGTGATTACCGTATGTTTTTAAAATGCGATCTGCTTCCCGGGCCAGGAAATGACTGGCGGCCGAATCTTCACCGATGTTAAACCGCCAGTCTGCATTTTCGATCTGTAAATAAAAGCCCATCTGGTCTGCGACATCAAAAGCGGCTTCCGGCGGACACCAGGTATGAAAGCGCAAGGCATTTAATCCGTAATTTTTACATGTGCGGAACACTTTCTTCCAATATTTGCGGTCCATTGCAGGGTGTCCGCTGATGGGAAAGGTCGCGCAATGTATGCCGGAGCGAATAAATGTCGGTCGCCCGTTGATGATCAATTGTGTTCCCCGCGCGGTTAAGCTGCGCATGCCAAATGTAACCGAATCTATATCGTGAAACGCGGGCGCCTGATAACGGGAAATTCTTTGGCGAGACGTATCCATCGCGCGCTTAGGAACCGCAAGGCGGATAAATAGCTGATATACATTAGGATGAAATTCATCCCACAACTTTAGCGCTTTCCCCATGGTTACTTCTGTATTAACCCTAATGAGTGAATCTCTTTCTGAAAAAGAAACCTGTTTTGTGATGGGCGTCGCAATACGTTTAGCCGCATTGTTTTTTAATTTTACTTTTATGAACAATGTTCCTGTTACCGGTTTCTTTGTTTTGTTGGCAATGGCAATGTTTATTTTTACCTGTTGCTTGTCTATATCGGGATAAGCTTGTACGTCTTTAATATGTACTTTGTCAAAGGCTCTTAATTGTATTTTACCGATAATACCATTCCAGTTGGTTTGTGTTTCTTCGCTGACCGCGTGTGGTGAGCCAATGTCATAAATTTTATTATTATCAACCCTTATTCGGATAAGGTTATCGTATCCGGCCTTGATCAGGGATGTGATGTTGTATATGTGGGGCGCGGCAAGGCTTTCTCTGGTGCCGGCTTTTTTACCGTTAACCCATACCTGGCTTTGCCAGTGTACTCTTTCAAGAAATAAGTGGATTTCTTTTTTGTTCCAATCAGCGGGAACAAAGATTTTCTTTTGATACCATGCCGCGCCTTTATATAGAAATAAACGGCTTAATCTTAAAGAAGACATGCTCTGGTTTTTTACCCCAATGCCTGCCTGATCGGTAGAGCCGGGCAGCAGGATTGTTTGCGGCAAAAGTTGTTTCGGCGGTACGCCCCGGTTAGTTATGCCGATGTCCAAAGGGTCAGTTTTAAAACGCCAGATGCCTGCAAGCGGTATAACGTTTTTGTTTGAGGCGGGTAAAGCGTTTTGCGCGTTTGCCGTGAAAGCAAACATAACACAGGGAACAATAAGCAGTAACTTGAGCTGTGGAATTTTGTGCTTCATAATATGGAGCGTGAAACCCACTGATGCCG
>CAYRJM010000097.1:0-3654 GCA_964424665.1 uncultured Chitinophagaceae bacterium
GAGCTGATGCTGTATTTTATGATCATAAAAATGACCGGTCCTACAGAAAGCGAGATGAACAATCCCAAACCCAATCCAGCAATGAAAGAAGTCAGCATGCGTCGTTTAAAGTTAAATGCAGACAGATAGCTTTTTGGCCGCTGTTTTTACCGGCTGAAAGGTAAGAAAATTTCAGTTAGTGGTCTTTTGGGACGGTATGGTGTTTTTTTTCTTTTTCAAAAAGGATTCCCAGTTGTCCAGCATCTTGTCTTTTAAGACACGGGGAAATTTATGCATAGCACCTTCCTTACCCTGTAAACGCATGTATTCAATAAATGTGTCATTAGGCAGCACTTCTACAAAAACCTCTTTCAGCGCGGAGGAACGCGCTGTGGCGTAGTCATCATTGATTTCACAAAGGGTCTTGTCGATGAGGCCGCGAATTTTCTGTTCGTCCCCTTGTCCGTCATCGGTGCCGATGTACCATTTGTGGGCAAAAAGATTTTCATATTTAAAGCCGGTGACCGTGTATTCATTGATTTGTAAGTTCAGCTTATGGGTGACCGTCTGGATGGCTTTATTCATATTTTCAATCGAAAGGTGTTCTCCGCACAGGCTCAAAAAATGCTTGGTGCGGCCCACAACGAGAATTTCATTTTCAAGTGTATCCACAAAACAAACCACGTCTCCGAGCAAATAACGCCAGGCGCCGGCGGAGGTACTTAATACGATCGCGTAATTGACCTCTTCTACCACTTCGTGGATCATATAGGCTTTTGCGTCGGGTTTTAGATTGCCCTTCTGGTCGAAATTTTCTTCGTTAAAAGGAATGAATTCGAAGAAAATACCTTCGTTCAGGACCAGTTTTATGCCTTTTGATTCAGGACGGGTCTGGAAGCCAAAGGACCCTTCTGAAGCCATGTATGTCTCGATAAAGGAGACCGGTTTGCCCAGGAGTCTTTCAAAACTGCTTCTGTAGGGTTCAATAGAAACGCCACCATGGATATAGGCGGTAAGATTGGGCCATATTTCATGAATATTTTTCAACTTGTAGGTAGCTATGATTTTTTCGAAAAGGATCTGTACCCAGGCGGGTACCCCACAGACGGTGGCTACATCCCAGTCCGGCGCTTTTTTTACGATCAACTCGATTCGGTGCTCCCAGTTGGCACTGTGAGAGATGTGACTTTCCGGTTTATAAAAATAGCGGAACCAGCGGGGAATATTTTTGGCGCTGATACCGCTCATGTCGCCCTCATAATAGCTGCCTCTGTCAAATAAATTAGTGGTTCCCGAAAGCATGAGAATCCCTTTTTCAAAAGAACGAGACGGAATGGGGAAATTGACCATCGAGTACAATTGCTTGATCCCTACTTTCCGGATATGCCTGAGCATATCACGGGTTACCGGAATGTGTTTGCTGGCAGATTCTGAAGTTCCCGAGCTGAGGGCAAAATATTTGACTTTCCCGGGCCAGCATACATCGGACTGGCCTTCCTGGCATTTGTGCCACCATTCGGCATACATGCTGTTGTAAGTATGGTAGGGGACTGTATTTTTGAATTGTTCTATCCAGTCAGGCCGGGCAAGTATATCCGCGAAATTATAGTGTTTTCCGAATTCCGTGAACATCGCCTTGGTTAGCAACCGTTTTAGTACTTGTTCCTGGTAGTTTTTTGCAGGCCCGTGTGGGAGTACGAATTTTTTTCTGATGCGTAGCGCCCGCTTTACCAGATTACCAAATATAGGCATGTTTTATAATTATTGTTTAATGCGTTTCGCAAATTTAAAGATTTTACCCATACGGCTGTTTGATTGTTTTTTTTGACTACTTCAAAATTTTCGGACACAAAAATGCTTCAACTTTAATTTAAAGCGTTTCTGTTGTTTATGTTTTAATAAATTATTGATAATTTGTAAATTATTCAATTTAATATTCGAATTTATTAAAAAACGACCGTCGTTTTTGGTGTTATTTTTGAATTTATCAAATATTGAATAATTTTGTATTACACTAAAACAAATTGTTTACACCAAAACCTACCTTTTTTATGCAGGAACTGCTTCAGGAGACCAGCCGTTTATTAAAACCGGTTGGGATAGAACCGCCAAACGAAGACAAGGTCCATTACCAGACCGCACCGGAGGTACTGGCCCACCAAACGGTCACGCTAAAACAAGGCGCTTATAGCGATAATGGCGCCCTAGTTATTCGAACCGGGAAATTCACCGGCCGTTCTCCTAAAGACCGGTTTATTGTCCGGGATGCGCTTACGGAGAAGACGGTGGACTGGAATGAGATTAACTTGCCATTTCAGGCTGCTGATTACCGGCAACTGCGCAAGAAGATGATTGATCACCTGTCGGGAAGAGGACTATGGATCCGCGACGGACGGGTCTGTGCGGACAGGCGGTATCAATTAAATATTCGTCTGATTTCAGAAAAGCCGTGGGCCAGTTTATTTTGCTACAACATGTTTTTACGCCCGGAGGACACGGAATTGTCTGATTTTCAACCGGATTGGACGGTGTTGCATGCCCCTGAATTTTATGCCGATCCAAGCCGGGATAAAACCAGACAG
This sequence comes from uncultured Chitinophagaceae bacterium, assembly GCA_964424665.1. Lineage (GTDB taxonomy): Bacteria > Bacteroidota > Bacteroidia > Chitinophagales > Chitinophagaceae > FW021-bin31. Next base: position 2,562 of record CAYRJM010000097.1, read on the forward strand.
GGGAATTTTGTATTAATTAATTTCAAGGCACAGGAGATTTTAATCGGAGGAACGGCTTACACGGGAGAGATCAAAAAAGGGATTTTTTCCGTGCTGAATTATCTTTTGCCGATAAAAGAAACGGTATTGAGCATGCATTGCTCTGCCAATGCGGGTGCAGATGGAGATACGGCATTATTTTTCGGCTTAAGCGGAACCGGGAAAACCACTTTGAGCAATGATCCCGACCGGTATCTTATCGGTGATGATGAGCATGGGTGGAGCAGGGACAATATTTTTAATTTCGAAGGCGGATGTTATGCCAAATGCATTGACCTGAGTGAAGAAAAAGAACCGCAAATATATCATGCCATCCGGCCAGGGGCACTGGTCGAAAATGTGCGCTTCTATAAGAACACCGAACGGATAGATTATACCGACTGCAGCATTACACAGAATACCAGGGTAAGCTATCCCCTCTTTCACCTCGAAAACCATAAACAGGGCTCTGTGGGAAAACCGCCCAAACATATTTTTTTCCTGACTTGTGATGCTTATGGTATTTTACCCCCGGTTTCCAAACTGACACCCGCGCAGGCCATGTACCAGTTTCTTTGTGGTTATACGGCAAAAGTGGCGGGGACGGAAACGGGCGTGAATGAACCTCAGGCGACGTTCAGTACCTGCTTTGCAGCTCCGTTTCTGCCTTTGCATCCAACAATCTATGCCAATTTACTCGGCGACAAGCTCAAGGGGGGGAAGGTTATATGCTGGCTGATCAATACCGGCTGGACCGGAGGGAAATACGGGAAAGGTAACCGCATAGCGCTGCGGCATACCCGAAGCATTGTGCGCGCTGTTTTAAACAATGAGTTAACCAATACGGCCTACCACATTGATCCGGTGTTTGGATTAGCTGTTCCTGATCATTGCCCGGATGTGCCGGAAAGAATACTCTATCCGCGCGCAACCTGGGAAGACAAAGCCGCGTATGACACCCAGGCACGTGAGTTGGCCGGCCTTTTCCGGCTGCATTTTAGACAATTTGCAGAAATGGTGGAACAGGAAGTCTGTTCAGCCGGGCCGCAGATATAGTTGCTGTCTCTTTGTACAT
>CAYRJM010000097.1:3754-8445 GCA_964424665.1 uncultured Chitinophagaceae bacterium
TACGGCCGGATGAATTGAGCGTAAGCTTGTTATATTATCGCGGGAAGGTATGGGTCGGCCTGGTAATGATGATATAGTCGCCCAGGTCTTCCCATTTTTCCCATGACGGAGAAGCTATGGATGTGTCACTGAAAACGGAAATATTGCTGCGCCTCAACCTACGGGAATAATGTTCCAACTGCTTGTAAGTGCCTAATTTTTCATCGCTGTGAAAGCGGCCGGTCAAGTGAAGAACCTGCTTCTTTTTACGTTTTCTTTTCATCGCTTGGGCGATATGCCACGCCATTGTAGCGTCCCATAGGTTTTGTGCTTGGTACAGGTGTAAAGACCCCATGCCTCCGTGGCCCCCCATAGCCTCGGTGAACTTTTCATAATATGGCCCGGTAAGTGTATCGATGGGTAGCGGAGCCAGGTATGATTTGGCCTGTTTGGTCAAAGCATCCAGGCTTTCAAGGCCTCCGCGGGCTACCAGGTTGGCGTAGCGACCAGGAGCGTTCGCCGCTAAAATATAAATACCATTCTTCCGCGCATACGTTACCAGTGGCCGGTAATCCCTGTAATTATTCCATAGTTTTGCGTCTTCGTTAAAGCTGCGTTCATTGATCAATCCGTTTCTGTACTCATCGAGTACCAACTGTATGTCACTTTGAAACATTTCCATGGAAAGTATGATCTTTCTTTTGCCCTGATCATGTAAGCCTTTCAATAAGCGTAACTCCAAAACATGCGCTATTGAATCATTGTGTTCTTCCCCGAAAAAGATAACATCCTGTTGTTGTAAATTGTCGATAAGTTGATCCATGGTTATTTCACGTCCGAGCACCACGGAATAGATTTTGTATAAGGCGGTGTCCCCTGACTGACCAAACAAAGGCAAGGGGGTTAAGCATGTCAGGACAAAAAGGCATTTCATTAGGTATTTGTACATTCCTTCGCTATTTTTAATATTGGCAAAAACCGGCTTGTAGCTGTCGGTACCGATTTATCCGGTAGGACGACCGCTGCCTTTGTCGCCCTAGTCATGCTTTCAAAGTCTGGAAACCACTTCTGCACGCTTTCTTAATATTAGGACGCTAATTGATCATACAAAACCATGCCACGATTTTAAAAACTATGGCGGCGCAGGAGATCAAATCGTACTCGTTGAAAACCTTATTAAAGCCTGCACGTACTTTGGCCGATTCGGACCTGCTGCAATCCGAAGTTTTCTGTCGGAAACCTGCTTCTTTTAGTAAGACCGAAATGCGCCAAAAGAAGGAAAGGGCAAAAGAAAAACGATATGCCAGCCTTTACATATCTGAAGTGGACTCACCCATCGGGTTAAGAACAATGGACTTCGGACTTCACTGACTCACGCTCGTCTTTAGCCAAGATTGATTTGAGCCGCCGCCCGTGTCATACCCTCTTCCATGCGAAAATTGGTGTAAGCCTTCCTCCAGCATATTTTTACGGGCGTTCTGGTCCGGTTCAAATATGCCCGTTTGGACAGCCGGCATTCTATCGGAAAGCTTTAAGCTATTATTAACCTAACCACATACGTTACAGGTTTTGCTTGATGGAGAGAAACGATTCACTTTGGTTATCCGTTTATCGTTCCAATGAGCCATGTACACAAGCAATCTGATCAACAGCCCCAACCGGCATCTCCTATGGATTTGGACGGCCTGTGCCTGTTCCTCCTGCCCGGGTGTTTAAATGGTCCATGCATATGATACTATGGCAATGGCTTATTTCCGTAGATGCTTTATGCGCCCGGCCAGGTATTCAATACGCTATGTGTTCATGCCGTGCGGCGACCTTCAGTCTTTGTCTTTCCCAGCCTTTTGAACCGCATCTAGGAGGGATACAACGCACTTTCTCGCAGCAGTTCGCGAAAGCGTATGCTGAAAAATAATTACCTATATAAACTACTTCAATGAAAGTGGTGTTAATAATAGGAGCCAATCAGGGCGTAGGTTTTGAGCCGGCCCGGTAAAGGGCACGACTGGGCTATTTTGTTTATCTGGGCAGCAGGGAAAAAACAAAGGAGCAGAAGCCGCAAGTAGGCTAAGTGAACTGCGCAGCAATTTATTCCTCTTTTGGAATGATCTGATGATCGGATTATCATAAATGTTTCCAGTGAACTAGACGCTATGACAATGCACAACAACCTGTCTAATCTTAATTTGAAAACCTATGATGCCTGCAAGTGCTCCAAAATGGCACTAAACGCTTTTGCCGTAATGCTGGCCGACCAATTAAAAAGCAGTGGTTGTACAGTAGCCAGTGTTATACCGGGCTATCCGGCTACCAGCCCTAATCAATACAAAGGAGCGAAAGCTCGGGCAGAAGGGTGAACGTGATCGTACGGTATGCAATCCGGAAGAATGAAGGCAAGTAAAAATTTTTCAATAAAGCCGGTGAAGTACCCTGGTAAAGGAACCTGTGGAGCGTATTGTTTTAGTATCAATAGATCATTGCATGTCACAAAAACATATAAAATGAGTACAACAAACAAAACAGCCTTAATTACCGGCGGCAGCCGGGGACTCGGACGAAACATGGCATTGGCTATTGCGAAAAAGGGAATAGATGTTGCCCTGACTTACCATTCCAGCCAGTCCGACGCGGAAACAGTAGCGGCGGAAATACGGGCGTTGGGACAAAAAGCATATATCTTCCAGCTTGATACCCGTAATACCGGGCAATTTGCGGACTTTATCGCTCAACTCACCGGGGTGCTTCAACAGCAAAAAGGAAATCCGTATATTGATTTTCTGGTTAACAATGCCGGTACGGCACTCTATGCTCCTGTAAGTGATACGACTGAACAACAACTTGACAATATTTTTAATATTCATTATAAAGGAGTCTTTTTCCTGACACAAAAACTGTTGCCACACGTCAACGATGGTGGGGGTATTGTTAATATTTCGTCGGGATTGACGAGGATCATTTTGCCAGGTTCCTCTGTGTATGGTTCCATGAAAGCTGCGGTAGAGGTATTTACACGATACCTGGCGAAGGAATTGGGCCACAGAAAAATTCGTGCGAATGTCGTAGCTCCTGGCGCTATCGAAACCGACTTTGGAGGAGGAAGAACCCGGGACAACAAGGAGATAAATGACCGGATCGCCTCCGTGACCGCTTTAGGTCGTGTTGGTCTGCCGGATGATATTGGGAGTGTAGTTGCCTTTCTGTGTACAGAGGATGCCTATTGGATCAATGGACAGCGTATTGAAGTATCGGGAGGACAGGCGCTTTAGTGCTACATATCCTGGAGCACCTAAAAGATATATCAATATTGCAGCGATTAAATGGGGTAAAAGGACTAACTTCGATAAAGGGAGAAGCAGGAAAAAAGTAAATCAGACGATCGTTTGTTAAGTTGAATAAACTATGCCGCAACTTATTATCAACGCCAGAGAGGCCGCCATAAGCAAACAACTTAGTGTACGCCGAATTCTGCCTTTTAGGAAAAGGAGGATGGTCGGTCCTTTTATTTTTATGGATCATGCAGGACCGGTCGAAATGCAACCAGTCGTAAGTACATCTATGGATGTTTTACCGCATCCACATATCGGTTTGTCAACAGTTACCTACCTTTTTGGCGGGCAGGTCACCCATAGAGACAGTTTAGGCGTGGAGCAGATTATCCGCCCCGGAGAAGTTAACTGGATGACAGCAGGAAAGGGCATTTCCCATTCGGAACGGTTTGAAGACCCGGAATTATTGGCAAAGGGTACTTTGGAAATGCTGCAGACATGGGTGGCTCTTCCGGAAAAGACGGAGGAGTCGGATCCTACCTTTAATAATTACAAACCGGAGCAGTTACCCGTCTATACGGATAAAGGCATTTGGATGAGATTGATCGCTGGCAGCGCTTACGGTTTAAAAAATGATGTGCAAACCCATTCTCCTATGTTTTACTTGCATGTAAAACTAGATAGGGATGCCAAAATGAGCTTGCCCAAAGGGCATTCGGAAAGAGCTGTTTATGTGGCCCGAGGAAGCGTAGAAAGCGCAGGAAAAAGATACGCGCGAGGACAAATGATCGTTTTCTCTCAACGAGAGGAACCTACGCTGTTTGCCAGGGAGCAATCGACCTTAATGCTTTTAGGGGGAGAACCGCTTGGAGAACGTTTCATTTGGTGGAATTTTGTCTCTTCCCGCAGAGAGCGAATAGAGCAGGCGAAAAATGATTGGAAAACAGGTAAGATTATTTTACCTCCAAAAGATAACAAAGCGTTTATTCCGCTGCCTGAAAGCCGTCTGAAGCCTGCAAGCAGTGCTGTTCCTCCACCAGAGCCACTGTCGTGAAAACGGCAGATGTGCTACCGGGCGGATCCTGTTGTGGAAAAAATATTTTTCTTTGGGGCACCCCATGGATATGCCATCTCCGCCAGCGTGGAGAACCCGATTGAAGGCGCCCTGCTAGCGTTTTGGGCTGTTTGATTTAACATAATCTATTTACCGGCTTTTGTGTTATCATAAGTGTGGCATTGGCCATCAGGAATGACAAAAAACAGGGGTATGAAAGGAAGAAACATTTCGATGCAGAATGACAGTTTCTGGATGCCACTTGACAATGCAGCCAAAATATATCCTGCTATCCGTACTGATGAGCTGACCGCTGTTTTTAGGCTGAGCGTGGTATTGGTGGAAAGAGTCAAGGCTAAACAATTTCTGGAAGCTATACAGGCGCTTGAAGG
>CAYRJM010000098.1:0-7941 GCA_964424665.1 uncultured Chitinophagaceae bacterium
AAAAAAGCCCCTCGAAAGGCTGCCACCTTATCGAAGGGCCAAACGTAATTAATACGAATAAACAACCAAATGTATGCATTTTTATTGTAATTTCTACCATTTCAAACTTCTTATTATGAGAGGTTCTGTTATCGGCCTGTTGATGGCCTTGCTTTCCCTTCAGATGGTTTTTGCGCTCCCTGCTGATTCGCAAGGGATCATGGACCGAAAGGTCAATGTAGATATTGAAGCGTTGCCACTTGAAGCGGCGTTACATCGGTTACACAAAGAAACCGGAGTGGATTTTATCTACAGTTCACGTTCCGATCTGGACAAAAAAATCCAGTTGAAAGTGAAGAACAAAAGCCTGCATTATGTGATGGATCGGTTGCTGTCTCAGACGTCCCTGGCATATGCTGTTCTTGGCAACCAGGTAATTATTCATAAGAAAACAAAGCGGCGAGCGGCACTGGTAACGCCAGCGGTCGCGCAGATCACCATCAGCGGTGTGGTGAAAGACGAACTGGGCAATCCCCTGCCCGGTGTTTCCATCCAGGTAGTAGGCACTACGCGGGGCACGATCACCAATGGAGAAGGAAAATATTCCATTCAGGTAGAACCAACGGACTCCTTGATGTTTTCCTACATCGGTTACCAGACCAAAAAACTGCCGGTGAGGAATCGTGTGGACCTCAATGTGACAATGACGGCCGTGGAAGGCAGCCTGAACCAGGTGGTCGTAGTGGGTTATGGAAGACAGAAAAAGATCAGTATGGTGGGATCGCAGTCTTCGGTGGATGTAGCCGACCTTAAACTGCCCACAGCCAAGTTAAATACCGTTCTAGCCGGCCGGCTGGCAGGTGTGATTTCTGTACAGCGAAGCGGCGAGTTAGGTTCCCACGGCGCTGACATATGGATCAGGGGAATATCCACTTTTTCCAGCAGCCTGAGTAAACCGCTGATACTCGTAGATGGCGTACCGCGTACTTTTGCGGACATTGATCCGGAAGACATTAAAAGCTTTTCCATCTTAAAGGACGCTGCCGCTACAGCCGTCTACGGGGTACGGGGGGCTAATGGCGTTATTTTAATTACCACTAAGACAGGGCAAGTGGGTAAGCCGGTTGTGAAATTCAGATACAATGAAGGGATGACTTCGTTTACAAGGCTCCCGGATTTCGCCGGAGGTGTCGCTTATATGAAGGCGGCGAACGAAGCGTCTGTTACCAGAGGCGGAAGCCCGATATATACACAGGAAGAGATGGAAAAAACAGCGAGCGGAGAAGATCCCGATCTGTATCCGGATGTGGATTGGTATGATGCCTTATTTAAAAACTTTGGTCACCAGAGAAACGCCAATCTGAATATCAGTGGCGGTTCAGAGCGGACCAAGTATTATGTCGGGTTGAGCTATTATGATGAGACAGGAATGTATAAACAGGACTCTTTGGCCAAGTATGACTCGCAAAATAGTTTCAAGCGATACAACATGACCTCCAACCTCACGATTCAGTTGACGCATTCGACAGAGGTGAAGCTCGGGATACGGGGATATCTGGCCAACGTAAATTATCCCGGCACGGGGGCTGGTTATATTTTCGGAGACGCTTTCTTCAAAACCCCGATTATTTATCCGGCCATGTATTCCGACGGGAAAGTCCCCGATGTGGCCAGTTCACGATTAACTAACCCGTACGCGGAGTTGACACAGACCGGGTATGTCAACCAGTGGAGAAGCCAGTTAGCTTCTAACTTACAGGTTACCCAGGACCTGGGCTTTTGGCTGAAAGGACTTTCTGTCAGCGGAAAATTCGCCTTCGATACCTACAACTATACGAGCATGCACCGGGAGAAGATACCGGATACTTATTTGGCCATCGGAAGAGACGCGAACGGCGATTTGATTCAACAGTTGACTAATCCGGGCAGGGGTACCGAGTATTTAGACTATGAACTGGTCAGAAGCGGAGACCGTACCATCTATAACGAACTGTCTTTAAACTATAGAAACAACTTTGGCAAACACGATGTCAGCGGGATGTTGCTTTATAACCAGAGCGATAAATTAAATACGCTGGCAAGTAATTTTATTAACTCCTTACCTTATCGTTTCAGAGGGATTGCCGGAAGAGCGACCTACGGATATAGTGACAAATATTTTATAGAATTTGACTTCGGGTATAATGGGTCGGAAAATTTCGCCTCCGATAACCGTTATGGCTTCTTCCCGTCGGTGGGGGCCGGATGGGTTGTCTCCGAAGAAAATTTCTTTGAGCCGTTGAAAGAAGTTATCCAATTATTTAAGTTCAGGTTCTCCTACGGCTTAGTCGGCAACAGCCAGATCTCCGGCAGAAGGTTTGCCTATATCGCTACGGTGGCAAATACCAGCGGTTATACTTTTGGAGAGAATATGGACAACTATTACAAAGGAAAGGATATTGGCGAATATGCCTCGGACGTCACCTGGGAGGTCGCCAGAAAAACGAATTTAGGGGTTAATATCGACGCGCTGAACGGCAAGGTGAGCCTGCAGGCCGATGTGTTTAAACAACACAGAACCGGAATCTTTTTAAAGCGTGCATCGCTTCCTTATTATATGGGGCTGCGGTCGAATCCTTATGGCAACGTAGGGGTTATCGATAACCATGGCATTGACGGAACGCTTACCTGGAACGGAACGGCAGGAGCTGTTAACTTTCAACTGATTGGTAATTTTACCTGGTCAAGAAATAAGGTTATTGAAGATGATCTCCCTGCCTATAAATATCCATGGATGGAACGAAAAGGCAGGAAGGTAAACCAGACTTTCGGCTACCAAGCGCTTGGCTTGTTTAAGGATGAAAAAGACATTGAAAACAGCCCGAGACAAAATGGTGATGTACGGCCCGGGGATATAAAATTCAAAGATATTAACGGCGATGGAAAAATCGATGTGTACGATATGGTTCCGATCGGCTATGGTTCTATACCGGAAATCGTATATGGATTGGGTTTTTCCGTCAGTTATAAATCCTTTTCGCTCTCCGGACTGTTCCAGGGGGTGGGCAATGTGGATATTTTATTGAGCGGTGAAGGCTTACAACCGTTCCAGCAGGGGCTCAGCAGGGGCAACCTGCTCAGTAACATCGATGATCGATGGAGTGTGGATAACCCCGATCCCCATGCCTTTTATCCGCGACTGACGGCAGGCACCTTAAATGACAACTTCGAGCCCAGTACCTGGTGGCTCAAAAACGGGAAATACCTTCGCCTGAAAAGTGTTCAGCTGTCGTATAATCTGCCGGAATCCTTTACTGAAAGGATCAAGTTTAAGAACGCCTATGTCTTTTTAGAAGGAATAAATGTTCTGACGTTTAGCCCATTCAAGATCTATGATGTGGAACTGGGCAATGGCCGAGGAGCTGCTTACCCGAATATAAAAACTTTTGCTGCCGGATTTGGCTTCAGTTTCTAAGTGCAATTAAAGAGATAAACAATGAAAAATATATTAAGCTGTTTCTTACTTATCGTGACGGTAATCGCATATAGCGCTTGCAATAAGGATTTTTTAAACCAGGTGCCTGATGATAAGTTGACCATTGACCAGGTCTTTCAAAGAAAGGACCTTTCAGAAGAATATCTGGCCAACATTTATTATTACCTGTCTTCTGCTTTCCCCAATACTACAGGGAACCCATGGGAGGGGTTGTCGGATGAAACCGATGTAACCTATAACCGGCCGGATAACGATGCCTATGCATCATACCAGATGAATCTAGGGAATTGGTCGGCCGCCTCAGGGTACTATGATACCTGGTCCACCTATTACAAGGGTATCCGCTCCGCCTCTTATTTTATGGCGCATATTGGTGGGAATACGCAAATCCTCGAATTGAATAACGGCCAACAATTGATTACGCAGTATACGGCGGAAGCTCGCTTTCTGAGAGCCTTCTTTTACTTCCGTTTGTTGATTCAGTATGGGCCGATTGTCCTGCTCCCCGAAACGCCCATTGCGCCCGATGCGCAAGCCGAGGATCCTTTACTGAACTTACCGCGCAGTCCTTATGATTCTTGTGTCAAATACATTGTAGATCAACTAGACCTTGCGGCAAAGGACTTACCGCTGAGTTATGCGCAACAATCGAAGCTGGATTATGGCAGAGCTACGGCTTCGGCATGTATGGCAATTAAGAGCCGGTTGCTATTGTATGCGGCCAGTCCGCTTTTTAATGGCAATACGGATTATGCCGGATTCAAAAATTTGGACGGCACACCGTTAATAAGCCAGCAAGTCGATGTCGATAAGTGGCGTGCTGCCGCCGAGGCGGCAAAAGAAGTGATTGACCTGGGGGTTTTTCAATTGTATAAGGAAAATGATTCCCAAGGGGATTTTAGTCCTTATCTTTCTTTACAAAACCTGTTTTTAAATACTTTTAACAAAGAGTGGATATTTAGCTACCAAAATGCGAACGTCATCAATGAAAGAGGGTTAACACCGCGCGGCGCCAGTGGTTATTCCAGTACCGGTCCCACCCAGCAAATGGTCGATGCCTTTGAGATGGCTAACGGCGTGCGTCCTATAGTAGGGTATAATGCTGACGGCTCTCCGATTATCAACCCTGACCCGGACAACCATTATGCAGAGTCGGGGTTTTCGGATTTCCAGGCATTTGATGATCCCGCTTCCCGCAGCACGTTTAACATGTGGGTTAACCGGGAGCCCAGATTTTATGTTAGTGTTACCTATGCAGGACGCCCCTGGATCAATACAACCAGCGGACTTGGCGTACTTCTGTATGAGCCATGGTGGACAGGCGGATCCGGAGGCGGAGGATCATGGGATTACACCAGGACCGGTTATTTATGGCGAAAGAATGTCAGTCCGAATTCGAACCCCAAGACCGGTAAATACGTAGAGCGCCCCTTACTGGTTTACAGATACGCAGAAATACTTTTAAACTATGTGGAGGCATTGAATGAGTCTGATCCCGGAAATCCTGACATTTTAAGGTATTTAAATATGATAAGGGAGCGCGCGGGCGTGCCGCAGTATGGAGCTGGTGCCAATCCCTTGCCTGTGCCGGGCAGTCAGGATAAAATGCGCGATGCGATCCACCATGAGAGAAGAGTTGAATTGGCCTTTGAGAACAGGCGTTATTTTGATACGCGCCGGTGGAAGATCGCGGAGCGAACCGACGGTGGTGACTTTTACGGGATGAACACAAGCACCGATCCCCCGGCGTACTACAACCGGTGGAGCTTTGAGACAAGAGTATTTCATGAAAATTATTACCTGTTCCCTATTCCTCAGAAAGCTATGGATAGAGACAAAAACTTGGTACAGAACCCGGGCTGGTAAACCTAAATATTAAAATTATGAGACTAAAGATTAATTATTCCCGTGTCGTCGTAGCGCTGTTGGGATGTTTGCTTACCATAGGTTGTAAATACGATACCGATATAGCGCACCCCGAAGACTACGTAAAGATATATATGCCGCAGGCTATTGATAATCCGGCCACCTATAACTTAATCATGTCGGATACTGCACAGTTGATAGTATACGGGGCGAACTACGGCGGTGTAGGCTATCCTGCTTCTGATATCAAGGTTCATTTTGAGGCTGACCCTTCCTTGACGGCGGACTACAATGCCGCACACCAAACGGCTTATCTTCCTATGCCCGATGGCAGTTACGAATTGGAAACAGCCGAGGCCGTTATTCCAAAGGGAAAGACCAGCACCGATCCGTTGACTTTAAAGGTCAAAACCATCGGATCGCTCGATCCCAATGTGCAATATTTGTTGCCCATAAAGATAACGACCAGTGTAGACTCGCTTTTAAATGACAAGCTAAAGATTACCTATTTTGTCATCCGGGCTAAGTATGATCTGATCAACGTATCCATGGCTGAAGGAGATAAAGATTCTGTTCTTCACAGCCTGAACATGGCCGATACCGCCCAGACAATATATTATAGCGCCCAATACCGCGCTGACGTGGAAGTCAACACGGACATTTCTTTAGCTTTTGACGTAAAAGCCAACTTAGTGGATTCGTTTAATGCATACCATGGCACAAGTTATCCGGTAATGCCCGAAGGCAGCTATACGCTTTCCGCAACCAATGCGACCATTCAGAAAGGGGAAACCGCGACAGATCAATTGCAACTGAAGGTAAAGACCAGGGGGCACCTTACCCGCTTTGTAAAGTATCTGCTTCCGGTTACCCTTACAGAGGCGAGTGGGGATTTGTTGTCTCCGAGCAAGAAGGTAGTCATTGATGAAGATAAGGCCACATCCTATTTCCTTATTCAGGCAACAGCTAAAGGCATTGAATTGACCATCATGTCTTATGGAAAAAACAGTGGAGATAACGATCTGGAATCGCTGGCGAACCTTGTCAAGCAATACAATCCTGATCTGCTGTATATCAGGCAGCTGGATAAAAATACATCGAGAAGTGGTCCGGAAGATCAGCCGCGTAAATTGTCGCAGTTGTTAGGCATGCCTAATTATATCTTCTTTAAAGGATTGGACTACCAGGGGGGAGAATATGGAGATGGATTATTTTCAAAGTTTCCGATCAACCAGGGTGCGACCAAGACCTATGAACTGTCATCTTCAGGATCCGAAAAAGGGACACTGGGTATTATTCAATTGAAACTTCAGGATACTTTAGCACTCTACTTTGCAGGAACGCACCTGAATGCCAGTTATTCCAATAAGATGACACAGACAGCGGAACTACTGGAGATTACAAAAGATTATAGCGGTTCATTTATTTTAGCAGGGGCGTTTAACGGAAGGCCCAACGGAACGTATGATAACATGAATAAGCTAGATGAGCAATTTACTTTTCCCTGCAATTGTGATGCATATGACCAATATGTCATGTATAAGCAGGCGGATGATTTTCAGGTGCTCAGTTATCAGGAGATTGACGCGGATGTGACTAAATATAAGATTTTCTTGTTAAAGGTTAAATGGTATTACGAAGATTAATTAAAAAAAACAGCAATGAATTTTTTTAAGTTAGCGGTTGTTCTGGTACTCTTTGCCGCTTGCGGCAATGGGAACGCAGAGCCTTCTGCCCCTCCGGGAGGTAACAATGATTCCATTCCGGAGAAAGAGATTGTGATTAAGGTCATGTCCTATAACATTCACCGTGGTGTCCCTCCCGGGGCTAATGTAGTGGATCTGAGCCAGGTGGCCAATGTTATCAAAGCACAGGATCCTGATCTTGTTGCGCTGAATGAAGTAGATAAAAACACGAAACGTTCCGGCAGTATTGACATCGCAAAAGAGTTGGGCAAACTAACCGGCATGCATTATTATTTCGCCAAAGCGATGGATTATGATGGGGGACAGTATGGCGACGCTGTTTTATCTAAATACCCGATAGTAGACGCTATGCGATATGCGCTCCCGCCCGATGACGTGAGTGGTATTGAGCCCAGGGATATCGCCATGATAGCTGTTGAAGTAGAAGGCGAAAAAATTTTATTCGCCTCTACCCATCTTGACCATACCGGGGACGAACAATATCGTATTCTTCAGGCAAAGACGATCGTAAATGATATTTTACCTGATTTGAAGTATCCGCTTATTATCGCGGGAGATTGGAACGCCACGCCTGAAAGCGAACCTATTTCTATTTTGACAAAGGCGTTAACTCCCGGCTGCTACGGTTCAGGCTGCCCCTTCACGTTTCCTTATGATTTTCCCAACCGGACGATAGACTATATCATGTATACGCCAAAACATCGATTCGTTTTCTTAAGTTATAAATCAATCTTTGGAATAAACGCTTCGGATCATCTGCCGGTGGTAGCGGAGATCAGGTTGAATGTGGACGAATAGATGCCGCCATTGCAATTCCTCTGTTTTCTCCTTATTTTTGACGTTTTATTGGAAACCTTAAAAAAGTGATTATGCAGCGGAATTGTATTGTTGTCCTTATCTTGTTACTCACCCTGC
>CAYRJM010000099.1:0-7819 GCA_964424665.1 uncultured Chitinophagaceae bacterium
CGATTAACACTTCCTGATCCACTCCTTTTTTGTAGCGATGAATCAGTTTCAATAGCTTTAATACGCCGGCTTCCTTAACTTCCTTCGGGTTAAAGTTAGCCTTTTGGTGATCATAGCGCCCGGCATTCCCGAAGTTCCTAAAGAGTTCTTCAATATTTACGGGAACAAAAAAAGAGGATCTCTCCCCCAAGTGTTTTTTAACCTCATTCAGGTATATGGCTATACCTGCCGGATCAAAGTCACCGAAATGAAGATAAGCATTGGGGATGCCCTGTAGCCATTTAATCAGATCCCGGCTTTGACTTTGCGGGTACCGGCTCACAAAGAGTGGTTTTATTTTTTCAAACAAATACCTTTGCTCTTCTATACAACTAAAATTTTCGGAATTTTCTACGCCTACTATGGTCACCTCTGGATCGGGCATAAAATGTTCAAACGCGTGCAGGAAAGTAAAAGTACCAGTCTGTGGGGAGATGACAAACGGTTGGTTATTTAACAGGCCGTGAATAGGCAGGTAGCTGTTCACTAAAAACCCTTTAAATGTTCTGACTTTTTTCAATTTGGAATCACCGGAAGTGACCACCAGTTCGCTCCTTTTAACTGCTTCCTTTTTGTTTGTTTCAATGTAAAGGGTCAGGTCCTTAATGCCATACTTATTAAACAAAAAAGTGTGGAGCGCGGCAGAGTCGCCTAATAAAAGCTTCTTTTGGATCCTTCCGGTTCGGACGATAATTCCTTCGGCTACCAGTTCTTCTATGAGGGCGTGACGAACACTTCCGGCCGGCAGTACTTTCCCCTCTGAAAGTAGCGCTAATTTTTCCGCTATGTGCACCGGTATCCTCATGGAGATAATAATTCTGAAGCGGCTTTCCCCGTAGAAATTTTTCTGATCAATCGTTTTACGCTTGTAATATTATGCTGGTCCCTGGACAACAAGTAGGTATAGCGGTAATCGGTAGCGTTGAAAGTAGTGGGAGAGCTGTTAATCAACAAAATATTACGATCGTTGGCAAATTTTAAGATTCCCTTCACGTTGGTTGGATGAAGCTTCCCTATTTCGTCCATCATGCAATGCAACCTGAAATCTCCTTTGTTTTTCCTAGACGCTTTCTCTTTAAATACATTCAGCAGCATGATATTGATCATGGCCTTGGCCAAAACATCCGTACCCTCGGAGCCTACATTGGTCAATCGTTCTACCCATCCGGTATCATTGCCATTCTCTACTATCTTAAACAATAACTCAAAAGAATCGGAAAGTGTAATCTCTTTTTCTTTAGACGCTGCCATTTCTTTGATCAGCTGCTTCAACAAGGAGATGGCTTTCTCATTTTTCTTCGTGCTGTCAGAGGAAGAAAACAGGTCGTTTCTGCCCAGTTCAAACAGGTTCTCATCGTTGAAATCCTTGATTTCTACCAGCAATTGAAAGATGCGGTTTGCGCTTTTATCTGTCTTTAATTCCATGCGCTTTATAGCGCCTACAAAATTTCGGGCGATAAAGTCGTTGTTGATTTCCCTGATAACCTGGCTGATCTCTCCTTCTTTGGAAATAAGCGTGTTGGTCTCGTGACCGATCTGCCGGATGATGTGAGCGAACCGTTCCTCGAAACGTTTTTTAAATGCATCAATTTTTTGTTCTTCCATAAACTCACCAAGCATAGCGGCAAATTCGAAGTAATCCTTTCTTCCCTCGAACTTCACCCGAAATTTAAACAGGTTATTCTCCTGAAAATTACCGGTGAATTTATTGATCGCTTCCTGCAGCTCAAAAAGCCTGCTGGTTATGGTATTGTTTGTAGTATTGATCTCGTTGATCAGTTCTGCGCAATTTCGTTCCGTCGCATCTTTTTCGGAAAAGGTCAAAAAAAACTTTTCCGTCTCCTGATAAACGGCTGTTTTATTGAATGCTTCAAAAGCAGATAAATCATCGCGATAACTATTCAGGGTTTTGTTTAATGCGGCTATCTCTTCTTCATGCAGGCTGGCCTGCTGCCGGAACTTGTGCACGCGTTGTTGATGCTTTTCCGCTGTGGCGGCTAATTGTTTATGAAGTAGTTTTTTGTTATTTTTAAACTCTTCTTCCCTGTCGAAGAGTTCCCTTTTGTCTTTATTATATTCAGCTACTTTATCGCGGTTATTCTCAATAAAGTTAAGAGCCCCCTGTACGTCCGCTACCCGCAGATCAATCTGGTCTATCCTTGTTATGTCGGCGCCTTTATCTTTCAATTCCCGCCGCTGGCTCGCCTTTGTCTCAGCCAACTGCTTACTTATCCGGTCACTTTCTTTGGTCACCTCATCGGCTATTCTACGATAACGATCGTTCAACAGGCCTTCTTCTTGTGCTATTTTATCTTCTTTTTCTTTTTGCTGCTTCCTCAGATCAGCGGCCATCCGCTTTTCAAGCTTTTTCAGTTGTTCGGCTACTTCTACTTTTTCTTCATTCAGCTGACCTATCCTTCGATCCACTTCCGCCAGCTTTGTTGCCTGTTCAGCCGCTGCCTTGTCAACCCATTCTTTCTCACGCACCTTGAGCGCTTCCATTTTTATCTTCCCATTTTCTTTTTGATATTCCGCTTTCTTCAGTCGTTCTTTCTGCTCTTTTATTTTCGGTTGCATCCGTCGTCTGAGCTTTTCCACATCCTCTTCGAGCCGCAGCTGAATAGCCGTCTCCTTTTGTTGGGCTGTTGTAATCTGCCGGTCGAAATCTTCCTGCTTCCTTGTTAGATCGGCTACTGTCGTCACCTTTTTACTTACTTCCTGAAGATCTATATCCAGGCCATAAAAAGAGCCCGGCGTATCAGCAACCTTTTTAGGATTTAAGCCCGGCAAAAAAAGCACCCTTTCTTCATCTATCACCTTTCCTATCGTAGTTTCCCAACCGGGAACATGCTGGTTCAGCCAGCCGTAAAACGAATCTTTGCTGTTTTCGATCTTTGCAGTGATCTTTTCCTTGCGGAGCATTAGCTGCTCAATCGATTCTTTTTCAAGCAGTATTTCCCTTTGCGCACGTTCCTTGATGTTCCCTTCTTCTAATGCCCATTCTTTTTGAAGCGTTTTTATTTTATCTCCGGCGCCGGAAATCTGATTCCCAAACCTGTCGTTGTCGGCAAGTAGCTTTAACTTTTCTGACTTACAATGATCTATTTCGGTTTCAAAATAGCGGGTATGCCTGATTTCAGAACGGCTTATCCTGTTCTGATTAATGCTGTTGTCTTTTTCCGTTACCCGGCTTTGTGCTGTAAGTATATCTTCTTCGTACTGCTTCTTAATGTGCTCAAAAATATCTCCGTATCTTTCGTTCCAATTATCTTTGGCTTCAAGGAAATGGGCTTTTGCCGTATTCTTTTCTGTTTCCTTACGGTTCTTAAACGCGCTTAGCCGGTTCTCCAGTTGATTAACCTGTGCCTCATACCGTTGTTCGATTTCGAGAAATTTAGAAGTGAGTATCTCTTTTTCCTTAGCCAGGTTAGCTGCCTCCAGTTCAAGTACCTTTTTTTCGCCGACCCGTTTGATTATTTCCTGTATGTCCAGGGACCGGTAATATTCTCTTTTTTGTTTTATTTCTCTTAGTTTTCCGGCGTATTCTCCGATCTGCTCCTGTATTTTTGCTTTCTCCTTTTCAAACGCGCTTGTTTGTTCTCTGAGTTTGTCCTTCACCTTATTGCGTCTTTCCTCTGCGATCAGCAGTGTTGCTTCGGCTACCGGCAAACGCTCTTTTACTTTACTTAGCGCAAAGCCGATTTGTGCGGCAAGTTCAGTAAGTTTCTGCTCCAGAAACCGCAGTGCCGAATAAGTAGCCACGGTTTTCTCCGCCTGCTTCTCCACAGGATTTTCCCCCTTGTGGTTCTTTTCAGTCCATTTTCTCAGGTCATTCAGGTTGGTTTCAAAATCCCTGAGATGCGTTTGGGAATAAGTGGTCAGGTCTATTTTAACTTCTTCGTCATTGAGCGACTTGATGATGGTTTCTTTTACAAACTCGGCATCCAGCTTTGCATTTAAGAATACATTGGCGATCGTTCTCGGAATATTCTGGTATTGCCTGCTTTCGAGCAGCGCATATTTCCGGAACTGGCTGTGCAGCCCCTGGTTGTTGCCGTATAATATATTGCGGTATTCCTCGTAGCTATTGACCATCCGGGTATAGCGCACCTCGGCACCAAGCGCGTCTCTTATTTTACCCCAGGATTCATAGGCGCGTCCTTCATGATCAATAAAATACGACTTTTCGTAGGCGGCATTAAAGAAACGAAAGGCTGTACGGCCCTGGGATTTGAAGCTTAAAACGCAAAACGGCCCTGTGTCGGTTTGCACCTCATAGACGATGTAGGAATTTTGAAACGGGAAATAATAATCGTTGTAGTTTTTCTTTTCTCTTGGGATGCCCAGCTTCTGTATGTTGGCGTTGTAAAAGAAAAGGATAGCCCGGAGCAAGGTACTTTTCCCCACCCCTTGAGTGCCGATAAAATGAACATTACCGTCCAGCTCCACTTCCGCGTACCGGACGGACTTATCCGCGCTATTTATAAATATGATCTTACTGAGGTATCTCATGGCTTACTTCGTCAGGGATATTAATTGTCAGCACCAGTTGTTCCAGGTATTTAAAAGCGGCCAGAACCTTATACTGATGGCTAATCTCATTTTCGAGTTCGATAAAGGTCTCATCTGTCATCTTTTTCAGTATCTTTTCCAGGACATCTTGGTGCTTTACCTTGCCCGTATAGTTTTTCAGCCCGTCCAGTTTGTCTTCCAGTTCGGCGTCCGTTTTAAGGCGCACCAGAATATCAGCAGGCGTAAACCGAAAGCCTTCGCTGAAAGCATGATCAAAGGTCTTGAAGAAATCTATGGTGTCAATCCACCGGTAGGCCGTCGTTATCTTATTTTCCAGGTCTACTTTATGCTCCGGCCGGCTGAAGTAATAATAACCGTCGCCTTTTTCCAGAGAAAAAGAAATGTGCTGAAAATACTGATAGAGTATTTCAAAGTTATCTTCTTCTTCAATGACGTTATATAAGTCATAGATTGTTCTGTTGGCGCTGTTGGCGCTGATGAACTGCCCCTTACTCAGGATCTTAAATATTTCTGCTGTCTTCGCGGGTAACTGCATGCTTTTTCATTTCGGATAAACAATGGCAAATTCAAATTCGTCTTTCGTCTCAAAATCAGCCGTAATGTTAAAAAACGCCTCATATTGTGAAACCAGTTGGCAGTAGATGGTTACTCGCTCCTCAAAGGAAACGGGTTTTAAAAAATCATAGCTCTGCACAAAATCAAACAAGTGGTTGCCGCCGGAAACAAAGCTGTTTTTCACCTCTTCCAGGTTGACCTGTACTTCTTCTTTTACCTGGGTCTCTAAGTATTCCGCCGAGATCTTCTCGGCCAACGGCTGCTTCAGTTTCACCTTCGACCGAAGACGAGCCGCCACTTGCTGAATACATCGGAAGGCTTCTTCACTGCTTTGCAAAAAGTCAAGGGAAAGCTTTAGCGGATAGCTGGGCCTGGGCTCGAAAGCTACAATATCATTGGCCAAGAGCACTTCCTTGATATTTGTTGTAGTTGCTAAAATAAACTGATCCTTCAGGTACTTTATCTTTTTGAGCTTTTCCAGGACATTGCTTTGTTGCTGGATCTGGTTGAGAAAATCGATAATCTGGTGCTCTGTTTCAATCAGGTTGTGGGTACATTTTCCAAGTTGCGTTTTTAACCGAACGATGATTCTGTTAAGCTCTTCGTCGGTAGCCACTTTAAAAAAGGTCACTTCGCCTTTTGATATCAGGTGGTCCGCCTGGAGGATCAGCTTAGTGATGTTTTCCCGCTTTTCATCAAGGTTTTTTAGCTTCGCTGTTTTGTTTTTATAATTAGGTTCATTCTTGAAGGTGTTGTCGACATTTTTTTTCAGTCCTACTACGTTTCTGATGGTGATGATTCCGATGTTACGCAGGGTTCGCTTGATAATTCTCAGGTATTCGTATCGCTTCTGTTCTTTATCCTCATTAAAATAATACGCGATGTTTTGGGTGACTTTCTCCAGATTTTCATTGATATAGGCGGTGCTGATCTCCTCGTTGGCACCCAGCACCTCTTCGAAGAACTGCAGGTATAAGTCGTCAATCTCCAGATAATTGTCATTTTGCCGGAGTACGGCGTGGTCGATGAGATAGCGGATCTTCTGGTCGTTGTAGTCAGCCAGTGCCAGCGCATAGTCATATTGATAACTGGTGGTCTTTCGCTTCTGGAACATTTCGGACAGCAGCTTCTCTTCCCGGCTGAGCGCAAGCAGCAATTCTTTTATGTTGGCAAAAGTGGTCATCCCGTAGTGTCAAATGTAATAATAATTTTGGTTCATATCTCCGGGTGGCCGACACACAGGTCGTCCCAGCCCGATGGGCCCGGATGATGAATTCCGCAGGATTACCGCAAAAAGCAATAAGAAAAACCACTTATCCTGCCGTCTGACGCAGCCCTGTTATTCAAGTTACGGGCTGGCGGTTTACTGCTGTTCGAAAATCTGGTGGCCGTCCCCTGCTTCTTTCTCAATAAATCCCTACTTTTAACCCATGGAACCACGGGAACCGTTCTCCTTAAGAAATCGCATCCGCAGCTTTGGTTATGCCCTGAGCGGATTATGGAAGTTTTTCAAAACGGAGCATAACCTTTGGATCCACTGGATAATAGCTGTTCTGGTGATTGTTTTCGGGTTTTTACTCCGTCTTTCTCAAACGGAATGGGTCGTTATCGTACTGGTAATGGGCATGGTGCTGAGCGCAGAAGCGTTTAATACCTGCATAGAAAAGATCATGGACCACCTGGCGCCGGACTACCATGAAAACGTAAAATACATTAAAGACCTGGCGGCAGGCGCCGTACTGCTGACCGCTGTTGCAGCCGCTATAGCCGGAACAATTATTTTCCTGCCAAAGCTAATCGCCTTGTTCTAACGCACCAGCCGTTTCCGTCCGGCTGCCTGATCCTTCCCGGGGAACTCCGGCTTAATAATCTCCAACCGTTTCGGGCAACTGTCTCATCGCTTCATCGAACTGCTCTTTGTTGGGTGCTATGCCGTGCCAGTGATAATCTCCTTCCATGTAGTCCACGCCCTTGCCCATGGCCGTGTTCATAATAATGGCAATAGGCTGCCCTTTGCCCGTCAGTGACTTGGCTTCTTCCAGTTTGGCAATGATCTTTTCGATGTCATTTCCTTCGGGCAGGTAAAGCACTTTCCAGCCGAACGCTTCAAACTTGGCGCCCACATCGCCTAAGCCGGCCACTTCTTCGGTAGGTCCGTCAATCTGCACGCCATTGCGGTCTATGGTGCTGATCAGGTTGTCTATGTTGTGATGGGCCGCAAAGAGAACGGCCTCCCAGATCTGGCCTTCTTCCAGTTCCCCGTCACCGTGCAGGGAAAACACAAGACTATCTTCCTTATTTAACTTCTTGGTGAGTGCTGCGCCGGCGGCTACGCTCAGCCCCTGTCCCAAAGAACCTGTAGCGACCCTGATTCCCGGCAGATGTTCCGCCGTAGCGGGATGACCCTGCAACCTGGAATCGATCTGACGAAAAGTACTCATTTCCTGAATCGGAAAGTAACCGCTACGTGCCAGGGTACTGTAATAAACCGGCGAAATATGGCCGTTGGAAAGCACAAATACATCCTCCCCCCTGGCGTCCATGTCAAAGGCGGCATTGTGTTTCATCACTTTAAAATATAAGGCGGTAAAAAAGTCCGCACAGCCCAGCGAGCCACCCGGGTGACCGGATTGTGCTTCATAAACCATTCTTACGCTGTCTCTTCTGATCTGTGTAGCTATGTCTTGTAAAG
>CAYRJM010000100.1:0-7703 GCA_964424665.1 uncultured Chitinophagaceae bacterium
GTCACCTATCTGTGGCTGGACGGCCTCGGGTTTGATAAAGTATTCTGGACCATTAAGACCACACAATTTGCGCTTTTTGTGATCACCTTTGCCGCCGTGCTGCTGTATACGGGGGCCAACTTTCGTTTTATCAGCAAAAGGATCCGACCCTTTCATCTGGATTTTGGTCAAAACCACCAGGGGGTTCCCAATCGGTTAACGATAAGTCCTAAAGAAATCAAAATTGTTTTATATGGGCTGGCTTTGCTCCTGGCTTTCATCTTTGCCTTCAGCCTGTCGGCGCAGTGGGATGAATATTTTCGCTTTGCCCATGCGCAACCTTTCGGATCGGTTGATCCTATCTTCGGAAAAGATGTCGCTTTTTATGTTTTTAGCCTTCCGATGATTGAAACCATTCAGAACAGCCTTTCCATACTTGTTTTTTTTGTTACGGCGATCGTCATTGTCTATTATCTTATCACTGGCGGCATCGCGTTGCCGAACGCGCAATTCCGTCCGAATTTGTATGCCGTCCCCGGCGTAAGGAAACAAGTTTTTACCAATATCAGCATCTGGTTAGTGCTGTTGGCCTCAGGTTATTTTTTAGATCGCTATCACCTGCTTTATAAACGCAACGACATTATTTACGGGGCCAGCTATACGGACGTTCATGTTTTATTGCCGGTCTATTGGGTAATGGCCATTGGTTGTATGCTGCTGGCTGTCTATACATTTCTGCAAAACTACCGGTATAATCTACGCCGGTTTATTATAGGTATCATCGCGCTTTTCGTCCTGGGCATGGTCGGCCAGTTTTTTTTACCCGGTCTCATCCAGAACTTTAGCGTTGATCCCAACGAACTTAACCTGGAAAAGCCTTACTTAAAAAATAACATCAGCTTTACCCGGGAGGCCTATAATCTGGACAGTGTCGTCGTTAAAAGTTACAGTGCCTCTGATTCCATTACCCTTGATCAGATTATGCAACACCAGGAGGCGATACAAAACGTACGTATCTGGGATCAGAACTTAACCGTACAGACGTACAGGCAGCTTCAGGAGATCCGTCTTTATTATCAGTTTTATAACATCGACCTGGACCGCTACCATACCAATAAGGGGTATCGGCAGGTTTTGATCGCGGCGAGGGAGTTAACCTCCTCGCTTCCACCTAACGCGCAAACCTGGGTGAACCGCCGGCTGCAGTACACGCACGGCTTTGGTGTCGTTATGAGTCCTACCACACAAAAGACCAGGGAGGGCAGTCCCATTTTTTATATTAAAGATATCCCCCCTGAATCGGATATGGGCCTGCAGGTGAAGGAACCGGCTATTTATTACGGCGAGATGCAGACCGGCTATAAGCTCGTCAATACGGCTATCAGCGAGTTGGATTATCCTAAAGGAGACGACAATGTGTATACCCGTTATAAGGGGAAAGGCGGCATATCCGTTGACAACTTTGTCGAGCGGTTACTCTTTGCCTGGCATTTTAGTGATATCAATATTTTGTTGACCGACTATATCCGTGAAGGCAGCAAGATCCAGTTCTGGCGTGATGTCCGTACCCGGGTACATAAGATTGCTCCTTTCCTCCAATTGGACGATGACCCCTATATTGTGTTGAGCGACGGTAAGCTATACTGGATACAGGACGCTTATACTACCGCATCGCAATACCCTTATTCCGAGCCTTATTCGGGAAAGACAAACTATATCAGGAACTCGGTAAAGGTCGTTGTGGATGCCTATCAGGGCACCGTACATTTTTATGTGGTCAATCCTAATGACCCTGTTATACGGATGTACCAGGAGATATTCCCCGACGTATTCAAGCCATTAAAAGCGATGCCGGAGGAACTCAAAGGGCATGTGAAGTATTCGAAGGATTTGTTTCAGATCCAACTGCAGAAGTACAGTGTGTATCATATGACGGATCCGCAGGTGTTTTATAACCAGGAAGACCTGTGGGAACGGCCCGAAG
Organism: uncultured Chitinophagaceae bacterium; assembly: GCA_964424665.1. Taxonomy (GTDB): domain Bacteria; phylum Bacteroidota; class Bacteroidia; order Chitinophagales; family Chitinophagaceae; genus FW021-bin31. Next base: position 1,964 of record CAYRJM010000100.1, read on the forward strand.
AAACCTATGGCGAACAGGAGATACGGATGCGCCCTTACTATCTGCTGGGTACCCTGCCGGGGAGCAAAAGGTTGCAATACATGCTCATCAGCCCCATGACGCCCAAGAACAGGGACAATATGATTTCCTGGATGGTGGTCAAATCGGATTTTCCGGGTTATGGAGAAATTATTAATTACGAATTGCCGAAAGAGCGGCTGTTCTTAGGGCCGGCACAGATTGAAGCGAAGATCAATCAGAATACGGAAATTTCGCGTCAGATCTCACTGTGGGATCAGCGCGGGTCTAAGGTGATACGGGGGAACTTAATGGTTATCCCTATTGAAAATTCTTTTTTATATGTAGAGCCGGTATTTTTATTCTCGACAAGTATAAACATTCCACAGCTAAAGCGTGTAATAGCCACAACCGGCTCCAATGTGGTTATGGAACCTACCCTGAAGGAAGCGGTTTTTGCCCTCTATGGAGAAAAGGAACCTGCTAGGCGTACCCCGGATAGTTTGCAGGTGGTGCCCCGGGAATTGTTAGAAAAGGTGCCTTCTCCTCAACTCGATAAATTAAAGGGGCTTTGGCAGGAGATGCAGGATGCCCTTCAAAAAGGCGATTGGGAAACCTTTGGCAAAAAAATGAACGATATTAATGCTTTGCTGGAACGTTCGCAATAAGAAGACCCCCACGCTGCAGTCGTTGCTTGAAAAAAATAAAATTTATCTGATCCATGATGGAAGCGACTTCCCTTTTAAACCAATATGAGCGGGCAAAAAATGATGAACTGAAAACGCTTATCGTCGGTGCAGGCATCGCGGGTGTTACTGCCGCCCAGCTGTTACGGAAAGACGGTAGCCATCCCGTTCTTATAGAAAGGCATAAAGGCAATATACATCCCGGATATATGTTAGCGTTGATGCCCATGGTTGACGCTGCGCTCGATGATTTGAAAGTGCGGGAAGTATACAAAAAAAGCAGTGTGCCTTTTAGCAGGTATGGGCTGCACGGACATACCGGAAAGCTGCTGCGGGTAGATGCTATAGCAAAGCTGTTGGACCGTTATGGCGATTATCGGGGAATTGCCAGGGGACGGTTACTGGAAACATTAACCCATAAGGGCTGCCCGGTCTCTTTTGATACGATCGTGACTGAAATGAGGCAATCGGAAAAAAGCACGGAAGTATGTTTCAATTCAGCAGGCGAAGCCGTTACACTGGATTTTGATTTGGTAATAGTGGCTGATGGCATTCATTCTGTGACGCGGGAGATGCTACTGCCCGTCCAAAAGATTGACGTCATAGATACCCATTGCGGGGGATGGGTCGTTTGGGCGCCACAGGACGAAGATATGGATATGGGGGAAGAACTTTGGGGCGCCGGTTTCTTTTATGGCGTTTACCCCGTAAAGGATAAGTTGGGGGTGTTTTTAGGCGGGGCACTAAAAGACACGAAAGCCGGCCCTAAAGCATTTGTCGCTGCAGTCAGGAAAAAGCTGAAAACGGTCAACCCAAGAATGGAACGCTGTTTACGGGCTGTGGAAGCGGCCGAAGACCCATTTTTCTGGGCATTGACTGATTGCCGTTGTCCCGCGTGGGCGTTTGAAAGGGCCATATTGTTGGGAGATGCTGCTGCAGGTTTTTTACCTACGGCAGGCATTGGCGCTGGTATGGCCATGGAGTCCGCCTGGGTGTTAGCCCGTATGTTGCGGTACGCGGATAAAAACAATTTAGTCCCTTTGCTGAAAGCGTATGAAGAATCCCAAAAACCAAGAGTAGAAGCCGCGCAGGATTCATCAAGGGGGTTGGCTAAGCTCATGTTCCGCCGGAGCAAGCTTTTAGCTATGTTCCGCGATTTGATCATGCGTTTTGTAAGTGTGGAGACGGCGATTAAACCTATTCAAAAGCTCGTGGCTCATCCGCCCAGGCCGGATGAAATAGCAAAAGAATGTTTAAAACAGCGGTAAGTGAATAACGCTTCCGTTTATGGGCAATTCATGCATACGCCCGGCACCCTTGCTCTTTTAACCCCACGGGTTCCCTGTGCTACACAGCTTTTGGCATATCATAGACATAGTCCAGATGGGCAGAATGGGCATGCAGAAAGGCTAAATACCTGTTGAGTTCAGGCGCATATTGAATACGATAATCTTCATGTAGTTTGGTTTTTAAGAGGGTTACCGCTTTTTTAACCAGGAGGTAAACCTGGTAGTTGAACTTGGTAAAGCAGGTTCCGTAATAAGCAGGAGATAGCGAAAACGGAACTTTTAACACCTCCATGATTAAATCCATTTCTAAAGCCTTGTTTTTGCATACTTTGCTAAAGGCTACTATTCTTTTGTTGCAGGCTGCGAGCATATTTCCCAAGCGTAATTCATCTGAGTATCCTTTGTAATTTTTATGGTACAACGCCTTCAAGTCGCTCATGGCTGCTTCAAACAAATCATTTTCACCAAACTCCCGGTCAATGTAATTGATCAACAGATAGTCATGAAATTGTTTGTTCATAGCTGCTGCTTTCAGGACCAATTTTTCCAGATCTTTTTTGCTTACTCTTTTGATTTCTTCTTTAATTAATGGATTTGCTTTCGCCATGATGATGTATTTATATTATCAGATTTTAGCGGTTGTTTCCGGTAGTACAGTTCGTTCTGATTTCGTAGTCCGGCGGTTCGTTGTTGTCTTGTGTTTACCGGATTTAGCCTACGGGCATTCACTGATGTCTGTACTTCTCTCCCGGACGGCAGCCAGCCGGAACAAAGTAAAGGGTTTTTCCATAATCCGACAAGATAAGAAGATGCAATTACGAAAACCTGAAGCCAGGCAAATCAATGGCCGGTTGTATATCTGTCTAAACAGCAACAGATGCCGGGAGCGGGGGAAGTATTGTTCATCCGCCGGTGAGGCGGGCCAAGTCATCTCGACTTATGTTGGGCAAAAGACAGACGAAGAAAAAGGAGTAAATAGAGAAGAAGACCGGGGGTCAGCTATTCATAGCTTCCATCTCAAGCAGTTTTTGCTTTCGCCATACGCCTCCACCGTAACCGGTTAAGTTCCCATCAGCGCCGATGACGCGATGGCAGGGAATGAGAAGGGCTATTTTATTCATGCCGTTGGCATTGGCAACGGCCCTGACGGACGAAGGTTTTGATAGCGCTGTTGCCAGTTCTCCGTAGCTTTTTGTCGTGCCGTAGGGTATAGCCTGAAGCGCTTTCCAAACTAAGTTTTGGAATGCGGACCCTACTGTAAATAGCGGGACGGAAAATGTTTTACGCTTCCCGGCAAAATAGTCTTCTAGCTGTTTTTCCAGCACATCAAAGTGCGCATTGTTCCCCTGGGCAATGGTGGCGTTCAGTTTTTGGGACAATATTTTAAATGCTGTTTCCAACATTTTCCGGTCCGTAAATTCCAACAGGCAAATGCCTTCCCGGACCGCACAGGCAAACATGGTCCCTAATGGCGTCTCCAGTCTTTTCAGGTCAATGACACGTTGTGTTTTTCCGTTTTTAGGAGAAACGCCAAAAACCTTTTTGAATGAATCTCCAAAACCGCTCAGCGATTCAAATCCCGAATCATAGGCTGTAGCTGTTACCGCATTCCCTTTTTGTATTTTCTTAAAAGCCGCGTTTATTCTGAACATACGTTGATAAGCCTGAAAGGTCATGTTGTGGTTCTTTTGAAACCAGCGTCTTATGTTATTCGGCTCAAGCCCTCTTTTTGCTAAGTCATAATCCTTGAATTTGCGGGAAGGGTCTTCCTGTAGTTCATCAATGAGTTGCTTAATATAGGAAGGCGTTTCCTGCAGTTTTTCCAAAGGGTGACAGACCTTACAGGGCCGGTATCCCTTTTGTAGGGCTTCTTTGGCAGTATAGAAAAATTCGACATTTTCTTTTTTAGGCTTTCGGGCTGTGCAGGAAGGCCTGCAAAATATTCCGGTCGTTTTCACCGCCGTAAAGAATACGCCTTCAAATCGCGTATCTTTGTCCAAAATGGCCTGGTACATTACATCTTTTGAGAGTTCCATCTGTTTGATTTAATGAGGCAAATTTACAGACATAAGCCAGGGCATACAACCGAAAATTCGACAAGTATTTTTTAGCGGGGAACAGCGGTTAAGACAGAAATGCAGGGCTTCAGGGTTCGGGAGTTTTGTAGGATGAGAAAGGGGAAATTTAAACATTCCTCCAGGGGATTTGTGACTACTTATACACCAATAATAAACGACCATAGTAAAAAGACAAGTAATAAACCGGCCACCGGTAGTTACCGAATGTTTTTTCTGAACGATTTGATGAAAGCGCTTAGAACAAATCCGGTAAAATATTCACGAAAAGCGCATGGAAAAAACCAGAGAAAAATGGTCTATTTCAAAAATGGCAGCCAGTGAAATCGTGTATAAGTCCGGGTTCGGAACATTTGCAAATTTTCAACGACCATTACAAGCAAAGCCAAATCATATGGCCGGCGTTTCGGGCATACTTCCATTTAATTTTGGCTACAACAAAGATAGATTCGGTTACATCTGTTTCTTCAGCCTCTCGCATCTTTGCATGAAACAAAATTTATAACATGTCTAATAACAATCAATCCAACGAAAACGTCAAATTCACAACCGGCCGCTTAGCCGGGCATCAGGTAAACCGCATCGGTTTTGGCGCGATGCAGTTGCCCGGCCCAGGTGTTTGGGGGCCGCCCCGCGACCGGAAAACAGCGCTTGCCGTCCTTCGAGACGCCATAGCGCTAGGCGTCAATCATCTCGATACGGCACAGTTTTACGGGCCGGATGTAGCCAATGAATTAATCCGGGAAGCCTTGTATCCCTATCCTGAAAACGTAGTGATTGTCAGCAAGATAGGCGCCGAGCGGGATCGCAAAGGCGGTTGGATTCCCGCACAACGTCCCGAACAGTTGCGTGCGAGTGTAGAGGACAACCTGCGCAGTCTGCAAATCGACCGTCTGCCTGTGGTGAACCTTCGTTTGATGGATGCAAGCCCAGATGGCGCTCCGGTTCCGAAAAACCAACAAATCCGTCTTGACGATCAAATTTCAGAGATGAATAACTTACGCGATGAGGGTAAAATAGAAGGCTTTGGCATCAGCAATGCCAATATGGAACAACTGCAACAGGCATTGCCGGCCGGCATCGCTTGTGTCCAAAACGCATATAGCCTGCTTAACCGAAAAGATGAACAGATGCTGCAAGTATGCCTTGAAAAGCAAATCGCCTGGGTGCCGTTTTTTCCGCTGGGTTCCGCAGGATTTCCGGGAATAGCGCAGGTAACCAAACATCCATTGGTTATTCAAATGGCTAAAAAGATGGAGGCTACACCGGCTCAAATCGGACTGGCCTGGTTGCTTGCCCATGCGCCCAATATTTTGCTCATCCCGGGAACTTCCGATCCTGACCATTTGGCTGAAAACATCGCCGCCGGAGAGTTAAGCCTTGATCAGGAGACCAAGGATTCATTAGACAAGCTGACCGCAATAACGGACTGACTTCGACGCTTTTACTGTTATTGCAAACAGCTAAAAAATACAAGAAAACAACCCCAATGAAAACAGTATTAATTACAGGAGCCGATCGAAGTATCGGCTTTGAAACCGCCCTATTAAGCTTTTGTGCATGGAAATCATTCAACAAAATGCGCTTTAATAAACCAGGTTTTAACTTTTATCTGTCCTACAAATGGGGTACACTGTACATCGATAGCAAAAACATTCCCTTTTAGATTAATATCCAGCTTGTCATCATTTAC
>CAYRJM010000101.1:0-7538 GCA_964424665.1 uncultured Chitinophagaceae bacterium
GCTACCAGGCAAAAAGCGAAAACGCCCACGGTAACTGAAGCGAGTTGATCTAAGTCGAATAAAGTGCCGGAGAAAAATAACGGGATATACAGAAACAGGTTTTTTACCCAATGCGCAGGGCGCATCAGTATAACCAGGTTTTTGGCATAGAGGCTGAAACTCCATGGCTTAGCGTGGCTACCCAGTTTTATTTTGGAACTTTTTCCCATTTCTTTGTTTTAAAGTTATAATGCTTTATGACCCGCGCAGGGTTCCCCGCGGCGATGCAATAGTCCGGGACAGACTTGGTCACTACGCTCCCTGCGGCTACGACCGCGTGTTTTCCTATAGTTACCCCTGCGGTGATTACGGCATTAGCACCGATCCAGCTATCGTCGGCGACCGCTATTTTTTTCCCGGTACAGGGCTGATCTTTTATGGGTATCTCAATGTCTTCATAACCATGATTCAAGCCCGATAAAACCACGTTCTGGGCGATGATCACATTTCGACCGATCTCTACGGGGCCAATGATCACATTGCTTAAGCCGATAAAACTTTTATCACCGATAATAACATCTCCCATCCCGTTATTGAGTACCGAGAAGTCTTCAATCACCGCCCCTTTCCCTAAGATAAACCGGTTGAAAGGCAAAAGGTCTTTTCTCACCGAAGGACGGATGACAGCCCCTCTATTTATTTTATGATAGAAGGGGTTCACAAACGACCGTACCCACCATCTTGGTCTGGCCTGGCCCTGAGGCATAAGCATCCGGAGGACATTTTTTTTTGCCGCCGGATTATTCTTTATTCTAGCTACTATATTCATTTTGCAGTGACCTCGTCTTTTTTATGGCTTCATATATGTTGCCCACAACATTTTCCCAGCTGTGGCTTCGGGCCAGATCCATTCGCCGCGCTTCTCCATTGTTCTCCGCCAAGACCCTTTCAATGGCGCTGATGTAGTCGCCCTTGGGCTCAACTAATTCCACATATCCCTCAAACGGGCGCATGCCGATCGTTTGCGTTGCCACGACCGGCTTACCCATAGCCAGGTATTCGTCTATTTTAAGGGGATAATTGCCAATGGTGATATCGTTGATGACCTGTATGTTCAGGCAAACGTCCATCGCGTTGATATAGGCGGGAATTTCCGATAGTTTTTTTCTGCCACAGAACAACACGTTTTCAAATTGATGAAGCGGGCTGTTTTTGTATGCTTCGTCTTCCGGCCCTACAAAGACTACTGACCATTCCGGTCTTTCCTTCGCGATTCGGATAAGTGCTTCCATATCAAGCCTGAGGGAAGTAAGCGCCCCAACGTAGCCGATAATCGGTCGCTTTAGGCCGGTCAGGTCAGGAGGTACCGGATACGCCTTACCGCCATCGAAAAGCTGGAGGTCTATTCCTGATCCTACATTATAAATATTTTTATTATGAGGCAATAGCAGGCTTTTTAGATGATCGGAATGGGTAACGATCAAATCCGACTTCTTGGCCAGCTTGGGTTCCAAGCTTGCCCCATGTCTTTGCCAGTAAGGCGCCCCGAGAATGTAATCGCGGTCGTAATATAAATACGTTTTAGGCTGCAATAGCTCTTTTAAGTAAAAACCCCTGTAAAGGTCTTTGTCATTGATCAGGGTGTAATCAGAAAAACCAAGTTCCTTTACGACGGAAAGGAGGGAAGAAGCAATGCGTTTATTGTTCAGGTAATTTAACCAGGAAAATACTTTTGTACTCGGGATCCAGTTAATAGACTCCAGAACGGTAGAAGGATAATAGTTCCACAAGTTGGTTCCTAACTTGACAAGACCAGTTTCTTTACCTTTTATTACGCCGAGGTGCTTTTGGAGCATGGGATCGTTTCGCCGGGTCAAAAGGGTTTTTCGATCCAGCGGCGGATTGACATAAAGGACTCTGTTCTGCTTAGCTAACTCCTTTGCAATATGTTTGGAGGTGCTGCTGAGCGGCGTATACCACGGATTTAAACTAATGATGATAAAGTCCTTATTTTTCATACTTAAGTTTCCATTACTTAGTTATGAACAAAAATAAGGTGAGTTATTAAGGCCTGAGGGCCTCATTTTGCGAAGTGGACAGAATTATTAGTAAACGTTAAGCGGAGATAGATAATGCCTTCAGGAAAGGAGCTTCTGGCGCAGGAGAAATTCGATTTTTCGGTTGACATCCAGCAGCTTGTTGGTCATTTCTTTTTGTTCCTTGCGGGAAATATACAGTTCGTTGGCCTTGTCAATATTTTCTCTCATAACCGTTTCATCCCAGGGTTTTGAAAAATATTTGTAAACACGTCCTTTGTTTATGGCATCAATAACAGCCTGGATATCGGCGTAACCGGTTAAAAGCATGCGAATAGGTTCAGGATGGTCTGTAAGAATGCTTTCAAAAAACTCTATGCCCGTCATTTCCGGCATGCGCTGGTCAGAAATGATTACATGAATCTCCTTGTCTTCGAGAATTTCACGTGCAGCTTGTGCAGACTCGGCAGTATATACCTGGTACAATCTCCGAAAACTAGCCTTAAAAGTTGTGAGATTATTTACTTCATCATCAACGTAAAGGACATTGATTTTTTTCTGATCTTCCATAACAGGAATAATATCAATTAGCTAATTTATAAATAAAAAGGTTGCTGCCTGTTAAAATTTCTACAAAAATAGTACCTAAAACAGATAAACGCCGGTGAAAAAGCTCAGCAAGTCACCATAAAAAATCTACTTTAATGAAATTCAAAGGATTATGTTAAGATAAAATTTGCAACAAATTCGGATAAAATTTTATAAATGCAAAAAAAATCTAAAGAAATCCTAATAAGCGGAAGGAATAAAACCCTTGCGATAACAAGTAGCCTGTTTAAATGTCAATTGCACAAGCTGTATATCTTTAAATGAGTTTACTCTTGCTAAAGAATCTTTAAACGGCGCCGTAAAAGCGCTTCGTTTTACTCCCTCTTTTTTTAATCAAATGACAGCCGATAATTTAAGAACGCCTTTTCTTCTGCTTTAAAGTATTACGATTAGCGGACGCCCCGGTTAAGGTTATCCAGGGCCCGCCTAAGCGCAAGTTTTTATGGGAGGGGGGATCGTTTTTGTTTTTAGTCGTTTAAATATTGTTCACTTCTAATTTTCGCTCAGTGGTTTGGGTTGTCTAAGAGAGTAGCTTACAATCTGCATGGCGTTCGTCGACCGGTTTATAATCTCTGTTTATCCTGCTTCTTTCTCATCGCAGCGCAATATTTTCTCAAGTCTTTATTCCAATCGTCAGGCGTCTTTACCGGGTTGCTCTTCTTACGCTAAGCATTAAACGATGTCTCCCTCTTGCTTCTGCTTGGAATTTCTTCCTCCGAAAAAAGGTACTTAACAAAAAAGCAGTTACGAAGGAACGCTTCATAGCTGCTTGTCTTTTATGTGGTCCCACCAGGACTTGAACCTGGGACCACCTGATTATGAGTCAGGTGCTCTAACCAACTGAGCTATAGGACCGTACCTTTGATATGAACAAAGGCGAAAATCTTAACCGTCCTCTCGTTCGGTACAGACGGGGCGGCAAAAATACATAAATCGACCTATTTTACCACACCTTTGTGTTAAATTATTTTTTCAGATAAGAAGGCGTTCTATAGAACGGGGCGTTAAACCGATTTACCCGGAGGCATGGACCCGGCGCGGAGGCGAAAACCCTGTACACGTTTTCTCAGGCCAGGGTTTAAAGCCGGCGGAAACCCGCCGGATAGCGCCTAAGGACTGCTTTTTGCTCCGCCGAAGCAGCGGGCAATTACGGCGTGAGTTTGGAAACCCAACCGAAAAAGGTGCTGTACAGTGGGCGCAGTTTACTTTACTTCCTCGTAATCAATGTATTCCCCTTCTTCTTCCCGGTATTTGTCTTGGGCAGGAGGGGCTTGTGCGGGATGTTGATATTGCGAATAAGAATTTTGTTGTTGCCGGCTTTGCATCTGGTCATTCATGCGGTCCCGCATCTCTTTCATTTGCTTGCGCACCCGCTTTGTGGAGCGATAAACCGGAATGACAAAACGGACCACAAACTTATAAAGCAGGTAAAGAATGATCCCTTCGGCCAAAATTTCTAAAATCCTCAACATAACGCTACGAAGGTACTTATTTTCCCGATAGAAAAAGGCGCTTTCTTTTTATTTAAGCTAAGATTAACGTCTTTTTGCTAAAGATTTTTTTTGGATGTCCCTTTTTTTCTGAACAAGAAAAGTTGTACTTTTGCGCTGGAAATAAGATACAGAAAGAGGGGACAGGAGGTTGTCCCCTCGTTTTTTTAGAACATGGCAGACAACAATTTACTATTGTCTCAGGTACACGACTGGACCGAAGCGCTTTTAGAGCAGTGGGAAGGTTATTTTCTGGTGGATGCCAGGCTCCTGCAAAACAACCAGATAAAAGTGTTTATAGACGCCGACCAGGGCGCTTCCATTGACGAACTGGCCCGCATTAACAGGACCTTGCGGAAGAAGATAGAGGAAAGCGACCTGTTTCCGGAAGGCAATTTTGTCCTGGAGGTATCCTCCCCCGGCCTGGATGAACCGCTGCGCCAGCTACGTCAGTATAAGAAAAACATAGGGAGAGAGATAGAGGTCGTGTTGAAAGACGGACGAAAGAAAAAAGGCGTTTTAGATGCTGCAAATGATACATTTATTATTTTAGCATACAAACAGAAGAAGAAGGGTGGGAAAAAGCCTGTAAAGCAGGCTCCCGAGAAAGAACCCGAAAAAATCACTTTTGAGGAAATAAAAACAACTAAAGTATGTGTGGGCTTTTAATTAAAACTAAAAAAAATGGCAAGTATTAATCTGATAGACTCCTTTGCAGAGTTTAAGGATGCGGAAAACATTGACCGTCCTACGCTTATGAAAGTGCTGGAGGATGTATTTAAAACGTTGCTCCGGAAAAAGTATGGGGATGATGAGAACTTTGACGTGATCGTCAACACGGAAAAAGGGGATCTGGAGATCCTCCGGCGCCGTGAGATCGTTGAAGACGGGGAAGTGGAAGACGACAACAAACAAATTTCCTACAGTGATGCCATCAAAATAGAACCCGATTACCAGGTAGGAGAAGAGGTATATGAAGAAGTAGAGATCATGGACTTCGGACGCCGGGCGATCCTGGCGGCCAAGCAAACCCTGAGCGCGCGTATCGGAGACCTGAAAAAGAATATTCTGTTGAGTAAGTACTCCGACCGGATTGGCGATATCATTACCGGGGAGGTTTACCAGACCTGGAAAAAGGAAAGCCTCCTGCTGGATGACGATGGCAACGAACTTATTTTACCCAAATCCGAACAAATTCCCTCGGATTTCTTTAAAAAGGGAGAAAGTGTCCGCGCTGTTGTCAAACGGGTGGAAATGAAAAACAACAGTCCGGTAATCATTCTTTCCCGTACCGATCCGGAATTTTTGGCTAAGTTGCTGGAAATCGAGGTGCCGGAAATTTTCGACGGACTGATCGTGATCAGGAAAATCGTGCGGGAACCCGGAGAGCGGGCGAAGGTGGCGGTAGAGTCTTATGACGACCGCATAGACCCCGTGGGAGCCTGCGTTGGCATGAAAGGAAGCCGTATTCATGGTATTGTGCGGGAGTTAAGAAATGAGAACATAGATATTATTAACTACACCAATAATATCCAGCTTTTGATACAACGCTCCCTTACACCGGCCAGGATATCCCATATGAACCTCGACCAGGAAAACCATTATGCCGAAGTCTACCTCGCTGCCGATCAGGTTTCCATGGCGATTGGTAAAAAAGGGGTAAATATTAAACTGGCTCAGGATTTGACGGGTTATGAGATTAATGTATACCGCGATGAAGACGACCTGGATGTAGAATATGATATTGACCTGGATGAATTTTTGGACGAAATAGAAAAATGGATCTTAGATGAGTTGAAAAGAATTGGCTGCGACACCGCCAGAAGTGTTTTAACTTTAAGCACCGAAGAGCTGGTCAGGCGTTCAGACCTGGAAGAGGAAACCATCATCGAAGTCCGGCGTATCCTCAAAGAGGAGTTCGAGAAGGACGAAAACGAAGCATAGGCTTATGGCATGCGATTAACGCATGCTTCAAATTATAAAAAACGGAGTTTCACAGAATGGCTGTAATATCCAAAACACCAAGATTGCTGGCTGCTGCTAAAGAATTCAATATCGGCAGGGACACCCTTATTGATTTTTTGAAATCAAAAGGGTTTGAAGTGGGCGATTTTAAACCTACTTCCCGCCTGTCGGAGGAGATGTACGAATCTTTGCAAGACGAATTTCAGCAGGATAGGGCCAACAAGCGCAAGAGCGATCAGATTGATCTGCCTCATGGCGTAGCTATGTATGGTGGCAGGGAAAATGAAGAGAAAGAAAAACCAAAGAAGAAAGAGGAAAAGCCGGTAGAGCCGACAGCAGAACCGGCACCGGAGCCGGAAACCCCCGCGAAGGAACCGGAAGCAGCGGCCGAGCCGGAAGCCCCAGCCCAGGCGCAACAGCCACCCGAAGCGAAGGAACCTGAAGCGGCGCCGCAGGAAGAAAAAGAAAAGACCGAGGAGCAGGCCGAGCCCAAAGAAGAAAAAAAATCAGGTTTGCAGGTAGTAGGAAAAATCGATCTCTCTGAGATTGACCAGTCCACCAGGCCGAAAAAGACGGCCAAAAAAGCGGAGCCGGAGAAAGCCAAAGAAGAACCGAAAAAAGAGCCGGTCCAGGAAGCTCCCGCGAAGGAAGAAGAACCCAAGCAGCCAGCGCCGGAAAAAGAAACGCCTGCGGCTGCTGAGGAAGAACCGACCATAGAAAAAGCGCCGAAAATAAAATTGACCGGTCCCCGCCTGGTAGGAAAAATAGAGTTGCCCAAAGAACCGCTGAAAAAAGACAAGGAGAAAGAGCAGAAAGAACGCAAGCGCAAGCGTAAGCGCATACCCGTAGAGAAAAAGGGCTCTGCGCGTCCGCCTCGCCGGGGTACGGAAAAGCCGGGTAAAAAAGGCCGCCGCGCCAAGGCGATGCCGGAACATGAGATTGACGAAAAGGAAATTCAGGAAAAGATCCGGGAAACACAGGCCAAGCTTTCCGGCACAAGCAGGAACAAGAGCCTGAAAGCGAAAAACCGCCGCGCCAAGAGAGAAGAAAAGGCGGAACAGCGCGCGGCGAGCGAAGCGGAACAGAGCAACAAGCTGCAGGTAACGGAGTTCATCTCCGTCAACGAATTCGCCAACCTGATGGACGTGAGCTTTGCCGATGTGATCAGCAAATGTATGAGCCTCGGTATAATGGTTTCCATTAATCAGCGCCTGGATGCGGAAGTCATTGAGCTGGTTGCCAGCGAATTTGGCTTTGAAGTGGAATTTATTGACCTGAAAGACCAGGAAGACCTGGTGGGAGAAGAAGAGGAAGACGCGCCCGAAGACCTGTATCCGCGTTCCCCAATTGTCACCATCATGGGGCATGTGGATCACGGTAAAACCTCTTTGTTGGACTACATCCGCAATGCCGCGGTAGTAGCCGGTGAAGTAGGAGGGATTACCCAGCACATCGGCGC
>CAYRJM010000102.1:0-7390 GCA_964424665.1 uncultured Chitinophagaceae bacterium
CCAGCGACCCCAAGCACCCCATGCTTGTACGCTACCGAGCTGCGCTACGTCCCGAAGAATTGTCGAAAAGCCGGTAAAAATGTTACGCTTTTACCTAAACTTCACCCTCCTATAAATTTGTTTTTCTTATATATATAAACTCCTCATAAAGAGAAAACAGTTAAAAAAAATTAAAGACCTCTACATCACAAAAGCACTATAAAACCGGTCACGGGCAAAACAAGGCCTGAAATTTTTAAAAGAAGGCAAAGATAGCCCAACTCTTGCAAAATTTGAAATATTATTTCTTCCAGACACCAACGTATTTTTGCCAGCGTTTTAAAAATAGCACGGTAATTGCGCTTGTTCTGAAATTTTTACAAAAAACTTTCGTTTACTACATTATGAAAAGGTCAAGTCTATTTTTCATTCTCCTTCTCCTGGGTCTTCCTTTTTCTGGAATGGCGCAATTTGTGGACAGCGGCCCCCTGGAAATAGGAATATTTGGCGGCGTCAGCACCTATAATGGCGATCTACAGGAAAAAAACTTCACCTATAAGCAATCGCATCCGTCCTTCGGCCTCTTTGTAGCCAAGGAAATACACAAAGGTTTCGGATTGGAATTTGGCGCTAACTATGGTAAGATATCCGGAGCAGACAGCCTGGCAGCCGACTCCTCCCGCTCCATTCGTAACCTGGACTTTCAATCCAACATCTTAGATGTACATTTATTGATTACCTACAATTTCTTTCATAATCTGGATACGCGTATTAAACCCTATGTGTTTGTCGGCGTAGCCGTTTACCACTTTGATCCATATACCTACTACAGCCACGATTCGGTTACCGACCGGATCTACCTTCAGCCGCTGCATACCGAAGGACAGGGCCTAAGCAGTTATCCCGATCGTAAACCCTACAACCTAACCCAGTTCTCCATCCCATTTGGTGTAGGCGTAAAATACGCTCTTTCGCACCGAATAGATATTGGCGCGGTAATCTCCATGCGTAAACTTTTCACGGACTATTTAGATGACCTGAGTCAAACCTATGCTGATTTTAGCTCCATGCACAATAGCCAGCCGTTCTCGGCCGAAATCGCTTTCCGCAGAGATGAATTACCGGGACATGAAGATGATCCTTATCCCGAGGCCGGAACGATGAGAGCCAGCCCCACCTACAACGACTTTTACTTTTTTACCGGGATCAAATTATCCGTTAAGCTTTGGGGACATTCCGCGGCGGAGCAGCGTGCGTTACAACAGGTCGCCTGCCCTCCTTCTTATTAAATTTCCAACAGTTAGATTTTTTTTTGAAAAAAATTCACAAAAATCCCTATTTTCTTTGAAATTAAATCATTCCTTCTTACTTTAGCGCCGTAAAAATTATTTTATGACCGCCAACAGGCAATATACAGCATTATCAACCGGGTTGGTTCCCTTTTCGGGGAACGCCATTATTATTTCCGGGACGGGTATCTGCATGTTGTCATGGAGGTAAGGACAGTTTAGAAATTACGATTGAAAGCGCCTTCCCCAAGACAGGAAGGCGCTTCTTTTTTGGCCTTCCCCGATTTAAAGAAGGTTTAAAAAAAACACAAGATGAAAGTTTTAAAATTTGGAGGGACATCCGTACAAGACACTGAAAGCATTGAAGCACTGGTACAAATCGTTTCTAAGGAGATCAAAAAGGCAGAACCCGTTGTGGTCGTTACCTCAGCCATGGGCGGGATAACCAATCAATTACTGGCATTAGCGACGGGGGCTGAACAAGGCAAAGAAGTAACCGGCCAGTTGAAAGAGATTGAAAACCGGCACCTCGAAGTTGTACGCACACTGATTCCGGCGAAAAAGCAGAATCCGGTAGTCATGCAAATAAAGCTCTACCTTAATGAACTGGAAGAATTGTTATATGGCGTACGCGCGGTCAAAGAACTTTCTCCAAAAACAAAAGATGCCATCCTGTCTTATGGCGAATTGTGCGCCACCTTTATGGTCTCGGGCATTTTAGCCCAACAGTACCCGGATGTCGTATTTGCAGATACCCGGTTGCTGTTTATTACCGATAGTCAATTTGGCAAAGCACGCATAAAGTTGCCGGAAACGGAACAAAATATCAGCCGGTTTTTTAATCCCGAGAAGACTTCTTTATACTGCGTTACCGGTTTTATCGCTTCCAATGAAGCGGGCCAAACCACTACGCTGGGAAGAGGGGGTAGTGACTTTACCGCAGCAATTGTCGGTTCAGCCCTCAACGCTGAGGAGATCCAAATCTGGACCGATGTCGATGGCTTTATGACGGCTGACCCCAGAATGGTAAAACGGGCGTTCAGCTTATCTGAGATAACCTATACAGAAGCCAAAGAGCTTTCTTATTTCGGGGCAAAAGTTATTTATCCGCCCACGATGATCCCCGCCTTTGCCAAGAAAATACCTATCAGCATACGGAATACCTTTAACCCGGGATTCCCGGGAACGATCATTCATGACAAGGCCAAGAAAAGCGACAATCCCGTCCGGGGCATTTCTTCCATCAATGAAGTGAGTCTGGTCAACATACAAGGCAGTGGGTTAGTAGGTAATTCGGGGTTTAGCGGCAGATTGTTCGCTTTGTTATCCCGTAAAGGGATAAACGTCATCCTGATCACGCAGGCTTCCTCGGAACACAGCATCACTTTTGCTATTGCTCCTACCGATACCGAAAAAGCGAAAACAGCGCTGGAAGTTGAATTTGAGATGGAACTTCAGGCCCAT
This sequence comes from uncultured Chitinophagaceae bacterium, assembly GCA_964424665.1. Taxonomy (GTDB): domain Bacteria; phylum Bacteroidota; class Bacteroidia; order Chitinophagales; family Chitinophagaceae; genus FW021-bin31. Next base: position 2,733 of record CAYRJM010000102.1, read on the forward strand.
AAGGTGGATCCTCCGGAGATCGTAGAAGGGCATTCGATCGTAGCCATTGTCGGCGAAAACATGAAACATACTACCGGCATAAGCGGCGACCTTTTCCACGCATTAGGCCGAAACGGCATCAATGTCGCGGCCATCGCCCAGGGATCTTCGGAATATAATATTTCCGTTGTCGTCAATAAGAAGGACCTGGCCAAAACGCTGAACGTAGTACATGAAGCCTTTTTCCTCTCTTCTGTCAAAACGCTCAATGTCTTTTATGTAGGCGTAGGCAACATTGGCAAAACCCTGCTACAGCAAATAAATGCTCATGCGAGTTACCTGTATGAACAAAATGCGCTGCGTATCCAGATGATCGCCCTGACCAACAGCAGGCGAATGATTTTCAAGCCGGAAGGGTTTGAGATAGCCGATTGGGAAAGCCTTTTTGAGGAAGGCGGGCAACCGGCTGACCTTGATCTTTTCATCGAAAGGATGAAGGTCCTGAACCTGCCCAATAGTGTTTTTATCGATAACTCGGCCAGTGAGCATGTCGTATCTTATTACGAAAGCATTTTTTCTTCCAATATTTCCATCGTTACCTGTAATAAAATTGGCAATTCCGGGTCTTATGATCAATACAAAAAATTCAAAAATGCCGTTAAAAAACATGGCGTCGACTTTTTTTATGAAACCAATGTAGGCGCCGGACTTCCTATTATTAAGACGTTAAAAGATTTATTGGTGAGCGGTGATCGCATCTTGAAGATAGAAGCTATATTATCAGGAACGATTTCCTTTATCTTTAATGAATTCAAGGGGGACAAGCATTTTTATTCCATTGTGAAGGAAGCGCAGAAACAAGGGTTTACCGAGCCCGACCCGCGGGACGATCTAAGCGGTCTGGATTTTATGCGCAAGATGCTCATTCTTGCCCGGGACTCCGGACACGCTATTGAAATGAAGGATATTGACATGCAGGCCATACTGCCCGAAGCCTGTATGACGGCGCCTGACGTCCCGTCTTTCTACCTGGAACTGGAAAAAGCGGACGCCCATTTTGAAAAACTTAAGAAAGAAGCCGAAGCGGAAGGAAAAGTGTTAAGGTTTATAGGAATTATGGAGGCCGGAAACGTGCGTATAAAGCTCGAGGCTGTCGATAGTTCACACCCTTTTTATTCGCTATCCGGCAGCGATAATATTATTGCTTTTACTACAAACCGGTACAAGTCTGATTGTCCATTGGTTGTCAAAGGACCCGGTGCGGGAGCGGAAGTAACCGCAGCTGGCGTATTTGCAGACCTTGTAAAAGTAGGTGCCCAATAGTTTACAACCACACCATATGTAACTAAACAATTAGTTAAATGAATTTGCAACAAAGTAAGACAATCCGCGTATTCGCCCCCGCCACAGTAGCAAATGTCGTTTGCGGTTTCGATGTACTGGGATTCGCGGTCCATGCGCCGGGTGATGAAGTAGAGATGACTCTACAGGACAAACCAGGGATCATCATAAAAGAAATCACCGGGGACCAGGGACTACTGCCTAAAGACCCGATGAAAAATACAGTAAGCGCCGCGGTATTCGATTACCTGGAAAAAACGGGGAACAGTGACCGCGGAGTCGCCATCAGCCTGCATAAAAAAATGCCTATCGGCAGTGGCCTGGGATCGAGTGCAGCAAGTACGGTGGCAGGATTGTTCGCAGTCAATCAACTCATGGGCACTCCCCTTACTTCAAGAGAACTATTGTCTTTCGCACTCGCGGGAGAAAAACTGGCTTGCGGACAGGGACATGCTGATAATGTAGCGCCCTCCCTTCTGGGCGGGTTTGTATTGATTCGCAGCTATCACCCATTGGATATTATCTCTTTGCCTGTCCCTAAAGATTTGGTTTGCACTTTAATTCATCCGCATATTGAAATACAAACACGCGATGCGAGAAAGATCATCCGGCAACAGGTTCCGCTCAAAGACGCGGTAATCCAGTGGGGCAATATCGCAGGCCTGGTAAGCGGCCTCTATCGTGAAGATTATGATCTGATCAGCCGTTCGATGGAGGATGTATTAATTGAGCCTTCCAGGGCCATCCTTATCCCGGAATTTTATAGTTTAAAAGAAAAAGCCCTGCAAGCCGGCGCGCTTGGCTTCGGCATTTCCGGTTCCGGCCCCTCTGTATTCGCCCTGAGCAAAGGGGAAGAAAAGGCGGCACAGATTCAGGAAGTATTGCAGAAACATTTGCAGGCGATAGATATCGAATCGGAATCCTACCGCTCCTACGTCAATACAGAAGGACCAAAGATTATTTGAAAAAAACAACCAACGTGAAACTTTATAGCACTAAGAACCCGGCTCTTATAGTTGATCTGAAGCAAGCAATATTTCAAAGCCTGCCGGCAGACAACGGTTTATATATGCCCGTGGAACTACCTGTACTTCCGGCCGATTTTTATAACGAGATCCACAAAAAAACCTTTGAAGAGATCGCTTTTGAGGTGGCCGGCGCTTTAATAGGAAGCACCGTTGAGCCTAACGCCCTTCAGCAAATTATTGAAGAGGCTGTCAGTTTTCCGGCTCCTATTCTGGAAATAGAAGCGAACACCTTCGTATTGGAACTCTTTCACGGCCCGTCGATGGCGTTTAAAGATTTCGGTGCAAGATTCATGAGCCGGCTGATGCGTTATTACCTGGAGAAGGAAGAAAAGGAAATAAATATCCTGGTAGCCACTTCCGGGGATACAGGCGGAGCCGTAGCGCTCGGATTCTATGACGTTCCGGGTATCCGTGTAACCATCTTATTCCCCAAAGGAAAGGTTAGTCCCCTGCAGGAAAAACAACTGACCACCCTGGGGAAAAACATTACGGCATTGGAGATAGATGGAACATTCGACGATTGCCAGCGCCTGGTTAAAACCGCTTTCCTGGATAAGGAGATCTTGCAAAAACAAAACCTGTCATCGGCTAATTCAATTAACATTGCCAGGTTAATCCCTCAAACATTTTATTACTTCAACGCCTATGGGCAAATCAGACAAAAGGGGATAAGCGCTCCCGTTGTTTTTTCTGTCCCCAGTGGAAATTTTGGTAACCTGACGGCCGGCATTTTTGCAGCGCGCATGGGATTACCCGTTCATCATTTTGTCGCAGCTACCAATGTGAATGATGAGGTACCGCAATACTTGAAAACGGGTGTTTTTGAGCCGCGTCCTTCCATCCACACCTTATCGAACGCCATGGACGTAGGGAATCCAAGCAATTTTGAAAGAATGCTGACTTTGTTTGAGCACGATGTCAGGCAAATGAATCAACAGATCAGCGGATACCGTTTTACAGACGAACAAACCAAAGCGGTCATTAGCGACGTCGCGAACCGGACCGATTACGTGGTTTGTCCACACACGGCGATTGCCTACGCCGGACTAAAGCAGTATGTAAAGACCACCATGGAAAAGGTAGCCGGTATCTTTTTGTCATCGGCGCATCCCTGCAAGTTTCCCAATGTATATTCCAAAGATCTATGGGAAAAGGTTGATCTTCCACCGCAGGCGACCGCGCTGGAAGGCCGGGAAAAGCAGAAAGTCGCCATGGGCAGGGATTATGCTGATTTTAAAGCATGGCTGATGAGCTAATCCTCTTTTCCCATCAGCAGGAACGCTTTTACAAAACCATCCAATTCGCCATCCATCACGGGTTGAACATTGCCGACTTCAAAATTAGTGCGGTGGTCCTTGATCATTTTATAGGGATGAAAAACATAAGAGCGGACCTGCGAGCCCCATTCAATCTTTCGTTTTTCTGAGTTGGTGGCGTTCTTCAGTTCCTCCTGCTTGCGAAGTTCTTCCTCATAAAGTCTAGACTTCAGCATCGCCAGCGCCTTTTCTCTGTTTTCTCCCTGTGTACGGGATTGCTGGCATTCGACAATAATACCGGAAGGTAGGTGCTTCAGCCGCACGGCAGTTTCCACTTTATTGACATTTTGACCTCCTTTACCACCGGAACGATAAAAGTCCCATTCCAGATCGGCGGGATTAATGTTTATTTCAATGGAGTTGTCCACCAGCGGGTACACAAATACGGAAGCGAAGGAGGTATGCCGCCTGGAATTCGCATCAAAAGGCGAAATACGAACAAGCCGGTGCACCCCGTTTTCTGATTTCAAGAGCCCATAAGCGAAGTCCCCCTGCAATTCTAAGGTCGCTGACTTAATGCCGGCGGTATCCCCTTGCTGCAAGTCCACTTCACTAATCTTCCAGCCCTGCTTTTCGCCATACATCCGGTACATGCGTAATAGCATCTCGGCCCAATCCTGGCTTTCCGTTCCGCCTGCACCCGCGTTGATGGTCAGCATAGCGGTAAGCTCGTCTTCCGGTTGGTTGAGTGTAGATTTGAACTCCAGTTCCTCCAACATTTCCACGGCGTGATCGTATGCTTGTTCGACCTCCTTTTCGGTAGCTTCTCCTTCCTTTTGGAATTCCAGCAGCACTCCGGCGTCCTCAATGGCGGTTTGCACCTTCTTGTACAATTGTGTCCAGAAAGTGTTCGCCTTTATTTCCTTCATGACAGACGTGGCCCGATCCTGGTCATCCCAAAACCCGGGTGCCAGCGTGAGCTGTTTGTCGTTGTCTATCTTGGCTAATCGGTCAGGGATGTCAAAGATACCCCCTCAGTCCCTGAAGGCGGGAC
>CAYRJM010000103.1:0-6981 GCA_964424665.1 uncultured Chitinophagaceae bacterium
GGGTTATTTTTGGCGGCTGGCTTTCCGATAAATGGGTACAGAAAAATATAAAAGGCCGGGTGTATACAGGCGCTATCGGGTTGGCTTTGACGATCCCCGGGTTGTGTTTTCTGGGCTTTGGTCATACGATTGCTTCCTTAATGGCCGCAGGCATATGTTTCGGTATAGGCTTCGGCATGTTTGATGCCAATAACATGCCTATTCTTTGCCAGTTCGTTTCGGCCAAATACCGGGCCACGGCTTATGGTATTATGAATATGACAGGCGTTTTCTTTGGTGCTTTTATCACGGATTTTTTAGGTAAAGCTACCGATGCCGGCCATTTGGGAAGGGACTTCGCTTTGCTGGCTGTTATTGTACTGGTGGCTTTGATTGTTCAGGTAACCTTTCTTCGTCCTAAAGTCAATGATTTTGTGGAGACCTAATGGGTTTGCCGGTCCATCAAAAAGGTGCGGGAAATATTAAATCCCCACCGGAACGCACCATTGGTCCAGCTACGGGTGGTATAGGGAATAAACTGGTTTTCAAGTATAGCTGTGGAGTTGGTGAAGTTAATATGGAAGACATGACCGCCGGTCTGTATTTCCCAGCCAATGGCCAGCGGGTTATAAAAGACGACACCATGCTGTTTGAAGTAATTCCGGCTTTCACGACCTCTGAAGGGTTCGAAATAGTCCATTACCAGCGCCATTGTCTTGCTCACCTTTAAGCGAAAACCAACCCCCAGTGCGAACAGATTGTTCTTGTCGCCATAGGCTATCCGATTTCTTTTAACGTAGGTAGGCAGGAGTGCCAGCGAAAAGCTTTCACTGAATTTTCGGGCAACAATGATCTGCCCGATAAAACTCCAACGGTCGCTGAACGCCTCGAAATAAATATCGGATGCCGGATCCTGGCTCGCTGTCCGGGAGGAGACCACGGCATTAGCAAAAAGGGTCACGGCTACCGGTACATGGTCATCTGTTGTCTGTTGCCACAGCCGGTATTTCAGTTTCCCTTCCCACAGTTCCCTCAGGGAATTGAAAGCTACGGCCACGTCCCGTACTTCGGGCGCTCCTTTAGCCCGCGCCACACCCAGGGTTAGCCGGTCTGTTAAGCCGTATTCCAGTCCAATCTTAATATCGGTAGCGTTGTCCAGTCCGAAAAAAGTTTTTACGCCCCCGAATGTCCCGGCTACATCATCGAAACGATGCGTAATGTTTAAAACCAGCTCCCGCTTATGAAGGGTTTCATTGGACTGTGCATTGACGATGTAATCCGACTTGAATGTGGCGATCACCGGCTGGCGGGAAGCCTGGGATGAATCGGCAAAAAGCTGACTGAGCTCTTGCTGCCCGGATAATGGGCAGGCTATAAGGCTAAAAAGAATACAAAATGTTCCGGCCTTTAAATCCATATAAATTAAAAGATTAGTTTAATGATTCTGCTGATTCGGGAAAATACTTCGCAGCTACGCTCACAGTGACAACCTCGGCTATATTCCTAAAAAGGATTTTGGGAATAGAAATACGATGATCAGCCAGACGCACTTTAAATTTTGCCCTCAGCCGTATTTGCCCGTCTTCCACTTCAATGGTTCCTGTTTCCCGGTATGGTTTTGTAATGCCATGAATGGAGAGTTCCCCTTCTACCGTGGCGTCATAACGGCCATTTGTGGTTAATTCCGCGGGGCTAAGAACCCTTCCTTTGAAGGTCGAATAAGGAAATTTATCGCTCTCTAAAAAGTTTTCATTAAAATGTTCCTGCATCAGCCCGTTCGGAAACTCAAAACTTCTTATGGGAATTTTAAAATAGATCTCCCGCGTCTGCCGGTTCATCGCAGAAACCCCGTTTTCAGTGGCGGCTTCAATATCCTCAATAGGGGCGGAGGAAAAGAAGGAGACCTGCACCTGCTTGCAGATATAGATGTTTTGTGCATTCGCAGTTGGTATCCAGGCAAAAGAGATGATCCATAAGAATAGGGTCTTTTTCATGGCCGTTTATCGGTTTTTTAATTCTCCGGTGTACAATTGCCGATCCATACAGCCAATGAGTCCCTGATGTGTTGCGGAAGGGGTGCGTTGCCCATTGGCATGTCCGCATTGTCGGGCAATACCCGGATTTTAAAGGCTGCCGCGTGCGCCAGCACGCCCTGGTAAGTGCGGAAGTCTCCGGGACCTGGCCCGGCTCCGCCATGACAGCTTATGCAATAGGTGTTCAGGATATTTTTTACATAGCCGTTGTAGGTTACTTCCTGCTCCGGAAAGTTCGGCGTGCATTCGCTGCCGTTATCATTGTTGTTATCCGGTTCTGTAGATGTTTTAGCACAGCTCATATAGCCGAGAAAGGCCAGCAGCATTAAAAGGAAAACACGGCTTGTTTTCATGCCTTCTTAAATTAGTAATAAACAGTTGATATCCCGTGTGGTTAGTAAATGTCGTAGTCATCCTCACCGGAGCCATTATCCGTATTGTCATTGTTCCCCGACCCGGATGAATTTTGAATGGTGAAAGGGAAAATAAGCTCACCGGCCGGGTATTTGGCGGTATGTATCTGACCGTATAGTTTGCCTGCTTTCAGATCCTGTATCCAGGCCTCCTCTGTGAGTACGGATGATCCGGAGAAAGTACCCGAAGTGGCTGTAGCATAACCGTCATCTTTGAAATTAATGATGACCGCCCCGTCTCCTTTGTGGATATGAAAACCGCCTATTTCGCCCGTCAGGTCCTGCCAGTTAAAGGTATAAGACAGTTCACCGGTAGCGGGATCGAATTCGGCGGAAAGACTTCCGGTGGCATTGGTTTCCACACTGGCGGAAGACGGTTCGGCTGTACTTTCAAATTGTATGTTCTTGTTTTCCGGCTTGTTCTCCTCGTCTTTGTTGCAGGAAGTGCCGATGGCAAAGCAGACAAGCAGCAGGCTCAGTAATACGGTAACAGGCCACCTGGTCCTATAATTATTCTTTTTCATGACTTGCTTTTTAAAAGTGATTATACCTAGCGTTCAGTTGATACACGATCAATCTTTGCTATTATAATCGGAACAATGAAAAAGAAAGTTGCCTGCCGCGGAAACTTTATAAAGCAGCGCGTAAAACCACACCATCGCGTTAGCGAGAATGGGATGTAAGCGACTAACCTTTCGAAAGAATATATTGACGTATTGTTTCCGGTGATGCCCAGCAATTGAGCAAACGAAGAAACCATCTGACCATAATATTTTAAGATACCCATAACTGACGTAAAGCAGTTCACTTTAACCGGTATTGAAGGGTAAGATGAACCCCGGCGCCGTAGAGTTGTACATTTCCGTAACCAATGCCCTGCAGGGGTACTTTGAGGTAAGGGGATACCTGTAAAGAAAAGTGCCGCCAGTCTTTTTGATAGCCCGCTGAAAAATTAAGAATGGAAAAAAGATGGTGATGCTGATTATACATTTCCTTTGTCCAGTGCTTCCAGCTTCCTGCGGGTGTTTTATAACGATAGGTGTATTTTTCTTCTTCCATCCAAAAGGAAGAAAGTCCGGTACCGAGGAGAAGATGGTTTCCGTCATGACTCCAGAGGGTGTATTCAATATTTAAGGGCACATCGAGCACAATGCATTGGGCATTGATTTGTTTCACATCATAGTTTTGCCAGCCACTGTCGGGGGGATGATAACCGCCGGGCGGCGCGTCATAAAGTTTTTTTGCAAGCGACAGACCGGTGGTAACGGCCCATTTTTCGCTGAATCGGTAGGTTAATTTTAGCCCGCCGTTTACCCCGGCTTTCCATTTACCGGATTTCATCCCGCTCCAGTCGGGTCCGGCGGTAAATCCTATCGACCAACGGGAAAAACTTACCGGTGGTTCCTTTTGTTGTGGCTCACCGCTCATGCTGTCCGTTGTGTTTGCCGACGGCTCCTGCCTGCTTAGTTCAGGGCTGGACGGCTCCTCCTGAATCGTTTTTGTCAGCCCATAAGGAAGGCGTGGAAGGGAGGGATACCGGCCGGCAGGTGTATAATCTTCCGCGCTTATTTGCAGGTCTTCCGTCGTATGATCTGCCTTGGTACCGGTCTCCACATAATGCTGTGCTTCGGATCTTGCGGTTGGTCGGGAAGATGGCGAGGTCGTAGCGACAGCTGATTTCCCCGTTTGCCCTTTGAGGTTATTGCTGCGGCCTGCTGCTTTTCCCGGGTTTGTCGCAACGGTGGTCTTTTTCCCATCCCGGACACTGGCCGCTTTTTCGGGTCGCTGGTCTGCTGTTTTTATGCCGGTATTCATTAACGTAAGAAACCCGATCGCCCCTGAGAGAAGCAATGCCAGGAACAGAAACCGCCAGCGGCGACGCCGGGAGGTCCGCTTCGCGCCAGTATCCAGCTTTTCCTCCAGTTTTTCCCATATAGCTTCCTTGCCGGCCATAGCTTCTTTGCCTGTTTGGGCGGTGGCATGCGCGCCGGCTGCTTTTTGGAAAAGTTCATCCAGTTCCCGGTCACTACTATTTGGCGTAAAAGGTTTCATGTGTTTTTTTTAACATTTGACGCAGGTTTTCTCTTGCCTTGGCAAGATTGGACTTAGAAGTCCCAACGGAAATATTTAAATAGGTTGCAATTTCTTCATGCGTATAGCCATCTAATACAAAAAGGTTGAATACGGCTCTGTAAGCGGGGCTAAGACATTGAACCAGCGCAATGAGCTCTTCATAGGCCAGCTGGTCCGGAGCCTCATGATAGGCCGAGGAAAGCCGGTAACTCAATTGGTCCAGATCTACCGTGGCTTGTTTGTTTTTATGTTTTCTGTAATGGTCAATGGCCGTGAAGATCATGATCCTTTTGACCCATACCATAAAAGCCGGATAAAGCGCTTCCGGGTCTCCGGGAGGTATGAAACTTCCAAGGTGAGTAAATATTTTTAAAAATCCATCCTGCATCACTTCCTCCGCGTTTTCTTCATTGCTGCTGTAGCGGGCGCAGATGCTTTTGGAAAAAGCAAAGAAAAGGTCATACAAGGCTTTCTGACTTTCCCTGTTTTCCCTCAGGCATCCCTTCAGGATATGATGCAATTGCTGGCTGGGTGAGCTCACGCGATACCGGTATTCTGTTTAATCCATTCTATAATCGTAAAACAATTTATAAAGGTTGCCTGTTCTGTGTTTCTCCTATTTTTGGACGGTACCCTCGTAGGTCGGCCTGAGAAAGGGCTCATCACTCCTCCTATTTACTATATTTCTTCTATCCCTTTAAAAATCCCCTACCTTTGCAGTCCGATGCAAACCGATAAACCGAACATAAGGGATTTAAGTAAAGAAGAGCTGACCGCTTATTTCACTTCAAAGGGAGAGCAGGCTTTCCGGGCAAGGCAATTGTGGGAGTGGCTGTGGAGCCACCATGCCGGCGGTTTTGATGAAATGACCACACTGTCCAAAAAAATGCGGGAACTGTTAAAGGCTGACTTTGCACTGCCCGCTCTGGCCGTTGATGCTATTCAGGAAAGCGCAGATGGAACAATAAAAACGCGTTTCCGTTCCGTAGATGCCAATGTCTTTGAAGGCGTACTGATTCCGACGGCCAAACGCCAGACCGCCTGTGTTTCTTCACAGGCCGGCTGTAGCCTGAATTGCAAGTTTTGTGCAACGGGTTACCTGGAGCGCAAGCGCAATCTGGGCTTCGATGAAATCTTTGATCAGGTGGCCATGATCAATAAACAGTCCATCCGGCAGTCGGGGAAAAAGCTGACCAATATCGTATATATGGGTATGGGAGAACCGCTGCTGAACTACAAAAATGTCCTGCATTCTATTGAACGTATTACGGCTCCTGATGGATTGGCCATGAGCCCGAAAAGGATCACGGTCTCCACTTCAGGCATCACTAAGATGATTCATAAATTGGCTGAAGATAAAGTTCGGTTCAATCTGGCTTTGTCGCTGCATGCCGCTACGGATGAAAAGCGGACGAAAATCATGCCGTTCAATGAACGCAATAATATTGCTTCGCTTATGGAAGCCCTGCATACTTTTTATGCCCGGACAAAAAATGAAATTACTTTTGAATACATCCTCTTCAAGGATTTTAATGACGGCACGGAAGACGCGGATGCCTTGATTAAGTTGTATCGCCAGGTGCCTGTGAGAGTTGTTAATATTATAGAATACAACCCGATAGACGCGGCCCATTTTGAAAAACCGGACAAAGAAAAGACAGCAGCCTTTATGGGGCATTTGGCACGCCATGGGGTTAATGCCCGACTGAGAAAAAGCAGAGGGAAAGACATAGATGCTGCCTGTGGTCAATTGGCGAATAAAGGAAAATAACCGCAGTTGCTTTGGGAAGCTCCTGCCTGGTAAAGGGGACAATGACCCCGTTGACAAAAAAGGACCGAAAATAAGCGGCAATCTTTAAACACAGTTAAGTGGCAAAAAAAGCGAATGACCACCCCTTGTCTTGATTATTACCCTGCTGAAAAGCAGTAAACCAAAGAAAATGAAAAAACCGGCACGTCGAAGAACTCAGCCCAAAGGCGAAGCGCCTAAGGAGCCTCATCCTTTTGCTAAATTCGAAAAAAAGAAGCCAGGGAGAAATGGGGCAAAAAAAGAAGGGCGCTCGCCCTATGGCGCAAAATTCAGTACAAGGAAGAAGGCATCTTCTGGCAGGAGGTGGGATAACCCTTCAAAACGGGAAACAACTGCTGAATTTCCGCTCAATAAATACCTGGCGCATTGCGGTGTATGTGCACGACGTAAAGCGGTGGAGCACATCCAGGCAGGAGCGGTTAAAGTCAACAAAAAGGTTGTCCTTGAGCCGGGGTATAAGGTTAAGAAAGGAGACCTGGTCACTTTCAAGGGGGAGGTTCTGGAAATCCAGCAAAAAATGGAATACCTGCTATTGAACAAACCCAAGGACTGCCTCACGACTACAAAAGATCCACGTAATAGACGTACGGTAATGGAGCTGGTTGGAAATGCCACAGGTGAGCGTGTATATCCTGTCGGGCGGTTGGACCGGAATACCAGCGGTTTATTATTG
>CAYRJM010000104.1:0-6980 GCA_964424665.1 uncultured Chitinophagaceae bacterium
AAATGCGCCTTTTGTTAATTATAAAAAATAATTGGCGCAAATGTATAACATAATGCCAGCGACGACAAATGTTGGATTACCAGATCTTGATATTATTTTAACGAAATGCTGTTATTCAGACGAATTACTTTTGTCTCATGGGAGGCTACATCAAATTTTAACTTCTTAATCTTGTTAGTCGTTTCCTTACTCCATATATCAATGCCATTGAATTTGCCATTCAGGTCAAGCTCACTGAGTTTCATGTTAAACCTTTGTGTTTTATGGGATTTGTTTAGAACACCAATGGCATAATCACCAGTTGACAGGGGTTTTATTAAAACAGTCCAGGTGTCGTTGTTGATTTTTCTTATCGCTTGTTTTCCCAGCGGATCTTGGTCAATGGCGATAATATCTTTATTCATTAAAATGTGGCGGGTCGCTTCATTCATGTTTCTTACATCACAGGATATCATCAGCGGGGCGGCCATAAGGCACCACAAGCTCATCTGAGACTGATATTCAACGTCCGTACAACCGTTGCCCCCTCTATCGCCGGAAGGACCGTCTTTGCCATATAAGCCGACGACCAACATATCAGGATCATTCCAATGTCCGGGTCCTGCATATTTGGATAATCCGGCGTTGATTTCAAAAATATCCATAATGCCTTCTGCATTTTTTAAATCGCTCTCATTAATCCATTTATCACGAATATCATAGGTGGTCCGCCACAATTGACCGCCAGCATCAGCAGCCCACAGCCAGGGTTGACGCTGTCCCCATTCACAAACGGCAAACACTATTTCCTTCCCGCTATTCTTGAGCGCTTCTGCCATCTTTTTATACCTGGCTTTGGCCGTTTCCACGTCTGTGGGGGCACCACAATAGTCATATTTAAGGTAGTCAATCCCCCAGGATGCAAAAGTTTTAGCATCCTGTTTTTCAAAGTGCAGGCTACCGGTATATCCTCCGCATGTCAATTTAGATGCGTCAGAATAAATACCTACCTTCATACCCTTACGATGTGCATACGCTACAAAGGCCTTCATCCCCTTTGGAAATTTTTTTGGATCAGCGATGATATTGTTTCTGCTGTCGCGGCCACCCTGCCAGCCATCATCAATACAAATATATCGATAACCCGCCTCTACCATTCCGTTGGCCACCATGGCATCTACAATGGCTTTCAGTTTTTTAGCGCTAATATCCGTTTCAAAATAATTCCAACTCATGAACCCCATAGGCGGTGTTGAGGCAAGCTGTTGAGCATGGGTAAGGACTATATTAAAGATAAACACCAGCGCGAGCAGTAATTTCCTCATTTTGTACGAGTCGTTTAAGCTCAAAGATAATATAATGTCTCGGCTTTATGGAAAATTCTGCGCAACCGATTGAGCGACGAGCAAGCTGGGCGCCACTAAAGACACTAATCTATTTGTATGTCACCGCTGTAGGCAACTACAGCTTTAACATACCGCGCAGTGCCCAAGCCTGTTTGTGGCGATACTCAATATTTGTTTTCCTTTTGCGCGACATTGGGTCTTTGCCTGATATTTTCCAGGCGTCACGGGTACCACGCTAAGAGTCGCACGTCAACAGCGCCGTTTTTACTTTGCACGATTTTTTTGAAAGCGGCTACATCACTTTTGCCATAATGATAAGGGTAGACGACCTTAGGTTTGAAGTCAAGCACAGCATCGGCGGCCTGGTGAATGTCCATCGTATAAGGAAGGTTCATGCAGATAAAGGCCACGTCAATATCTTTTAACTGGCGCATTTCGGGAATGCCTTCCGTGTCGCCGCTGATATACACCCGTTTATTGTCCAACAGGAGGAGATAACCATTTCCTCTCCCCTTGGTATGAAAAGCATCCGGAGATTCCGGCAGGTTGTACATGGGGATGGCCTTTATCACTATGTCTCTTACCTCTTTTTTTTCGCCGTTGTGTAATACGATTACCTTTGACTGGTATTTTTCGGGCAGTTTATCCGCTACTGCCTGCGGCACTACCAACGTGGTATTTTCCATGGAAATGCCGTCCAGGGTTTGGGTGCTGAAATGATCCCCGTGTATATCGGTGATCAAGATGAGGTCGGGTGCTCCCGCCTGCTTGAACTCAGACAGGTGATTTACCGGATCTACAAAAATGGTCTTCTTTGGCAGCGAAAGAATCATTGAAGCATGTTCAACCGGATGGATCGAAAGATTACCTATTTTGTCCATGTGTTTTTTTTGTGCATGTGCCCAGGAGATCAGCAGGCATCCCAGCAGGGTAAGGGTGGAGATCTTCATAACGGAGGCTTTTTAGTGAATAAGTATATAACAACAAGCAGGGGGTATTTGGTTTAAAAATTTTTTAAACTGCGCCAAAGCATGTGTCAGTGAAGTCCCAGGTCCAATGGTCTTGAGCCTATCGGTGCGTTCACAAAAGTGGGGTTCGATTACAACGCTAATGGCTTTACGTGCTGCGCAACTCATTGAAAAGTAAATAAATGAAGCCAGGCAAATGGCTGTTTCGGTTTACTTGTATGTTGACTAAAGGTCAGTTGTCAACATGCTGCGGTGTGACATAGAGTCCAAATCCGCTTAAGGCAATGCAAACGGGGGATTCGGTTACCCTTACCCGCACTTTGTCCGTGGTGATGTCTTTTTGTAATTTGATTAATCGATTTGCTCCTACGCCGGTAACAGTAGCAATTTGCTGCCACATTCCGTCTTGCCACTGGTCGATGGCAGCAGAAGTTATGCGCTGTCCGAGTTTAATGTTCTCTCTCAATTGAATAACATCAAAAGTCTTAGGTTCTTTTAAATCCACAACCAAAGAAGGCGTGTGTATACTGTCATCAGTGGCCCAATAGGTATACCGGCTCGAATCAATCAGAAACTGCGTTCCGAACGTTGCTTTGTCTGCTCCCCTGATATTGGACGCAGTAAAGGTCGCATCGGTCGCCAGGTTCTCGGAAAAAGTTTTTCGGACGATTTCCCCAAATCTTTTTAACGCGTGGACATCGCCGGCACTCAACTGCCCGGTAGTGTCTGGAGCAAGTCCGAGGTTCATATTCCCTGCCCGGCCGACGCTGTGGACATAAATATTAAAAAGCTGTTCAGGTGTTTTTTGTTCTCCTTCTTCCGCTGCATGCCAAAACCAACCCGGACGCAGGGGCACATCACACTCAGCAGGAATCCAGTATTTCCCGTTTCGGGTTCCAATGGGGGAATACCGGTATTGGACATTACCTGGAGTTGGATTCGTCCCGTTTATTCCCTGAGGTGTAAAAGTTTCCCAGGTGGTATCAGCTGCAAAGCCATCTTCATTACCCACCCAGCGTACATCCCATCCTGCATCTGAAAATATCACCGCACCGGGCTGCAAATTTCTTACAATCTGCCAGGTGGAATCCCATTGATAATAGGTAGCACGGTCTATCTCTCTTGTCTCATTTGCGCCGCCATAATAACCATCTCCTCCGTTAGCCCCGTCAAACCAGGCCTCGAATAAAGGACCATAATTGGTGTAAAGCTCTCTCAGTTGGTTTCTATAGATAGAAAGATACTTTGGTGTTCCATAAAACTTGCTGTTTCTATCCCATGGTGAACAATAAATTCCAAACTGCAGTCCTTGTTTTTTACAAGCTTCTTCAAAGGCCTTTACCATATCCCCTTTGCCCGCTTCCCAGGGGCTTTTTGTGATGTTATATTTTGTGGTCTTTGTAGGCCACAGACAGAAACCATCATGGTGCTTGGCTACTAATATCAACCCTTTTATTCCCGCAGCTTTAGCCGCAGAGACAATCTGGTCGGGGTCAAAGGCCGTAGGGGCGAACTTACCGGGCTCGACGTTCCCATAGCCCCATTCCTTGTCTGCAAAAGTATTGAGGCCAAAATGAACAATAGCAATCATTTCAAGTTCCTGCCAATTAAGTTGCCGCTGAGTAGGCAGTGCGCCATAAGGCGCAGGGGGAGTGACTTCTGTTTCCCGGCTACATCCTGTTATGAAAGTACCAAGGACTAGAAGAAATACTATGGTGCGTGTTTTCATACTTTTGATTTAGGTGTTGTAATTCGTGGAGTAAGCAAAAAACGGCTTTTATTCAAATTTATAAAATTTTACCCAGTCGATCTCCATCTCTACGGGTAGGTCGTTCGGATTCACCTCCCCTACCCAATTGCCACCCAATTGCATGTCTATCAGCAGGTAATGTTTATGGTCGCTAAAGGGAAATTGTCCTTCTTTATCTGTTTTAATGCGTGGGTAAGCAAAGGTTCTGTTGTCATTCACAAAGAATACCAGGCTATCTGGATATTTTTCCAATGCATAAGTATTGAATTTCCCATGCATTATAGGCGCTGTTATATGAGAAAGTGGGCGCTCTTTAATCTTTAACTTCAATGTATAATTCGTGTGCACTGTTTGATAAACGATAGAATCACTATTTAGTCTTTCCATAATATCGATTTCTCCTCCCGAAGGCCAATGCATATTTTCGGCCAGCATCCAAAAGGCGGGCCAGGCCCCCTGCGCATCCTGAAATTTAGCTCTAATTTCCAGCCTTCCAAAACCAAAAGCTTTTTTACCTTTCGTATAAATACCACCGGTAACCCACCTGGCGGTATCATCCGGAAGGCTGTGGTTGATGATCCCCCGCAGAATGAGCTTGCCGTCACGAATGGCGTACAAACTATCAAAATCGCTCATATGCCGGTTCCAATCACTTCTGCCACGGGGAATTTTGGACCACTTAGTCGTGTCAAAATGACCAGGATTGTTAAAATTAGCCTCCCAACTCAGTGTTAAATTATTGTTCTGGACTTCTTTCGGAGTAGTACAACTAAAACCTAAAAGCGGAAGCAATAGGAGGATATAACGTTTATTCATAAGGGATTATTTATATGTTGCAGAACACAAGACCTTCGGTTGTTCTTCTATAAAAAGCAAACGGTCCCGTTTATATCGATAATTCTAAATAGGTCTAATATTTATAACATATGCTATAACGTAGCATCACTTGTTTCGGAATATCTTCTGAATGCGAAAAATTGTAAAAGTAAACAAAATTTGCATTTGGCCGCTGAATTTTGCCTGTCACCTAACAAACAGCTATGAGACGTCGTTTACTTTGGTAATGTGTAAAGGTAAAGGAAATAAAATGACATTCCCTAGCTTTTTTCGGACCCATAATTGTGGTTATTTATAGGAGGCCTTCAGCTGCTATACTCGTTCAGGATCGTTATATTTTATTAATGGTAACAGTAAAGCCCACATGTCTTTAGCGAGTAGTATGTAAACGGTTTATTCTGCGATTAAATTCTTCAAAATAAAGTTGTATGTATATTCAGCTTGTCGGTATAAGACATACAAACCTTGTAAAGGACTTACACATGCGGACCAGCAGTAAAACTCCTAGTTTCCTTTGGAAGCAGTAAGCAAGTCGCTGCGAAGCACGAAGCCAAACAACTTTAATTGGGTGGTAGTTCACACAATAGAACGTGTATCACTTCCAGCCGAAGACGTGGATACGACATACACGATCTATCCTGGTATGAGGCTCTATTGATGTAACAATTTCGAGCGTACTTTATCTCCATCACTCGACGAATGGAAGTTTCTCCGTATCTATTAGGTTTTTGCAGGTTGGTAGTGCCCGTCCTTAGAATCATTAAGTTTTTTTTGGATTTCCAGAACAATTACATATGGCTGGTTATACGTTTTTTCTTTTAAATGAATAAAATATTCATTTTTCCCAATGTTTTCCAGCTTTAGGTTGGCATCTGGTGCAGTAATAGAATAATCTCTGGTGATTTTTATATTTTTAGGTGTTTCTATCCGTAGCAAACCTGATACAGGGGTATTGAAGACGATCAGGTATACTTTATCTTGAGCCGTATCGCTGGTATAATAACCCCAGTCTTGTTTCTTCCAGTCTTTTGCGTGGTCACACCCGTAGATAGCTGCACCGTTTACATCCATCCATCCGCCTATGACCTTAGCCGTTAGCTTTTCTTCTTCTCTGAAAGTTCCATCTGGCTTAGGACCGAAATTCACCATAAAATTACCGCCCATCGATACGGTATGCGCCATCATTTCTATCAGTTCGATGGGGGTTTTAACGTGACCATTCCAAATCGCATTATATCCCCATTGATTTCCAGGTATTGTCATGATACATTCCCAGTCATAATTTATTACTTCGGTATCAGTAACCGGAGGAAGCTTTCGTTCCCACCCTGAGGCATAATCACCCATAAGGTGTCCGTTGGAATCAAAATGTCGTTTTCCATAATCATCAGCCCGCATGCGGCTGTTTATAATCAGGCCGGGGTGTATCTTTTTTAAGTACTGTGCCAATTCATAGCTAAACTTGCCGTTTGACTCCCATGACTTATCCCATGTTCCATCAAACCATAAGCCAATGACGGAAGGGTACCTTTCCAACAATTCGGTTAATTGGTTTTTAACATACAGTTTATACCTTTCAAAGGCCAGGCTGTCTTCTTTTGTTTTTATAGTATAACGCCAGTCGGGGTGATGCCAGTCCAGTACCGAATAATAAAAAGAGATATCAATTCCTTCCTTGTCACAGGCTTTAACCAGTTCACCCAAAAAATCCTTTTTATAGGGAGACGAAGCAATATCGAAATCGGTATATTGACTTGGCCACAGGCAAAAGCCCTCGTGATGCTTCGTGGTGATTCTTAGGTATTTTACTCCCATCTGCTTGGCCATGGCCGCCCATTTACCCGCATCAAAATTTACCGGATTGAACTGGTGGATAAGCGCAAAATAAGCACTATCAGGAATATGCGCCCATGCTTTGATCCATTCGGCGGCACCATTATAGTGTTTGCCTTGCCAGGTCCCTCCTAGGATGGAATATAGTCCAAAGTGTATAAATTCGCCAAAACGCATCTGCCGCCAGTGATTCATTGCAGGATCTCTGCGTATGCCCGGGTGGTGATCACCATATTTTAAGGGTATTGAATCTTTGGAAGACGCGTT
>CAYRJM010000105.1:0-6532 GCA_964424665.1 uncultured Chitinophagaceae bacterium
CACCGTCTCGCCGTTATTAAGGGATTGCGGGGGCCAGAAGCCATGGGCGGTTTCCTCCGGCTGACCTATCTGCCATACGACAGCAATAGGCGTAATCTCCCAATCCTGTGTCCGAAAGGGGACTTCGTTACTTGATACGTTGGAAGAGCGCGAATGGCGAAAGTTTTTTACCTTTGCTCCCATAATGAAAGTGATCAGTCTCCTGTTGAGCATCTATTTTTTGTCCCTTGCCTGCCTGCCGTGCGGGGATACGGGAAACCTGCACGCGGTTCCCGACCAAAAAACGATCAACACAGTGGGGACTTTAGATCAGCATCATTCCCATCGGACAGACGCGTGTACGCCCCTTTGCTCCTGTTCCTGTTGTCAGATCGCCACGACCTCGCCGGCCGAGGCATTTCAGATGATCATGCTTCCCAAAACATCCACTAGCCTTCGTACTTCTTACGCTTTTCATATCAAAGAAGTCATGCTTACCTTTTGGCACCCGCCCAAGATACAAGGTTGATTTTGCCTGGAATGGTTTTGTTGG
Organism: uncultured Chitinophagaceae bacterium; assembly: GCA_964424665.1. Lineage (GTDB taxonomy): Bacteria > Bacteroidota > Bacteroidia > Chitinophagales > Chitinophagaceae > FW021-bin31. The sequence goes on from CAYRJM010000105.1 coordinate 533, forward strand.
TGTACAGACCGGTTTCGGATGTAGCACACCGGTAGTAGTTTTTGTAGGTACGCTCCAGTCAGTCCATTCCGTATCATTTTTTAAATCAATCGTCAACATTTCATGTCCTTTTATTTAAGGTGATTTCTTCTGCACGGGAACACAGTGCCCCTGTCAAAAGCCTTAGGTTGTGCTATCGGCCGCCCTTTGTGCTTGTGTAGCAGACCTGCCTGAACGACATGGAATCAATCGCATAGCGCTTATGATCAATAGAATCATTGCTTTTTCTATAAAAAATAAATTTATTGTCGGCCTGTTTACCCTCGCGCTCATCGGAATGGGTATATATTCCATGAGCAAGGTACCCCTGGGGGCCGTGCCGGATATTACCAACAACCAGGTACAGGTGATTACGACTTCTCCCAACCTGGGAACCTCCGACATTGAGCAATTTGTAACCTATCCGGTTGAACTGGCGATGGCTAATTTGCCGGGGGTTATTGAAATTCGCTCTATCTCACGTTTTGGCTTATCGGTAGTAACCATTGTATTTGAAGAGGATATGGGCACTTACCTGCCCCGGCAGCTGGTGAGTGAAAAGCTCAGTGAGGTCAGGGAAGAAATTCCGCAAAAATTCGGTCAGCCGTCTATGGGGCCTATTTCCACCGGACTGGGGGAGGTATACCAGTACTTTCTCACCGTTGAACCGGAGTATGACAGCCTGTACAACGACCGGAAACTGAGAACGATCCAGGACTGGATCGTCAAGCGCCAGATGGCGATGTTGCCCGGTGTTGTCGAAGTAAACAGCTTCGGCGGACATATCAAACAATACGAAGTAGCCCTGAACCCCAACAGGCTTAAGAGCATGGGGCTGACGATAGCGGAGGTGTTTCATGCTATTGAAAAAAATAACGGCAATACCGGTGGCGCTTATATTGAGAAAGATCACCAGGCCAATTTTATACGCGGAGAAGGGCTGGCAGAATCATTAGCGGACCTCGGAAACATCGTGGTTAAAACGACTGACGGCATTCCCATCCTGGTAAAAGACGTGGCAGAGGTGACGTTCGGTAGCGCCGTGCGTTATGGAGCCTTTACCAAAGACGGGCAGGGGGAAGCTGTCGGGGGCATTGTGATGATGTTAAAGGGCGCGCATCCGAATGAAGTAGTTAAAAGCATCAAGGAGCGCATGGTGCAGATTGAGAAATCGCTGCCTCCCGGTGTGCATATCGAGCCTTTTCTGGACCGGTCGGAGCTGATCGGACGGACGACCGGCACCATCAGCAAAAACCTCATTGAAGGTGCTTTGATCGTTATTTTTGTATTGGTTCTTTTGTTAGGGAACTTTCGCGGAGGGCTTATTGTCGCTTCGGTTATCCCGCTGTCCCTGCTGTTTGCTTTTATTATGATGCATATTTTTAATGTGTCGGCCAACCTGATGAGCCTGGGAGCCATTGATTTTGGTATTCTGGTAGATGGTGCGGTGATCATCGTAGAAGGGGTAGTGCATCTCATGGATAAACATATTATGCGGCAGCCGGGCCGGCGGCTGGCCGCCGGGAAAATGGATGAGATTACCTATACGTCGGGAAGTAAAATGATGAATTCCGCGTTTTTTGGCCAACTTATTATTCTCATTGTGTTTTTCCCGATTTTATCCCTCACGGGTATTGAAGGCAAGATGTTCCGGCCGATGGCGCTGACGTTTAGCTTCGCCGTATTGGGTGCCATGATCTTATGCCTGACTTACGTGCCCATGGTCACGGCCTTGTTTTTAGGACACAAGGCCGGCGGGAAAAATATTTTTGAAAAGCTGAGTCAGAAGATCATAGGCGGAGCAGAACGGCTGTATGACCCCCTCCTACGTTGGGCCCTGGAAAGCTGGAAATGGGTGTTGGCCATTGCCGTTATTTTTCTGCTTGTCGCCGCGTTTACTTTCACGCGCCTGGGCGCTGTTTTTATTCCGAACCTGGATGAAGGGGATATTGCGATGCAGGCCCTTTTAAAGCCGGGCAGCGCCTTGAGTGAAACCGTTGCAGCCAGCAATAAGATTGAAAAGATCTTGTTGGAAAAATTTCCCGAAATCAACCATGTCGTTGCCCGCATTGGGGTCTCGGAGATCCCGACGGATCCGATGCCGATGGACGTGGCCGATATGTTTATTCTTTTGAAGCCACGAGACCAGTGGACCTCTGCTTCGACAAAAGAAGCGTTAATTGCCAAGATCAAAGAAGCCGTTTCCGTCGTGCCGGGCATTAACTACCAGTTCTCTCAGCCGGTAGAGCTGCGTTTTAATGAATTGCTTACCGGGGTACGAGAAGATATCGCCATTAAAATTTACGGCGATGACCTGGATATCTTGGCGCAAAAAGCCAATGAACTGGCCGGCCTCATTCAAAATGTGGAAGGGATAGGCGATCTGAAGGTGGAAGCCACCCGTGGCTTACCCCAGGTGACTATTGACTATGAGGCGGAAAAACTGGCCCAGTATGGTTTGAATGTGGAAGACCTGAATACCCTGGTAGAGACGGCGTTTGGCGGTAAAGCCGCCGGTCAGGTGTTTGAAGGGGAAAAAAGGTTTGACATTGTTCTGCGGTTACAGGACGAGTACCGGCAGAACATAGACGATATTAAAAATCTGTATGTGCAAACGCCCGTGGATGGTCAGATCCCGTTGAAAGAGGTGGCCACGATCAGCTATCAGCCGGGGCCCATGCAAATATCCCGCGACGGAACAAAGCGGCGGATTTATGTGGGCATAAATATCCGGGGGCGTGACGTGGAAAGCCTGGTCAATGACATTCAACAAAAACTGGACGAACAGTTGCGGTTGCCCCCGGGATATTACCTTACTTACGGGGGAGAATTTGAAAACCTGCAGCGGGCCAAACAACGGCTGGGGATCGTCGTACCTATCGCGTTAGCCCTTATTTTTCTGCTGCTCTATTTTGCCCTGAACTCCTTTAAACAGTCTATCATGATTTATGTCGCTATTCCCCTGGCAGCGATAGGGGGAATTTTTTCTTTGTACTTCCGCGGGATACCCTTTAGTATTTCCGCCGGTGTCGGTTTTATCGTATTATTCGGTGTAGCGGTGTTGAACGGGCTGGTGTTGATCAACAGCCTGAATGAACTAAAGGCCGCCGGTGTTCTGGACCTGAAAGACCGGATCCGCCAGGGCACCAAGCAACGGCTTCGGCCTATTTTACTTACCGCTGTTGCTGCCATAATGGGCTTTACCCCGATGGCGTTTTCTACTTCTGCCGGAGCGGAAGTACAACGACCGCTGGCCACAGTGGTGATCGGCGGGTTGATCACGGCCACCTTACTCACCCTCCTCGTTATTCCGGTACTGTATTATTTAATGGAACGAAAAGCCAAACAAGGGGGTAGCGGGCCAGGCGCCGCGGTGACCATGGGAATCGTTGGCGTGGCCTTGCTGCTGGGAGGGCTGACTTTATTCCCTGCAAAAGGACTGGCACAATCGTCGGCGCGGTCCGACACGCTTGTCGTGTCTTCTGTACGGCAAGCAGCCGCTCTAGCCATGGAAAATAACCCCGGCACGAAGGCCGCGGAACTGGGGGTGATGCAGCGCCGGCAATTGCAAAAAACCGCTTTCAATCTGCCAAAGACGTCCGTATATTATGGGCAGGAGGAAACGGGCAATAATGTACCGGGTATTCAGTCTGTGGGTTTTACGCAGCAATTTGCCTTTCCCACCGTTTATGGAAAAAGAGCCGAATTATTAAGGGCGCAAACCGACCTGGCTGAAAATGCCCGGGCGATCACCCGCAATCAATTGTTAAGAGCGGTCCGCCTGGCGTATTATCATTTGCAGAACGCCTACCAAAGCTTCGCGGTTTATTCGGCCCTGGACAGTTTTTACGGCCGGTTTTATGCCGCCGCGGCCCTCCGGTTTGAAACCGGTGAAACCAATAAATTGGAAATGATGGCCGCCCAAGGCCGGCAGGCGGAGATCAGGCTGAAGAAGCAACAGAGCCTGTCGGATATCCGGGCCTTTCGCCAGGAACTGGCAAGCCTGATGAATGCCGGTAAACCAGTGGCGATAACCCGGGTTGAAGCGGCAAAAGCGATACTGCAACGCTCCGTTGCAGATACCGGGAGCCTGCGCGCCACCCCCTTTTACCAATACCGGCAACAACAGGTTGCCGTGGCGCGATCCCGCCGGGAACTGGAAAAAACCAGCCTCCTGCCTTCCTTTAACGCGGGTTATGCCGTGCAAAGGGTCAACGGGGAACCCGGGTTTCATTCTTTTCAAGTGGGTATTGGCATTCCGTTATGGTTCAGGCCCCGGCAGGGGCGCATACAGGCTGCTGAGACCCAGATAGCCATCCGGGAGAAGCAGTTTGAACAACAGCGGTTAAAGCGGGTATCCCGGTTCAAAAAATTGATGGAACGCTACCGGCAGACAACAGCCGCCTTGCAATATTACGATACCCAGGGGCGGCAGATCGCCGAAGAGATATTACGCAACAACACGATGGCCTTCAGGAAGGGCGCAATCGGTTATGTCGAATACCTCCAGAATGTGAACAGCGCGATCAGTTTGAAACAGGACTACCTGAGATATTTAAACCGGTACAATGAGACCGTCATTGAGCTAAATTACCTATTGGGAGAATAGCAAAACATAAATTTTTGAACAGATGAATAACAAAAAAAATATTATATTACTGTGGATAGCGGGCGCCTTCATTTTTACTGCCTGCAATAATTCTACCCCGGCGGGTCAGTCTGATGAACACCGCGAGGAGCATGCCGCCGGTGGTGACATAGCACGGCTTACGGCACGCCAGCAACAAGCTATCGGCTTAAGACTCGGCCACATTGAACACCGCCACCTGAGTACTTCGGTGACGGTTACCGGACGCCTGGAACTCCCTCCGCAATATCATGCCGTGGTCAGTACTTTTATGGGCGGCAATGTCAAAAGGATCAACGTTATTGAGGGGGATTATGTAAAAGAGGGAGAGGTCTTGGCCTGGCTGGAACACCTGGACTATATCGAGCTCCAACAAAACTTTCAGCAACTGGTCAGTTCGCTGGCTTATTTGAGGGAAGAGTTTCAAAGGAAAGAGACGCTTTATGAAAATGAGGTCAGTTCAGCTAAAGCCTACCAGGATGCTGCCGCCCGGTACAAGTCCGCCATGGCCCGCTACCGGGGCATGAAAAAAAAGCTGCAGTTGTTGGGACTTAACCCGGAGGCGGTTGAAAATGGAAAAATATCCGCCGCTATTGCAGTCAGGTCCCCCATCAACGGCTATGTGAAAGCCATCAATGTCAGTACCGGGCAATATGCCGCCACGCAGGCCGAAATGTTTGAGATCACGAACAACGAACACGTGCACGCTGATTTCATGGTGTATGAAAAAGACGCGCATAAAGTAAAAAAAGGCCAGCGCATTCGCTTTAAAGTAGCCAATATGCCGGAAAAGGTATTGCAGGCCGAAGTGTTTTCTGTCGGGAAAACGGTGGAGGAAGATCCGCGCGCCGTGCATGTGCATGCCGATATCATTACGCCGGAAGCCGAGTTGATTCCGGGGATGTTTATCAATGGCCGTTTGCAGGTAGACAGCATCACCCAGCCCGCCCTGCCTGAGGAGGCTATCGTTCATGAAGGGGAGCGTTATTACATATTTGTGAAACGCCCGGAACGGCCGAACGGAGATGGCACAGAAGCCGGTCTCGCTACTTTTCAGAAGGTAGAGATAACCACCGGGGTTTCCGATCAGGGATTCACTGCAGTTAGTTTGCTGCAACCATTGCCGGATAGCGCGCTTGTCGTCACAAAGGGGGCTTATTATTTATTGGCGGAAATGACCAAAGAACAGAACGAACATTCCCATTAACGCGAATCAGGGATTGCCGGGACGCTTCCTTTTCATTACTACTTCTAAGATGAATGGTAGCCAGGAAAAAGAGCTTCGGTATGATGGTAAAACAGGCAATCCTTAATGTTGGCAGGTCTAAACAGCCCATGGAGACAGCCCGGGGAGA
>CAYRJM010000106.1:0-6261 GCA_964424665.1 uncultured Chitinophagaceae bacterium
AAAGTGATTATGCAGCGGAATTGTATTGTTGTCCTTATCTTGTTACTCACCCTGCCGGTAATAGGGCTGTCCCAGGCAAAAGAACCCATTATCATTACAACCAGAGATATGGCCCTGGTGTTGAAAGTGGCGGATGATCATCTTTGCCAGGCCTATTTAGGGCCGGCGCTGAAACAGCAGCAGGATTATTTGAATCTCCCGGTGGACGGGGCGGATCAGGCGTACAGCACTTCCGGCATGACCAACCGTTTTAACGCGGCGTTGCGGGTAACGCATACAGACGGGAATCCCTCTTTAGACCTGCAGTATGTGGATCACCGGTCGGAAAAAGCAGCTGACGGTGTCCGGCTTACCGAAATCAAATTAAAAGATCCAAAATATCCCTTTCAGGTAACTTTATTTTACAAAGCCTTTTACGAGGAAAACGTGATTAAGACCTGGAGCGTGATCCGGCATGAGGAAAAGGCGCCGGTAATGCTTCATGAATACGCTTCCGCCAATTTATACCTGAACGCCGATGATTACTGGCTGACGCATTTCCACGGCGATTGGGCCAAAGAGATGCAGATGCAGACGGATAAACTTACTTCCGGTATCAAGGTAATCGACTCTAAACTGGGCACCCGTGCGACCAAATACCAGAATCCGGGTTTTATGTTATCTGCGGGGCAGCCGTCAACGGAGAACAGTGGAGAGGTGCTTGCCGGCACCTTGGCCTGGAGCGGTAATTTTCGGTTGTCCTTTGAAATAGATAACACCGGAGAACTGCACGTTATTTCCGGGATCAACCCTTTTGCTTCGGATTACCCCCTGGAACCGGAAACCGATTTTAAGACGCCCGCCTTTATTTTTACCTACAGCACGCGCGGAAAAGGGCAGGCCACCCGGAATATTGACCGGTGGGCGCGCCGTTATAGCATCTTGGACGGCACCGGTCCAAGGCTGACCCTGCTGAATAATTGGGAAGCTACTTATTTTAAGTTTAATGAGGATAAACTGGTTCATCTTTTTGATCAGGCCAAAGAGATAGGGGTAGATATGTTTTTGCTGGATGACGGCTGGTTCGGCAATAAATATCCACGGAATAACGCGCGCGCGGGCCTGGGGGACTGGCAGGTCAATAAGCAGAAGCTTCCGCACGGGATCGGCTATCTGGTAAAGCAAGCTAATGAACGCGGACTGAAATTCGGTATCTGGATAGAACCCGAGATGGTCAATCCCAAGAGCGAACTGTATGAAAAACATCAGGACTGGATCATCAAGCTGCCCAATCGCCCGGAAAACTATCACCGCAACCAGCTTGTATTGGACCTTACCAACCCGGAGGTACAGGACTTTGTGTATGGTATCGTTGATCAGCTGATGACCAAGCATCCCGGTATTGCTTATTTTAAATGGGACTGTAACCGAATTTTTTCCAACGAATATTCCCCTTACCTGGGCAAAGCACAGTCGCGGATCTATGTGGATTACGTGCGGGGGCTGTATAATGTCCTGCAGCGGGTTCGCAAAAAGTACCCGGATCTTCCGATGATGCTTTGTTCTGGCGGTGGTGGAAGAGTAGATTACGGCGCTTTAAAATATTTTACGGAGTTCTGGCCCAGCGACAACACCAATCCGATGGATCGTATTATGATCCAGTGGGGCTACTCCTTCTTATATCCCGCTATTGCCACCTGTGCGCACGTAACGGAGTCGGGGGATTATTCCTTAAAATTCAAGATTGACGTCGCCATGATGGGTAAGCTTGGTTTTGATATGGAATTTGATAAATTGAGTAATGCGGAAATATCTTTTATCCGGCAGGCCCTGCGGACGTATGACCAGATAAAGGACGTCGTATGGTATGGCGACATCTATCGTTTGTTGTCTCCTTATGAAGGCAACCGCGCTGCCCTGATGTACGCGTCTAAAGATAAAAACCGTGCTGTGGTGTTTACCTATTCTATGCATGATGTATTAAATCCTGTCACCCTTCCTGTACGGTTAAACGGACTCGATCCGGACAGCGATTACCGGGTAGAAGAGGTCAATCTACCGGAAGGAAAAAAATCACGTTGTCCTGAATCAGGAAATGTGTATTCCGGAAGTTATTTAATGCATGTAGGCATACATGCGCCAGTCGGAGGAGAAGCAGAAAGTGCCGTTTTCGCGCTGACTGCGCAATAATTTTGTATATTGCTCCATTAAATGATTTTCATGAAAAGGATACTTCCCACCATCATCATTGGACTGGCGGTTGTGATTGCCGCTATTGTACTGGGCAACCAGTACAATTACAAATTCCGGCAACAGAAAACCGTGTCGGTGACCGGCGGAGCCAAGGTTAATTTCACCAGCGATCTGATTGTATGGCAGGGAACATACTCCCGCAAGGCCACTACGTTGGAAACGGCTTATTCCGAGCTGAAGGAGGACGAGAAAAAAGTAAGGGAGTTCTTATCGGGAAAAGGCCTTAACCTCGACGAGGTTATTTTTTCCGCAGTAGATATATCCAAAGACTATGAAACAGTATATGACAACAACGGACGCATGACCGGCCGCCAGTTTTCCGGCTATACGCTTACCCAGAAAATAAAGGTGCAATCCAAGGAAATAGCCAAAGTGGAAAGTATCTCTCGTGAAATAACCGGACTTATCCAGGCAGGCGTGGAATTCAACTCCATGACGCCGGCTTATTATTATACCAAGCTGTCTGATCTGAAGATAGACCTGCTCTCAAAAGCCTCTGCGGATGGTCGCCTCCGGGCAGAAACCATCGCGAAGAAGTCTGATAATGAATTAGGCGGGCTGAAAACGGCCGATATGGGGGTTTTTCAAATTATCGGGCAATACAGCGGCGAAGACTATACCTGGGGCGGCGCATTCAATACCAGCAGCAAGGTTAAAACGGCTTCTATCACGGTCCAGATGGAATTTGAACTGAAGTAGGAGGCGCTATTTGTTTTTCCGGCGGGTGAACGGAGACTTATTTCTCTTACGCAGCCGGTGAAGCAAGCGAAATAACCTGTATTCCGTCCTTTCTTGTATCGCATATCCCGCTACCTGTAAAAATATTGCGTGGTTTAGGCCGGGTGATCTTAAAGCGGCCGCGTCTTTCACGGCGGATATGATTCCGAAGTTTGCCTTGTATCTGTCCTTCGTTAAAGCGATACGGTATTGTATATTAAGGCCTTCCTTTTTACCCATTTGGGTTTTTTAGCCGCCTGGCGCTCAGTCGTTATTAAATATTAATAAAATAAAAATGTATTTAAATTTAGCGCATGGAGGGGTGTGAATTATTAATTTCTGTCAAAAAAAGCAATATTTTTTTCACGAATATTATTTTTTTAGAAAAAATTGCCAAAAATATTGTATGTTAAAATTATTTAATCGTTCTTTGCCAAAAAAAATATCTTCATGGAAGTTTTACGATTTACGGCATTAAAAGAATTGTACGGGGCGCCGGTCCGTCCGATTTCTGAACGAAGCAACGGAGCCGACCTGGACGGATCAAAGATTACCGATTTCTTCGCCAGCAATGTTTTTACCGGCAAAATTATGCGGGAATACCTGACAGATGAGGCCTTCAAGAGCCTGGCCAATTCAGTGAAGCTGGGCTTAAAAATAGACCGCAAAATGGCCAGCCAGATAGCTTCCGGCATGCGTGCCTGGGCTATGGACAAAGGAGTGAGCCATTACACCCACTGGTTTCAGCCGTTAACCGGCACCACGGCGGAAAAACATGATGCTTTCTTTAGTATTGATGAAGACGGGACACCGATCGAAAATTTCGATGGCAATTCCCTCGTACAGCAGGAGCCGGACGCATCCAGTTTCCCAAGTGGCGGGTTACGCGCTACGTTTGAAGCGCGCGGTTATACGGCCTGGGATCCTTCCTCCCCCGCCTTTATTATGGACATGGGGCTGGGCAGAACCTTGTGTATTCCCACGGCTTTCGTTTCCTACACCGGCGAGTCGCTGGATTACAAGGCCCCGCTGTTGAAATCTATTGAAGCCCTGGATAAGATAGCGACCCAGGTATGTAATTATTTTGACCGGAATATAACGGCTGTGGCGCCGACACTGGGGTGGGAACAGGAATACTTTTTAATTGACTCGCGCCTGGCCAACGCCCGTCCCGACCTGATGCAGTGTGGGCGGACCGTAATCGGACACCCCCCCGCCAAGGGACAGCAGTTGGAAGACCATTATTTTGGCTCTATTCCTGACAGGACCTATACTTTTATGCGGGACCTGGAGACGGAATGTTATAAACTGGGGATTCCCCTGAAAACGAGACACAACGAAGTGGCTCCGGCTCAATTTGAATGTGCGCCGATCTTTGAAGAGGTGAATATCGCGGTAGATCACAATTCGCTGCTGATGGATGTGATGAGCAAGGTCGCCCGCAGGCACGAATTGACGGTCTTGTTTCATGAAAAGCCATTTGCCGGAATTAATGGCTCCGGCAAACACAACAACTGGAGCATGGGAACGAATACCGGAGTGAATTTGTTATCCCCCGGTAAAACGCCGAAGACAAACCTGATGTTCCTGACCTTCTTTATCAATACCATTAAGGCGGTACATGACAACGCAGATCTGTTGCGCGCTTCTATTGCTTCTGCCAGCAACGATTACCGTTTGGGGGCAAATGAGGCGCCGCCGGCTATTATTTCCGTTTTTATCGGTCATTACCTCACGGCCGTTCTGGAGGAAATTGAATCCCGTGTGGATAAGAAATTTGACGAACAGGACGAGGCTATGCTGAAAATAGACCTGCACAAGCGTATTCCTGAACTATTCAAAGACAACACCGACCGGAACCGCACTTCTCCTTTTGCTTTTACAGGGAATAAATTTGAGTTCAGGGCGGTGGGCGCGACGGCCAATTGTGCCAGCCCGATGACTTTTCTTAATACGATCATGGCAGACACCCTGACGAAATTCAAGCAGGAAGTGGACGGACTCATTGACAAAGGGGAGAAAAAGGAAATTGCCATTTTACAGGTGTTACAACGTTTTATTGTTACCTCAAAAAGCGTGTTATTTGAAGGGGATGGCTACAGTGACGAATGGGAGCAGGAAGCGAAGAAGCGTGGACTTCCTAACGAAACGAGCACGCCGCACGCGCTGACTGTGCTGACCAGTGAGAAAGCCGAAAGGGTATTTCGGGATATGGGCATCTTTACCAAAAATGAGCTGCACGCCCGGTATGAGATACTGATGGAGGATTACATTAAGCGGGTACAGATCGAAGCCCGTGTACTGGGAGACCTATGCACGAACTTTATTGTCCCGGCTGCCATTAAGTACCAGAATCACCTTATTGAAAATATCCGTGGGATGAAGGACCTGGGAATGGAGGAAAAGGCATGGAAATCCCAGAACCGGATATTGGAAAAGATATCCGAACACATCGCTGCTATCGTCGATGGCGTAGAAGATATGATCGAAAGCAGAAAGAAAGCCAATAAAATAGAGGATCTGAAAGACAAGGCCATCGCATACGGAGATCAGGTAAAAGCCTTTTTTGACCCGATCCGCTATCATTGCGATAAACTTGAGTTTTTGGTAGATGACGAAGAATGGCGCCTGCCCAAGTACCGGGAACTGCTCTATCTGAGTTAAAAATGTGCTCGGCTCACTTTGCCGTCTTCTTACAGGTTATCAGGAACCCTCCATCCATCCATTCCAAAAACGGCCACAAATAAACATTTGTGGCCGTTACTACTACTGACAGTCAACTCAAGACTTCATTCTTTTTTCTTAACGTTCCCGCCGCATCCATCATATTTTGTAAGGCGGCCTTCGTCTCCGGCCACCCCCTCGTTTTAAGTCCGCAGTCGGGGTTGATCCATAACTGTTCTTTAGGGATCACTTGCACTGCTTTATGGATCAGGGCTACCATTTCTTCTTTCGCGGGAATCCTGGGAGAGTGGATGTCGTAAACGCCAGGGCCAATGTCATTGGGGTATTTGAAATCAGCAAAAGCGTCCAGCAATTCCATTTGCGAACGGCTGGTCTCAATGGTGATGACATCGGCATCCATGGCAGCGATGCTTTCGATAATATCATTAAATTCAGAATAACACATGTGCGTATGGATTTGTGTTTCATCCGCCACGCCGCTTGCCGTTATTCGGAATGCCGTTGTCGCCCAATGGAGGTAGTCCGCCCAGTCTTTCTTATGCAGGGGCAGCCCCTCCCGCAACGCCGGTTCATCTATCTGAATGATCTTTATGCCCGCTTTTTCCAGGTCGACCACTTCGTCCCGGA
>CAYRJM010000107.1:0-5981 GCA_964424665.1 uncultured Chitinophagaceae bacterium
TCTTGCTTGATCCAGCCAGATTCGGAACAGGTTTTCCTACTCGGAACAACCGATCAATCTTAACGAATGTCCTACCCTTACATTCTCAAGTCCACTACCGACACGCCCGGAAAATTCGCCTTATCAAAAACAAAATCCGATGCCGTCAACGGTACATTAGGTTGGTAAGAAGTAATGAGATAGCTGTATCGATAGCCTCCTTTAGTAAACAGCTCCATTCCCATCAGGCGATACTGGCTTTTAGTTATCCGAGCGACGAGCTGGAAGTAAGGCTTGGATTTATCAAAAGGCGTCATCTGAATGAGATAGACTTCTTTTCCCTTTAATTCCGATGTGCCCTTAAGGCGATAAAGGAAGTTTTTATCGTAAAAATCGGAAAAAAGAGAAGAAGGAGTGATTTGTCCTTTTTCCGGCTCATAATTCGTTATTTGTACCTCGTTATTGTCCTTATTGTAAGACCATAAAGTGGTTCCATCACTAAAGACAGTCTGGGACCCCAATTGAAATTTAAAACTATTTCCTTTCAGCCAGATGGTGCCTTCCTGGCTGCCGAGCAATTTATCTTCCGCATTGGTTGTTTTCAGCGTAAAATCAGCTTTTAAACTGGTATAAGAGGCATATTCTTTGGCTGCTTTATCTAAGATTGCTTTTGCTTCCGGATCGCTGGTGCCGAATGGGGTCGGCTCCTGCGCCATGGCCGGGGCCGCCAGCAACGGTGATAAAATAAGCAATAGCAAGGCCCTGTTTATCAATAAACGAATCATCTCTTTTTGTAAATTTTAAACAGCAAAAGGCAAATATCCTGCCAACCCCGCTAAAAGCTGTTGTTGAGTACTTCCTGGAGTTCCATTTCGGTTTTTATGAGCACTTCCCGGGCTTTACTTCCCGCATTGGGTCCCACTACTCCAGCCATTTCCAGTTGGTCCATTAACCTGCCGGCACGATTGTATCCCAACTTCATTCGACGTTGCAATAAAGAAGTAGAGCCTTGCTGGGTTTGTACGATGATCTGGGCCGCTTCTTCAAACAGCGGATCTTTCTCTCCTCCGGCTATATTTTTTTGCCCTCCATCACTGTCATCTTCGTATTCGGGCAACAGAAATGGCTGCGGATAGCCCTGCTGCTCCGATATGAAGCTTACGATTTCTTCCACTTCGGGGGTGTCTACAAAAGCACATTGCAGTCGGGTAATGTCCCCATTGTAGGAGATCAGCATATCGCCTTTCCCAATTAGTTGTTCGGCGCCTCCGGCATCCAGGATCGTACGGGAGTCCACCTTGGAGCTTACTTTAAACGCTATACGTGCCGGGAAATTGGCTTTAATGGTTCCTGTAAGAATATTCACAGAGGGACGTTGCGTAGCGATGATCAGATGGATACCGACCGCACGCGCCAACTGAGCCAAACGCGCTATAGGCATTTCAATCTCTTTTCCGGCTGTCATAATCAGATCGGCAAATTCATCAACGACCAATACAATAAAGGGTAAATATTTGTGTCCGTTTTCCGGATTTAACCGGCGGTGTGTGAATTTATGATTGTATTCTTTAATGTTCCGGGCCCCTGCCTCTTTGAGCAAATCATAGCGGTTATCCATTTCGATACACAAAGCGTTCAGCGTGTTGACTACTTTTTTGGTATCCGTTATAATCGCTTCCTCTTCGCCAGGGAGTTTGGCCAGGAAATGGTTCTCGATCACCCGGTAAATGGATAATTCTACTTTTTTGGGGTCTACCAATACCAGTTTCAGTTGTGAGGGGTGTTTTTTGTACAATAAGGAAACCAAAATGGCATTTATCCCTACGGATTTACCCTGCCCGGTAGCACCGGCCATCAACAGATGTGGCATTGAGGTGAGATCTACTATAAAGTTTTCATTATCAATCTTTTTACCAATAGCTATCGGAAGGTTCATCGGCGCATTTTGGAACTTATCGGAATAGATAAGCGTTTTCATCGCTACGATAGACCGCTTTACATTAGGGACTTCAATCCCGATAGTCCCTTTACCCGGAATGGGAGCAATAATACGGATTCCCAGGGCGGCGAGGCTGAGGGCGATATCATCCTCCAGGTTCCGGATTTTGGAGATTCGGATGCCCTTGGCCGGTACAATTTCGTAGAGCGTTACCGTTGGCCCCACTGTAGCAGTGATCTTCCGGATGGAAATGGAATAATTACTGAGTGTTTCAACGATCTGCCGCTTGTTGTTTTCCAGTTCTTCGGGGTCATGAACAATCTTTTCGCCGCCATGGTTTTCCAGAAAGTTCATCGGCGGAAAACGGTAGTTTTGCAGGTCGAGTGTTGGCTCATACAGCCCCGCTTTTTTAACCATCTTGGCGGCTTTGTCTTTCGCACTTTGGTTGTCATCCTCATGCGTAGGATTGATTTCCAGCTTCAGGTCTTCTGTTGTGGGGCTAGATGCTGTTTTTTTAGGTTTCGTTTCCGGCAGGGAAAATTCCACAGGTTTGCTGGGTGGCTCCGTTGGAGCGTGTTGTTCAGCTTCTTTTTCTTTGTGAATAAGCTTTAAGTCCTGATCTTCAGGCTGCTTAGCTTTTGCGGCCTTTTCATCTTCCCTTCCCAGCGCTTGCGGCACCACTTCCTGGTCCCGGTCATTAGGCTCATCTTCGGGAAAACGAGTCAACACTTCTTTTGTCCGCTCAAACAGCACCGGTCTTTTTTTAGGAATAATTTCCAGGTTATATCGCCATATGCCGTATGCCAGCCCGATAACCACCCATAGCAATACGGCACCCACCGATCCGATAAATCCTAATAGCCAATGCGCAATAAAGTCGCCCATGGCGCCACCCCAGGGAAATTGCGCTTCCGGGATCAATAAGATAAAGAGGAGAGACAGCGCGGTACTGAGGTATATTAATCCGAAGATGATATAACGCACGTTTCGTCCTATACGGAACAGCCGGCGACCGGTCATGAAATTCAGCCCCAAAATGGCAAGCAGGTAACAAAAAAACAACGCGGCTATGCCCACCCCTTCATAAAAAAACAAATGAGAAACATAAGCGCCCAACCGTCCTAAGAGGTTATCCATGTGAACATCCTTCATCCAGAGTACATCAGCACCGTAACGCGCGATCATGCCCTGATCGTTCTTCCAGGTGAACAGGTAGGAAACGAAAGCAATGGCCAAAAAAGCCGCAAGCAACAAGCAAAACATTCCCAAAACCTTATGGGTACGTTCATCTTTGACCAGTTCCGTCACTTTTACTTCCGTATTTTTATCTTTTTTTAACGGAGCCTGTTTTTTGGAAGCTTTGGATGGTTTCTTATTTTTGATTCGATTTGCTGCCATAATATATTATGCAAATATAGGCATTGCTTCTATGACAGGAGGAAAATCCTGTAAGAATTAAATTACCTTTGCAAAAAAATTAATCTCTTGAAACTCAGAACACCGATTATTATCGTCATTTGCATTTTGATCATTGATCAGGTTTCAAAAATATGGATCAAGACACACCTTGTCACAGGGCAGGAATTCCATATTATCGGAGACTGGTTCCGGATCCACTTCATTGAGAACGCCGGCATGGCTTACGGATTATCTTTCGGTGGGGATACCGGAAAAGTGATCCTTACGCTTTTCAGGCTGGCGGCCGTTGTTTTTGGCTTTTACCTGCTCAACAAGCTGGTCAGGTCGAAATATCATAAAGGGCTGATCATCTGCGGTGCGCTTATCCTGGCGGGTGCAATGGGCAACCTGATCGATAGCCTGTTTTACGGAATGCTCTTTTCTGAAAGTACCCCCTATCAGGTCGCTCAATTTCTCCCTCCTGGCGGCGGATACGCCGGATTTCTCCACGGTAAAGTGGTTGATATGCTCTATTTCCCAATCTATCAGGGCTTTTTACCTGATTGGATCCCGTTTAGAGGGGGGGACTATTTCGTATTCTTTCAGCCCGTTTTTAACATCTCCGACGCAGCAATTTCTGTCGGCGTGATCACCATATTACTGTTTCAAAAACGTTTTTTCCACCACCAGGAAAAATCCAAAAACATCCCTACGGCACAAACCGAGGAAACGGCTCCTTTATGAGTGCGCCCCTTCCATAAAAGCTGATATCTGCCCGCCGAGGCGTTCACTCACCGGCACTACCGGCAGACGCAGGCTTTCTTCGATCAGTGCAGCTCGGGCCATGAAAGCCTTGACTCCCGCGGGATTATTTTCGGCAAACATGTAATGAAATGCCGGCAACAACCGATAATGAATGTGGCGTGCTTCCTCAAAACGCTGTTCCAATGCATGCCGAACCATATCTGCCATTTCCTTTGCATAAAAATTACCGGCCACAGAGATGACCCCTTCCATCCCACATGCGATCTGGGACAACGTAAGCATGTCATCTCCAGACACTACGGTGAAATTATCCGGCTTGTTCCTGATGATTTCCATGCATTGCAGCATGTCTCCCGAAGCCTCCTTTACCGCAACGATATTCTCAAAATCACGAGCCAGTCGGAGTACAACATTTGCCGGTATGTTGCGACCTGTCCGACCCGGAACGTTGTACAAAATCACCGGTCGCGGCGCAGCCCCTGCAATGGTCTTATAGTGTTGGTACAGCCCTTCCTCAGAGGGTTTACTGTAATAAGGAGAAACACTTAATATTGCCTCAATACCTTCCATTGGATAGGACTCCAGCAGATGAACGATCTCTTTGGTATTATTTCCACCAATACCTACAATAACCGGTACTCTTTTCCTTGTTTTTTCAACGGTAAACCGAACGATACTTATCTTTTCTTCGTGAGAAAGCGTTGGTGTTTCTCCCGTTGTACCCAGCGTTACCACGTTTTGTACTCCGCCTTCGATCACATGATCAATAACGCGTTCAAGGGCAGCATAATCCACACTGCCATCCCCTTGAAAAGGCGTAACTAACGCCACTCCAACTCCTTTCAGTGCTGTCAGTTTCATACTTTATTTTGATTTGGGCTCATCATAGAAGCCCATCTTTGCAAATTTTTCGATTCGATTTTCAATTCGTTCCTGTGGCGATTGTTTCTTCAAAAGCGCGATATTCTCCAAAATGACCTTCTTAACGGTCTGTGAAATAGCATCGTAGTCTACATGCGCCCCCCCTAATGGTTCAGGAACTACACCATCAATAAGGCCAAATTTCAACATGTAATCAGAGGTCAATTTCAACTGCTCGGCCGCTTTTTCTTTGTGATCCCAGCTGCGCCAGAGGATAGTCGAACAATTTTCCGGCGAAATAACGGAATACCAGGCATTTTCCAGCATGAAGATTTTATCCCCCACTCCTATTCCTAGAGCGCCTCCCGAGGCGCCTTCTCCGATAATGATGCAGATAACCGGTACTTTTAATTTGACCATTTCATATAGATTCCGCGCAATGGCCTCCGCCTGTCCCCGTTCTTCGGCCTCGATACCCGGATAGGCGCCAGGCGTATCTATAAAGGTAACGATAGGAATTTCAAATTTCTCTGCTAATTTCATCAGTCGTAATGCCTTGCGATAGCCCTCCGGGTTAGGCATTCCGAAATTCCGCTCCTGCCTCATTTTTGTCGTAATTCCCTTCTGTTGCCCAATCAGCATCACGCGTCGTCCGCCTATCTCGGCCAAGCCTCCAACCATTGCTTTGTCATCCCCGGAATTCCGATCCCCTTGCAGTTCAATGAACTTGTCACAAATGCGTTTAATGTAAGACAAGGTGTAAGGCCGATTGGGATGTCTGCTCAATTGAACCTTCTGCCAACTGCTTAAATTTTTAAAGATTTTTTTTCTGGTTTCTTTTATCTTTTTCTCAATATCTTCTTCTGTTGAAGTGACATCTACATCGGAATTCTGGCCTACCTGTTTCACTTTATCTAATTGTTCATAAAGTGCTTCTATAGGTTTCTCAAAATCTAAAAATTGAACTGCCATATTTGAAATCTCGTTTTGAAGCGGTAAAGGTACACCGGAAAATAATTTTTTAAAAAATTTGTTGAAA
>CAYRJM010000108.1:0-5770 GCA_964424665.1 uncultured Chitinophagaceae bacterium
GTTTCCATTTTTCTATTTTTTTAAATTCTTCCAAATTCCTTTTGCTTTTTCAATAAAGTACATTGTTTAAGTTGTATTCATTTGGATACAAAGTTATAGAAATTAATTTGCTGGTGCAAGATTAATTTAGATAGTTCCGTTTTGGTAAAATGACGCACAACTCCCAAATATGCGAAAGTGTCTTAACCCTCTATAAACAACGAATTTCCGAAAGATCTGAAAAAGTACAGTCCTCGAGAAGAACTATTGGAATTATATGCGAATAATATCATCAGGAGTTATAATAGCATTACTACGGTCAAAAGCTAGTCAAGAAAACAGGAAAAGATAAAGAAATACTACGTATCTTGAGCTTCGTGTTTTCTGAAACCCGTATTGTTCATTTTTTCCTTTTAGCTGACCGGCATGCCTTTTTATCAAAATATTAAACCCAAGACACCAGAAGGTAATAGGACGATTAAGCATTTGCTTGTCTTACGAAACAATCTAAGCAAACAGATCCCTCCAAAGCAATTGGCAACCAACCTGTTACTGGCTACCTGGAACATCCGTGAATTTGGCACAAGTAAATACGGCGGCCGCAGGGACGAAGCCTATTATTACATCGCTGAAATTATATCCAGGTTCGATATCATTGCTATACAGGAAGTAAGAGAAGATCTCTCCGCCCTAAAAAAACTATTGACCATCCTCGGCGGCTATTGGGATTACATTTTCACGGACGTTACAGAAGGCAAGCAAGGCAACGGGGAAAGGCTCGCCTTTTTATTCGATACCCGGAAAGTACAGTTTGGAGGTCTTGCTGGCGAAATGGTGTTGCCACCATACGAAAAAAAAGACCCTGACACAGGTCAGACTATTTATGAGCCGGTGAAGCAATTGGTAAGAACACCCTATCAATGCGGGTTCCTCGCCGGCTGGACGAATTTTATACTTTCCACCGTCCATATCCTCTATGGCAACAATGCCGCCAATGATCCGGACAGGATCAAAGAAATCGAAAGCGTGGCCGACACCATGGCAAAAAAAGAAAGCGACCTGTACTCCTGGTCGAACAATATTGTGCTGCTGGGAGATTTTAATATTTACAGTCCCAAAGACAAGACATACCAGGCAATAGAGGCTGCAGGTTTTGCAATTCCGGAAGCCATCCAGAATTTGCCCGGGTCAAACGTGCCCAAAAACAAGTTTTATGACCAGATTGCTTTCAGGGTAAAACCACGCCGATTTGAACCAACAGGCAAGGCGGGTATTTTTGATTACTATCAATATGTTTTTAGGCTCTCGGAAGAAGAAATATATGCCGATGAAATGGGCAAGGCCTATCATACGAATTCAAAGGGGGAGCAAAGAAATGCCCGTGAAAAGACGACGTATTATAAAACTTACTGGCGCACTTTCCAGATGTCCGATCACTTACCCATGTGGGTGGAAATGAAAATTGACCATACCGACGCATACCTAAGCAATCGGTTAACAAAGACAAAAACCGGTCATTTTGTAATCGCAAAAAAAAGCGACGGCAAATATCAATTTAAGCTAAAAGCCGCCAATGGCGAAACAATTTTAACCAGTGAGGGATATAGCAGCAAAGCGGGCTGCCGGAACGGTATCGAATCAGTGCGTAAAAATGCTTGGGATGAAGGCCGCTATGAAACAAGAATGTCATCCGATAACAAGTATTTCTTTAGGCTGAAAGCTTCTAACGGAAAGGTAATCGGCAAGAGTGGTAGTTATTGCAGCGAATCGGCAAGAAATGAAGGGATCGAATCTGTAAAAGCCAATGCTGCTTCAGCCACCACCAAGGATCAGACAACCTGATCTGTCCTAACGTCAATTTCATCTAACAAGGTATTAAGAAGAAATGGCCACGGGGCTGAATACCACCGTGGCCATTGTAAAAATACAACAAATACAGATTAGTCCGTTTCACCGGATAATATCATTTACTGAGAACTAGTCTCTCTTCTTTCCCAAGATTTTCCCTTTTTCATCTATGGCAACCTCCCACTCATCTTTCATTAAAGCATCTAACTCCATTCTGTACGTTACCTTATCACCAGCAGTTATTCTATCTATATCCCCGATATTATATCCTTTAAAATTCTGCTTAACACTATTTTTGACCGCAGCTGGTAAATCTTTTTCTGCAATATCTTCCTTGTGACGAATAACCCGCCCCGTGGAATCATACCATACCTCATGATCAGTCGAAAACCCGACTTCAAACTCAACACAAAATAAATTACCGTCCATCTCCCATTCAACGTCTTTCGCATTGGGAAAAGAACTTTTAAACTCACTCGTGATGGCGGTTGGCACCTCCTTCATAAAAAGGTCTTGAGCCGTTGCAGCGTTGGCCATTAAAATAATCACCACGACACTACCTAAAATAAGCTTTTTCATTTTTATATTTTTTTAGTTTATAATGCAAAGCTACAAGGTGATTCTGGAAACAATTGGGAAAAATCAAGAAAAACAGACCTCAAAACAGTGTTCGCCGGAAAAAGAATACGAAATGGAAAAACCATAGACGTTGCAAATTGCCTGAACGATAGCCAATCCCAATCCATTACTCCTGCCAGAATCCGAAATTTTATAAAAACGCCGGAAAATCTTCTGGCTGTCTAGCTGCCCAACACTTGACGTATTGGTAATCTTCAACGCAGTCCCGATCTCAATATTGACAGTCCCATGCGGCTTATTATGAAAAATAGCATTCCTTATTAGATTAGAAAACAAAACGCGTGCAAGAACGGGATCCATTTTAATGGAAAGCTGTTTCGATTCTTTCACTACCACTTCAACCGCTTTAAACTGGGCAAACTCTGCGAGATCTGCTACGATCTCATGTATCAACGCGTTTACTAGAACATCCTTATTCTCAACGAACTGTTTGTTCTCAATCCGACTAAGTAAAAGAAGAGATTTATTCAATTGAATAAGATGCGTTATAATTTGTAAGGTTTGCGCCACGCTGTCGGCATCTGCCTGATCCAAAGTACCTTTTTCCAACAATAACTCCAATTTATGGATAACAATAGCAAGAGGTGTTTGTAATTCGTGGGCCGCATTCTCTGTAAATCGCTTTTGGCTATTGTATGAGTCCAAAGCATGTCTGATAAGTGTATCCGCCGCATTTTTCAACTGAACAAACTCTCGTGTATTAGTTTTCATTGCGGGAAGCTTATTGTGTTTGTCTATATTAAAATGCTGTAATTGCCCTAATAGGCCATAAAAAGGCCGCCATAGCTTTCGCAGTAACACGTTATTAATCAAAATTATACTAACGAGCAATATACAATACAACCAGACAATAGACCAAAAAATAGCTTCGACCAGATCGTCCTCTTCCACTACTGAAGAGATTAGCTCTAACCTGTAATACTGATAATTATATTCAAAAAAATACGTGAGCATACGGACAGGCTCACGTTCTTCTTCAAAAGGAATGAATACAACAGTATCCGTATAAAATTTTTTATCTTTATTATTTATTGTTGATTCCTGTACACGTCGAATACGAAAGTTACCTTCAGCAAAGTCATACTGTGACAAAAGAGCGGTGTCCGCTTTGATATTTTTTATAATTTGTTCCTGTCGGTCATCTAAATTATCATCAATATTATCATAAATCTCATCTAATACATTGAAATAAAAAACAACGGCCCAAACGCTCACAATAACAAAGACGGATATAGAAATATACTTCAAAGACTGATTATGCAGCTTCATAGCTCCTCCAGTTTATACCCTACCCCATACACCGCCTTTATCTCTATTTCCGCATTATTCTCCTGAAGTTTTTTCCTTAAATTTTTAATCTGATAATAAATAAAATCAAAATTGTCAGCCTGATCAATACTATCTCCCCAAACGTGTTCGGCTAACGCCGTCCGGGTAATAAGCCTGCTCTTATTGAGCAAAAAATAGTTAAGAATATCAAATTCTTTTCTATTCAAGGTTATCTTATTTTGATCAATAAAAAGCTCTCTTTCTTGCAAATCTAAACAAACATTAGCCACTTCAATTGAATTTTTCCCGTTCAAATTCTTTCGCCTTAATACTGCTTTCACCCGCGCATTAAGTTCTGCAATGTGAAATGGCTTTGTTAGATAATCATCGGCACCCAGTTCCAGCCCCCTGATTTTATCGTCCAGCGAATCTTTTGCAGATATAATAATCACGTTGTCGCTCTTTTCCTCCTTTTTAAGTGCCTCTAAAACCGCCAATCCACTACCACCAGGCAACATAATATCCAATAAAATACAATCATAATTGTATATTGTGGTCTTTTCGATAGCCGTATCGAAATCGGAAGCTGTTTCAACAAGATATTTTTCTTTTTCCAACGAATCTTTTATAGACTGCTGCAGCGCTTCCTGATCTTCAATAACCAATATTTTCATGTTCTAAAATTACAAAACAAATCTGGAAAGAACCTGGAAAACATAAAACCCATCCCCGTTTTCCTGTCCGTATACAGGCTTTACTACTTGGAGTTGCCGTGTCTCGCTGGCTCTTTTTGTAGTTTTCCTGTCGGTATAGGCATTACAACCGGATCCGGCATTATCCTTTGCATCCCTATGGCATATTTTTAACATCGTAACCATGACCCGGCATGCAGATTAATTGGTCGTAATAATAGAAAAAAGTCCATGAAAGCCGCCAGAAGCAAGACAACTTAAATTTTCGTCCTTAGGGAAAAAACTTAATAGTAAGGCGTCTCCGTTCTCTGGACAGTTTTCGGGTTTTCTTGCGCAAAACATCCTCTTTGTCAGTATTCTTATTGTTTATACCGCCCAGGTAAGCATATTGTCAACTTTCGTATTTTTTTGGAAAATTCCTGGTGAGATGCAACCAAATTAAACCGATAACATGATAACCGTAAATCAAAGTGTTGCTAACCAAAACAAATAGGAGACATCGCCACGCCAGGACTTCGTAGCCTTGTTTAATTCTGCTAAAAAACCCGCTTTGGTCACCTTATTCGTTTTTTTAGGCAACTCCATAGCTGCAAACTCAGGCGTAGTAATGGTAACCTTTGTCGCAAACCAGGTCGTATATAATCTTGGGATGGCTAACCCGAGGATCATTCCGGGCAAGCCATTGAAACTTTCAGGGCCGCCGCTGACCATGATCTGGTCGGTATAGAACGCCACTACCACTACACTATCATCCATCGTAGTAACAGCTTTCCGGCACGAAAAACCAGCGATCGACCGGATATCATCCTCTATTTTCCATTGATAATCAGCCATGCTATCTGAAACCAAAAAATGCTCTTCGTAAACCTGCTTTAAAGCCTGTCGAGTGTGGCGTGTAAGATCACTCCAGACCTGGTTTTTATAGGCTACCCTTTTTATAGGTAAAAAATTGGCTAAGCCGCGGGCGTCCTCCGATGCACTGTCTTTTTCAAAACTATAGGCGGTCTTTTGGCTATTAAAATTAAGCGTATAATAAGCCGTAATATCATCAGGAAGTCTTTCTGCAAATCGACGAATCCATTTGTACTGGTCTTCAAGTTGCATAGCCAGTTTAAGGTTATAAGTACGTTGATAGGTGATCTCACCGTGCGTATAAAACTGTGCGCTGCCTATGACTGGCAGAAAAATTGCGAAAAGAGCTACAATTAATTTATTAAACACCATTTAATTTAGTTTTTGTCAGCGGTTCCAATGCTGCCGGTCTTTGTAAAATTCCAGGTAAGGCTCAACATAAAATATCGCTGTATCGTATTATAGTTACGTTCTGAAATCTGGCTAGCACT
>CAYRJM010000109.1:0-5758 GCA_964424665.1 uncultured Chitinophagaceae bacterium
AGGCGTATTTCATCATTTGCTGTAAGGCCGGATGCCGGGCAATTGCCCGTAGTTCATCGGTCATATCGGTAGGCTTTTGCAAATATTCCATCTCTCTGGTTATCAC
Organism: uncultured Chitinophagaceae bacterium; assembly: GCA_964424665.1. Lineage (GTDB taxonomy): Bacteria > Bacteroidota > Bacteroidia > Chitinophagales > Chitinophagaceae > FW021-bin31. The sequence continues at coordinate 107 of CAYRJM010000109.1, forward strand.
CCCAACCATCATTCGGATCGCGGAAGTAGAAAGCCGGTCGGCCTCTTCGTCCGTATCCGCCACAATAACATTAAGCCCCACGATGACATAGGGTTCTTTTAAAGTCGCAGACGGCACAAATTCATGGCGGTAAATAGCCAGCGCTTCAAACAATTGCGCCGGGGCAAAATGACTGGCAAAAGCATAGGGCAAGCCCATTTTAGCCGCCAGGTGCGCGCTGTCGGTGCTGGAGCCCAAAATATAAACCGGCATGTCGACACCTTCGGCAACGGTCGCCCGGACAGGGGAACGGCTGTTGTCGCGGGAGAAATACTGTTGTATTTTACTAACTTCTTCAGGAAAAGTATAAACCGCCTGCATCCGGTCCGACCGGATGGCCTGGGCCGTAACCTGATCGGTTCCCGGCGCCCTGCCCAGTCCCAGATCGATGCGGTCAGGATATAAAGCACCCAGGGTACCGAACTGTTCTGCTACGATCAGCGGAGAGTGATTCGGTAACATAATGCCTCCCGAACCTACTCTGATCTTTTTTGTGCCGCCGGCTATATAGGCGATCAGTACGACGGTGGCGGAACTGGCAATACTAATCATATTGTGATGTTCTGCCAGCCAGAAACGCTTATAGCCGTATTCTTCCGCTTTCTGAGCCACTTCAAGGCTCTTTTTAAATGTTTCCTGAATCGTCACGCCTTCACCGACCGTAGCTAACTCTAAGATAGAATAAGGAATACCTTTCATGATAAATACTGTTACGGGTAAACTGTTTACGATGCTCAACAAAATTATCCTTAAAACAGTTCAAATTGGGATGCGCTTCCCGTAAAGTTTAGTTCGGGGCGGGGACCAATACTTTTCGGCGAGGGCTATCGCTAAAAGCTTCCGGCCGTTAAAGGGAAAGAAAATAATTTTGTGCATGCAATAACCTAACGGCGCTTCTTTGCCGCTTTCGCCCGTTGGTTATAGTCCAGGCAAAGATTTAACCAAAATGCAAAATCGGCTTTCTTTTCAAAACCGATTGGCTCTACGTAACAATACCCTTTCATTTGTTTACCCCGCATAATCATGGGCAGGAACCCCCGTTTTTCGGCGACCGCATCCCCGAGCAGCGGATCGTAGCGGCACATTAAATTGTCGTGGCTGACGTTGACGCACATCTTCCCGTTCACCATAAATACAAGGCCGCTAAACATCTCTTTTTCTTCTATACGCAAGCCGGGAAACTGGGCCAGATATTCCCTTACCCTGTCGGCGAGTTTAATGTCATAAGCCATCACAGCAGTTTATTTTGCTATTGTTCTTCTCTCATCCTCAACAACCGGCTGCGCAGCGCCTGGATTTCTCCTTTTTGCTGCTCCATCTCCCTTTCTGTTTTCCGGGTACTATTTTCCGTCTTGCGAATTTTCTTATCGATGCGCTCAATCTTTCTCCGCGCTTTTTTAGCCTCCTTGTCGGAGTCGGCCATACTCAGGTCCTTTTGCCGGTCATAGAGGTCTTTATGTAGTTTTTGCTTATCATCCAGAAGGTCTTCGTAATCTTTACGAACCTTCTCCAAAGCCTTTTCTTTGTCATTAATCTCTTGCCTCAGTGCATAGTACGCTACCTCCTCCTGAAAATCATCCAGGAAGACCAGGGCGTTTTTGGCCACTTCTTCGTCATATTTTTTTCCGATAAAGTTATCTCTTCCCTTAGAGATAAACAGGTTAAGGGTCGTGTTTTTGCTTTTTCTGGATTTGCTTTCTGTCTGGAAGTACAAGTCCAGCGGTGAAGAAGACAATGCAGGATAGACTACGCCTTCGCAGGCAATGGTGTGTTTGCGTTGTTTGGCCTGAATGTGGTCCTGCTGCAGCTTTTCCATCAACGCGCCTTCAACAATTTCCGGAGAATAAGCGTATGTGGCAGTAAATACCGGGTGCATGGTCTTTTCCCATTCGGCGACGGATTCCCTGGCCTCCTGCCCGGTGGCGGTCAAGGCGATTCCCGAACCGAACACCAGCAATGTGGCGAGCATAAGCGATGTGTACAGGTACTTCATTTTATTTTTTTTAACTCCTATATTTGGGTTTCAAGATATGTTATTTTAACTTGGCAGGGCAGAAATCATGCCTAAAGCACGGTATTGTACTACTTTTGACAAAAATAATCCAATTTGAGCGGTATTCGAAAACTAGCGGGGCAAACAATATGGTATGGAGCCAGTAATATCGGTGCACGCTTTTTAAATTATTTGCTCACCCCATTAATTACGTACTTGCTTCAGAACCCTGAAGGAGTAAAGGACTATGGGGATTACAGTCTTCTTTATGCCTGGATCGCGGTAGCCAATATCGTTTTTCTCTATGGCTTTGAAACCGGTTTTTTTCGCTTTTTTAATAAAGACGGGGCCGATAAGAAAGCTATTTTTCAAACGACATTTGGATCAATTGTTCTCAGTACCACCGGGCTGGTCGTGCTGCTTATCCTTTTGCGGAAACCGGTAACTAATTTTATCGGACTGGACGGACACTACGCGTACATTAGCTGGGTCGCGGTCCTGATCGGCCTTGACGCCCTGTCTGCTATTCCTTTTGCCAAGCTGCGGCAGGAAGAAAGGCCCCGCAAGTATGCATTCATCAAATTGTCGGGTATCATCGTCAATATCTTATTCACTGCTTTTTTCCTGGTTTACCTGCCTAAATACGTCGAGGCACATCCGAATGCTTTCCTTGCCGGCTGGTATAGCAAAAACAGCGCCGTAGGCTTTCTCATTCTGGCCAATTTGTTTCAGAACACGCTGGTCTTTTCTCTGCTGTTTGGCGAATGGAAGTCCTTTCGGTTCCGGATAAACGGGCGGCTTTGGAAACAGATATTCCGTTATAGTGCACCTATGATCTTTATTGGCGTAGCCGCCATGATTAATGAAGTCATGGACCGGCAGATGCTGGATATGTTTTTGCCGCTTCCGGAAGACGCCGCCAAAAGAGTTGTTGCTATTTATTCGGCCAACTACAAGCTGGCGATCCTCATCAGCCTGTTTATACAAGCCTTTCGTATGGCGGCAGAGCCTTTCTTCTTCAACCAGGCCAGCGATAAAAACGCACCACGGACTTACGCCCGCGTGATGACCTGGTTTGTTATTACAATGGGGTTGGCCTTTTTATTTACGGCGCTGTACCTGGATCTCTGGAAGTATTTTATCGGCGGTGCTTACCGCAGTGGCCTGGGTATTGTACCCGTTCTTCTCGGAGCCAATATTTGTCTTGGCGTTTACTATAACCTGTCGATCTGGTATAAGCTCACCGACAGGATGATGATGGGTCTGTACATCACTGTTTTAGGCGTTGTTGTTACTGTAGCCGGCAATTACTTTTTCATTCCGCAGTATGGAATGTATGCCGCCGCCTGGGCTACGTTTCTTTGCTATTTTACGATGATGGTCGCTGCTTATTTGTTGGGGCAAAAGTATTATCCCATACCCTATCATGTGGGAAAATGCGCGGCCTATATCGGCTTCATGCTGGTGATATACTTCATTCACCTGAGTATAAAAGCCCTTACGCCCTCGCTGGGTATCCGCCTGCTTTCGGGCACCGTCTTAATTTTCCTCTACTTGCTTGTAGTCCTTCTTATGGAAAAAATTAAATTGAAAACCCTGCCGGTAGTCGGGAAATGGATTAAAAAGTAACGGACGTTATTAAGCAGCCTGATCGCATAACGCAAAGAGAGAAAGTTTCTACCCCGAAGGGTACGGCTCCATTAGTTGGCTTAGTTCAAGGACACGCACTTATATCAATTTACGTGAATTACTAACAGTTACCTGGATAATTTGATCAGCCTTTAGTGTATTCCGTAAAACATTCCCCTTTACAGGAGGAGATAGTACTACACATCCCATAAAAAACGATGAGACCGAGTAGGACCGAAATGACTATTTTCTTTCAAATATAATAACATTCTCGAGGACCATTGCAGGAATAGGACCTGAGAATGCTTTTCCGCTTTTAGAATTATTAGTAAGGTAGCTATTTCTATTAATTAATTCTTTATCCAAAATATTCAAATTATCAAGAAAGCAGCCCGCATAACATTAAACTGTGTAAGCGCTCTTTGCTAGGATTTTCTAACTTCATACAATACAATTACCGGATTCGACGTAATACCATTACTTGCTTTTTTCAACTTATGTAATATCGCATTGGATGTATGTTTATTACTACTATCCAACTCACTAATTTTACCCACAATATGTTTAATATTGGCCCCGATAAGTGTAGGCGGAATTACTCCTATTAGATTATCTTCATATTGAGAAATAGGGTTTGTGTAAAACAAATAAGTTAAATCGTCAATAATATTAATTGAATTATAAACCTGTTTGGACGCTATATCATAAATGGCATAATACGTCGCAGATTCGTATGTGTAAGAAAAAAACAGCTTATTATTGACTACAATCGGATTTTTAATCCCGTAAGCGTAACCTTTAGTATAAAGCAACTTCATCGCCTTTTGCGGGTGCCTTTTTACGAAGCGTTTATCCGTATTATTAATCGCCTTTTGTCCAAAATCAACAAAATATCTAGCCGACAATTCGTCTTTATTTAATAAATAAATTGTGTCATTTAGGTCCTTATGAAATACGATTGAATTATCGTTATCATTTCTTATGAATATATCAGAACTAACTCTTGACACATATCCAGGTCGCACGCTAAAATAAGACTGAATTAATTTCCCATTATCCGTGTAGACATTTAAGGAATACTTAGAATTTAATTGAGGATTGTCTCTGAATAAATAATAACAGCCATTGCTTATACAAAAATTATCTGCATAAAAGGGAACAGGCACTGACTTAATAAAATCACCGTAAGTATTATATACAACGACCTTCTGCCCCGCACAGTCGTATATGCATATATTTCCGTCTTTATCTATTGAAAAGTCGGTCAGTTCGATAAATTCATGGGGCCCCTGACCTGAACGTCCAATCATGTTAATGAATTTTCCCTTTTTATCAAAAACGAATAAATATTTAGAATTGTATTTATCTTGTATATAGATGTTATTATTAAAAACCAGAACTTTCTTTATTTTCCCTATTAATGTAGAATCATTATAGCTCAATGGAATTATTTTTACGGCATTTATAAACTTTGATAATTTTATAATCTCCGTATTATCAACTTTGTTAATGGCAATTTTTATTAAGTGTCCGGTGTTAATAGGCTTATTGTTTTCGCTAAACGAAACCAACATAAAACTAAAAATACAGCATAGGACAGCGGTTTTGAACTTCATTCTTATTCAATTAAATAGGATAAAATTTATATGTTTAATCTAATGATAAAACCAGGAAGACGATATTCTATCATTATCATTTCCCCAACTATTTCGGGCATAATTACGTGACGCCAATAGCGCTTAAACAGCCTCCTGATTATCTGCCCCAGACATTAACATCCAATTGTTTCACATTGCATATTTGCACCTGACGGCCATGTTATCTAGCGGCTGTAAAAGTTACCGTCACTGTACCAGATGCGGCTATTGTAACTAATTTAAACAAAATTTCAGGTGCAACTCCTGGTTCATTACTTATTGTTTCGCACAATTACCGGTGGATATAGCCGAAGGCCCGCTAACTCATGAGCCAGACAGCCTCTACAATAAAAA
>CAYRJM010000110.1:0-5681 GCA_964424665.1 uncultured Chitinophagaceae bacterium
TCGGGTTTTATGCCTACCCATAAAAAAAGCCGCCACATGGAAATGTGGCGACAATGTTACTATCTTATGAAAACCCTATTTGTGTTCAAATGTAAGGAGGATTTATTTAAAAAACAAAATTTTTTGGAAAAATTTTAACGTTTGATTTAACGGTTGATCTCCCCATGGCATCTTTGTTGAATGAATATTAAGTATTAGTCATTTAAAATCAACTAGTTATGAAGAAGTTAATGTTAGTCTTATTTTTACCCCTGTTATTAAGTTTTGATCAGGGAAGTGCGCAGGCCGTAGCCAAGGTAGGTTCAGACATCCAGCTGGGTGAGCCTATCAGGCAGTTTAATACCTTTTCCTGGGTCAAGGATATAGACGAAATCCCTTCAGATAAAGTTCTTGTCGGGCAGGGGGGTGTTTTGGTGTATAATAATGAATCGGCCAGAAACCGGATTAAGCAGGCGATTGCCCACGAATTGACCGCCAAGGGTTTTAAGAGGGTAGAAGCTGATCCGGATATGGTTGTCAATTTCATTGTATTTGAACAGAAAGGGCGGCTCAGGACCTATCAAGGCTATCAGGTCGTCGGCGGTGACTCGGTACGGACAAAAGAAAGTGTTGATAGGACCCGCGTAAAGCCCGGAACACTTCTGATAACCATGCTTGGCGGGCATGACGAAGGCGTAGTATGGCAAGGATACGCCTCCGGAATTTTGACACCGGCCTCGGTAAAAAAAGACGCCAAAATCAAATTGGCCGTAGAAAAGATCATGGATAAGTTTGATTACAAAGCATTTGCGGCAGGTCAAAACAACCAGTAAGCCCGTGAAAGTGCGTCCACAAAACGGGGTCATTGTTCCCCGCCGCGAAGGGCCGTAAAACGGCACGTTATAAGCAAGGAGCTCCTGTCACGAAAAAAGGAAGCTCCTTTGCTTTTTAACTTCCTCTGGGGACGTCAGCTGCACCCCATACTGTTCCCACAGTTCAGGCATTTGTAACAAGTGCCGTTACGGATGGTGATATGCCCGCAAACATTGCAGGCCGGCGCATCGCTCTGAAGAGAGGTTAAAAACTCGTCAGTCGTGTTTTTTCCTCCGGAAGCGGAGATTTTCTCCCTCGGTGCGATATGGCTCTGTCGCGTTGTTTCTTCCGGAATCGGCCTGGCCTTTATTTTCAGTTCTGAGGGTGTTTGCTCGGGAGATTCATCCGGGATATGTACCAGATCGCTCCGCATGAGGTATTCATAGCCCAGCACCCGGAAAATATAGTCGACAATAGAAGTAGCTGATTTGATATTCGGGTGTTCTACCATACCGGCAGGTTCAAAGCGGGTAAATACGAATTTATCCACAAACTCTTCCAGCGGCACGCCATATTGAAGACCGATAGAGATCGCGATAGCGAAGCAATTCAGCATGCTGCGCATGGTAGCCCCTTCCTTGGCCATGTCAATAAAGATTTCTCCTAAGGTACCGTCTCCGTATTCCCCGGTGCGAAGGAAGATGGCCTGTCCGCCGACTTTTGCCTTTTGGGTAAAACCCCTGCGTTTGGCGGGCAATTGTTTCCGCTGGACAATACCGGACAACTTCCGCATGAGCTTGGTATCCGGACTTTGCTGTAAGCGATGGGTTATTTCTTCCAGCAGCTCATCGATGGTGAGTTTATTTACCTGGGGCAGCAATTCTGCGACCGCATCCTCCAATCCGTCTTTTTTCGTCTTTTTCTTTTTGTCGGATTTGTTGCTGAGCGGCTGAGACAGCTTGGAGCCGTCCCGGTAGAGTGCGCACGCTTTCAGGCCCTGTTCCCAGCTTAACCGGTAAGCGTCTTCAATTTCGGCGACCGTGGCTTCGTTCGGCAGGTTAATGGTTTTCGAAATAGCGCCGGAAATAAAAGGTTGTACGGCCCCCATCATGCGAATATGACCGTGCGCATGAATAAACCGTTCTCCTTTTTTGCCGCATTTGTTGGCACAATCGAAGACGGGCAAATGTTCTTTCTTTAAGTGGGGGGCACCTTCCACGGTCATGGTTCCACAAACATAGTCATTGGCTTTTTCAATCTGCTCTTCGGTAAAGCCAAGCGCTTCCAACAGGCTGAAATCGGGGGACTTATAGGCGTCCGGCGAAAATCCCAGGCGTTTCAGGCAAGGCTCCCCCAGGGTGTAGACATTAAATACAAAACCAATTTCAAAAGCGGTCTTTACGGCATGGTCGAGCATTTTAAGCTCTTCGGCCAAGAACCCTTTCTCACTCAATGTTTGATGATTGATAAAAGGCGCTCCGAGGAAAGTGCCGGTGCCTTTCGCATAATCTACAATAGCCTTTACTTCATTGGGTTTATACCCCAGATGTGAAAGTGCCAGCGGAATTGACTGATTGATGATCTTAAAATAACCTCCCCCGGAAAGCTTTTTAAACTTAACCAATGCGAAATCGGGCTCAACACCCGTGGTGTCACAATCCATGACCAAACCAATTGTGCCGGTGGGGGCTATAACAGTCGTTTGTGCGTTGCGGTAGCCATATTTCTCTCCCATTTGCACCGCCTGGTCCCAGGCATTTGTTGCCGCTTTCAAAAGATAATCAGGGCAATGCTGTGCTTTTATACCCTGGGGTTTTATTTCCAGGTCTTCGTAGGCGTCGGCGGCGTCATAGGCTGCCGCCCGGTGATTGCGCATAACACGCATCATGGCTTTTTTATTGTCTTCAAATTTGTTAAACGGGCCGAGTACTTCTGCCATCTCCGCTGAGGTACGGTAAGCTGTTCCCGTCATAATGGCCGCGATGGCACCGCCGATGGCCCGGGCTTCTTCGCTGTCATAGGGAATACCGTTGACCATTAAAGTGGATCCCAGGTTGGCAAATCCCAGCCCCAGGGTACGATAGTCATAGCTTAGCTTGGCCACTTCCCTGGAGGGAAATTGGGCCATTAAAACCGAAATCTCCAGTACGACGGTCCAAAGGCGTATGGTATGTTCCAGGCTGTCCACGTCGAAGCGGCCTTCTTCCGGATCAAAAAACTTCCGCAGGTTGATCGAGGCCAGGTTACAGGCCGTATTGTCCAGGAACATATATTCCGAACAGGGATTGGACGCATTGATCCTTCCACCAGCAGGACAAGTGTGCCATTCGTTAATGGTGGTGTCGTATTGGGTGCCCGGGTCGGCACAGCGCCATGCGGCATAAGCGATCTTATTCCAGAGATCCTTTGCCGGAATGCTGCGCATGGTTTTTCCGGTTGTCCGGGCTTTCATTTCCCAATCGGCGTCTTCTGAAAGCTTATGAAAAAAGCTGTTGGGAATGCGAACCGAATTATTGGAATTCTGCCCCGAAACAGTAAGATAGGCTTCTCCTTCGTACCCCCCTTTAAAACCCGCCTCCATTAATGCGGCTACTTTCTTTTCTTCTTCTACTTTCCAGTCGATAAATTCGATCACTTCGGGGTGGTCCAGGTCGAGGCAAACCATTTTCGCTGCGCGGCGGGTGGTCCCGCCGGATTTGATAGCGCCGGCAGCGCGGTCCCCGATTTTCAGAAAGCTCATCAATCCGCTGGAAGAGCCGCCGCCGGACAAAATCTCTCCCTCCGCACGGATTTTTGAAAAGTTAGAACCTACGCCGGAACCGTATTTAAAAATGCGGGCTTCTCTGACCCAGAGATCCATTATTCCCCCATCATTGACCAGGTCATCATCTACACTGAGGATAAAACAGTTGTGTACCGTAACGCCATTTGCCGCAAATTGCGCAGAGGCCGTCTGAACATCATAAACCTCCTCTTCTCCTATGAAGTCAATAGATACTACAGTCAGTTCACTGGTCGTTTCTTTTTGCCGGCCTGAGATACGGTCGTTGAGGTGCTGAAGCAGCGTGTTTTTTTCTTTAGAGACGAACCCGATAAGTTGGGCGTATTTTTCTCGTTCTGATTCACAGGCGATGGTTAATTGAAAGGAGTGCTGGTGAGCCTCCCTATGGCCTTTAACTACAGAAACCTCAGCAAATATACCCAGGCTTAACAACAATTGTTGTACTTCATGAACGAGATCTTCGCTGATGGAAGTCAATATAACTTCGCCGCCCAGACGACCTTTTTCCTGTCTGTTCCTAATACCGCCTTTGGTCTGAAAGAGGCTTTGTAAAAACAAGCATCTTTCAGGAATACTTCCCCGCATAATCTTTTCAGGAACATGAGCGGTTAACGCGGGTTGGTGAAGTTCATAGGCATCTGCAAATGAATCCGCCTGTTGGCCGTCGAGCTTTATGATCCGGTATAGATCATCAATGCTTTTACGGATTACAGTCTTGTAGGTCCCAAAAAGTGCTTCAAAGAGGCGGGTTACATGGGCATATTCATCTTCATTTACCGTGATGGCGCCAAACGCAGAGGCTTCGTTACGCGGAGTGTTTTTATCATAATATCCATGGCCAACTATCCAGCCGGCCAATGCGGCGCGGGCGTAGGCGGCTTTGCGCGAAGCATTATCGGTATCCAGCGCATCAGTTTGCATCAATTGCCTGGTGAACTGAAAAGGTTGTTTTAAAGAGCCGGCTTCTTCGGCCATTTCATGGACAAGCGCAATTTCCGGAACCGCATGAGACAGGGCAGTTTGTTGAACCTTTTTCCCCAGCAGGGTTTCGAACTGTTGCCAGCTGTAGCTGCCGCCATCCGCTATGCGCTTGTCACAGGCCCATACCAGGTGATCGCCGGTAAATTCAAGGAAATTTCCGTTGCTCAATGTTGCGCGGTACAATTTTTTGACGCCGTTGTTTTTGACCGCCAACAGCTGAGACCATTCCTTTCCATCAAATATTTTTAACCCGGGCCAGTTATTTTCTACAATATCCCTGATTTTCAGAATGCCCTGGTTGGTAAACAAAAGCGTATTATAACGCGCACACGCGTGAGGTTGCGGTCTTTCATAGGCCGAGGTGGATTTTTGAACTTTTCCGGTCTTCGGGTTAACGAAATAATGCCCCTGGGGTTTGCCGGTAATGCCGTAGCTCTCGTGCAGTCCGGTATTAAACCATTGGGGGGAATTGGGAACACAAGCCTGGTTCAACATGCAGTAAGCCAACTCATCATAAAAGATTTCCGCATCTTTTGGCGAAGCAAAGTACTCATGGCGCTCCCCCCAGGTTTTCCAGCAGTTGACCATGCGGTGGACCACTTGTTTGACGGAAGTTTCGCTGCCCTCGCTGCCGTCATCGCCCGGGACACCTGCTTTGCGAAAATATTTTTGGGCCAGTATGTCGGTGGCTATTTGCGACCACCCTTCCGGTACTTCGACGTCTTTCATCTCAAAGACCACTTCTCCATCGGGATTTCGTATGACCGAAGTGCGTTTGTCGTATTTGAACTGGTCATAGGGACGCCGTCCATCTTTGGTGAAATGCCTGGAAAAGCGAAGTCCTTTTTTTGTTTGGTTACTCATAGCGGTAAAATTTTATGTAGATCCATGATGAAATCAGTCTTTTGAAGGATAATTTCGATAGCTCTAAAAGCATCCTGCAGTTTGCCCATACGAAAGTAACGTATTTAGGCAGGTGGATAACCTTCTTTTTTACACAGGGTGTGGATAAGCTTCCAAGCCCTTATTTCTGCTGAATTTTAAGCGAAAATGGAAATTCGCTTAAAAAAGCAGTAGTTTTGTAACTTAAAAACCCTGTCTTTATGAATGATGCGGTATATCTTAC
>CAYRJM010000111.1:0-5550 GCA_964424665.1 uncultured Chitinophagaceae bacterium
GCTATCTCAAATAGCCGCCCGAATATCCTCGAATTCAAAATTAAAGGAATTTTTTGTAACCGATTAAGATTTTTCAGGACAAACAGCCATTTATCAATGCCTGTTTTCAATTCTTTTTCCGTCTTGGTAAATTTTGGTATTTCTATGAAGGTGAACCCCAGCTTTTTGTAGAAAACCTTACCGGAATCTTCATAGCTCAAATGTACCCTATGCAGGTATTCTTTTGCAGGAGAATCATCCAGGGCAAAGTCCATGAGACCAATAAAATACACTTCTTTCAAAGAATAATCCCAAGGGCTGCCTTGGCTTGTCTGGTCATGGATAAGCCTGGAACAGTAATACACTGCTCTGTCTCTAAAGAATTGCTGCCGTATTCGCTGCACTTCAATAATGAATTGTTCTCCGTCGCTACCGGTACAGGTAAGATCGAATATCGTCTTCCGGCTCTTAGAACGGGGTCCGGGACGTTCATTTTTAATATAAGTAAGATCTGCGATTACCTTTCTTCCTTTGAACAATTCATTCAGAAAATTGATCAACAAGTCCTTATGGGGCTTGCTCCCGAAGAGGCGTTTGAAGCCAAAATCCGATAAAGGATCGATATACTTCCCAATCTTAATGTTGGGTTTTTGTTGCGTCTTTTTTTTCATAAAGCGAAATATTGTTATGTCATGAATTATTTATTGTACTTGTCATCGGATTATGAAATAATAGAAGGGGCCAACTACTTCTCTTGCGGTTATGAATAACGGCCTGGCCGTCACCATTCCTGTTAGTAGTTTGTCCAATATATTATTCAGAAAGTTTCTCCGATTGAAACGAAAACGAAAGTATCCCCGAACATGATTTTCAGCGTAATGAAGGTGAATTCCACGTAGCCAGGGCTTACTTCTCACGCGTAGGTAGCTATGGAAAGTTCTTGCTGCTGCCGGACTCAATCCGCTCCAGATCCCATTTTAGCTCAGGCAAGTATTGAAGGCAACCCCCCTCATCTTTAAAATGCCTGACAAATTGCTCATGGCTTGTCCCTTGAAACATAGCTTTAACTTTTCCACAAAGCTACAAACTGGGAGTGCAGTCTATCTGCACTGCGTGCCTCGAATACCTAAAAAAAATATAATAATTTGCTTGTTCACCCCCGGCTGGGTAAAGACAATGGCGCGAAATAGCATACCTCCGATCACACTAACACGCCTTGCAAATCCGGCCCTGTATCAGGCGCTTACCAAAGCTAAGCTGGATATTGAAACGATGCGCCAGGGGCTATCATCGGCAGATGAATCTCAATGTTGGTAACTTGTCCACCCATAGAATATATTACCGATATTTTAAAGAAATAGGATTCAGATGTACAAGAAGTTTATGTTATACATACACACACCCAAATTACACCAACTGTTTGAATTAGTAGCGACCCTAATATGCTATCCGATTGTACTGATCAATTGCATCGAGTTCTCGATCTACTGTATAGTTGGGTAACTAAAATAAAAGAAGGGAAACCCAGGATAGACGGTAAAATAATAGTTGAATATCCTGTTTAATAGACTTAACACGACTTCATTTAATAATATCACCACGAATTTTCAGACACATTATCAAATGGCAACAATATCGACTATGAAATCGAATTTGTAATAGCTCGTTGACTTCTGGCATTTACAGTTCGCCAAACAGCTTTATATCCGCCATAACTCGGTTCGAGTTTGCGGCTACAAAAAACGCCGGCGGTTTTACTAAGCGATTCTCGGAGGAGGGGCGGGAAACGAGGTGGGTTTTAATAATCGGGTCCAGGGCAATGCCTATTCTCCATATTGCTCCTGCCACTTTTTCATTCCGCCTTCCAGGTTTTTAACGTTTTCAAATCCCATCGTTTCCAGAATCAGAGCGGCCTGGCCACTGCGATTGCCACTGCGGCAATATAGTACCAGCTCTTGTTCTTTCATGGGCTCTAATTCTTCTACATCGTAAGATTTGATGCGGCCCAGCGGCAGCAATTGTCCACCAATATCGAACTCCTCATGTTCATGTGGCTCACGTACATCGATGAGATTGATCTTTTCGCCATTATCCAGGCGCTTTTTCAGGTCTTCTACCGTGATATTTTCCATAATTGCTATTTTTTCTCAGGTGATAGGGTTGTGTCTCTTCAAGGCATGACGTCCATGGACCCGGTGGAATCGGCGGGGTTGTTTTGGGTAATCCAAAGATCAACGCTGGCCCCTGCCCTGATGCGGTTAGGCGCACCGGTTTCATCCTTGACAGGCGGATTTTGTTTGAAAACATAGGCATTGGCCGTGTCGGTGATCATTCCGTTGGTTAATACCACGCCAATGTTCAGGCTGCTGGCACTGATCAGGTCGGTGGCCTGCAGGTAGGTAAGCCCTACGAGGTTGGGCACGCTATTGGCTACATTGCCCAGCCCATTGCCCAATACCAACGTTATTTCACTGCCTTCCGGAATCATCGTGCCGGCCTTGATCGGCTTGCCGTTATACAACTGTTCTAAAACCGCGTCCTCGGCAATATCAGGCTTGTAGATCGTATCGCCCAGCTTGAGGCGTTGGGATTTTAAGGTCATTTCCGCACTGCGGAAGGAATAATTGACCAGCTCCGGCATGGCGGTATTAGGCGGTACGCTTTTGTTCAAGGTCAGATAAACGGTCCGTCCTGTTTTAACAATGCTGTTTCCAGCGGGTTTCTGGTCTACCACCACAAAGGGCGGCAGGGAGTCCACATAAGCGGAATCCTGCACTACGGCTTCAAATCCACCGCTGCTCAGCAATTTGTCCGCCTTCCCTATTTTTTGGTGAATAACGTTGGGTACTTTGATGGTATCCCCATGTTTGGTCAGATAGCCTAAAGACTGAAAAAAGGCGAAGGCCACCAGCGCAACCAAAAGAATAGCAGCGATCAGATTAATGCCAAAAGAGCGATGTGTGAGCCATTTAAACATGAAAATTGAATTACATTAAGTCTGAAATATGTTTTTCCGATGCAAGTTTATGATTTTCTCATGAAAGAGAGGTTAAACACTCTTTAATTAATGATTCATAAACCTCACCAGAATCAAGGCCTGCGGCTTTTATCTGCTTCGGCACTATGCTGCCGGGGGATTGGCCTGGCATGGTATTGACCTCCAGAAAATACAAGTCGTTACTTTCGGCTTCCAGAATAAAATCAAAACGCACGATGCCTTTGCAATGAAGATGCAGGTATAGCGCTTTGACGGCTTCTTGTATTTTAACGGAAATACTGTCTGGAACTTCTGCCGGGGTTATTTCCTCCGCCATCCCCGGTGAATATTTGGCTTCGTAATCGAAAAATTCTTTCAGGCTTTTAACCTCCGTTACCGGCAGGGCAATGATCTGATGTTCCGATTTGAAAACCCCACAGCTCAGCTCCCGCCCTGTAATCTGTTCCTCTATCAGCACCTGCCGGTCCGTTTCAAAGGCCAGCCGGATGGCTTCAGGGAGGGCTTCCTGCTTGGAAACCCTGGACATGCCGAGACTGGAGCCTCCTTCGGCGGGCTTTACAAATACGGGAAGCTTAAGCTTTTTTAAGATCTCTTCCGGCGCATAAGGCTGATTATAAAAAAGATGGACGGAGCGGGCGACGTGGACGATCCCCAGCGCCGCCACTACCTTGTTGCAGTAGCTTTTATTAAAGGTTAGTGCGGAGGCGATTACACCACAGCCCGTATAAGGGATTCGCAGCATGTCGAAGTAGCCCTGCAGCTTGCCATCTTCTCCCGGAGTTCCGTGGATGGCCAAAAAAACCGCGTCAAACTGTATCTTTTCCCCCTGTAATGTCAGGGAGAAATCGTTTTTATCGATGAAAGCTTCTTCGCCTTCGGTTTCCCGGTAAAGCCATTTGTCTTTCTGGATCAAAATAGTAAAAATGCGGTATTTAGCCGTATCCAGGTGCGATGCTATGGTAGTGGCGGTTTGTACGGAAATATCGTATTCTCCGGAATAACCTCCCGCCAAAAGGGCAATGTTTTTTCTCATACCGCGGTATTAAATATACGCTAGGCGATTTTTCGATGGTCAAAGGTGCATTTTTGCTTTCTTGTTTAACAGTTCCTCCACCGTTTCCACATGATTTTCATCGGGAATACAACAGTCCACAGGGCATACGGCAGCGCACTGCGGCTCTTCATGGAACCCCTGGCATTCAGTACATTTATCAGGAACGATGTAATAGATATCATCACTAATGGGCGCATGTCGTTCCGCGGCATCCGTTACCGAGCCGTCCATTAGCGTGTACTCGCCCTTTACGGTATTGCCGTCTTCAATGGCCCATTCCACTCCTCCTTCATAGATGGCGTTGTTCGGACACTCCGGCTCACAGGCACCACAATTAATACATTCGTCAGTTATGATAATAGCCATGATTATCTTCGGATTTAATAATGATTCAATAATTTTGCTAAAAACAAAAATACTACATCTTAATCTAAAAGAATAATAATTCAGAATGAATCTACCCTTATCAGAAAAAGTAGTTTTACTGGCAAAGTTAGGCAATTATATACGTTCAGAAAACAGCGAGTGGAAAGCAGTAAAAGAAAAAGCAACGCTGCAGAACAGCTGGTTTATTTCTGAATTTGTGGACGCCGCCACCCGCGCCATTGCGGAAGCGTTTCTCCAGGAGGAGCGCCTCAGGGAGTGGGTTTCCCGGTACGACTTATCGGAATCAGCGCAATCCAGCAAGCCGGTAGGGATCGTCATGGCCGGTAACCTGCCGGCCGTCGGTTTTCACGACCTTTTGTGCGGCTTTCTTTCCAACCACCCGATTGCCATGAAGCTTTCTTCAAAAGACCAGGTACTGCTTCCTCATTTTGTCGACAAGCTCAGGGCCTGGGAGCCGGCAATCGGGGAACAGCTTTCCATAGCGGAAAGACTCAACGGTTGCGCCGCCTATATTGCTACGGGCAGCAACAATTCGGCACGTTATTTTCAGCAGTATTTTGGGAAATATCCCCATATCATCCGACGCAACCGTACCGCGGTAGCTGTTTTGAATGGGGAAGAGACACGGGAAGACCTGGAGTTATTGGCCGATGACATGCTGATGTATTTCGGAAGAGGGTGCCGCAATGTGACTAAAATATTTGTTCCGGAAGGATACGATTTTGTGCCGCTGCTGGAGGCTATGCAAAAGTATGCGTATCTCAAAGATGTGTACCACTATAAGAACAATTTCGATTACCAGCTGTCGCTGTTGTTGCTGAACCAGGCCTACTATATGACAAATGACCTCGTTTTGCTGCATCCGCATGAGTCGGTATTCTCTCCTGTTAGTGTTGTGCATTATGCCTTTTATTCTGACAGGCAGCAGCTGGAGCAGTCCCTCGGCAAAAACGATGACCTGCAATGCATCGTCGGCCAGGGCCATACTGGTTTCGGGAGCGCACAGAGGCCCCGGCTGGAGGACTATGCCGACGGAGTAGATACTTTGGCCTTTTTGGCTGCACTTTGAGCATGCTCCCTAGCTTTTTTTGTTTACCTTTGCACCCTCATTGAAAAGCCTGAATGCTTTTTA
>CAYRJM010000112.1:0-5234 GCA_964424665.1 uncultured Chitinophagaceae bacterium
GATAAATATTAAACCGCATTTACATCGCGGCGTTGATTCCAGCCTTTGGCCGCCTAACGAGGCCTGTAATCGGGAAGAGTATTGAAGCGCTTTTGCAAATACGGCTTACATACAAGATCCTGCTGTTTACATACAGCATTTGGCTACTCGCATACATTCCCCACCCGGGCTTTACCTCATACATACCTTTACCATCTGAAACGGGCAACCCGGGATAAATGGAGGAGCATCTACTAAAGTTTTCATTCGTCCTACAAAAGTAAACCGGAGCGCACCTCCTGCATACCTTTTCGGGGAGTCGCGTAATTGCCGGCCATATATTATTTCAACGATAAAAAAATCAAGCATGAACTTTTTTAACCGCATACATCAATTGCCTCTTTATTGGCTGGGGTACAAAAATCTGCCCGCATTTCCCATAGAGGTCAGTAGCTGGATCGGCACCTTATTAAAATTGTTGGGCCGGGGAAAAGAAACAACACAGGCAAAAAACGGCCTTTCAAAAACATTTACCATTCAAAGTTTTAGTGCCAGTGGTTATGATTTTTTGTTTTCTGATAAAGTAGAAAAGCATAAAGAGAACAAGAAAAAGGAATTGGTCGAGGGCATGAAGAACAATCTTTCCGCTGCCGTTGCCTTACTGCATACGGAAATTTTAAAAAATCAAGAAAACGGAGAATCGCTTAATCCGGAGGAGCCATTATCCGCATTATCTTTGGATGAACCAGAACAGTTTGCTTTATCCCTCACCACATTTGATGGCATATATGATGAGGCAAAACCTTTTTTCAGAGACTGGTCGGCAGCGCTTAAAGACCCAGATGAAGCCAACCGTCAATTCTGGCCCATGATTGCCCACCATGGTCTCGCATACAATTTACTGATCCTGGAAAAGTTATCCGGTCCTACTGCCCTTTCCGCCAAAAAGGATATGGCGGATGTATGGGATAACGAAATAGAGACGGCATATCAGGAAGGGAATCTTTACAGAATAGATATGCGTATTTTTAATCAGGCTACGTCAGCGAAAATGCGTGGTTTCGAACGGTTCACACCCGCAACCGTTACTCTGCTGAAGCGCGACCCTCAAACAAAAGCTTTGACTCCTTTTGTTGTTACAGTCAGTAACTATGAAGACCAAAGTAAGCAAACCTATCGTTACGGCGTTTGCTCTTCAGGGAGTTGGATATACGCGCTCCAAGCGGCACGGACCGCTATCACGGTATATGGTATTATTATGGGTCATCTTTATCAGTGGCATCTGGTCACTGCAGCCATGCAGACGACCATGAAAAACCATCTTTCCGATGGGCACCCGGTCTCTAAACTGCTCCTGCCTCAATCAGAACATCTGACTGGCTTTAATAATATTCTGCTCCTTATCTGGTCTTCCATTGCTCCGCCTACTTCGGTCGCCAGTTCCCGTGCTTTTTTAACGTTGGTGAATAACTACGCCAATGGACGTACTTTTTTCGACGATGATCCTAAAGTAAAATTAAAAAAACTGGGCATTGAAGCCCGTGATTTTACTTTGACCGAAGAATGGGACCTATACCCTATCGTAAAAATCATGCTCCGGGTTTGGAATGCCACCGAAAAGTTTGTTTCCTCCTATGTACAAACGATGTTTACAGACGACGGCATCGCTGGCGATAAGGACTTGCAAAAGTGGATGGCTGCATCGGCTAACCCTAAAGAGGGAAACCTAAAAGGGCTCCCCGAAGTAAAGGATAAAGAAAGTCTGATCCGTGTACTCACAAGTATTGTTTACCGGGTGAGTATGCATGGCGCTTCCAGGCTGCGTACTTCCGACACCCCCGCTTTTACCTTTGTGGCCAATTTCCCTCCTTGTCTGCAGTCCTCCGTTTTGCCTGATCCCCAAAAACCGTTACCTACCAGGGAACTGTTAACGTACCTGCCCAAAACCGGAACCATAGGAGAAATGTTAGACTTCATCTACATCTTCGTCTTTTCAAGCCCTTATACACCGCTCATTCCAAAGGGAGGTATTGACGCCGACCTGTGGTTTACTGACGAAGCCTGTAATAATGCATTAATCACATTCAGAAAAGTGATTCAGGAAGTGATTATTGAACGCTATGGCGCTTACCCGCCTCAAATATTTCAATGGCCGTTAAATATAGAAACGTAACAACGTATATGCTCAAAATATCGCCACAACATTCAAACATTTCAAATTAATTCACTATGGGTTATTCAGAAAAGGCCTACCGAAAAAACCGGCTTGCTGTTGGAAACGTCTCGTACCGTTACACCCCGCCGCTTCATATGGTATTCTTTCAGCTTTCGTTAGCAGCTATTATGCAGGCCAGGCTATTGCGGAGGGTTCCGAAGCGGCCTTGCCTGCCCATTACCATACTTTTAAAAAAGCATAAGATCACCATATAGCGTAGTGGCGTGCTCGTTGCAAACGCCTTTCTGACAATCGCGATATAAGGAAGTAAACCGGGAGGGTGCCCTTACTGCTGATACCCCGGCTATCATCTCGACAGACGACCTGCCAGCACCTCGGCTGCTATTACAAACTAAGGGGAAACCGACAATGGAAAATATTTTATCGTAAAAACGCCTAAATATTTCTTAACTTTAATGATAATTCAAATGAGAAAGAACGGATTATTGACCTGCATGCTGTTATTATTTATAGTGGCGTGGACCGGCTGTCAAAAGGACGATGAAGTCCAGAAACCATCACAGCCGGAGAATAAATACTTTGTATCGGCCACCTCATTGGGGACCTATTCAACGAGTGACTTGAAAAAACTGGCAAGTGAAGACGGCTTTGGAAGCCTGGCATTCCTGATTAAATATGAGGTAGAATTTTATAAAGTTGTTTATAAAACAACTTTTAAAGGAGATACGGTTTCTGTTTCCGGACTGCTGGCCATTCCCCAGGGAAGCCCGGATCCCCCTTCTTTACTTAGCGCGCAGCATGGCACATTATTTAGATCCATAGACGCTCCCTCTAACTTCCCTGCCGCTTCCACCGGCTTTGAATTACTGGCCTCGCTCGGCTTCGTGACAATACTACCCGATTATATCGGCTACGGGGTTTCTCAAAGTATCACCCATCCTTACTATGATAAAGCGTCTGCAGGCTCAACGGTCGTCGATATGATTAAGGCCGTTAAGTTCTTTCTGCAGGAACAAAAGTTTTCCACCAGCGACCGCTTGTTTTTATTGGGCTACTCAGAAGGGGCTTATGTGACCATGGCGGCACAAAAGCAAATTGAAACGACCCCTTCCAGCCAGTTGACCGTGACCGCGGCTGCGGAGGGCGCCGGTGGTTACGATCTGGAAACTTTTCTTTCTTTTATTACCCAAGCCCCTACTTATTCCGCTCCTTCTTTTCTGGCATTTATTATCAAAGCCTACACCGATACCTACGGATGGTCCCAACCCTACACTTATTATTTCCAGGAGCCCTATGCTTCTGAGATGCCCGATCTGCTTAACGGCAGCAAAACCCGCGGAGAGATAGACCAGGCCCTGACGGAATCCCCTGCTGCATTATTCAATCCCGTCTTTTATGCCGACTTGAAAAATACGGACAAAGAGACTCCCCTGAAAACGCAATTGGCCAAAAACAGCTTTTTAACCTGGGTGCCTAAAAGTCCTACAAGGCTTTTTCATGGCACTGCTGATGTAACCGTACCCTTTGAAACTTCACAGGTAACTTATAACCGATTTAAAGATGCAGGCGCTACGAATGTAGCGTTTTATCCCATTGAGGGCGGCAATCATCAAACAAGTGTGGA
Source organism: uncultured Chitinophagaceae bacterium (assembly GCA_964424665.1). Classification (GTDB taxonomy): domain Bacteria; phylum Bacteroidota; class Bacteroidia; order Chitinophagales; family Chitinophagaceae; genus FW021-bin31. The sequence continues at coordinate 3,780 of CAYRJM010000112.1, forward strand.
GCCGATGATGACCAATGCCCTGAGCTGGATCCTCACGTTGGATAAGTAAAGGATATTGGTTTTATTACCGATGACGTTTTTCGGATTCCTGTCCGGCGCACAGGCGCAGACTGTTACCTTACGCGCTCGTCTCTTTGGATCCGGAAAGTACAGCTTACCTGATGCGATTGCTTGTCGCCGTCCGAAAAATAACCCGCAAAGCTTCCTTCGAAGTATTCTCCCGCCGTTTGGGGAAAATTCGTCAGGGAGACGGTAATGCCGCCGGGAGCAGTCTGGCCAAATTGTTTTTTACCGATCTTAAAGCTCAGGTTTGGCAAAGGTGATTTATTTGGATCTTCATCCGGCAGGATAAAGAAAATGGAGTTCTCCAGCGTTTTGTTGTCGGCGCGCAAGAAAAAAAGAGATACCGTATCAAAGGCTTCGAAAGCAGTGCTGTTGGCATCATTTAAACGGTAAGAGACGCCGTCCAATGTGTAGTGCACAAATTGGCTTGTAGAAACACCACAGGCTTTGATGTCACCGACTTCAACGGAAGAAGAGGAAACCGGAAAATCCTTCGGACTGCCTTGTTGCTTTCCGGAAGAATCTATTCCAATAAGGGTAGCCATCTCCCCGGCCCCGCATCTTGTCAGTACAAGATGAAAGGCTCCCGACGGATCAACCGGCGCGATATACCTGTTGTTCCGGTAATAGATAAGCGCGGCTCCTTTTGCTGAAGGTTTATCATCGCAGCTGAGAATCCTGCCTGAGACGTCGGTTAAAGAAAGGTCATCGGCGGTAATCTCAACAGCTGCAGACTCGGTGAAGGGTCCGATAGTCCGGGCGACTGAACTGACGGTACAGTAATTGCCGGAAGAAATACTAACGGCGACCTCATCGTTAAAAGGTATTAGTCCACTGACCCTTCCCAAGGAATCCGTATAGCCATAGCTTGATCCGTAACTGCTGCTGCGTAATCTTACCGAAGCGTATTGCACCGGCCGGTCCTTGCTGTCCTTTACCGTTAAATTCAGCCTAACGGTGCTGAAAGCCGTATCGCAATTCCAAAAAGAAAAATGACTGACTTCGCCGCTGTATATATCCCCCGACCGGTAGGCTCTTCCCTGCTCCTGCCAAAGCCCTGCGTCGTTGATATACCAAAGCGGGATACTGGCCGGCGCTGTTTTCCTTAAATCGGCCGGAATGGTAAAACTAAGGGTCGCCATTTTTTCCGGCGCTACCTGCAATGGCTCCGCGGCGGGTGACTCCAGCGCTACGGCGAGCATGCCGTATGACTGGAGCATAACTCTTCGCCCGGCACTGTCACTAGCCATTAGGCTGCCCGGAATAGTTTCCGGAAAATCCGACGCGGTGGGATCAATAACGGCAGCATATACATTAACCGTTCCGGTGTACGGGCTCCTGACTTTGACACCCCTTAAGTGTGGTTTGTCGTAATATACAGATAATCAATTG
>CAYRJM010000113.1:0-4922 GCA_964424665.1 uncultured Chitinophagaceae bacterium
TGGCGGAGGTTTCGCTCATCTTTTCCAGGCCGTACCAGGCGCCTTTGGCAAACAAAATGGTGGGGCAGTCCTCGCTTAAAGCGTCTATTATTTTCTGGTTGTAGGGAAGACAGTAAGCATCGAACATATCCGGACTTAACAAACCACTCCAGGAGTCAAACAACTGGATGCAATCCGCCCCGGCTGTTACCTGCGCTTTCAGATAGAGAATAGTCGTCTGGGTGATCTTATCCATAATCCGGTGGGACAGCCGCGGATTTTTGTACAGGAATGCGCGGGCCGCCTCAAAGGTCTTGCTTCCCTGCCCCTGCACCATGTAACAAAAGAGGGTCCAGGGAGCTCCGGCAAAGCCGATGAGCGGTACCCGCCCGGCCAGGGTTTTTTTCGTCAGTTGCAGGGCTTCAAAGACGTAATGCAGCCGGTCTTTTACATCGGGAAGGCATAAACGCAGTAAGTCATTCTCCGAGCGAATAGGCTGAGGAAGCAGGGGCCCTTTGTTTTCTATCAACTGAACCTCCATTCCCATGGCCCGGGGAACAACGAGGATATCAGAAAAAATAATGGCCGCGTCTACGCCGACCTGTTCAACCGGCTGAAGCGTAATTTCAGTAGCCAGTTCAGGGTTTTGACAGCGTTCGAAGAAAGGATATTTTTCTCTTAACTTCCTGTAGTCGGGAAGATACCTTCCCGCCTGGCGCATCATCCACACGGGGGGACGTGGAACCGTTTCTCCTTGTAAGGCCCGGAGCAGTAAATTGTTTTCCAATGTATTCATTCTTTCGTTTTATAATACCGGCATAACAGCTGCAGCATATGATCGGTATCTGGTTTCTCACTAATGTATACGGGATTGCTGATCGTTTCTTGTATAGCCGCCGCCGTTGTAGCGCCGATGGCGAAGCAGGGTTTATCTTTTGACAGCGTGTTTTTTGAAAAAAAACTTTCTACCGCACTCGGACTGTAAAAAAGATAACCTGCATAATGATCCTGTACCCGCTTCGGCGAGGCTTCGGTGTTATATACGATCCATTCTTTATACGCGATGTTGTTTTGCCGCATGAAGTCAGGCAGGGTAGGCCGGCGTCTGTTGCCGCAAAAGAAATGAATGGGTGTTGTGTGCTTCGTCGCGCTTATTTTATCGATTAACCCTTTCGCATGATCGGCTGCTGCCAGAATCCGGGAGGGGGCAAAGCGGGTCGACAGTCGCTTCTTGGTAGCTCCGGAAAGACAATAGCATTTCCAGGTGGCGATTACTTTTTCAGGAATTCCTTCCAGATAATTATCCAGCACGATAGCCGCGGCGTTTTTACTGGTGAACAGCAAGGTCTGATCAGGCCGGTTGAGTTGCTTGAGAATATTTTGTTTTAGGGCTTCAGATAAGACAGGTACAATATGGATAAAGGAGGCTTCCGTAATCTTTATGCCATGGGTCAGCGCTTTGTGGGTAGCGGATTGCTTTAGCAGGCGTGTACTAAATACCTTTGTCATTATTTCCCCCGTTTATCACTGACTAATTTATTCGTTAATTGATTGATGATCTCCCGGCCACCCGTTTCCAGTATCTCCCCGCCTGCCAGGAGGCCAAGCTCATGGGACATCGTCAGGGGAATGGATTTTTCTATGGCTGCGATTTCCTTTCCATCGGGGGTTAATATGTTTCCTTTAAACCGGAGGTCTTCGCCATCTACTGTCGCGAGCGCGCTGATTGGCGTAGCGCATCCGCCGAGCAGCGTCCGGAGAAAATCCCGTTCGATTTTTGTGCACAATGCGGTATTGGCGTCGTTTAACGGGTTACAGGCCTGCAACAGCCGCTTGTTGTCTTTTTGGCAAACAACTAAAATCGCGCCCTGTGCAGGCGCGGGCAACATCCAGTCTAATGCTATCGCGTTATCCGGGCGCAGGCGAATGCGTTCCAGTCCGGCTGCTGCGAATAAGGCGCCGTCCCAATCGTTTTCCTGCAGTTTTCTCAGGCGGGTGTTGACATTTCCTCTTAGTCCGGTAATGATGCTGTTTGGATAGCGGTGTAGCCATTGCGCTTTACGCCGGACACTACCGGTTGCGATCACGCTGGCGGCCGACGGGTCGTCCAGGAAGGCGGTCTGGTTTTTGTATACCAGCAGGTCTTTTACAGGACCCCGCTGTAGTACGGCCGCCTGGGCCAGGCCTTCGGCCATCACGGTGGGAACATCTTTCATGGAATGAACGGCAATATCCACCTTGCCATCGAGAACGGCCGCGTCCAGGTAGCGGGTAAAAACACCCTCTACGCCCATTTCATACAGCGGTGTAGATAAATTCAGGTCCCCTTCGCTTTTTACGGCAATGATCTGTACTTCATGACCTTGCTGTTGCAATAGCCCGGCCACCCGGCCGGCCTGCCACATGGCGAGCTGACTGTCGCGGGTGCCTATCCTGATCTGCTCTTTCATTTTATTCCTTAACCGGTATTTCAAAAATCTCTCCGAGCACCTGGCAATAATTATCCGCCTGTCCGTTTGCTCTTCGCAACTTGCTGGCGAAAACGTTGACCATTTTCTGTACCACGCGTGAGGATAAAGCTTCCAGTTCTTCACTACCGACCTGGGCTTCTTTTAACTGATGCTTAATCTCTTTACGATGTATTTGCTCCATCTTCTCTTTCATCCCTTTGAGGATAACGGCATGCTTTCTCATCCGGTGCCAGTAAAGAAAGTCCTGCATCTGTTCCTCGATGATTGCTGCGGCGTGGGGAATGGCTTTCTTGCGCGTTTCAAGGGTGTGGTCTTGTATCTGGGAGAGCTCGTCCACATCGATGACCTGCACGGCCGGGAGCGTTCTTACTCCAGGGTCCACGTTTTGCGGGATGGACAGGTCAAGGATGATTTTATTCCGGCCGGAGATGTCTTTTTTATGGAGGATCGGCGAGGGGGCGTTGGTGGCTACCAGCACGATATCCGCCTGCTCCAAGTGCTCCGGGAGTGCTTCGAGCGGCGCGTGCGAAAGCCCCTGCTCCGATGCGAAGCTTTGCGCGCTTTCTTCCGTGCGGTTGACGAGTGTAATATTTTTTGACCCTAAGTAGTTCAGCAGGTTTTTGCAGGTGTTGCGGCCGATCTTGCCGGTGCCCAACAGCAGTATATTCTTATGTTTAATGTCATGGATCTGTTGCAGGTATTGAACAACGGCGAAAGAGACGGAAACGGTTCCGGAACTCAGTCCTGTTTCGTTTTTAATTTGTTTGGAAACCTGTAAAACGCTGTTGACCAGTCGTTCGGTAAAAGTGCCCAGCAGCCCCGCGGCCTTTGCCGTGCGCCCGGCCTTTTTTACCTGGGAAATGATTTCAAAGTCCCCGAGTATTTGTGAGCTCAGCCCGCATGCCACTTCATACAGGTGCCTCACCGCGGCTTCCCCTTGAAGGGTATAGGCGTGTTCCCGAAAAACGTCGGCCGTCCCTTTGGTGTATGGGCAGAGTGCGTCGATCAGCTGATCGGGAGCCGACGCAAATCCATATATTTCAGTTCGGTTACAGGTGGACAGGACATAGCATTCCGGAATACGCTCCTTAGAAACCTGTTGGCCAAATTTGTTGTAAGCGGTGTCATCAAAGGCGAACAAACTTCTAATTGTGGTATTGGTTTTTTCATAACTTATACCCGCCAAATAAAAGTTAGACAATGATTTGGTAACTGTTGGTTGCATCGTTGAAAAAAAAGTACTGAAATTCTATTGCAAAGATACTATTCATGTTTGAAGTTATGGCGTATGCTTGTCATTGCTCTGTCATATCTCTGTAAAAAGGCAGTTTACACTTTTTTTATGTGGATATTTGCAGCCAGCAATAAAATCTGACTTTCACAAAGGAGTTATTAATGGATCAGTCAAAAAAGCATTTAGGGATAATTATCATGAATCTCGGCTCTCCGGATTCCACGGAAGTGGCCGATGTGAAAAGGTACCTGGATGAATTTCTCATGGATAAGAAAGTAATGGACTACCCTTACCTGTACCGTACTTTGCTCGTTCAGGGAATCATCACGCCGCGGCGTGCGCCCAGGAGCGCGGAAGCGTATAAAAAAACATGGTTGCCGGAAGGCTCTCCCTTGATTGTGCTTACCGAAAGGCTCAGAGCGGCCCTGGAGCAGGAGAGTGGAATTCCCGTAGAAACCGTCATGCGTTATGGAAACCCTCGTCCTGAGGTCGCCTATAAAAACCTGATGAAGCGCGTTCCGGAGCTAAAAGAAGTTATCCTGATCCCTTTGTACCCACATTATGCGATGGCCTCTTATGAAACGGCCGCGGTGTATGTGAAGGACGCCTGGAAAAAGGGAAACTATCCTTTCCGGCTGACGGTGATCCGGCCTTTTTATCAAAATCAACACTATATCGAGTTGCTGGCTGACGTGATCCGGCCGTATTTAAAGCAACCCACAGATTACCTGTTGTTTAGTTATCACGGGGTACCGGTACGTCATATTCGTAAAGGGGATATTACAGGACAACATTGCCTGAAAAACGCCGATTGCTGTGCGGTAGATTCTCCGGCGCACAAATTTTGTTACCGCCATCAGGTGATCGCCTCGACTCATCTCACGGCGCAGGCCTTGGGGCTTGAAACGGCGCAGTACGGCATCTCTTTTCAGTCGCGTCTGGGGAAAACCGAATGGATGCAGCCTTATACGTCGGATGTGCTTTCCGAGCTTCCCAAAAAGGGAATTAAGCGCCTTGTCGTTACCTGCCCGGCTTTTGCGACAGACTGCCTGGAGACGCTGGAAGAAATAGCCATGGAAGGCAAAGAGATCTTTTTACAGGCAGGCGGGGAAGCCTATGAAACGACGGTTTGTCTGAACGATAATCCGGCGTGGGTTACTTTGCTGAATACATGGGTGCAACAAATCGCGGCCGGCGATCGTGCCATGGTCTTTGAAAAAGAGCTGGCCTGATGCCCC
>CAYRJM010000114.1:0-4821 GCA_964424665.1 uncultured Chitinophagaceae bacterium
CACAAGACTGGATCGTCAGGGGAAGATTCCGCGCTTTTCTCCGCTTTAACGCCTGCGTCAGGTAGCCGAAAACGGTTTTAGGCGTGTCCTCATGGGTTAAGTCCCACTGAATATCCGGTTCATTCATTTTAAATTCACCGGTGGCTGCATCAAAATTGTATCCGCCTTCCGTGATGGTCAGGGTAATTATTTTAATGGCGTCGCTGGCCATTTTCTCAATCACCCGCTGGGGGTTTTCCGGGGCAAAATAATATTCCACAATGGCGCCGATCACGCTTGCCGAGAGGCTTCCGTCCGGCTGCCTGACCATTAAAGTATACAAGCCGTCTTGCTGGTGCAAAGTATCATAAATCCGTTGATCCCTTTCCAGCAGCGCAACGCCACAGATCCCCCAACCGGCGGCCTGGTCGTTCTCCAGCAAGGTATCGGTATAAAAGGCTTGATGAGCCCGGTGAAATCCTCCTATTCCGACATGAAGGATCCCCGCTTTGACCTTGGATCTGTCGTAGGAAGGGCGGGAAACTGCTTTGGGAAGAGAAGAAAGGCTTTTTTGGTTTAACTCGATTATTTCCTGCATAGCACGTTATTTTCCTCTAACTTATGCAACAAGGCGGGCAGCCTGTCGGCGTCGCTAATTCCCCGCTGCCAACAGAACAAGCGGCGGGCAAGCGCATTCGATTTCCTGCCTGGTTCAGGGGCAGTACGAAGGTATCGATGGCCGGTCTCTTTTCCCTGTAAAGCGGCCGGCCAGAACGACAGCCCTGTGGCAGCGTTGAAAATGTCTAATACAGGGCGCTTCAAAAGTACGCTTACATTTATCGGTGAATATTTTTTCATGCTAAAAATTTAAAACTACAAGCCCTGCTCATGCAGCCTGTGGGGAAATTGCATTTGCATCCTTGTACAATAATACTGAATAAGTGGTAAATCGGGGGGGATGGGAATAAAATCAACAAGGTAGAAAACCCTTCATTTCATAGGTCGTTTCGAAGTAATTTGAAAAAACACTTTATTTTTTTTATAAATTCATTCAACCGGCGCAGAGGTCACACGGCGCCATAGGCTTGCACAAATTCTTTAATATTCTTCATGGCGGCAGACAGGTACTCTTTAACCGTATGTTTAGAGATTTGCAACTGTTCGGCCGCGTGCACATAAGTCTTTCCCTGCAGTTTACACAGCTCAAAGACTTTTCTTTTTTGCGGAGAAAGTTTTTTAATAGCGCTTTCAATAAGCATCCATTGTTTTTCTCTTTGGTTGATCTCGTCCGGACCGGAAAGATGGATATCGGGAAAAACACTGTCAAAGACCAGGGCGGTTTTTAACGATCTTTTCAAGCAGTCGACAGCTTTATGATAGCTTATCACAAAGATCCAGTTTAAAAGAGGCCTTGAAGGGTCAATCGACAACCGTTTTTCCCATAACGTGATGAAAACTTCCTGAACGATGTCTTCGGCTATATTGCCATCTTTCGTCAGCTTCAACGCGTTGAGATAAATCTTATGGCTATATTGCCAATATATCATATCGAAGGCCTTTTTGTCACCGGCTTGGAGGCGTTTAATTACCTCAGAATCAATATGCTTCATAACAAGGTTAAATTAAAAGGTTTATAATCTGCTGTAAAAATTACAGGGTCTGTGTTATCAACATAAGCCCCATTTACGCGCTTTACTTTTCATAAACTGCAAGCTTTTTATCGCCAGCTCATCCGGCCCGTAGTCGGACTTCCGCCATAAAGCGGTCAAACCAGCCAGGCCTTCCACTTCTGAAGAAAAATTCTCTACCACCAGATCACCATCAAATTCGATGTCAGCAAGTCCCCTGAACAGTTCATCCCAATAAATATTATCTTCCCCGGGCATTCCCCGGTCGCTCCCGGAGATATGCATGTATTGCAAATGTTTACCTGCCGCTATTATCGGTTCATAAAAACCACTTTCTTCTATGTTCATGTGAAAAGTGTCAAGCATGAGCCTTAAATTGGGAGATCCGACAGCGGAAATGATCGCCATGGCTTCCTTCGTTGAGGTCATCACGTAAGTTTCATAGCGGTTAACCGGCTCCAGCAAGAGCGTTATCCCTTTAGACGCTGCGTAGGAGGTTCCTTCAGCGAGTACATCCCGGATTACCCGCCTTTCTTCTTCGCTACACCCGTCTCCCGTAAAGGCGCCAATGGAAGCGTAAAACACCCCGCCTAAAAGCCTGCCTTCCATTTCCCCGACCAGGTCAAGCGATCTCCTTATGTGGTTCAACGCCTTTTGGGGATAAAAAGGCACATGGCATTCTTCAGGCAACAGCAAAGTGAAACGGGGAGCGATATTATTTATGGCTAATTGCCGCTTTGTACTATTAACATCGATATCCAGACTCGGAGGAAGAGAGATTTCCAGCAGATCGAATCCGCTTTGCGCGGCCTTTTTGATCGCATAAGCGCCCCCTTCCCTTGTCCAGCAGGGTATCCAGGAAAGCATTGAAGTGCCGAATTTGATCATCGCTCAGGTATTTACTTTTCTTTCAATATTTTTAAAGGTGTACTTGTCCTCAAATTGTTGCAAGTCAGCCGGGCTGTACTCCGGGCAAGCGCCGTGACTGGACGCTACAAAAGCGCCAAGCGCCGACGCAAAAGAAAGTTGCCTATCTATTGTCGTTCCCCCGGCTAATTTCCGGGCTAAAAAAGCCGCCAAAAAAGCGTCCCCGCTGCCTACCGTGTCTGCCACATCTACTTCGTAAGCCGCGCTGTCATACTTCTTCCCCCCGGTGTAATAAGAAGCCCCCTGGCTGCCTCTTGTAAGCAGGATTTCTGCAATTTGATAATTGTTCCGCAGGAGGTCTATTTTATCGGTTTCCTTTTTTACTTCCGGACTGATCCAACTACATATTACGTCGAGTTCATATTGATTTAATTTCAGCAGTTCCGTTTTTTCCAGAATATTCAGCACCATGTCGGCGGAATAAAAAGGTTCCCTAAGATTGACATCAAAGACCCGGTACTTTGCAAGTGGAAGCAATTGAAGCAGCGTCTGACAGGATACTTCGTTGCGCATGATCAGGCTTCCAAACACCAGGGCGTCGGCTTGCTTCACTTCCGATGCATGCCGGTCATCCCACTGAATATAATCCCAGGCTACCGGAAAAAGGATCTCATAGGTCATATCATAATTGCTGTCCATTTTTGGCATGACTTTACCCGTGGCATATTGCTTATCCACCTGACACATGGTGGATGGTATCTCCCAGCGGTCCATCAACTCCAAGAGGTTTGTTCCTAGTTCATCATGGCCAACCCTGCTGATAATCTTGCTGTTTATTCCCAGGCGGTTCAGATGATAGGCCACGTTTAAGGGCGCTCCCCCCGGTTTCCTCCCCTTGGGAAAGACATCCCAAAGCACTTCGCCGAAACAAATAACGGAAGCTGTTTTTTTACTCCTCATTCTAAAGTGTTTAATCGTTTAAACAATGAAATAAATTATTATACGTTTTCTTAGTGAATGCTTATTTTTTGCCTGCAAATCTGCTGTTGTGCTATTTTCTTACTGTCTTTTTTCGATGCGTAGAACTTCTGACGATCATCTCCGTTTTTAAAACGACTTTTGAAACAACCCGATCATTGATGGACTTTAACAATAACTGTACGGCCGTCTGGCCAATTCCTTTAAGGGGTTGTTTAATATAAGTAACCGGGCATTGAAACAAATCATAGGCGCTTGTTTCATCGAAACACAGCACCCCCAACTGCTCAGGAACGTCGACCCCCATTCTGCACAAATAAGCCAATCCTTCAATGGATACGTTACTGGAAGTAAAAAACAGCGCGTCAATAGGTTTTTTGCGATTCATCAATTCATCAATCGCCATTTTTATCTCCTCTTTCAGATTGTCTTCATTGATCTCTTTCAAGTTTTGCCGGACAAACGGTATTCCCGCCTGTGTAAGCGCCTCCTTATATCCTCTCGTCCGCTCTTTTAAGTGAATCAATTTTGTTTTATAATTAATAAATCCTATGTTTTTAAACCCGTTTTCAATTAAAAGTTTCACGGCATTAAAGGAAGCCTGAAAATTGTCAATAGTAATATAGCTTACGTCCAGGTCCTGGAAGTAGCGGTCGATCAATACGAAGGGGACATCCTGCTGTTGCAACCGGATCAGTTGCTTTTCAAGGCCGGCCGGAGGGGCGATGATAAACCCATCTACCTGCCGGGACAACAAGACATTGATCAAACTTTCCGATTTTTTATAGTTTTCATCCGCACTCCCGAAAATAACCGTATAATTATTTCGTTTAGCTTCGTCTTCAATAATGCGGGCGATTCCGCTGGAAAAGGGATTGGCGATATCGGAAACAATCAACCCGATGGTTTGCGTTTTATTGCTCTTTAAGCTTTTTGCAATCTGGTTGGGCTGGTACCTCATCTCGCTGGCGACCCTTCTGATTTTTTCAGCAGTTTCCTTATTGATGCGGTTTTCCAACTGGTTATTCAGCACATAAGAAACCAAAGAGGTGGAAACCCCGACTTTCTGCGCAATATCTTTTAAAGAAACCCGCTTCTTCATACTGGAACCTTGTTTAATCGATAAAACTGGGGCTAAGATAAAGATTTAATCGATTAAACAAAAATTATTTATTCTCCTCGCTGGCGTTTTATGACCTAGCTATCCGACTATGGCATTGTCGTGGACCGGGATCAGGTTGGTCCATTACACTTTCAGGTCGGTGGTTTGGGGAAAAAGCGTCAAGTTCACTGTTGAAGCCAGCCTGCATGCTGACGTGAAGGGCAATCCTGATAATCCCGGTCGGCGTTCAGTTGCCAGAGAAGTGAA
>CAYRJM010000115.1:0-4706 GCA_964424665.1 uncultured Chitinophagaceae bacterium
CACGGATTGAAGAAGTGGTCAATAAAACCCGTAAGCAAATCGAGGAACAGGTTCGCGAAATCGGCGAACGCACGGTAATTGAGCTGGGCATTCATGGTCTGCATCCCGAACTGGTACGCCTTGTCGGGAAAATGCGCTTCCGTTCTTCCTACGGGCAGAACCTGCTGATGCATTCTAAAGAAACCGCCAACCTTTGTGGTATCATGGCCGCTGAGATGGGGCTAAACGCCAAACTGGCCAAACGGGCAGGACTGCTGCATGATGTGGGGAAAGTGCCCGACGATGAAACAGAACTCAGCCATGCACTCCTGGGCGCTAAACTGGCTGAAAAATACAATGAACACGCTGCCGTGATCAATGCCATTGGCGCGCACCACGATGAGATAGAAATGAAATACGTGATCGCTCCCATCGTACAGGCATGCGATGCCATCAGCGGGGCCCGCCCCGGTGCCAGGCGAGAGATCATGCAAAGCTATATGCAGCGCATACGCGATCTGGAAAATGTCGCCATCGCCTTTGAAGGCGTAGAGAAAGCCTTCGCCATTCAGGCCGGACGTGAGTTGCGGGTAATTGTGGAAAGTGAAAAAGTGAGTGATTCGGATGCCGACAACCTCTCTTTTGAAATCGCGCAGAAAATCCAAAATGAAATGCAGTTTCCCGGCCAGATAAAGATTACCGTGATCCGTGAAAAGCGCGCGGTAAGCGTTGCCCGTTAACCCCATTATTAATACCTGTCACTTGTCATGCAAAACGTAAACATCATGAAAAAGTTAATTCAATCCGGTTTAACCCTTACTTTGATTGCGGCCTTATTTTCTTTACCCGTCCTTCATGCACAGGCACAAAAAAAAGAGAAAACCATTTCTCTTTTCAATGGCAAAAACCTGAAGGGCTGGAAAATCTATGGTACTGAAAAATGGTATGTAGACGACAACGGAACCCTGGTGTGCGAAAGCGGGCCGGATAAGCAATATGGCTACCTGGGGACAAAGAAAAAATTCAAAGACTTTGTACTCACTTTACAATTTAAGCAAGAAGCCGACGGAAACAGCGGTGTCTTTTTCCACTCCTCCTTCGAAGGGACTAAGGTAACCGGGTGGCAGGCTGAAGTTGCCCCTCCTGGAAACAATACCGGCGGCATTTATGAATCCTACGGAAGAGGCTGGCTTATAAAGCCTGCGGCAGGTAAAGACGATGTAAAGATGGGCGAATGGAATACGATGAAAGTACGCGTTAAGGGCGATACTGTGGACACCTGGTTAAATGGCGAAAAGATGATCCATCTGGTAGATGCCAAAATTGGTGCTTCCACCGGACAGATCGCATTACAGATTCATGCGGGAGGCGGTATCAAAGTGCGGTGGAAAAATATAGAAGTAAGCAAGCTTTAGGCTTTTGACCTGCGGCGTTATTGTAGAAAAAAGCAGCAGGTTATCCGATTTACCTTATATATCAAGCTGAAGACGCGGGCTATTTGTCACCGGGACGACGCCCGGGAAAAAAACCTGCTCGGATTTTGACAGGCATTTCCGAACCTCCGGCAAAACGGGCGGCTTCATGCGGCCACAAGATATTTTTAATTATTTTCCTGATAAACCCCAATAAAAATACCTACTATTCATCTATGGCAACAAAGGACCTTCTTTTTATTGATATGGACGGCGTATTGGTGGATTTCTACGGCGCGGTGAGAAAAAGGTACCCGGAATTTGATCAATACGAACGCACCCGACAGCGGGAAATTACCGCCGCGTTAAGCGCTGAGCTTGGTTTTTTCACCCATCTGAAGCCCATTCCCGGGGCTATTGAGGCGTTCAGGAAGCTTTCCGACCTCTATGAAGTATATATACTCTCCACGCCTGATTGGCATGGCGTCAATTCCTGGACAGAAAAACGCATCTGGGTTGAAGAGCATCTGGGAGAGCATGCTTTTAAAAAATTGATACTTTCCCATAACAAAGGGCTCTTTTGCGGCCGTGCGCTGATAGATGACCGGTTGCGCAACGGAGTAGAAAACTTCAAAGGCGAGCACATTCATTTCGGCACGGAGAAATTTCCCGACTGGGACGCCGTACTGAAATATTTAATGCCGGTTGAAAAAAAAGTCTGAAGCCTATCCTGACCACGCCGGGGCGACTTTCGCCTGCCAGCTTAGGTTTAAAAAACCGGTGGAAGTGACATGCGTCATGTTACCCGGAATGGATTTGTTCCGTAATGCTACCCCCGAAACTTACCTCCAGGATACACAGGGCGACAAATCCGCTTAAACAGGTGAACGGCAACAACCGATATCCGGCCGGACGGCAATTGCCAAATAGAAGAGCAGCATTATCCTTCAAACTCAAAAACAGGGTAACGATCCGGTCAATTCTTTCCGCGGCTTATTCTTCTAAATTTAATGGGCGCAAAACCGGTTCTGCTTTTAAAAAATGAAGTGAAATAATTCGGCGATTCAAAATCGAGCAAGTAAGCTATTTCCTTCACCGTCATGGCAGAGCTCACCAGAAGAGCTTTGGCCTTTTGAAGCTTTACCTGTAACTGGTATTGCGCAGGAGAAAGTCCGGTATATTGCTTAAACATCTTCCGAAACCAGGAATAACTCATGTTTAAGTCAGCGGCAATCTTTTCAGGATGAACGCTTCCTTCCGGATGCTCCCGCATGACCAGACGAGCGCTTTCAATTTTCTTTACTATGTCCTTATCTTCAAAGAGATTGTTTTGCGTGATATAGTACACCGCCCCCAATAAATGGAGGACAATGCCGGCAACGGCTTGCTGAAAACCGGATTTTTCCTGCTTTACCAGTTCAATAGCCTGATCAAAAAGATGAACAATGCGTTCATTAAATCCAATATCCAGTATCGGATCATTCACTGTAAAAAATTGATAACCGTTTAAATGGCTGGGATAATCGCCATAAAAGCCAATCCAGTAGGTATCCCAGCCTGTATCCTTTAGCGGATAATAGGTGTGCCATTCGCCTGGAAACAGCATCATAACCTGTCCGGCTTTTACCTGGGCAGATCCAACAGAATCGGATCTAAACACCCCCTCCCCCTTTGTAATATAAACCAGCTGATATTCATGTAATGTTCTACCGGTTGCGGGATTAAACCAATATTGGGAAGGGTGGCCTTTAGGCGGATAAGACGAGTGACGGGCAATAGACTGGAACCCTACGGTATTGATATACAAGCCCCACTGCTCATCTTTTTCATTGGTCGTCAAATACCTGACATTAGAAAAAAGTTTCTTATCCATTTTTAATAATTATGTCAAAAAGTAAAGAAATTATGCCAAAATACGCACTGCCGCTAAAATTACTATAACGTAAATTTACGTCAGCAAACCTTCTAAACATGAAATTATGATCAGGTCACTACGGGCTTCCAGAGCATGCCTTCCCGCCTTTACCTGTTTGCTCATCGGTATTTCCGTACTTTCGGCTTATGGACAAGATCCATCTGTAACCATTCATTGGGATCACGTCATGAGCGAATCCAAAACCACACCGACACTGCAGGTTGTGGTGAATCCGATGTTGAAAAGAGGATCGGCTATTCACGATAATAGCTTTCAGGCACTAAGAAATTTAGGGGCAGACTATGTACGATTTGTTCCCTGGTTCCCTTATCCTCATGCAGCAGTCGCAGAATTAAAGCCCCCTACCAAAGATGCTACTTTCTGGGACTTCAGCCAGGTAGACCCGATCGTAGCAGATTTCATGAAGGCCACCCACAGCCATTCTGTCATCATGAATTTCAGCACTATTCCGGTCTGGATGTTTAAGACAGCACATCCTGTGGAAGTCCCTTCCGATCCCGATAAGGTGTTCTGGGCCTATAACAAAGGGACAAAGTTCAGGGATACCACGCTAAAAGAGGTAACAGACTATTTCGTACGTTTATTCAGTTGGTATACGCAAGGGGGGTTTACAGATGAACTGGGCCGGTACCACAAGTCGGGGCACCACTACCAGTTCCAATATTGGGAAGTGTTGAACGAACCCGACCTTGAACATCATATTTCAGCGGAGCTATACACCCGCATCTACGATGCTGTAGTTACGGCGTTAAAGAAAATTTCGCCACAAACTAAATTCGTAGGATTAGCCCTCGCCTATGAAAATGATCCGGGCTATTTTGAATATTTTCTCAACCCTGAAAATCACAAACCCGGCGTTCCGCTCGACTGGATCTCCTATCATTTCTATGGCACGCCTGATTTTCATGACCAACGATTGGATTGTTATCAATATTCCTTTTTCAACAAAGCCAATGAATTTTTGGCTAAGGTCAGGTATATAGAAAGTATCCGCAAGCGACTTTCCCCGATGACATCCACGACTATCAATGAAATCGGGACTATCATGGGCGACCAACGGGGAAAGAATATTGTCAATGAATATTGGAACCTGTCAGCCGCATTGTATGCTTATCTCTATGTAGAACTCGCAAAGATAGGAATCGACGTAGCCGGAGAATCCCAACTTGTCGGCTATCCGTCTCAGTTTCCTTCCGTCAGCATGATAGACTGGACAAGTGGTAAACCCAACGCCCGTTATTGGGTACTTAAACTTCTCAAAGACAACTTCGGGCCTGGCGATAAGCTGGTTGACACTCATTCAGGCACCTCCCAAATTACTGCACAGGCATTTATCACTACTGAAGGAAGAAAATTATTGCTTATTAATAAACGGAATA
>CAYRJM010000116.1:0-4279 GCA_964424665.1 uncultured Chitinophagaceae bacterium
GTAGTGCCATTAATGATCAGCACCGGCATCGGCAGTTTTTGAATTTCTTCAGCCGGATCGATCTTCATCCAGGAGGTAAGCAACGGTTGAACAGAAGGCCGGAAAAGCGGGTTATCCGCCTGCACACGTTGACCAGCCTTCAGGCTGTCTATCACTTTTTTGAGCCGTTGTTTTTGCTCCTCGCTTTCCTTCCTGGAGAGCTGCCAATAGAGAACTTTAGACACAGGTTCTCCCGCTCCTTCAAGCGATATAAATCCACCTACATCTACTTGTTGCGCCGCCAGCATACCGACCAGCGAACCCTGGCTGTGGCCGGCGATGATCACATCGGAGAACGAGCCGTCCTTTTTTAAGAAACGGGCGATGGCTACCGCGTCGTTTACATAATCGGAGAAACGAAGGTCTTTTTCATTGGTTAGCAGGGCGGCGCTTTCGCCTACGCCCCGTTTGTCATAACGAAAGCTGGCTATGCCGTGGGCGGCCAGCGAATCCGCCAGCATCTTATACATATTGGTTCGCAGTGCTATTCCGCTATTTCCGTCCCGGTCCACCGGCCCCGAGCCCGGAATAATCAGCACCGCCGGCACCTCCTCCCGTTGTTTTTCCGGCAGAAGAAGGGTGCCGGCGATGGCGCCGCCTTCTACCGCTATGGCGGTGTCCGTTTCATTGGGACGGGAAGCCGGCGCTTTTTTGGGGAACACGTTTCTGATGAAATACCCCACCATCTGCTTCCGGTCGTTGAAGACCAGGGCAAAGAGCACATCCGCTTTTTCAAAGGTCCCATGGGTCATCCAGATCCGCGCGCTGTCCCGGGTGGTTAACGCCATCTTATCGATACCCAGGTACTCGCCGTAACCTTTAATGTATTTATCCCAGGTCGTTTGTAGCATCCGGGGAGATACCCGCGGACGGATGGCTGGCGCGAAATACTCCCACGCTTTTTGGAACTGTCCCCGGGCGTTCAGTTGTACGAATGTTCTCGCCTTAACTGAATCCGATTGCGCTCGGGTTAGTCCGGCACAGCAGCATAGGTACAATAGAATGACCGCAAGTTTTTTCATCTGAAGTGGTTTAAAGGCCGGCCTTAAAGCTGACGGCGGGAAACCAAGCGATTGATCATGTCAACCGGTTGTCGCCCGCGCCTTCCTCCCTCAGCCCAGCTCAATATCAAAATGCACCAGTTCGATAAACCGGCGTACCCGTTTTTCGATGTCTGATTCGGTGATTTCCCGTAATTTTTCGGTGCCGAATTTTTCCACGCAAAAAGACGCTAAGGCGGAGCCCACGATCACCGCGGTTTTCATGTTGTCAAACGAGGGGTCGTCCGTCCGGGCGAGGTGTCCCATAAATCCGCCGGCAAACGTGTCTCCGGCGCCCGTGGGGTCGAATACCTCTTCCAGCGGCAATGCCGGGGCGTAAAAAGCCTTGTTCTTGTGGAACAGCAGGGCGCCGTGCTCTCCTTTTTTGATCACCAGATAACGGGGTCCCATTTCGAAGATCTTTTTAGCCGCCTTCACCAGCGAATGTTCCCGGCTGAGCTGGCGCGCCTCGCTGTCATTGATCAGCAAAACGTCCACCTTGGCGATCACTTCTTTCAACTCGTCCATGGCCGTATCCATCCAGAAGTTCATGGTGTCCAGGGCGACCAGCTTAGGCCGTTTTTTCATCTGCGCAATAACACTAAGCTGTACCGAAGGGTTCAGGTTACCGAGGACCAGATAATCATCCTGCTGGTAGCTTTCCGGTACCTTGGGTTCAAAGTCAGCCAGTACATTGAGTTCGGTAACCAGGGTGTCCCGGGTGTTCATATCCAGGTGGTATCTGCCGGCCCAATAAAAAGACTTCTCGTCTTTTTTTATCTCTACCCCTTCCAGGCGCGCGCCCCTGTCGGTCAGCGCTTTCATCTCCGTTTCCGGAAAGTCGCCTCCTACTACAGAGACGATATCCACCGGATAGGTGAAATTCGCGGCGGCCCAGGCGATATAGGTAGCCGCTCCGCCAATGATCTTATCGGATTTTCCAAAAGGGGTTTCAATATCATCAAAGGCCATAGAGCCTACTACTGCGAGCGCCATATATTTTATTTTTTGAGGTTTGAATAAGGATGCAAATTAACAAGTATTTGAGGAAATACCTACCCATGAACGACGTAGGCTGCTCAACCAAAGATCGTTAACGGTTTATAACACATTACAAGGGCGCATTACGACTTGTGAATTTCCGAGGTTTCGTGGAAAGTAATTTCCGGGTGGTTTTGCTTTTCGGTGTTTAAGAACCATTCGGATTGCGCCAGGTACACCAGGTGATTGTCTTTATCTTCCACGATATTGCTTTGCTTAAAGCGGATGAATTCCTCGACGGCTTGTTTTTCGCCGGTTATCCAGCAGGCTTTATAATAGGGCAGGGTATTAAAATGGCAGGAGGCGCCATATTCCTCCAGCAGGCGGTACTGGATCACTTCAAACTGCAGTTCCCCCACGCAGCCGATGATCTTGCGGTTGCCGCCATGCTGGGTAAACAATTGCGCTACGCCTTCATCCGTCAGCTGGCGGATTCCTTTTTCCAGCTGTTTTGTTTTCAACGGATCCTTGTTGATCAATTCCTTGAACAATTCCGGGGAAAAGCTCGGGATGCCGGTAAAATAAAAATCCTCTCCTTCCGTGAGTGTGTCCCCGATCTTGAAATTACCCGTATCGAACAGCCCCACTACGTCCCCCGGAAAGGCTTCTTCCAGCACATTTTTTTCCCTGGCGAGAAAGGTATACGGGTTGCTGAAGCGTACTTTTTTGTTCAACCGGACATGATGATAAAAGGCGTTACGTTCAAAGACGCCCGAACAAACCCTCAGGAAAGCGATGCGGTCCCGGTGGCGGGGATCTAGGTTAGCGTGTATTTTAAAGATAAAACCGCTGAATTTCTTTTCAAGAACATCCACTTCCCGCACGCTGGTCTCGCGGCTCTGCGGTTTTGGGGCGATGTGAATAAAAGTATCCAGCAACTCCTTCACGCCGAAGTTGTTCAAGGCGCTTCCGAAAAATACGGGAGCCAGTTTACCTGCGAGATAGCTTTCCTTGTCCAGCGGGTCGTATACTCCTTCGATCAGTTCTACATCTTCTCTCAGTTGGGCGGCGTCCTTTTCCTCAAAATAGCGGTCAACCTCTTCGCTATGCATATCCGGTAGCTTCACTTCTTTTTGGTCGGTAGGCCTCACGCCCGGCTCAAAAGGGATATAGGTTTTGTTGTAGAGATTATATACGCCTTTAAAGTCCCTTCCCATATTCACCGGCCAGGTGAGCGGCCGCAGTTGAATAGCGAGTTTCTCCTCCAGTTCGTCCAGCAGGTCGAACGGATATTTTCCATCGCGGTCCATCTTGTTGATGAAGATCATCACCGGTGTGTCCCGCATGCGGCACACCTCCATCAGGCGGGCCGTCTGCTCTTCTACGCCCCTCATGTTGTCGATAACCAGTACAACACTGTCCACCGCCGTAAGGGTGCGGTAGGTATCCTCCGCGAAGTCCTTGTGCCCCGGCGTATCTAACAGGTTGACCAGCGTATCTTCATACTCAAAGCTCATTACGGAGGTGGCGACGGAGATGCCACGCTGCCGTTCAATCTCCATGAAGTCCGAAGTCGCGCTTTTTTTGATCTTATTGGATTTCACCGCGCCGGCCGTCTGTATAGCGCCGCCGAACAGCAGCAGCTTTTCCGTAAGGGTTGTTTTCCCCGCGTCCGGATGGGAAATAATGGCAAAGGTCCTGCGTTTGTTGACCTCGTTGAGGTATTGCGTGGAGGTGGGTTGTTCGGCCGTTTTAATTTGATCCATAATTGAAAATAAGGCCGCAAAGGTACGAAGAAGTTGGTGGAATGGGGACAGGTAAGCGGGATCTTAACCCTTTTTTAGCAGCCAGATAACCTGTCCTTTTTTCAATCTTCTTTCTGGTTCGGTTTCGGTCCCGGCGTACGGAAAGGCTTGCCCCCTTTCATGCTGAATAAGATATCGCGTGCCTTTAAAACCCTTACTTCGGGGAACAGCTTTCGTTCCGATTGGGCG
Source organism: uncultured Chitinophagaceae bacterium (assembly GCA_964424665.1). GTDB lineage: Bacteria > Bacteroidota > Bacteroidia > Chitinophagales > Chitinophagaceae > FW021-bin31. The sequence goes on from CAYRJM010000116.1 coordinate 4,055, forward strand.
TATGCTACGAAGGTAAATACCAGCACTCCCCCGAAGGTGTTGCCCAGAAATACGGGCAGCCAGAATTCGGTAGCCAGGATGCCCAGTTCGGTTAACGAGTGGTGGTAGAAACTGACGAAAAAGACTTCCGCCGCCGCGGTAACCACGTGAAAAAGCCGACAGGCGGCGATCGTAAAGAAGACGAAATACACAATTACGAAGCGGGTAATGGTGTCGCGCGCGGCC
>CAYRJM010000117.1:0-4083 GCA_964424665.1 uncultured Chitinophagaceae bacterium
GCGCGTTTTTTAGTAGCGCGTTTTTTGGTAGCTCCTTTCTTAGCCGCGCGTTTTTTGGTCGCGCGTTTTTTGGTCGCACGCTTTTTGGTAGTGCGTTTCTTAGCGGCCCCTTTCTTCGCGGTGCGTTTTTTAGTAGCGCGTTTTTTCGTCGCGCGTTTCTTGGTCGCACGCTTTTTCGTGCTTGCGCTTTTTTTCGTCGTGCGCTTTTTGGTCGCACGTTTTTTGGTCGCACGTTTTTTGGTAGCGCGCTTCTTGGTTGCTCTCTTTTTAGTAGTTACGCGCGTTTTTGTTGCTCTTTTTTTAGTGGCAGCGCGTTTTTTTGTTGCGCGTTTTTTAACGGCTCTTTTTTTCGCAGTACCTCGTTTCGCGGTACTACGCTTTTTGGCTACTCGTTTTTTAGCGGCAGCCTTTTTTCGTGTTGTTGCCATTGTTTTTTGAATTTTGGGTTAGTAAATGAGAAACTTGAAAAAACTTTATGGCAAACCCCGCGTTTTGCGAGGTAGTTTAATGTCATGCTTCGGGTTGGGAAGTAGAATCGACAGCGTTTACAGAAACGAACGTTTTCGACTTACGTCCTTTTTTAAATTCTACCACACCATCGGTTAACGCATAAATAGTGAAATCTTTACCTACACCCACGTTCTTTCCGGGATGATACACGCTACCTCTCTGGCGCAAAATAATATTTCCGGCGACAGCGGGTTGTCCACCGAATATCTTCACCCCTAATCGTTTACTCTGGGAATCACGACCATTCTTTACGCTTCCTTCACCTTTTTTATGTGCCATGCTTAATGCTTTGTATTGTCAAATGTAAGAGAATATTAGATATTAAACAACTTCGTGAATACGAATTTTGGTAAAATGTTGACGAAAGCCGATCTTTTTGCGGAATCCTTTGCGGCGTTTCATCTTGAATGCAATGACTTTGTTGCCCTGAACGTGTTCTAAGATTTCCGCTTTCACCGTGGCTTTCACCTCCTTTCCGGCACTCATTTTATTGTCGTCGCCGACATGTAAAAGCACGTCAGAAAACTCCACTTTATCTCCTGCGTTTCCTTTTAACTGATGAACGAAAATCTCCTGATCTTTAGCAACTTTAAATTGCTGTCCTGCGATATTGACTATTGCGAACATAACTTTTTAGTATCTATAATTTCTGCAAAATTAGTTTTACTTTTTCAATTGGCAAATTTTTATTTATTATTGGGCATATTTTGATGGCTGTAGAACGCAAATTACTTACTTTTGTCCTTTCTTTAACATGATTTAAATCTACTTTTGTCAGGATTGAAAAGGAGCGCTATTCATGGAAGTTAAACCGTTGCTGGCTAAACCGCTTGCTCAGTATATTTATAAAAAAGTGCAGAAAGAGGCTAAGCAGGCCGTTGGTCACCAAAAGGCTATTTTGCAAAACCTGTTGAAAAATGGTCGTCAAACGCTTTTTGGCAGCGAACATTCCTTTAAAGATATCCCGGATTACAGCTCCTTTAAACAGGCGGTGCCTATACGTGATTACGAGGCCTTGTCTCCTTACCTGGAAAAAGTCAAAGAAGGCAAACAAAACATACTCTGGAAAGGGGTTCCGCTTTATTTTTCCAAGACGTCCGGTACGACCAGCGGCGTGAAATATATCCCGATATCCAAAGACTCTATCAGCAACCACATCGATACCGCGCGCAACGCTTTGTTGTGCTATATTGCCGAAACAGGGAACAACAAATTCACCGGCGGCAAGATGATCTTTTTATCCGGATCACCAACCCTCAGCCGCATAGGAGGCATCCCAACCGGGCGCCTGAGCGGCATTGTTAACCACCACATCCCTTACTATTTACGGAAAAACCAATTGCCGGACTTTGAAACCAACTGCATAGACGATTGGGAGACGAAGCTCGATAAGATCGTGGAACAGACCATGGAGCAGGACATGCGGTTGATCAGCGGCATTCCGCCCTGGGTGCAAATGTATTTTGACCGCCTGCGGGAGAAAAGCGGCAAGGATATCGCGCAGTTGTTCCCTAATTTTTCTATCCTGGTCCATGGCGGGGTTAATTTCGAACCCTATAAAAAAAACCTGTTCGATGCGGTAGGGCAGGAAGTAGACACGCTGGAGACTTTCCCCGCCTCGGAAGGCTTTTTTGCCTTCCAGGACAGCCGGGAAAGTGAGGGGCTGCTGCTGAACACCAATTCGGGCATCTTCTATGAATTTGTGCCGGCGGATGAAATTTTTAAAGACAACCCCACCCGTCTTTCCCTGGCGGAGGTAAAAACAGGCGTTAACTACGCCATGATCATCAACAGCAATGCCGGGCTATGGGGATATAACCTGGGCGATACGGTAAAGTTTGTCTCCCTGGACCCGTACCGGTTGGTTGTTACCGGGAGAACCAAACATTTTATATCCGCCTTTGGGGAGCATGTGATCGCCGAAGAGGTGGAAAACAGCCTGATGAAAATAGCCGAAGAACGGGACGTACGCATTGTGGAGTTTACGGTGGCGCCTTTTATACAGACGGCGGAAGGAGACCGGCCGTATCACGAATGGTTTATAGAATTTGAAAGACAACCGGAAGACATAGAAGAGTTTGCGCTGGCCATAGATAAACAGCTTCAGAAAAGAAACATTTATTATAAAGACCTGCAGGACGGACATATTCTTCAACCGCTGAAGATACGGCCTGTAAAGGAAAACGGATTTATTCATTACATGAAATCCATTGGCAAACTGGGCGGCCAAAACAAGGTTCCCAGGTTAAGCAACAACCGCAATATCGCAGACAAACTCAAGCCTTTTGTACAGGCGTAATATTTTCCAACCTTGTCATACAATAACTCTATCAGACTCATATTTAAAAAGAAAAATGGATAAAAAGCGTATCGGTATTTTTGGATCAACCGGCTCTATTGGCCGGCAGGCGTTGGAGGTGGTGGAGCTGCTCCCCGAAAAGCTAAGCGTAGAGCTATTGACAGCCCAGTCAAATGCAGACTTGCTTATTGAACAGACCAAAAAGTTCTCGCCGCGAACCATCGTTATTGGGGAGGAAAGCCGTTTAGAGGAGTTGAAAGCCGGGTTGAAAGACGTAGACGTCGAAATCCTGGCGGGGAAAGAGGCGCTTAGTGAAGTGGCGGCCCGGGACATGGAGGTCATGCTTTCGGCCATAGTCGGATTCGCCGGGCTGCGGCCTACCCTGGCGGCTTTGGAAAAAGGAACGACCGTAGCGCTGGCCAATAAAGAAACGCTGGTGGTTGCCGGTGACCTGGTGATGCAGGTCGCCCGGAAAAACGACGCCCGGCTGATTCCCGTGGATTCCGAGCACTCCGCCATATTTCAATGCCTGCAGGGCGAAACCGTGCAGTCGGTGGAGAAAATCATCCTCACGGCCTCCGGGGGGCCTTTTTTGGGCCGGAAAACCAACTTCCTGGTGAACGTTAAAAAGGATCATGCCTTGCAACACCCCAACTGGGAAATGGGCGAAAAAATCACTATTGATTGTGCCACCCTGATGAACAAAGGATTGGAGATGATTGAAGCCCGTTGGTTGTTTGATCTACAACCGGACCAGATTGAAGTGTTGATTCATCCGCAGTCTGTCATCCATTCGATGGTGCAGTTTACCGATGGTTCCATCAAGGCGCAGTTGGGCCTGCCGGACATGAAATTGCCTATTCAATATGCCCTTACTTTTCCGGAAAGGTGTAAGAATGAATTTCAGCGGCTGGACTTTAAATCCCATGCGAAATTGAAGTTCGATACGCCGGATATCAAAACTTTCCGTAGTCTTGCACTCGCCATTGAGGCTTTAAAAAAGGGCGGCAACATGGCCTGTGTGATGAATGCCGCAAATGAAGAAGTGGTGGAAGCGTTTTTAAAGAACACCATTGGCTTTTTGGATATGACGGAGATCATCGAAAAAACGATGGAGGCCATCCCTTTTGACCGCGCCTCATCACTGGAAATATATGAACAAAGTGATCAGGAAGCTCGAAAATATGCTTTAAAACTGATTGAAGAAAAAAGATAAAACACCTTATCATGACACTGAGCGTTATTTTAATTAAAGCGGCCCAGCTTATCCTGTC
>CAYRJM010000118.1:0-4028 GCA_964424665.1 uncultured Chitinophagaceae bacterium
AGGTCATCGATTCTCGAATGATATCAACGCAAGCCGACTAATTTCTGCGCTTTTCATAACTTAGTCGCTGCTCAGATTTATTTCATCGATGGTTGGGTCTGATAACACTGGTCCTATTCATTTTCTCATTCGTTACATTCCTCCTGTTTCCATTAAATCCGTTGTTTGTTAAATCCGTTGTTTGTAAGTTAAAGCAAAAAGCCACTCAGCCCTCCAACCGGTCATTTCTGCGTAAGCATTTAATGGCTCAACCTTTTTCATTAGTAGGGGTCTATCGTTCATAATAGGATGTACTTCTAGGTTAAGACGTTGCATCGCAACGACAGAAATTCGCTAAATCCCTCAATATTCCTCATTTTTGCAGCACTAGTCACCAAATAAAGAAGATTCCATGAATCCATATGAGGCATATAAGCAAAAAATGCAAAAAATAGCGGACCTGCGCAATGCGGCCGCCGTACTCAACTGGGATGAGGAAACTTACCTTCCCGAAAAAGGAGCCGCCTTCAGAGGCAGGCAACTCGCTACCCTTTCTACCCTGGCGCATGAACTTTTTGCAGACGAATCATTAGGAACACTGCTGCAAGAGCTGGCCGGTGACACGGAACTCGATACAATTAAAAAAGGCAATGTCACAAAAACCCTGGAAGACTACGAAAAAAATAAAAAATATACTTCCGGATTCGTCCACAAACTCTCGGTAACGACCTCCAAAGCTTACCACGCATGGATACAAGCCAGAAAAGAAAATAATTTTGATCGCTATGAACCGGCGCTGCATGAAATGGTGGCGCTGAAAAAACAGGAGGCGGATCTTCTGGGCTATGAGATCCACCCATACGATGCTTTGCTGGATGATTATGAAAAAGGAGCGACGGTAAACATGCTGGATACCATTTTTAAGAATGTCGTTAGTCAATTGAAACCCTTTACCGACAAAATACTGGCGCACCCGCCCGTCGATAACAGTCTATTGCATCAGCACTTCGATAAAGATAAACAATGGCGGTACGGCCTCCGGCTGCTGGAAGCCATGGGGTTTGATTTTGAAGCAGGGCGGCAGGATATTTCCGAACATCCTTTTACGACCAGCTTTAATGCGCAGGATGTGCGGATAACTACCCGTGTGGATGAGAACGACTTTGCCAATATGACGTGGAGTTGCATTCATGAAGGTGGCCATGCTTTATATGAGCAGGGGCTGCCGGCTGATCAATACGGACTGCCCGCCGGGGAAGCGGCATCACTTTCTATCCATGAATCCCAATCCCGTCTTTGGGAAAATAACGTAGGCAGGAGTATGAACTTCTGGAAACATTATTACCATGAACTAAAAAATACGTTTAAAGAGCAACTGTCAGATAAAAGCCTCGATCATTTTTATCACGCAATAAACAAAGTACAGCCTTCGCTTATTCGTACCGAATCAGATGAAATCACCTACCATTTTCACATACTTATCCGCTATGAAATAGAAAAAAAACTCATCGCGGGTGACTTGTCAACTAAAGATTTAAGAGAAGCTTGGAACAGCCTGTACAAAAAGCACCTGAACATTGATGTCCCTGATGACCGCCAGGGTGTGCTACAGGACATACACTGGAGCCACGGCAGTTTTGGCTATTTTCCTACCTATTCTCTTGGCAGTTTTTACGCCGCTCAGTTTTTTAACACCGCGCAAAATCAAATAGCGGGCCTGGGTGGTCAGATCGCTTCGGGTCAGCTCTCCAGCCTGCTCGGGTGGTTGCGTAAAAACATCCATTGCCATGGCAGCCTGTACCGTTCCGAAGAACTGTGCCGCAAGGTAACCGGAGAAGGTCTGGATTTTAAGTATTTCATGGCTTATGTACAAGAGAAGTATAGCAGAATATACAAGCTGGATTAATTGCGCCACGGATGCCGGCAAATTTTACCTCGGCGTATTCCCGAAACCGACCGGGTCGGACCGTCAAACAAAGATTCGCAGGTAACCGGCCATGCCGGACTAATTCTTTTGTCTCGTTCAGCGTTAGCTCCGTACCGACAACCTGGATGAACCCTCATTCGGCCGTCAGAAATCTATTTGTTCTTTTGGCCGAGTAGCTATACTTTTGGCTTAAATTACTTATCAATGAAACGATTTTTTTTACTGTTAACCGCTATTGCCTTGCTCGGAACTTTACAGCCTGCCCAGGCCCAGACAGAAAAAGGCAACCTGATGTTCGGCACACAAATTGCCAACATCGGCGCTACCTTCCAAAACCACAGCAGCGTATTTAATTTTGAAGTGACCCCTTCCGCCGCGTATTTTATCGAAAACAACCTGGCCCTGGGCGCGATGCTCACCCTGGGATTAACGGCACCTAAGGATGCGCCTACGACCTTCACCTACGGCATAGGCCCCTGGATGAGGTATTATTTCTCTACCCCGGAGGAATTCAATTTTTCCTCGCATGCGGCCTTTTTCATTGACGGCTTTGTAGGGTTTCAGGGCGTTTCCCATAGCAAAGGAGGGGGAAGTACCAATGGCTTGGGCATACGGGTCGGTCCCGGCCTTTCCTATTTTATTACGCCTAATATTTCATTAGACGGCGCCTTAAATTACAACCTGGTGCTTGGTTTCGGCAATGCGACAACCTTAAATAAAATAGGCATTAATGTAGGGTTTCAGATATTTTTGCCGGCGCATGGCCTGAAAGAAAAATACCAGCGTGGTGACCTGTAGTTAACCCCCTTTTTGCGCTTACTATGCTGCAGCAACTGGACATAAGAAATTACGCAATCATTGAAGAAGTATCGGTTTGCTTTTCCAATGGATTAAATGTAATCACCGGGGAGACCGGTGCAGGGAAGTCAATTCTATTGGGCGCCTTATCGCTGATCCTGGGCAACCGCGCCGACAACAGCACCCTGCGGAACCGGCATAAAAAAGCTGTCATCGAAGGGGTTTTCAAGCTGCCGGACAACCCGGAAGTCACCGCTTTTTTTGAAGAAAACCAGCTGGACCATGCCGCCGAAAGCATTATCCGAAGGGAAATAGCGCCCTCGGGAAAATCACGTTCTTTTATCAACGACACCCCCGTCAACCTGCAACAACTTGCCCTTTTTGGTGCCCTGTTGGTGGATTTACATCAACAATTTGATACCCTGCAACTCGGCCGGGCAGACTTTCAGCTTAACATCCTGGACCTGTTGGCCGGCCAGAAAAAAGCACTGGGCACCTATCAAAAACAATATCAACGCTATACAGCCTGCAAAAGACGGCTGGAAGCACTGGAAGAAAAATCGCGTTCCCTTTCCAAGGAAACAGACTACGACCGCTTTTTACTCAACGAACTGAAGGAAGCCGGTTTTTCGGAAAACGAACTGGAAGAGGTCAACAGCGAGCTGCAAACCCTGTCGCATACAGAAGACCTCAAACGGGGACTGAATGCGGCCACAGCCCTGCTAGAATCCGAAGAGCAGGATGCCGTCAGCCAACTGCGTGCCGCACAAAATCAATTGGAATCACTGGCTTCCTTCCACAAAAAATTACCGGACCTGCTGCAACGGCTGAGCTCCGTACAGATTGAACTACAGGATATCGCCGGAGAACTCCAGCAGATAAACGAAGCCATCAACTACGATGAAGAACGCATTATGGTCCTGCAGGACAGATTAAATACCGGCTATAAACTACTAAAAAAACACCAGGTGAAAACCACCGCCGATTTACTGGAACTACAGGCAGGCCTGCAACAAAAGCTCGATGAAGCTGAGAACCTGGATGAAATACTGGCGGAAGCGCAAAAAGATTGCGAACAGCAGCAAAAGGAGACGCAGAAACTGGCAGACGGCCTCACCCGCGGACGGCAAAAACAAATACAGCCCTTCCTCAAAGGCCTTCATCAGTTGCTGCAGCGCGTCGGCATGCCCAACGCGCGCATGGAAATAGCGCTTCAGCAGGATCAACTAAAGGAAAGCGGACAGGACACGGTTTCTTTCGGATTTGACGCCAACAAAAGCGGACGCTTTCTTCCTGTCAGAAAAATAGCTTCCGGCGGAGAACT
>CAYRJM010000119.1:0-3986 GCA_964424665.1 uncultured Chitinophagaceae bacterium
TTATATCCCGCGTCCAGGCGGAACCCGTATTGATAGCGGGGCGTGGAATTACCGATCACCACCTGGTCACCGGGATCGCCAAAAGTGTTGGTACCGGGGGTGATGTAGCCGTCCCGGTTCACATCGACGAACTTCACGTCGCCGGGGCTGATCAACAAAATCTGGTTGCCATCTTCAAAGTAGGTCTGATAAACGGGGTTTTCGCCCGCCTGCTTATTGGTTACCTTAGAGGCGCCATCGTACACAATGGTGGTCTGTTCGATATTGCCCTCGTCATCATAAACGAAATCTTCTTTTTGATATAAGCGGTCGGTCACATAACCATAGATGTCGCCGTATCTTTTTCCGGTCGTATAGGTATCGTGAATATCCCGGTCTTCCCAGGCGGTCTTCCAGTCGGCGCTCTTGGTGATAATGGTCGTGGCGTCCGACAGGTTGGCGTGTACCCGCAGAAACAAGCCGTTGTCAAAATTAAAGGTGTAGTTGGCGGATACTTCCCATCCGCGGGTCCGCAGGTTGCCGTAGTTTCCGCTGGGCGCCTCCGCCCCGTAAGTATCGGGGAGGTCGTCGCCGGGAATAATCATGTTTCTGGTGTAGCGCTGAAACCAGTCGAAGGTTACGCCAAGGCGGTTGTCAAAGAAGCGCAGGTCCGTACCTATATTCAATTGCTCTATATCCTGCCAGGTAATACCCGCGGAGATCGGATCGGGTGTTCCCAGCTGGAAGAGCTGTTCTCCATTATCGGAGAGCCAGGAGTTCTTGCGGATGCCCATCGTTGCCAGGTACAGGGAGTTCGGTACCGACTGATCGCCGATCAACCCCCAGGAGCCCCTGAACTTAGCGAAGCTGAAGACGGGGTTGAGGTCTTCCATAAAATGCTCTTTGGACACTACCCATCCGCCGGAAAACGAAGGATACCACCGCCAACGAAGATCCGCCGGGAACTTGGAAGTACCATCATACCGGAGGTTGGCCTCCAAGAGATATTTGTCGGCAAAGGCGTAGTTGAGTCTGCCGAAGTAGCCCAGCTGCGAGTCCCAGTTGGCACCGCCGCCCACGCTCTCCGTTCCCACGGCGAAATTAAACTGTGGATTATCGTTATTGATCAGTCCGGTTTTATCGGCCCAGTGGCTGTTCCATTTGAAAGCCTCAATGTTGGTTCCCAGCATGAATTTAAAATCGTGCTTTTCATTTACATTTAACCGGTAGGTGGAATAGGCGTTTACCGTATGCTGTTGAGAGGCATAGGAGTACTGGTAAAAGTACGCGTTGTTTTTAGTCGTTACATCGGTGACTGGAAACTCGTAGGCGGGCACTCCTCCCGTTTCCACGATATTGCCCGCGGAATCCACAAAGATCTGGTTTCCTGCTTCATCCTTCCAGTCGATTGGCGCATACCAGGGCAGTTTGGCCTGCCAGGTGGGCTTAGACCTCGTCAAGTTATTTAGTTCGGAGCTGTAGGCGTAATCCACCTTCACATCCCAGTTGTTATTAATGTCGATCGTGGCGCCTACGTTAAACTTAAGGTACCGCTCCCTGTCTATGGCCGTGTTGGCGTTTTTAGTCATCCAGTACGGATCTCTTATCTCCTTGCCGTTTTCCTTCGATCCGGTAGGAAACAAACGGCTCCAGCGGTAAAGATACAGCCAGGGATCCGCCACAAAACTTTGCAACGCATTGGGATATCTTTTGTTGGCATCCGCGTACATGGCCCCTCCCCTTATCGTCAGAAAGTTATTAACCTCCGTAGAAAGATTTAAGTTCGCTGTGAGCCTCCTGTAATCGTCATGCTCGGCCGGCTTCATCATGCCGGATTCATCCAGGTAGCCGATGTTCAGGTTGTACCTGGTGTTGTCGCTTTTTCCACGCAGTCCCAGGTTGTGTTTTTGGGAAAAGGCGACATCTTTGATCATCATCTCTACGGGGTCATAAACGCGCACCCCGAATTTTTCGCCATCGTCGAGATACCAGTCCCGGTTATATACGACCGGGTCGCCGGGGCCCACCTGGCTGCCATATAATTTTTGCCATTGTTTAATACGTTCGAAACTCTCTCTGTTGATGCGCCAGAATCCGCCGGCGGCCCCACTGCCTTTCATGTTCTCATGGGCTTCCAGCGTATATTCCAGGCCGTTTATTCCGGCGATGTCAATTTCTTTAAAAGGTTTTTGCCAGGAAAAGTTAGAGGAATACGTAATCTCCGAGCCATTGGTCTTGGTGCCCTTTTTAGTCGTAATGAGGATCACGCCGAAAGCGGCTTTAGAACCGTAGATAGAGCTTGAGGCGGCGTCTTTCAATACGGTGATGGATTCGATGTTGTTCGGATTCACATATTGAATGCTGGGCACTTCCACGTTATCTACCAGGATCAGCGGACTGCTTGAGCCGTAAACAGAGCCGATCTGTCCACGGATCTTCATGATGGGCGTTGATCCCACTTCCCCGTCGGCGACCTGGATAGACAATCCGGGCACTACTCCCTGCAGGCCGCGAGCCACGTCCGGAATCGGGCGGCTGTCCAGTACCCCCACATCCACGGAGGTCACCGCCCCGGTCAGGTTTTCTTCTTTTTGGGTACCATAGCCTACCACCACTAGCTGCTCAAGCGAATGCGCAGAAGGCTGCAACTGAACATTGTAAGTTGTCTGGTCGCCAACAGTGACCTCCTGTCTTTGGAACCCGACATAACTAAATACGATTACCGCTCCTTTTTCCGCGCTGATGGTATAGCGGCCCGCCGCGTCGGTGGTCGTACCACGGGAGGTGTTGGCCACCTGTACCGTCACGCCTATTAAAGGCTGGTTATCCGTAGCGGAAGAGACAACACCGGTAATTTCGGATTGTTGAGCGGACGCGGTAAGAAAACATGTTGACAATACAATACCTACTGTCAACCCGAGTAGTAGTTGTTTCATGTAAGGGACATTTTAATGAGTAAAATGCGTTTTTATGCAATAATTACTCCGTAAAAATATGCATAATATCATAAAAACCAAATTTTTTGCTACTTTTATTTTATTTTTGACGAAATCGAGCCTACATTTACTAACAAAAACGCAGAAAATACTGCTATAATTGATCCTTAATTTTTTATACTTTTGGTTCATAAAACTTATGTTATGCTGAAGGAAGAACGGCAGGCGCTTATTATGAAGCAGATAAACCTGCACAATAAAGTATTATCCGGAGACCTGAGTGAACGGCTGGGTGTGTCCGAAGATACGATCCGACGAGATTTAAAAGAACTGGCAGAAACCGGCAAAATACTGAAGGTTCACGGCGGTGCCATTGGTAAGTCTTTTCATTACCCCTATCATCATAACAGCGAGGTGTACGCGCAGGAAGCCAAGCAGATTATAGCGGAAAAAGCCCTCTCCCTGTTGAAGAACGACATGGTCATCCTGACTGGTGGAGGGACAACCATGATAGAGATGGCCAAAAAGATTCCCAGCACGCTGCACGCCACTTTTTTTACGATCAGCCCGCTCGTGGGGCTCACTTTGGCGAACCACGCCAACCTGAAAGTCATAGGTATCGGGGGGGAGCTTTCAAAAAATTCCAATGTACATATAGGCGCCAGCGTGATCAACCAGCTTTCCGATCTGAAGATGGATTTATGCCTTTTGGGCGCCAACGCCATGTCGGTGCGCGAGGGAATGACCGATTCCGACTGGTCGGTCGTCCAGGTAAAGCGGGCGATGATCCACTCCTGTGAGAAGCTGGCCATCCTCAGTATCGCGGAAAAACTCAATTCCGCGCAGCGCATGAAAGTATGCGACCTGAACCTGATTGATTACCTGGTCACCGAACTGGATGTCGATAGTCCGTTCCTGTCGGAATACCGGAATCTTAATCTGCAATTATTGTAAATTATTATCCGGAATCTCATTGGCTAAATCCTTTTCAAATCATACCTTTGCAATCCGTTTTACGGAGAGGTGGCAGAGCGGTCGAATGCGGCGGTCTTGAAAACCGTTGACTGTAAC
>CAYRJM010000120.1:0-3981 GCA_964424665.1 uncultured Chitinophagaceae bacterium
TTCGGGAAGACAGATCAATCTCACTCCTTTTTCAGCCGCCTCTTTTATATAGGGTAAAAATAAGGCCGTCGCTTCCCGGGGTGTGCTTACTTTAGAACTATTATCGGGCGGTAAGAATACCGAAGCTACCTTTATTTTCTTTCGTACTGGGGGTTCGATTTGCTGCAAAGAAAAATGGCTCCATTCTACGCTGGCATTTGCATAATAGCGAAGATGCAATTGAACGACCGCGTAATCTGCGTTGGAAGGCGCTTGAAAAAACGAAGCTATTTTTATTTTTCCGTCTTCCATTTGTGTGGCTTTATAGGGAATTTCCGCACGCGCTTTCCAGGGCCATTGAGCACCTGGTTTAAAAGTCTCTATGGCAAACCGTTTATCGGCATAGTCTTTATCTCTCAATACCGGTTTTCCTTCCTTGTTTCCCCATATAATATTAACCGGGGTGGCCTTCCTGATATCTTTGATATTCGTGACTTTTTTAACAACGGAAAAAGCGTAGTATTTTCCGCCCTCAACCGGTACCGCTGTTTTCCAATAGCCATGCAGATTGTTGTGACCGTCCGTTTTAATTCCCAAAACCAGTTGATCCGGTGTTTTTCCCTTTCGCTGATAAAACTGGGGACTTAATTCCGGTATCAATACGGCGCTTTCCCAATCCGGGTAGTTAGCCCTGTCCGCTGCCTTGTTAGCCTGACCAAACAGCGCCCCGTTCGCTATAAATAGCAGAGCGATAAAACAAAATAGATCCTTTTTCATCCGTTTTCTTTTTATATTTTTTAATAGTCGGATGAAACTCCGCATGTAACGTTCCTCTGTATGACAGGGAGGTATCATGCTTCGTTTCACCTTGTATGTTTTTTGGTTTCGCCTGCCCATATTACTAGCTGTGTTTTATTAATGCTATCCTTTTATCGCAGGGGTTTAACTACACAGGGCAACCCGGGACAGGGAGGCGCATCCCATATCTCCAGATCATCAACCCATTGCGATTGAGGGCTGCCTTTAGCATAAATACCAAAAAGCCCCACCCTGTCGATAGGATTCTTCCTTTTTATCGGGCCATGATAATCTGCTACCGCATAGCCATCAACAGACCAAAAATACCGGCCATCGGCTCCAGCACCGCGATTCCAGTATATTTCCACGGTAAACCACTCCCCGACGGGCACCGGGACGTCATGGTTGTCAATCGGGCCCCAAAAGGTCTGCAACGGCGTACCCTTCCCTCCGGGCTGATGGTCTCCCTTCACGCTCCAAAAAAGCGCATTACCCCTTCTGTACATTGCCGGCTCAATACGGTAATCTGTGGAAACGGACTTGAAAAAAGCAATACTCCGCCAACCAGGATCCTCCAACGTTTGAAGTAAATCATCAGGAAGACGCATCCGAAAGCGGTAATACAATGCCTTAACTTCCGCAGCGGGATTCAGATATAGCCAATTCTGGCTAATACCAGGGCCGTTTTGAACGGTCATGTTTAATACCCGCGTGGGTTTTCCCAAATAGCCCTTGGCTTCCCGTAAACCATTTAACATATATGCATCCGGCTGAGGGAGCGTCTTATCCACATCAATTAACATAAAAAAATAAGGCGCTCTTTGGAGGTCAACCACAAATTCATCACCGCCTATCGGCCAGCTATAGTTTGAGCCGGCATCCGTACCCGACAGGTGTTGCTCATACAGGGTACCGTTGACCTGTTGAACGGGACTGATTGACACGCTTTCTTCAAAACCGGAACTGAATAGCAGCTTACCGTAACCGGTATCCCGGTCATACTCCGACCAGGGGTAACTTCCTGTTTCATTGCCTGCAGTCACAGTCAGTTTAAGATCCAAACGATGACTGATTGTGTTAGCATTGCCTGTAATAGTCAGTTCGTAGTCCCCTGCAGGGACTTCCCGGCCAATTTTTAATTGGTACGTAACTCCATAAATAACATGGTTAAACCCGTAACTTATCTTATCGGCAGCCGCTTTTTTTGAGAGCAATGGAGATCCGGATATGTCTATCGTCACAGTGCCCGGCGCACCTTTCTTAGTGATAAGTACCGCCAGCGTTGCGGCAGATCCTTGTTCAATTGCGACATTCTTTGTCATCGCAAGACTAAAATCAGACGTATCTTTTGGACCGGCACCATCCGGCCCGGCACGCTCCGTTTTACCACAGGAAACGAAAAACAATGTAGTCGATAGGACTAACAACAATAAATTACTGAATTTTGACATAATCTTTTTTTTAAAACATGTGCCTTACACCCTTATTTTGCCTGCTTGCTATCATGTATCTAACCACTTACTTCATTGTGTCGGAACCGGACCATTATAACCGTTGCGCATGCATGGTTACTGCTTTGAACGAAGTACCGACAGTCGTACCATCATGATATAAAATAGTCGTACCGGCATTCGAATTATCTCTATATAATCCTTGTTTAATATACGCCGACTGGTAATTGTAGCTTATGCGGCCATCCGAATCCTCAGCAGGAACCAGCCACAAAGTGGGTCGATGAATATCCAACAACATCTTATATCTGGAGTTCCCCGCTAATTTATGCCAGACTTCTACCCGGCCATCGTTTCCGCAGGACCACTTTACAGGGAAGACAAAGTCATGCCATACCTCTAGTTGCATCCGGTCTAAAAGCTTATAAAGCACGTGATTGCCCCGGCAATCATAACCACCGTCAGGTTCAATCGCGCATCTGCCTCCCGTAGTTGAGAAGGCTAAGGTGCTATTACCGTCCCCGGTAAATTGAAGGGTATTGAGTGCAATTTCTCCCCCAGGATGCGTGTTGTGCCACTGCGTAATAACCCCCCAGCTCGTCATATCGGGAAAAGCATCCAAATACGTTGACCAGGCATAGTAACGATCATCTCCGTTTTTGGGCCGCCTATAGGTCTCCGATTGCGGAAATAAATCTGACAGTTCGGAGCGCTCCCCTGAAGTCTCCTTATATTGTCCTCCGGCTGTAATTGTAAACCTCGCTGAATATTTTCCCTGGCGTACAACATCAGCGCTGACATCAATAGCACCTCCCGGCTGTATCGCAGTCCACTGGTCGAGGTCTCCCGTCCCAAGGTCCCCTGAAGCTATAATTTTATCTTCATTATCATCCTCCTCCACTTGTTTCTCTACCGTCAATATAAAATCATCTTTATGGCTTAAATTATTTTCTGACGATTTACCGGTAACCGCCAACTTGTAATTTCCCGCAGGGATGTCCGCACCAACTGTCAACACCACAACAGCACTTAAATTGTTTCCTTCCGGAGGTATTCCGTAATTGATTTTATCTGAGGAAAAGCTTTCTTCTTTGGAAAGTCGACGAAGCAATGATGAGCCCGAAAGATTTGCCAGAACATAACCCGGATCCCCTTGCTTACCGATACCTATATTAAGCATCCCACTGTTCCCGCGAACGATACGGATGGTGTCAACTATGGAGATACTGAAATCATTTTCCTCCGATGACGGGGCCGGACCCGCAGGTTGCGCTCCCCTGTTATTATCCCTGCAGGATAATACAAACGCGACCAATACTATTAAAAATAAAGATTGAATAATAGCTTTCATGTTGTTAAATTTTTGTCCGGATCGCCGCAACATTGCCTGACGAACGGAGCTGTCCTCGAAGGGTGTCTTCCCTGTTTATCGCTGTATCCGGACTGACCACCGAGACAGTAGCGGCGTATACTGAGCGACACCGAAACCTGTCCGACCGGAGCCTCCGGCCGGACCGGTTCAATGATAGTCATTCTGGTATTCTGGCGGATCACATCGCCTGCTGCGCTGCTGCTTCGGCAACGGGCTTTACAACAGTGCTACCGAAGACAGCCGCTTAAAGATCAACAGCGGGAACTCCACCTTATCTGTTATCCGGCACCCGTTCACCTGCTAATTTTTTAATCATCAAGTCGCTTACCACCCCGGATTTTGCTCAAGAACACTCCCATGCTGCTCATAAAGTGTGATCTC
>CAYRJM010000121.1:0-3957 GCA_964424665.1 uncultured Chitinophagaceae bacterium
ATCCCCTCCAAGCGCAGTTCCTTTTGTACCGGCGCATCGCGGTTTATCTTGTTGATCAGCCCCTGTAATACTTTTCCCGGGCCACACTCTATGAAGGTAGTGATCTCCATAGCTAACATTGTTTGTACGGACTGGGTCCAGCGAACAGGAGCGGTCAGTTGATCGATTAAGTTCTGTCGGATCGCCGGAACCGCTGTAACCGCCTCAGCCGTGGCATTCTGACAAATAGGACAAACAGCTTCACTAAATGTCGTCTCCGCAATAGCCTGTTCTAATTCTTCTTTCGCCGGGGCCATCAATGGCGAGTGGAACGCTCCGCCTACCGGTAATATCAAAGCGCGTTTGGCGCCGGCGGCTTTCATTCTTTCGCAGGCCACCTCAATACCTTTCACCGTACCGGAAATAACCAGTTGACCCGGACAGTTGTAATTTGCCGGAACTACCGTTTCCCCGGTTTCTTCCTGTACCGCCTGGCATATCTGTTCTACCTCCTCGTCGGGCAACGCCAATACGGCCGCCATTGTGCCGGGCCGGGCCTCACAGGCCTTCTGCATGGCATTCGCCCGGATACTCACCAAACGAAGACCGTCTTCAAACGTCAACACCTTGTTGGCCACCAGCGCGGAAAACTCGCCCAGGGAGTGGCCGGCTACGGCTTCCGGCTTATAATCCGCTTTGCTGCTATAGGTGATGACCGAATGCAAAAAAATGGCCGGTTGGGTTACTTTGGTTTGTTTGAGTTCTTCCGCAGTGCCGTTGAACATGATATCAGAAATCCGAAATCCCAAAATTTCATTGGCTTTTTCGAAGAATTCTTCCGCTTCGGCATTATTTTCGTATAATTCCTTTCCCATTCCAGGAAATTGTGATCCCTGACCGGGAAAAACGTAGGCTTGTGACATATTGCTGTATTTTGCAGCAATGATACAACGAAAATAAAAAAAGACCACATTTTATGAGCAGGAAAAAGAAATTCAAAAGCGGACTGGCTTATTCTACAGACCCGGACATGCAAATGGAAGAACTTCCTGAAGATGAGAACACCCTACCGCCGGGGGAACAACGCCTGGTTATCCGGCTGGATACCAAGCAACGAAAGGGAAAAACCGTCACTCTCGTGGATGGTTTTATCGGCAGCGCAGATGATCTGTCTGCCCTGGGAAAGAAATTAAAAACCTATTGCGGAACGGGCGGTTCCGTCAAAGACGGGCAAATCATCATCCAGGGAGACGCACGGAAAAAAGTAAAAGCATGCCTGGAAAAAGAAGGCTACCGTGTCTAAGACGTGCACTGTATAAGCAGGATGGCTTTTGTTCCTATTCTTACAAGCCCTACCTTGCAGCCGTTTTAAAACTAACCGCAGGAGAATGAATGCCAATTTACTGCTGGCCATTGTATTGGCGTACTTTTTATTGTTATTGGCCATCGCCTGGTTTACCTCCCGGGGAAGCGACAATGAGTCTTTTTTCGTAGGAAATCGCCAGAGCAAGTGGTGGGTAGTGGCCTTCGGCATGATAGGGACGTCTCTCACCGGCGTTACATTTATCAGTGTGCCGGGTACTGTCGGCAACAGTGGTTTTAGTTATTTTCAGGTAACTATCGGCTATTGGCTGGGCTACTTTTTAGTCGCTTTCGTGTTGCTGCCGTTGTATTACCGGATGCGGCTCACCTCCATATATACTTACCTGGAAAAAAGACTGGGTATGAACGCCCATAAGACCGGTACGGTATTTTTCATGTTATCGCGTACCGTGGGCTCTACGCTCAGGCTATACCTGGTTATCAAGGTCCTGGAGCTTTTTATCCTCAAAGAGCTCAATGTTTCTTTTTCTACGACGGCCATCGTAATCCTGTTGCTGATCCTGTTATATACCTTCCGGGGAGGCGTAAAGACCATTGTATGGACAGATACCTTGCAAACTTCTTTTATGCTGATTTCGCTCGTCGTCGGAATAGGATACCTGCTTGGGGCCTTGGGGCTGGATATTTCCGGCGCCTGGCAACAGATGGAAGCCAGGGGGTTGACCCGTATTTTTACCTGGGACAGCCTTTCTTCCCATAATTTCTATAAAGAGCTCATCGGCGGCGCCTTTATTACCGTAGCCATGACGGGGCTGGACCAGGAAATGATGCAAAAGAACATCAGTGTCAGCAACCTGAAAGATTCCCGTAAAAACATGCTGGTCATGGGCACCTTACAAATGATCGTCGTATTCGCGTTTTTATTCCTGGGCGGTATTTTAATGTTATATGCCCAGCAGCACGGCATTGCCGCCCGGGGAGACAACCTTTATCCGGCGGTCGCCATACAAAGCGGTTTGCCCTTCGCCCTGACCGTGGTCTTTGTCATCGGACTTATATCGGCACTATTTCCCAGTTCGGACGGAGCCCTTACGGCGATGACCTCGACCTTTTGTATTGATTTTCTCAACATAGAACAGCAGGCCTGGAGCCGAAAGAAAAAGATAAGGTTGCGGCTCCTGGTGCATACGTCGTTCGCTTTACTCTTCCTGGGTTTTGTCTTTTTTTTCCGCCTGGTGGACAATGGCTCCCTGATCGTCATCCTGCTCAAACTCGCGGGCTACACCTACGGCCCTTTGCTGGGGCTATTCGCCTTTGGCATTTTGACCAGGAGACAAGTCAGGTGGAAGTGGCCGCTTCTATTTTCCCTACTATCCATGCTGGTCACCCTTTTGCTGGATCTCATCAACCATCCGGACTGGTATATCGACCAGTTTCATTTGTCGGCTCAAGCCGGACAGTTGGCCAGAAATTTATCCGGGCAGCTTTTTCATGGATACCAAATTGGATACGAGCTGCTGGTCATCAATGCCCTGATAACATTTGTGCTTTTATACCTGGTTTCCAAGAGGGCGCCTCATGGGGAGTGGTCAAATGAATGATTTTTCGCTCTGAAGAGATTAAACATCTCCAGAAAATTCCCTTCTTTTCTCCCTTAAATTTGTATTTTCGCCCTTTGATTGCTCAAATCCGATAAGTTTTGAGCGGTTTTATTTATTTATTATGAACCTCATAGAACTATATAATTATGTCAATGATAGCCATTGGCGCCATTATCGTGGCGCTCATAGTGGGGCTGTTCGTCGGCAAGGCCATTGGGTCAGCCGCAAGGTCCCGAGAAAACGAAAAACGCCTGGAAGAAGCCAACAAAGAAGCGGAGCGGATTAAGCGGGAGGCAATAACTGCAGCAGACACGCTCAAAAAAGACAAAGAACTAGAAGCCAAAGAAAAATTTCTTCAATTAAAATCAGAACACGACAAATCAGTATCCAAAAGAAACAAAAAGCTTGAAGAAAGCGAAAAACGCATTCGCCAGAAAGAACAGTCGCTCAACCAAAAGAACGAACAGGTTCAGCGCAAGCTCAAAGAGACCGAAGCCATTCGCGGCAACTTGGACAAGCAGGTGGAGTTGATTGATGTAAAGCGCACTGAGCTGGACAAGCAGTTGCAGCAACAAATCCAGCAACTGGAAAAAATAGCCGGCATGAGTGCCGAAGAGGCCCGCGAACAAATGGTAAAAACCCTGAAAGAGGAAGCCAAAACACAAGCAGCTGCCCATGTACAGGAAATTTTGGAAGAGGCTAAACTGAAAGCCAATAAAGAGGCGAAGAAGATTGTCATCCAAACCATCCAGCGCACCGCGGCAGAGCAGACGATTGAAAATGCCATCACGGTCTTTAACCTGGAAAGCGATGAGCTCAAAGGACAGATCATTGGCCGGGAGGGACGTAACATCCGCGCTATAGAAGCAGCAACGGGAGTAGACCTCATCGTCGACGACACGCCCGAGGCCATCGTACTTTCGTGTTTCGATCCGTTACGCCGCGAGATCGCCCGTCTGGCCCTACAGCGGCTGGTACAAGACGGCCGCATACATCCCGCACGGATTGAAGAAGTGGTCAATAAAACCCGTAAGCAAATCGAGGAACAGGTTCG
>CAYRJM010000122.1:0-3724 GCA_964424665.1 uncultured Chitinophagaceae bacterium
GAACCGCGCATTGTAAATGTAACTTCAGGACAAGGTTCCCTTGCTGTAAGCAGCGATCCGACATCACTGTACTATCATCATAAAGTGCCATATACCAGTCTTCAAAAGCGGCGCTTAATATGTATACCATCAACTTGGCATACGAGTTGCGCGATACGGCCTTCAAAGTCAACGCGGTTGATCCCGGTTTTACTAAAGCCGGTTTTAACCATCACCGGGGAACAGGCACCGTTGAAGATGCCGGTAAACGTATCGTGAAATACGCCGTTATTGGCCCGGACGGGCCAACAGGAAAGTTTTTTAGTGAGGAGTATAACCCGGAAACAGGTGAAATCCCGTGGTAAAGTAAAAGAATGACTACTTTTGGTACAGGGCCAAGGGTTGATAAACAAATAAATACGCCAACCATGAGTAAAGTAAAAGTGAATAGCATTAAATCAATAACGGAATTCCACCGGCTGCGGGGGTTGCCTAAGCCGGAGCACCCGCTGATTAGCGTGGTTGATGTGGAGTCTCTGAAGGTCAACCCGGAAAACGAACCGGAAGCATTGATGTTAGGCTATTATTCCATCGCCTTGAAAAAAAACTGCAGCGGCAAATTCAAATACGGCCAACAGCAATATGATTTTGATGAAGGTATCATGGTCTTCATCGCTCCTAACCAGGTTTTTAGCATTAAACATGATCCGGAGGAGGAACTATCTAAGCGAACGGGGTGGATGTTGCTTATCCACCCGGATTTTTTGTGGAATTATCCTTTAGCCAGAACCATCCGGCAATATGAGTACTTTACTTATGATGTAAACGAAGCCTTGTTTCTTTCTGAAAAAGAAGAAGCGACCATTATAAACCTTATCAGGAGCATTCAACAGGAATATCATGCAAACATTGATAAATTCAGCCAGGACATCATCATTGCGCAGTTGGATTTGTTACTTACCTACTGTGAAAGGTTTTATCATCGTCAATTCATTACAAGAAAAATAACCAACCATACCGTACTTGCTCGTTTAGAAGAACTTCTTACTGCATATTTTAATAGCGATACGCTGACAAATAAAGGCCTGCCTAGCGTTCAATACATTGCCGATGCATTAAATGTTTCGCCCAATTATTTAAGCGGATTATTAAAAGTGCTGACCGGGCAAAGTACGCAACAACACATCCACAACAAGCTCATAGAAAAAGCGAAGGAACAGCTATCCACTACGGACCTGACGGTAAGCGAAATCGCTTATGAATTGGGGTTTGAACATTCGCAATCTTTCAGCAAGTTATTTAAAAGCAAAACTAACCAGACGCCATTGGCGTTCAGACAATCGTTTGACTAGAAAAAATCATGATTGTGGAAAAGCAAATTCAAGATTTGATTAAAAAAGCATATGCCGCCTTTAACGAAAGAGATATTGATACGGCCCTTTCAACCATGCACCCGGAGGTTCAATGGCCAAAAGCATTTGAAGGGGGGTATGTAACCGGCCATGACGCCATCAGGGAATATTGGACGAGGCAATGGACGGAAATAAGTCCCCGTGTCGAACCGGTCGGATTTGAGCAAAGAAAGAACGGAACTTTGGCGATTACAGTCCACCAGGTAGTAAGGGACTTAGGCGGCCATGTGACGTTTGATGGCAACGTGAAGCACGTTTATACGTTACAAAACGGCTTGTTGCGACGAATGGATATTGAACCTGAATAGACAGGTGAAAACCGTCGGACACGGAGGTATCATAAACTGCAAAGCGAATGACTTCCTTTTTATCGTCAGTCTTGATATCGGTTTATCTATTTAAAATCAGTTTCCGGTGTAATTTTCCCCAATCCCGGAGGGCGGCAATCACTTTTTTCAGAGATGCCGTGTGGGCCGTTACCGAATATTCTACCGCGGGCGGAAAGGTGTCATAAACCGTTCGTTTCACCAGCTTATTCATTTCCAAATCCTTCAGTTCTTTTGAAAGCATCCGGTCGCTGATGCCGTCTACTTCTCTGGAAATTTGTTTAAAACGCTTGTTGCCGTCAATCAGCGAAATCAAAATAGGTAATTTCCAGGTTCCGCTAATGACATATAAAGCGTCTTTGATCACGTCTAACTCATTCAGCGGGCAATCCTCTACTGCGCTTTCATCCAACTGAAATTTCTTTTTAGCCATGAGTTCGCGTATTACTAAACAAAAGGTAAGTGCTAACTAATAGTATAGTGCTTACAAATAATAAGCAAATGTACATAAGTTTGCATTGTAATCAAATTATTTATTTAAAAATAGAGCGAACAATGAAAACTTTATTGCAAAATTTCAGGAGGGACAACCTCCAATTGAAGAACCATATTGTGATGGCGCCGATGACCCGCTCACGCGCTACAGACAATATCCCTAACGAATTAATGGCCACCTATTACCGGCAACGTTCTGCTGCAGGCTTGATTATTACGGAAGGCACGGCGCCATCTCCTGAAGGCTTAGGCTATCCCCGTATTCCCGGAGTTTTTAGTCAACAACAAGTTGATGGTTGGAAAAAGACAACGGAGGCGGTGCATCAAAACGGCGCTAAAATTTTTCTTCAATTGATGCATACGGGGCGTATCGGCCATATGGACAATTTACCTGAAGGGGTGCGGTTGGTAGGGGCTTCTGACCAAAAAGCGGCCGGACAAATATTTACCGATACCCACCGGATGCAGGACTTCTCAGCCCCGGTAGCGCTGACCACAGCCGGCGTCAAAAAAGTAGTCAATAGTTTTGTCACTGCCGCTGAAAATGCCATAACCGCCGGTTTTGACGGTGTGGAGCTGCATGGCGCCAACGGCTATCTTCTGGAACAGTTTTTAAATCCTCATATCAATACCCGTACAGACGAATACGGGGGAAGCATGGAAAACCGAAGCAGACTGCTATTGGAAATTGCCGAAAAAACAGCCCATGCTATTGGGAAAGAAAAAGTGGGAATACGTTTTTCGCCTTATTCCACTTTGAACGATTTGCCGGCTTATGATTCCGGTGAAGTGCATCGGACATATAGTTACCTGTCGGATAAACTCAATGCAATGGGGATTGCTTACCTCCATATTTCCGCCAATCCGGGTATTCCGCCAAAGACGTATGCTGCTGTCCGTGCTAATTTCTCCAACACCATTATTTTGTGCAACGGACTTACGCCCGAGACAGCGGAAGACAAACTGAATGAGGGATCTGCAGACTTAATTGCTTTTGGAAGAAATTTTCTGGCGAATCCCGACCTGGTAAAACGGATTGAAAACAATTCAGCGCTTAATGCTCCCGATTTTAATACGTTTTATACACCGGGCGAAGCCGGTTATACGGATTATCCGGCTTTAAATTAAAAAAGACAGCATCCAATAGGCCCAAAAGGTTTTCGAAATCGTATAGGCCGATCAAAAATTTTGGCTACAACAAAAGCCGGTTTGGATACATCCATCTTTCCAGGTACTTCATCTTTGCAGAGACAAAAAAAAAGAAAAGATGAAAATTGTATTAACCGCTTCCCTGGGGCATATCAGCCGGGCTTTGGTAGGATTCTAAGGCAAAAAACGCTGCCTTCATTGAAAAATACCTGATAATAATTTCAAATGTTTAAATTTGTGTATGCTTCAGTTGCAACAACTCAAAAAAGAACTCCTGGCGCTAGGCACTCCTGAAAAAGCCGAAAAGTGCGCCCGGTTTTTTAAAACGGAAGCAGGCCAATACGGCGAAGGTGATGTTTTTAT
>CAYRJM010000123.1:0-3458 GCA_964424665.1 uncultured Chitinophagaceae bacterium
GAAAAGAAAAGTACATGGCAGCAATGCGACAGGCACAGCAACAGAAAATGTTGCAAAAGTTATCTCCGCAGCAGATTCAACTTATGAAGCTGCTACAGGTACCTACTGCCAATTTGGAGGAGCGGATAAAAGAGGAAATTGAAGAAAATCCGGCGCTTGACTACGGGGAGGAAGAGGAGTCCCAGGATGATTTCGGTACGAGTGAAGATGCGGAGTATGAAAATAACACCGAAGAGTCGACGCGTGACGAGCAGGAAGTAATCGACCTTTCGGAGTACCTGGGGGATGAGAGCGATATACCGGATTACCGGTTAAAAGGAGAGAGCTATTCTGCCAGTGAAGATGATAATAAAACCATTCCTGTTCGGGTTGAGCGGAGTTTTCATGAATATCTGGAATCACAACTTTCCATGCTTCACCTGTCAGACCGGGAAGAGAAGATTGCCAACCAGGTGATTGGAAGCCTGGACGAAGGAGGATACTTGCGACGAACACCGGCTGCTATTGCCGATGATCTGGCTTTCTCTGAAAACGTAGTGGTTAATGCAGAGGAGGTTAAAAATATCATAGCAAAAGTTCAAGAATTCGACCCGCCTGGCATAGGCGCTGCGGATCTTCAGGAGTGCCTGCTTATTCAATTGCGGCGGAAGGACCAGGACGATCCGAATATACAAATCGCCCAAAAGGTCTTGGAAGACCAGTTTGACGAGTTCTCTAAAAAGCATTACCAGAAAATATGCAGGTCTCAGGGGATTTCTCAAGAACAACTGAAAGCGGTTATTGACGAAATCATCAAGCTGAACCCCCGTCCCGGAGGCAATTACGGCAGTGTTAACAAGGCCGAAAGCTATGTAATACCGGATTTTTTTATCGTTAGTAATAACGGAGAACTGGAGCTTTCGCTTAACAGTAAAAACGCCCCGGACCTGCATATCTCAGGAAGCTATAAAGAAATGCTGAAGGCTTATGACGAAGGCAACAAAAATAATAAGCAGCAAAAAGAAGCGGTGCTGTTTATCAAACAAAAAATAGATTCTGCCAAATGGTTTATAGACGCCATCAAACAACGTCAGCATACGCTGCTCAGCACGATGGAAACCATCATGCGCTACCAGGAGGAGTTTTTTATCACAAATGATGAAACGACGCTTAAGCCCATGATCCTCAAAGATATAGCCGATAGGACGGGGCTGGATATTTCCACGGTTTCCCGTGTAGCCAACAGCAAATATGTGCAGACCGAATTTGGCATTTATAAGCTCAAATACTTCTTCTCCGAATCGCTTTCTACCGACAGTGGGGCGGAAGTATCCACCCGGGAGGTAAAAAGCATTTTACAGGATATTATCAATGAAGAGAATAAACAAAAACCATTAAGCGATGAGAACCTGACGAAGAAGTTGCATGAAAAGGGTTACAATATCGCCCGGAGAACAGTGGCTAAGTACAGAGAGCAACTGGATATACCGGTAGCCCGCCTCCGCAAAGAATTATAAACACCGGAATTGTAGTTTTTGATGAATCTGACAAAACAACTGGACTCCTCTGCGCAATCCAATGTACTGATAACGCCGCCTTTTCCCAAATGGGTAAGGGTTGCGGCTACGGTAATCAGTGTTATATTACACCCATTGTTTGTTCCGATAATCGGGGCATGGCTAATCGTACAGACCCACTATTACCAGTTTGCAGGCTTCCACAGGAAAGAATTTATTCAGCTTTACGGAGCAATTATAGCCAACGCCATAGTGCTGCCCGCGTTTACCGTGATTTTGCTCAAATTACTGAAGTTTATTTCCTCTATACAGATGCCCCAAAGGCGAGATCGCATCATTCCTTATATCGCGGTAATGACCTTTTATTTCTGGACCTACATGGTATTCAACCGGCAGGTGATGATGCCAGAGGTAATCAAGGCCTTTTTGTTAGGAAATTTTATTGCAGTTATTCTCGCGTTTTTGAGCAACCTTCAGATGAAGATCAGCATGCACTGCCTGGGAATGGGGGGATTGCTGGGGCTTGTTTTCTGCTTTTTAGAACAGCCGGGGATATCCATATCCCTGCCGTTGTTAATCATTATCTTCGCCGCCGGCCTGGTGGCGACCTGCCGGCTGATTCTGGACGCGCATTCCTACCGGGAGATCTATATGGGCGTGGCTTTTGGTGTGTTTGCCCAACTGCTTGCTTTTTGGATTATTTGAAAAAATCAAAAGCAGTGCAGATAGGTTGCACTGCGAGTGCTTAACTTTGATTTTTAGAAAAGAAAAGGCGATTCATTTTAGCAATTTTGATGTAAATTCGCTAGCAGTAAAAACCGGGAACCAGGGAATCCTTATCATACATCCCTGGGGGAAAACCAGGTCATTGTTCATGCGTTCCGGGACAGCGAATAATAAAAACCGCCTTATAATTATTTAAACTCATTATTTAAACAAAACTCATGGCAAAAGAAAACGAAACAGCGACAGGAAACAGTCAAAAGTTGAAGGCGCTTCAACTGACAATGGATAAAATCAAAAAAGATTTTGGCAAGGGCTCTGTAATGATGATGAATGAACAGGGCAATCGGCAGATGGAAACGATTTCAACGGGGTCCATTGGACTGGATGTAGCGCTTGGTGTCGGCGGACTGCCGCGCGGGCGGGTAACGGAAATTTACGGGCCGGAATCTTCGGGTAAAACCACCATTGCTATTCATGTCATTGCCGAAGCGCAAAAGAAAGGCGGTATCTGTGCCATTATTGACGCCGAGCATGCTTTTGATGTAACCTATGCAAAGCGCCTTGGCGTAGATATCGATAACTTGCTGATCTCACAACCGGATTATGGAGAACAAGCACTGGAAATTGCAGACCGGCTTATCCTTTCCGGCGCTGTGGATGTAGTGGTGATAGATTCTGTAGCAGCACTGGTTCCCAAAGGGGAACTGGAAGGCGAGATGGGCGACAGCAAAATGGGATTGCAGGCGCGGCTTATGTCACAGGCATTGCGGAAACTCACAGCCACTATAGGTAAAACCAATTGCTGCTGTATATTTATTAACCAGCTTCGTGAAAAGATCGGTATCATGTTTGGCAACCCTGAAACGACTACCGGTGGTAATGCGCTGAAATTCTATTCTTCGGTACGTTTGGATATTCGTCGGATGACGCAAATAAAGGATGGGGATGGCGCAGTCGGTAATCGTACGAAAGTGAAAGTCGTCAAGAATAAAGTAGCTCCGCCTTTCCGAAAAGCGGAGTTCGATATTATTTTTGGACAGGGCATTTCTAAAACAGGGGAAATTATTGACATCGGTGTTGAACTGAATATTATTCAGAAAAGCGGGTCCTGGTACAGCTACGACGGCAATAAGCTGGGGCAGGGCCGCGAAGCCGTGCGTCAATTGTTACTTGATAATCCCGAGATGGCTAATGAAATTGAAACAAAAATCCGGGAAAAAATAAAGGAGGAAGAGA
>CAYRJM010000124.1:0-3363 GCA_964424665.1 uncultured Chitinophagaceae bacterium
ATTTGCCGACTCTTTTTACTTACTAACCCATTAAATTCAACTCGAAATTACTAAATGCGATCAGAATAGCAAACTTTATTTTACAACAAGCGCAAACTTTAAGCGAAATAGAAAAAACAGGCCCGGAACGTCATAACAAAATATAATTAATCATAATTTGTCAAAAATAACGAATAATATATCTTAATAACCAATGCAATATACAAGTAAATTAATCATATTTATTATTTTAACATGTGTACTCTATAAAATGATAATTGGCTTCGCGCCCTTAAAAAAACGGATTTTTCCGGCAAAATCGAACGGTTATTTCCGCATAAGTTTCTGAATGTCAAGGAGGTTTCTCCTCCGCTCCATTTAACATTTGTTTAACACTCAAAAAAAATAAAAAATTTTCTTCCCGTACAAAAAATAAATAAGGGACGGATTCGCTTTTGACTAAAATCCGCGGGCGCGGGCAATCTTTTTGAACGGGGCGTTGTTGGGTACAACACCGGTAATTTCATTACCGGCGGCCTTTGTTGTCTTTTTGTCTGTAGCAACGCGGGGGAGAAAGCGCTGGGAGCCGGGGAAAAACCGGCGCGGGGACGCTAATAAAGGCAACGGGGATATCCCAAAAAATGATTCTCCACCGCTTTTCAACAATTTTTCTGCACTTTATACTGAAACACTGGTATTTTTCGTTAAAATAACTCATTTTTGCAGGCAATTAAACCATTTCCGCTTTTAAGTCATTTTTAATGGGATTATTTAACTTTTTGACGCGAGATATTGCAATAGATCTTGGTACCGCCAACACCTTAATTATAAATAGTGATAAAGTAGTTGTAGATGAGCCTTCCATCGTAGCTATTGAGCGTTCTTCGGGAAAAATCATAGCCGTGGGTAAAAAGGCGATGATGATGCACGAAAAGACCCACGAATACCTGAAGACCGTTCGTCCGCTCCGCGATGGTGTCATAGCCGATTTTAACGCGGCGGAAGGGATGATCCGGGAGCTTATCAAAATGATCTATACCAAGAAACCGCTTTTTACGCCCAGCTGGCGCATGGTCATTTGTATCCCTTCCAGTATTACGGAGGTAGAAAAAAGGGCCGTACGCGATTCCGCGGAACAGGCAGGCGCGAAAGAAGTGTATCTTATTCACGAGCCTATGGCCGCGGCACTGGGCATCGGCATAGATGTAGAAGAACCGGTGGGCAATATGATCATTGACATAGGCGGAGGGACTACAGGCATTTCCGTGATTGCCCTGGCAGGCATTGTTTGCGATCAGTCTATCCGTGTAGCCGGCGATGAATTCACTTCCGATGTGATGGAGGCGCTGCGCCGCTATCACAGCCTGCTAATCGGAGAACGCACGGCGGAACAAATCAAGATCCAGGTGGGTTCCGCCATGAAAGAACTGGACACGCCGCCGGATGACATTCCGGTAAACGGCCGCGATCTGGTTACCGGTATCCCGAAACAGATCATGGTCTCCTACCAGGAAATAGCCGAAGCATTGGACAAATCCATTTTCAAGATCGAAGAAGCTATTCTGAAGGCGCTGGAAACCACGCCGCCCGAGCTGGCCTCTGATATTTACCGCCGCGGACTTTATCTCACCGGTGGAGGAGCGCTTTTGCGCGGCCTGGATAAGCGGCTTTCCCAGAAGATCAAACTGCCGGTGCACGTAGCGGACGATCCGCTCAGAGCCGTTGTCCGCGGAACGGGTATTGCACTGAAACACGTAGGTAAATATCCCTTCCTGATGCAGTAAGGCAAGGACAAAGCCCCGGCGGGATTTTAGAATAATTGGTATATTTAGCCCTAAACGACATTCATTTCCGTGCGAAACCTGATTATTTTCATAAGGCGATACTTTAACCTTTTTTTATTTCTCGTCTTGGAGATAATCTGCCTGTCCCTGATCTTCAACTACAACAGTTATCAAAGAGCAGCGTGGCTTAGCTCCTCCAACGCGGTGAGCGGCTCTCTTTTCACGCGTATAAACGCGATAAAAAAATATTTTCATTTAGATGTCATCAACGACAGCTTAAGCATGCAAAACGCGCGCCTGCTGAACCAGTTACCATCTTCCTTTTCCATGCCGGATACGGCTGCCGGGCTACAAACGGACTCCAACGGGAATCGCCAGTACCGGTACTTCCCTGCCCGGGTCGTGAATAATTCCGTTTCACATCTGCTCAATTACATTACCATCCATCGCGGAAGGAAACAGGGAATAAAGCCCGGAATGGGCGTTATCAGCCCGTCCGGTATCGTGGGCATTGTACGCGAGGTAAGTGACAATTACGCGGTAATACTTTCCATGCTGAACAAGGACACAAGAATCAGCGCCTTGCTGCCCAGAAGCGGAAACTTCGGCTCGGTGATATGGGATATCCAGCCGCCGGACCCACGCTATGGGTTGTTGTTGGACATCCCTAAAAACATCCCTGTATACAAAGGGGATACCGTAGTTACCAGCGGCTACTCGGCCATTTTTCCCCGGGGGCTGCCCATCGGTTATGTAACCAAAGTAAGTTTGACGGAGACCAGCAACTTTTACCAGATAAGGGTGCGTTTTGCGACGGATTTCCAATCCTTGCGGTATGTGTATGTCATAGAAAACCTAAACGCCGCGGAACAAAGATCGGTGGAAAAAAAAGTACAGCATGAGTGAACTGTTAAAAAACATATTCCGCTTCTTACTGCTGCTGCTGTTGCAGATATTCGTATTGAGCCATGTGCTTATCTATGGCTTGGTGACCCCTTCTGTGTACTTTCTGTTCATTTTGCTGCTTCCGTTTAATATGTCCCGCTGGGGGCTGATGATCAGTGGTTTTATCTTGGGATTAACCCTGGACATCTTTATGAATACCCGGGGCATGCATGCCGCGGCCTGTGTTTTGATCGCTTACCTGCGGCCGTTGGTCATCAATATACTCACGCCGCAAAAAGGGTTCGAAACCATGCGTGTCACGCCCTCCATAATAACGATGAGGTGGTTCCCCTTTTTAACCTATGTCGCTGTTTTAACCTTTATCCACCACATCGTTTATTTTTCATTAGCGGTTTTTGATTTTAACAACTTCTTTTACCTTTCCTCTAAAATATTGTTGTCCACCCTACTGTCAATAGCCATGATCATCATATTTGAAATGTTGTTTGCTTCAAGCCGGTCAGCACTCCGGGAAAAGACGTAAACAGCAGGCTGACATAAAATCGCTTTGCCGGCTTCAAATTAGGTCGTAGGTTTGCAAGTATTGTTTACTCTTCTTTTTCAAATGCATGGGCGTATATAATCAATCCCGTAAAAACATTCTGCTGATCATTGTTGTGGTGCTTTTCGGCATTCTGGCAGCGCGGTTGTTTTA
>CAYRJM010000125.1:0-3316 GCA_964424665.1 uncultured Chitinophagaceae bacterium
TGTCGGTCCGTGGCTGGAAGATAAAAAGGAAAAGATGCAGGTGCTAACAAAGCTGGCGCGATCAAAAAGTTTGTGGGAACGCCGAATTGCTATGCTCGCTACCTTTGCCTACATTAAAAAAGGAAAAACAGAAGAGGCTTTTACCATAGCGAAATTACTTTTAACGGACCGCCATGATCTCATTCAAAAAGCGGTTGGATGGATGCTGCGGGAAACAGGAAAACGGTGTTCGCCCGAGCAGGAAGAGCAATTCTTAATAAAATACTACCGGCAAATGCCTCGAACGATGCTGCGGTATGCGGTAGAACACTTCCCAAAAGAGAAGCGGCAGGCCTATTTAAAAGGGAAAATTTAAAACTTATGAAAGATAAAAACCCCATCATTGCCTTTCTCAACCAAAAAGAATGGGAAATATGGCTGGCTGAAAATCACAATAAGGTAAGCGGACTTTGGCTGAAATTTGCTAAGAAAAATAGTGGAATAGCCTCCCTTACCGGTGCGCAGGCGCTGGATGTAGCGCTTTGCTATGGCTGGATAGACGGACAGCGCGATAAATTCGACGATAACTTCTACCTCAACAAGTTTACGCCACGAAGGAAAGGCAGTTTGTGGTCGAAACGCAATTGCGAAATTGTAGATCGCCTTATCAAAGAAAAACGCATGCAGCCTGCGGGAATGGCGGAAGTGGAAAAGGCTAAGGCAGACGGGCGTTGGGAAAAGGCCTATGATTCCCCAAAGAACATGAAAGTACCCGCTGATTTCATCCAGGCGGTCAAGAAAGACAAAAAGGCATACGCATTTTTTCGAACCCTGAATAAAACCAATCTTTATGCGATTGCCTGGCGTTTGCAGACGGCTAAAAAGCCGGAAACAAGAGAAAGAAGGATGAAAAAGATGCTCCGGATGATGGCAGAGGGAGAAAAGTTTCATTGACAGCAATGGCGGCGGCGCTGCCCTTCGTGCAATAAGAATTTACGAAAACAGTTTTCTTGTGCCGCTTGAAAGAACCGCCAACGCTCCTGTTGCCACAGTTTGGAAAGCCATCACGGATAAAGATGAGATGAGCCAATGATGTCCTGAAAATATTCAAGCCGGAAAGGGGCTTGCATTTCGTCGTTTCAGGGCGGGTTCCCAAGGGAAGCGCGACCGGGGGCGGCAGGCGATTGTTGCCCCGATAACGTTCTTCGCTCAACGTTTAATTTTCGTACGGAGAATTGAACCCGTATTGTTTTAATACCTTAATGATTCGAATTCTGTTGTATCGCTGGAGGAATATGGGGTAGATATTGATGTATAGGTTAAGCAGCGGTAGAAATATATAATCGAATACGGTTAGTTCCCTTTGTAGCAACAGGGTGATGATAACAAAGGCAATGGCGCCGATTAAATGACGCAATTCATAATTCCGGGTTTTACGCTCATACCCGTAAAGCTGGCTTAGCCTGCCCCCTTTCCCGGAGAGGGTGATCTGGGTGATATTTTTCTTTTTTCTTGCCATATCCCCCGTAGTCGGCAGATATTTTTTGTACAGGTCTATGCCTATCAGGTTATAGACCGTGCGATCACCCCAAAACTCCGCTTTTTTAGGTGCTAAATACTTCCTCCAGAGTTGACGAATGGTTTTCAAATCAAGTATCGGCTAATGTTTTTGTTCTTTTTACTTTCGGTTTAGTTTTTTAGCAGATTAAGGCTAAAATACATTAAAAGGGTGGAAAGTCCATCGGTTGCGCCTTTTCCCGGGTTAAATTACCGGCCCGTCTTTCAGCGCGGCAGAAAAAGCAGGAAATCTTATAACATTTTCGCTTAATTATGTAACGATTCGGCCTGCGACCCGCCTTAACTTTGTCGTGCTAAAAAAGATAAAAATGAAACATACTTATCATATAGAAGGCATGAGCTGCAAGGGGTGCCGCGATCATGTGCAGGAGGCGCTAAATGAAGTAGCGGGGGTAAACAAGGCTACCGTTGACCTGGAAAAAGCAGAAGCGGTGATCGAAATGAATTCGCATGTCCGTTTGGAAAAACTGCAGGAAGCCTTGAAAGGATCTCATTATACCATTGGGTTACCCGGAAGAGGCGGCCACCGGCATCAACACCATCCTCACGGTCATTCCTCAGAAGAGAAGAAAAAGCCTGCTGAAAAAGGGAATGGTGTTTTTTATTGCCCCATGCATTGTGAAGGAGATAAAACCTACGATCAACCAGGCAGTTGTCCCGTATGTGGTATGGATCTGGTCGCGCAACCTGCTGCAAAACGTGCAGCGCAATACACCTGTCCCATGCATCCGGAGATTGTCCGTGATGAACCCGGCTCCTGCCCGATCTGCGGCATGGACCTGGTGCCGGTGGAAGCGGATGTGGAGCAGGAAGACAACACCTACAAAAGGTTGTTGAAAAAGTTTAAGATCGCGGTGGCCTTTACCCTGCCTATTTTCCTTATTGCCATGTCGGAGATGATTCCCGGTAATCCGCTATGGAAGCTCATGGAACCGAAGTACTGGGACTGGGTTGAGCTGGGATTATCTCTCCCGGTTGTTTTTTATGCCACCTGGATGTTCTTTGAAAGGGCCTGGCGGTCGATAGCCACCTGGCGTTTAAACATGTTTACCCTCATAGGCATCGGGGCGGGCGTAGCCTGGCTGTTTAGTGTAGCCGGTTTGTTGTTTCCGGGATTTTTTCCGCAGGAATTTAAGACCATGCACGGAACGGTACACGTTTATTTTGAGGCCGCCACAGTCATACTGACACTGGTGTTGTTGGGCCAGCTACTGGAAGCCCGTGCCCATGGAAAGACCAATTCGGCGATTAAGGAATTATTGCAATTAGCGCCCAATCAGGCCACTAAGGTCATCGACGGTAAAGAGCTGATCGTAGCCATTGATGCCATCCGGCAGGGCGATTTGTTGCGGGTGAAACCGGGGGAGAAGATTCCGGTGGACGGCCGTATTCAGGACGGGGAGAGCCATATCGACGAATCCATGATCACCGGCGAACCGGTTCCGGTAGATAAGAAAGCCGGCGATGAGGTCAGGTCCGGTACGATCAACGGCAACAAGACCTTTGTGATGACTGCTGAAAAAGTAGGCGCGGAGACCCTGCTTTCGCAGATCATTGATATGGTGAATACGGCCAGCCGTTCCAAAGCGCCTGTCCAAAAGCTGGCCGATAAGATATCCGGATACTTTGTGCCGATAGTCGTTTTAATTGCCGTAGTGACGTTCATCATCTGGGCGCTCTTCGGCCCGGCACCGTCGCAGGTATATGCCCTGGTCAATGCCATTGCCGTGTTGATCATTGCCTGCCCCTGTGCCCTGGG
>CAYRJM010000126.1:0-3314 GCA_964424665.1 uncultured Chitinophagaceae bacterium
CGAAGGACAAAAGAATTATCCAAAAGAATACTTTTAATGTCATTCATACCCCTTCTGCTTTTAAGGCATTAATCCAGGAATCAACGTCCTTGATTTTACTGAGATTGACCGAAGCGCTCTCTATTGCCTTATCCAGTAGGCCTCTATTAAATTTGGGTTCATACGCGATGAAATCAATTAAGATCAGATCACTTAACTTGCCGTCCGCGATACTTTTCTTTCCGCTAACTTTGATTCCGTAGGGCCTGTACGTTTTCTTCTCACCGGCTCTTATTTGTTCTTTAGTTGCAGAAACCGTCAGATTTCCCTCCTTAGCGGTGGTAATGTGAATATTTGGACGTTTACCTCCTTCCTGGTAAATTTCACCATAAAGATAAAACTCACTCTCATAATACGGAGGAGAAACTTTCGTGTAATTTGTCTCATTATTAATCGTCAAAGTCGGCACCGCATCATTCAGCGAACTACTAAAGAAGATGGAATAGCCTTTGTCTTTTGCCTGCCGCTGAAAATTATCAATGACTTCTTGACGTTTATATTCCAAAAAATCCAAATTTCCTCTTTTTTGAATTTCAGCTGTAAGACCATTGAATAGAATGGCAACAGATACTGGAAGGTAAAAAAGGTGTCGGGCAGAACCCGATTCTATGTCGTAAGAAATCGTCGGACGCAATCGCTTCTCCTCCCCCGTGGGATATAAAAAGGTTTCTATGTCGGACATTAGCTTCTTTGAATCGCTAATATCCACATCCCTTGGTGATAATTCCTGATGAAGATTATCCACCCGTATCTCTATGTAGGCCCGTTCCTTCATTGTCGGTTCCATTTGTCCTAAAAATTATGTGTTTTGACAAAGGTACTTCCAAAGATACGCTTTTGAGTACTACAAGGTGCGCTGCTTTACGATCATAATCCAACGATGTTCAAACAGATCAAATGTCTATCCTCTTTCAACTGTTCGATAACCGGTCCCACACGGCAGCTGCATGAGAAAAAGCAGTAAGAACAAGATATTGCTTTTATGGTATAAGCAGGTTATCAGGGCTAACGGGCACACTGCTTTTTTTGTTTCAACCGCAAGAGGCTGGCTAAAAAAAGTCGCCCGCAAATATTTGCGGGCGACTTTTTTATACAATTTAAAATGTGCTTATTGTAACTTAAAGCGGATGGGCAGGCTGAACTGTACCCTTACACTGCGTCCGTTTTGTTTACCCGGGGTCCACTTGGGCATCCCCTTAACCACGCGGACCGCTTCTTCTTCTAATCCACCGCCCTTCTTTTGTCCTACGGTCTTCACATTCACGATGGTACCGTCCGTATTAACCACGAACTGCACAACTACCGTTCCCTGGATGCCGTTTTCTCTGGCAATGGCGGGATAACGAATGTGATCACTCAGATACTTCATCAGGGCTTCTTGTCCACCGGGGAAGGAAGGCATCTGTTCCACAAACTGGAACACCTTATCGGGAGCGGGAGCGGCCTGGGTAACCCCGGTACCGGATTCCTGAACCAGCCCCGGATCAATACCGTTCGGGTCGCCGGCCTTGCTCACCGTACTGATGGCCACGTCCTTCAGATTACTTAAATCCGGTGGTTCTTCTTCCGGGCGCACCATTTCATCTTCCACTACCTTCGGAGGCGTATATTTCACCTGCGTCTTCAGCTTCGGCGGTTCCGGAGCCGGTGGTGGTGGAGGTGGCGGGGGCAAATCAGGCTTTTTGATCTCTACCTGTTGCAATACCACATCCTTTTGCACGGGCTTTTTCTCAACGGGCGCGTTGGCTTTCATGTATTTAGACAGGGCGATAGCGCCTATACTGAGGAGAACGAGGCAGATAATGATAATTATCGCCTTGGTCACCCGTTTGGTATGCTGACGTCTCAAGACATAGGCACCATAACTCTTGTTCTTACCCTCGAAAAGGATATCAAGAAAGTCCGCTTTTAAATAATTTTTAGCTTCCATGTTATTAATCGTCTCTGTTTAATAAGAAGATGCAAAAAACGTGCTGATTCCACAAAAATTGCTACTCTCCTCCTGTTGTTTCAGTCGCCGCAGCGGCGCCGCCGTTTTTCTTGGCGTCAATTAGTTTTTGGTCATTCTTGGTAAACTCTACCAAGGCGTACTTTTTAATCTCGTAGATATTCATATCGTCGAGGATACTCACCACATTTTCGTAGCTCGATTCCTCCATAGGCTTGATAATGACCACAATGCTGTCCTGGCCGCCGGAGTTTTGAATAACGCTTTTCGCCTTATCCATTAACACATCTCCGATACCGCCTTTTAACTCATAGGACGTTTTCTTGACGAGCTCCGCAGGATTTTCAGCCGCTTTATTGCCTATTCCTTCGTAATAAAACAGGTTATTGTCTTTTCCTAACAGAATAGTAAGCGCCTGGCTCTCTTTCACTTTATTTTGCTGTTCTTCGTCCTTCACATCGTGCGGCAAAAACAAGTTCATTGTTTTAGGCTTCGACAGGGTTGTCGTAAGCATAAAGAAGGTAACCAATAAGAAAGCCACGTCACTCATGGGCGTCATATCCACACGCGTAGACAGCTTTTTACTTCTCGTCCCTTTATGCTTACTACTGGAAGTTCCTTCTGCTAAATTTTCAGCCGACATGGTTGTTTCAATTTATCTTTTTATAAAATATTTTCTTGCTGACTTCAGATTATTCCTCCGATGAGCTCTTTTGCGCTGTCTCATAAGCAGGGGTTCCCACGGGAATCCCTTTCAGCGAGGTGATCAGATGCAGTTTATGGATACTCTCGTCTTTAAATATATCCAATACCCGGTCAACGACTTTGTATTTCGTGTTGTCATCCGCTTTGATCACAAACTTAAGCTTCGCGGGACTGTTGGTTGTATTTCGGGTATAACGGATCCATTGACGCAGCTCTCCGTCTGCCGAGTCTATGGGAATACCCGGCTGTTCGACCTCCGCGCCAGCGCCCTGCTGATCAGGACTCAGGCCGCTCAGAAAAGTCTTCAACTCGTTCAGCGGCACCCCAACGGAGGCTTCCCAGGAGAACTTTTGCATCTGTTCGGGGCTTAACCCCAGATTATAGGATTCATTAAAGGCCTGGACCATCTTCAACCGCTGGTTCTGGTTGTCCACCCCGAAAAAGACCCGTCCGTCTTTCGCTATGGTCACCAAGGCGACATCGCTTTCCGGCAATACCGTCGTGGATATGGCGGCCGGGGTTACTACTTCTATGGGCTGTTGCGGTTTAAACTTCGTCGTCAACATGAAAAATGTCACTAACAAAAAGGCTACGTCACTCATGGGCGTCATGTCCACTAACG
>CAYRJM010000127.1:0-3308 GCA_964424665.1 uncultured Chitinophagaceae bacterium
ACCTGGAACCTCTTGATCCGTAGTCAAGTGCTCTATTCAGTTGAGCCACGGAGCCATTGTCGCTATTGGGAGGCAAATTTACTATGTTTTTTTTATCTGGCAAAACGATTTTAATTTAGCCCCAAACTATTGCATGAAAGTTGAACTCTGGACTTTTGGAAAAGAACACGAGAGCTATATAGGGGAAGGAATCGGCCTGTACACCCAACGGATCCGCCATTATTGTCATTTCGAGGTAAAAATTCTATCCACCGGCAGAAAGGCGGGAAAAATACCTTCGGCGAAGCTCAAAAAACAAGAGGGGGACATAATTGAGCGTATGCTCACCCGGGATCATGTACTGATTAGCCTGCATGAAAAAGGGAAAGCGGTTACTTCGGCTGGTCTTTCCGAATTGCTGGCAGCGCAACAAATGGTTCCTAAAACACTCGTGTTTTTGATAGGAGGGGCATATGGGATGGAGGATCGGATACTGAAGAGGTCCGAAAAGGTGATTTCTCTCTCTGCGCTTACTTTTCCCCATCAAATCGTGCGTCTGATTATGGCTGAGCAACTTTACCGGGCATTTTCTATTCTTCATAACAGTCCATATCATCATCTTTAACTACATTTGTTACTTTTTGTCATGAGCATTACACTTGTTATCATCATTATTACGGCACTCCTTTCGTTAACGGCTTTTTATAAACAGGGCGAAATGGAAAAAATGTTGTTCTGGCCGGCCATGATCAAGGAACGAAAACAATATTACCGGTTCCTGACCTCCGGATTTATCCACGCCGATTGGATGCACCTTATTTTTAACATGATCACCTTGTACTATTTCGGTCGTATAGTGGAACAGGTATTCCGGATCAATCTGGGCTTTGGTTACTATATTGCCTTATATCTGCTGGCGATGATAGCGGCTGATTTACCGACCTATTTTAAGTATAAGGACAACTATCAATATCGGGCGTTGGGAGCTTCAGGCGCTGTTTCCGGTGTATTGTTTGCCAGCATTTTATACGCCCCGTGGGCGAAGATTTATATACTATTTATTCCAATAGGGATACCAGCGTTTATTTTTGGTGTATTGTACCTGATATTTTGTGTTTATATGAACAAAAGAGGAGGGGATAATATCAATCACAATGCGCATTTCTGGGGTGCTGTTTTTGGTATCGTGTTTACCATTGTTGTCCTGCCGGAGATTATTCCCCATTTTATCAATAGCCTGTTGGCAGGAGGGTATTGATGTGTTGCAAAGGCTTCTCCGGGGCATGCGAAAAGGTTTATAAAGCGTGCCGTAAAACCCAAAGGTCTGTTGACTTTTGGGAGGTAGGGCAAAAAAAGTTTAGCCTTGTGAGAGAATATACCGCCGGACGGTATCAGGCCTTGCTTCCCCGATAGCGCAAACAAAAGTAACCGCCTGACCACAAAGTATGGTTTTTTCAAAAGTCCTTTGATAAAATGTTTTTGTATTCTTGCCAAACTGCAATAGTGTTTTCCCGCTTCAACTTAGGAACAATGGAAGCAACTGAAAGGCGCGGTATGTTCACATAGATGGCGGGTCACTGACCAGCATACGACTTATCTTAGCTATTGTCTGTCAAATAAGCTTGATTTGCAATACCTGCTTGGTGCCGGGTGTGATCTTAAAGCGGTCGTCAATTCGCATGCCCACGACCCAGATAATTCGTTGGCCGGATAACAGCACCCACACCTTTTTCTTGTCATTGAGCGAAAGCTTTTGATCAATAAAGAACCGGCTTAATTTTTTCTTTTTGCGCATGCCCAGGGGATAAAAATAATCTCCCTGTTCCCAGGTCCGGAGCAGTAAAGGGAACTGAATCTTACCGGCATCTAACAGGGCCGTATTGCTTTCAGCCGTCAGGGTGAGCCCTTCAGCCTTCTTTACGGATAATGTAAGATGGAGGTCCTTTGCCTTTACGACGTATTCTTCGTTAGGGATAACAATATGTTTGTTGTCTTTGCCTTGTAACGGACTTATAATAAACCATTTCCGGTCGCGGAGAACCTGATGTGTAGGGGAATACACCACCTTTCCGGAGGTCTTGTCGGCAAGTTGGATAATTTGCAGACATTGGTCATAGGTGAAGTTAAAGGGCTTGAAAATTTCATAGGTGATCGTATTAAGGGGAGTACTCTTAAGCAATTTTAAAATAGGAATAAATAGTTCGTCATCTCTTTTCTCAATGAGTTTGGAACGATGGAATGAGATCGCCTGGTCATACAATTGTTCGGCTTCTGCGAAGCGATGAATATTGTCGTTTAAACGAGCTACAATACCCGGAAATTTATTTTCAATAACGGGAACGATTTCATGGCGGATAAAGTTCCGGGTATAGGTTGTAGAGGTGTTGGTCGCGTCGGTAGTAAACCGTATGCCCTGGCGACGTGCATACTCAAGAATATCTGCCTTTGAGAGGAATAGAAGCGGCCGGATGACCTTGTCCCTTTTAGGTTGAATACCGTGCAGTCCGCGGATGCCCGTCCCCCGGAATATGTTCAGCAGCAAGGTTTCTGCATTGTCATT
This sequence comes from uncultured Chitinophagaceae bacterium, assembly GCA_964424665.1. Lineage (GTDB taxonomy): Bacteria > Bacteroidota > Bacteroidia > Chitinophagales > Chitinophagaceae > FW021-bin31. Next base: position 2,540 of record CAYRJM010000127.1, read on the forward strand.
TCGGTGATGTGCAGTGGCTATGAATTGATAGGCGTATTTTTTTCGTATCTTTTCAAACCATTCATAACGAAGGTTTCTGGCAGCTTCCTCTATGGACAAGTGATTTTCTTCCGCATATTGCCGGGTGGAAAACCGGATGTTATGAAACGGGATCTTTTGTTCTTCCGCGTATGCGTTGACAAAGGCTTCATCCCTGTCTGCCTCTTTTGCCCTGAGTTGAAAATTGGAGTGCGCGATGCCGCATGGAATAGCTGCTTTTAAAAACAAGTCACATAACACCATGGAATCGGCGCCACCACTAACCGCCAGCAATATTCTATCTTGTTTTTGCAAAAGGTTATGGGTCACAATATATTGAAGAAATTGCTCCTGAATATTCACCTGCATGTTACGTTCGTATTTTAATACATCAAATCATCGTAAGCCGCCTGTAGTTCTGATCCGGCGTGTTGATCTTTAAGCCTTGAAGCTACTTCTAACCCCTTTTCATATATTTCTGCAGCGCGTGTATTCCGCCCCGCCCGTTCCAGCGCTTTCCCCAAATGATAATAGGAGCCTATATAATCCGGATGCCGGTCCAGGAGTGCTTCAAACAACCCGATAGCCTCGGTGTCCCTGTTTGTTTTAATATATTCCAACGCAAGAGCGTGATTTAAAAAAGCGTCGTCGGGCGACTTTTCCAGGTATTGTTTGAGCAGAAGGATCCGATCCATTTTTTAATTCAAAAGTAACAAAACAAGGCGAATAATAGCAACCGCGATGAAATTAC
>CAYRJM010000128.1:0-3292 GCA_964424665.1 uncultured Chitinophagaceae bacterium
TCTTCCAGGTAGCTGTCTCCGGTTGATTCAAAACCAAGTTGCTCATAGAATTTTTGCAGGTGTCGCTGTGCACTGATGGCGATGGGCGCCTGGGGATACAGCTTCCGCAGGGACCGGATGCTTTGTTTAACCAGCGCCTTCCCTAAGCCCCGGCCGCGTACTCCAGGGGCGGTTACAATCCTTCCGATGGCCGCCTCGGTAAAATAAGTCCCGGGAGCGAAGAGCCGGCTGTAGACTACCAGACGGGTATCCTCCTTTCCCAGTAGATGAAAAGCCTGCTGGTCTTTGTTATCCAGGTCCAGATACACGCACCGCTGTTCTAGGACAAATACCCGACTTCTTAAGCGCAAGACGGCATAGAGTGCTTCAACAGATAATTCAGCAAAAGTCTTAAGCTCCCAATCCATAGATGGTTTTAAACAAAGATAAGGGTTAAAATACAAGGGCATGTATTTTTATGCCTATTCTCTAATAAAATGGTATCCTGACATATTATAGTCGTAAAGGAGTAATCGCCTTTTTTGTTTTTTTCCGCAGGAGGATTAGGTCACAAACTTTTTGCTTTATTTACCAGGCTTTTAAACTGCGACTTGAAATGGTGTTCATCATCTAGATTTACCTTCTCTAACCAGCTGATGACATCATCATAACTGGTGTTTCCTTTATATTGGGAGTCGGTAATAAGCATTGAAAAGGAGGCTACGCTGGCGGCAAATTGCATAAAATCAGAAGCCTCATTGAATGACTTTCCTTCATCAAACACATTTAAAGTCAGCGGAATGCTATTATCAGCGCCTGGATTTTTATACCGGAAGTCAATGGTAAACGTGGGTGCCTTTCTGTAGTTCGCGTTGCTTGCCGGCACAATTTCATACAAGGCAGTAATATTTTGATTCGCTCCGATTTCGCCTGCATCTTTGCTGTCGTCTTCGAAATCTTCGTTATTCAACAGCCTGTTTTCATACCCGATTAATCGGTATGCTTTCACATTATTGATGTTAAATTTGACCTGCACTTTAACATCTTTAGCCACCGTGTAAAATTTACTAAAGTCGTAAACAAATACTTTCCGGAGTTGCTCCAGGTTATCAATATATTCATATGTTCCGTTTCCGTTGTTGGCTATTTGTTCCAAAGCGGCATCATTCAGGTTACCCCGCCCCACACCCAGGACGGTTAAGAAAATGCCCAGGTCCCTTTTCTCTTCTATTAAGGAAACTAACTCTTTCTGACTGGACGGGCCAACATTAAAGTCTCCGTCCGTACCAAGGACAACCCGGTTATTTCCCCCCTCGATAAAATGTTGTTGTGCAATTTTATAAGCGGTAATGATCCCTTCTGCCCCCGCTGTACTACCCCCGGAACCCAAAGCGTCAATGGCTTTTTTAATGGTGGCCTTTTGGTCTCCGGAAGTTGATTGCAAAGCTACGCCTGCCGAACCTGCATAAGTTACGATAGCCACTTTGTCGTTTGGCCTTAATTCATCTACAAAATAGTTAAAACCATTTTTCAATAACGGCAATTTATCCTCGCTTCCCATGGAGCCCGATACATCAATTAAAAATACAAAATTAGATGGAGGTAATTCATTTTTGGGAATGGGTTTTCCTTTAATTCCGATTCTAATGAGTTTGTGTTTTAGGTTCCAGGGGCACGGGCTTACTTCCCCGTTTAGTGCGATTGGGTGTGCCGGGTCAGAATAGGGGTAGTTAAGGTTAAAGTAATTAATGAGTTCCTCTGTGCGGACCGCTGCCTTCGGAGGTAAATGCTTGTCTTGTTGTATAAACCGCCGGACATTGGCATAGGACGCGCCGTCTGCATCAACTGAAAAGGTAGAAGTTGATTGGTCGGACACCTTGATAAATGGATTTTCTTCTACTTCATTGTAAGAATCACCGGAAAAGGTAATTCCCGGAGATCCGGTTAGGCCGTACTCGTTTCCGTTAAATTGGCCTTCTTTCGTGCAACTGGAAATGGTTCCAATTACTACCACGCCTATTAGTAATTTTTTGATGCGCATAATTTTTGGTGTTGTATTTGACCTACACATTAAGAGACAATATAATTCTTCAAAACGTTGCATGTGCTTTGGGCTAAATGGAAAAATTGTTGTTCATCCTGATAAAAACACGCGGGCTACTTATTTTATCCCGGTTTCAACTGGCTTTTTCTGCACTTCTTTACCGTTTCGCATCCTGTTGCTCCTTTCTGTGGCGGTAGTCGTTGTCGGGTTTGTTTAATGGCTGGTTTTTTTCAGACCTTTGTGGAATCATCGAGCCTCGGCATGACACTTCATAAATCACAACTATATCTTCTGTCGTTCAGCAGCGCGGTTATCGCTGCAAATGCTTACTATGCCCAGCCGTTACTGGATTATTGGGCGGAGACATTCCAGGTAAGCGAGAGCAATGCAGGACAGGTGTTTTTTCTTAGCATGCTGGGGCAGGCGCTGGGTATGATTATCTTGATTCCGCTGGGCGATAAATGGAAAAGAAAACGGCTGATCTTATGGACGATTGGTATTACGACGGTAACCGTAATAGCAGCGGCTGCGGCGGTAAACATCACCATGCTGAAAGCTTGCATGTTTATTGCCGGTTTTTTCTCCATAGCCCCGCAACTGATGATCCCCATGGCTGTGGACTTAAGCGTAAAAGAAGCCCGCACCCATATTGTCGGCCTGATCACCGCAGGTGTGCTCTCCGGGGTGGTCTTTGCCCGCCTCCTGGGAGGCAGCGTGACTGAATGGATAAGCTGGCGGGTGGTTTACGGGTTATCCGCCCTGTTTTTAATCGTGTCCTTTATCTTCATCTACCGGTATATCCCTGAATCGAGATCCAAGTTCGAGGGCAGCTACAAACAAATTTTACAATCGGTATGGAAACTGTTCCGGCGATACGGAGAAATAAGGATAGCCGTAGTCGTTAGCGGCTGCGCTTTCGTATTGTCGCGCATGTTTTGGGCGACGATCGCTTTTCTGCTGGCCAATAATTTCGGCATGAACACGGGCGTAATCGGTCTTTTCGGGCTGGTTACGCTGACGGGCGCCTTTAGCGCGCCTCTGGCTGGAAGGCTAAGCGCTCGCTTTTCGGCTCATCAGGTTATTTTGTTCGGGATTATTTTGCTGGCCATTTCCTTTTTACTGTTGTACTTCTTTTCTTCCGTCGTGATTCTGATCATTGCAGGGGGAATCTTAATGGAAGGAAGCAGGCAGCTTACGCAAATAACGATGCAAAGCCAGGTGATCAGCCTGGTGGCCGGCGCGCGTAGCAGGCTGAACATGTTGTATATT
>CAYRJM010000129.1:0-3189 GCA_964424665.1 uncultured Chitinophagaceae bacterium
AATCGCGGCCGGCGATCGTGCCATGGTCTTTGAAAAAGAGCTGGCCTGATGCCCCCGGTCTTTTCTCATTGCAGGGCTTAATGTTCGTGTAAATAGCGGTCGCCCTGCATCTTCGCCAATACGCGGGAAAGGTCTTCATGGGTATCAATTGCAAGGCTTTCCACATCCGTTTCAGAGAGATGTATTTTATAGCCATGTTCGATCCAGCGCAGTTGCTCCAGGCTCTCTGCTTTTTCTAATCTTCCCACCGGCAGCTTCACGACTTCTTTAAGTATTTCACTGCGAAAGCCATACACGCCGATATGTTTATAGAACCGGAAAGAAGCCGGCCAGTCGCTTTTTTCCACATCCCGTAAATAGGGGATAGGAGAACGGGAAAAATAAATGGCGTTAAAGTCATTGTCAAAGACCACTTTCGGCGCGTTTGGGTTGGACAAAGTAGCCAGGTCGTTAATAGGCGTATACAACGAGGCTATCTGTGTGGATTCCTGCCGAAAGCTGTTCAGCACCAACTGGATGTGGCTGAGTTCGATAAAGGGGACATCGCCCTGTATGTCCAGTACAATATCGGGTTGCTCCTCTAAGTTCTCGAGTACTTCCGCACAACGCTCCGTCCCGCTTTGGTGGGTCGTTGCTGTCATCACCGCCTTGCCGCCAATGGCGGTAATATTGTCGATGATGCGTTCATCATCCGTAGCCACGATCACGTCGTTTAATTCGGGAACCATTTTAGCGCGCTCATAGACACGCTGGATCATGGTTTTCGAACCGATATGGACAATGGGTTTTCCCGGAAAGCGGGAAGAGGCATAACGGGCAGGGATAATGGCTATTGCTTTCATGAAATACGGTATTTTGAATGTGAATGTACAACAAGTTGTGAACTACAAAAAAACGAAAAGATTTTTCGGCTTCGCACTTTCCTGCTTCCTCAGAAATTAGCAGACTGATTATCTCTTCCTGTAGCCCGCCGGGTCCCTTATGAGGTTTTTTCAAGTCGTATGCTGACTAGGCTAAAATACGTATTATCTTGAAAACACAAAAATTATTTGCCCGGCAGGGGATCGCCTAAAGACAGGGGTTTCGGGGGTTGTTAAAAAATTATCGTCCGGTTTTTTTTCGTTTGCAATCGGATAAATAGTTTTCAAAGGCGTTCAATGAAAGGCTGCTGAGATTGCTGGCGGGAGTAAGACCGCCTTTTTGGGCGCTCCACACCCCGAAATGAATAGCCTCCATGCCCTGGACGGAGTGGGCGTCCGGATCGATGGACAGCATGGCTTTTTGCTGCAGTGCGTAAGGAATAAAATGCCAGTCCATATCCAGCCTGCGGGGATGCGCGTTGATCTCGATCGCGACGTTGTTTTCTACACAGGCATTGATGAGGGCATGATGATCTACCGGGTAGCCTTCCCTGCTGAGCAGCAGACGTCCGGTCGGATGCCCTAATATCGTGGTGAACGGATTGGCTATGGCGGTAAGCAGGCGTTCCGTGGCTTTGTGTTCGTCCATTTTCAGGCTGCTGTGAACCGAAGCAATGACCAGGTCAAAGGTCTTTAATATTTCCGCTTCATAATCCAATGACCCGTCCAGCAGGATATCCGATTCAATGCTTTTAAAGATTTTAAAGGGGGCCATTTTTTGGTTCAGCGCATCTATTTCCCGGTGTTGTGCGGCAACCCGTTCCACCTGCAGTCCTCTGGCGTAGGCGGCGGAGCGGGAATGATCGCTTATCACCAGGTATTCCATCCCCATGGCTTTGGCCGCCAGCGCCATTTGTTCGATGCTGTTTTTTCCGTCGCTCCAGGTGCTGTGGGAATGAATGATTCCTTTAATGTCTTCCGGGCGGATCAGGTCGGGACAAGCCGCCAGTTGTTGTACCGGATATTCGCGTCGTGGCGGGAGGATAACGGGGAAACCCGCCGCCTGAAAGAGCGACTCCTCTGACGCAAATGGCTGGTGGACTAATTCCGGGCGGTGCTGATAAAAAGAATCAACAAATACGGTGCTGCCGGTTGTCTGAAATAACAGCGATCCCCAGTCGCCCCCGAGGGCAGAATGGAGCACTACTTTGGGATGGTGATCCGCTTTAAATATCATCGAACGCGTTTCACCGGACTGCAGAGTGAAACCTTCGGGCATTGCCGTGCTGAATTGATCCGCCGGAAGGTCCGTAACATATTCCAGTGTAGAAACAATGTTGGACTGCCTTCTCAGATGACCGGTCGGGACAAACAAAGCTTGTCCAAAAACGCTTTGCCAATGGGCTAACAGGGTCTCCGAAAATGCTAACGCTTCAGCATATAGGTAATAGTCCATCGAGTGAAGATAATATTCAATCGTCTTGCGGATGCTTTCCTGTGTTTTGGCGCCGAACCCTTTATAACGGGTAAGCCGGTCTTCATTGCAGGCGTAGAGCAATTCTCCCGCCGTTTCAATACCCATCTTTTTCCAGATGACGGACAGCTTTTTCGGCCCTATGCCTTTGATGTGGAGCATGTCAAGCACGCCGGAAGGAGTGTCTTCCAGGTATTTTTCCAGTAAGGGAAAACGTCCGGTTGCCGACAACACTTCTATTTTTTTCTGAATGGCCGGGCCTATGCCTGGTATGCTGCTGATCTCCGCAACAGGCATTTCCGTTATGTTCTTTGGAAGCCGTTCGATCTGGAAAGCGGCATTGGAATAAGAGCGTATTTTAAAGGGATTTTCCTCATGAAGTGCCATGAGCTTGGCAAGCAGGGCGAATTGATCGGCTATGGTGCTGTTATCCATTTTTTGACAATAATAAAAAAAGTCCCGCAATTACGGGACTTTTCATTAACCATTTTAACAAGAAAGCTCGAATTAACTATTGTTGGATGACGTCGTATTGTTATTCGGGGTCTCCGTGGATACGGAAGGTGTGCTGGTTTCCGTAGGGGGGTTGGTGACCTGAGATTTTTTAGACGTCTTACTTTTCGTGGAACTGCGCTTTTTGGCTGCGCGTTTTTTAGTAGCGCGTTTTTTAGTAGCGCCTTTCTTAGCGGTACTCTTTTTAGCTGCGCGTTTTTTGGTCGCAGTAGCGCTCTTTTTAGCTGCGCGTTTTTTAGTAGCGCGTTTCTTAACGGTGCTTTTCTTGGCCGCACGCTTTTTAGTAGCGCGTTTTTTGGTAGCCCCTTTCTTGGCCGCGCGTTTTTTAGTAGCGCGTTTTTT
>CAYRJM010000130.1:0-2798 GCA_964424665.1 uncultured Chitinophagaceae bacterium
TGATTGAGATGGGGATTCCCGTAGCGCCGGCCAGAACGGCCAATTCTTTCCTGGAAGGCAAGGATTTTGCTCAGGAAATCGGGTTTCCCCTTGTAATTCGTCCTTCTTATACCCTCGGAGGTACGGGCGGTGGATTCGTTCATTCCAAAGACGAACTGGATGCAGCGCTGCAATACGGTTTGGAGGCCTCTCCGATCCATGAGGTGCTGGTGGAGAAGGCGGTGCTGGGATGGAAAGAATATGAGGTAGAGTTGCTGCGCGACCATGCCGACAACGTGGTGATCATCTGTACGGTAGAAAATTTTGATCCCATGGGGGTACATACCGGGGATTCCATTACGGTGGCGCCCGGCATGACCCTCAGCGACACGGCTTATCAGAAGATGCGCAATACCGCCATTAAGATGATACGCGGGATCGGCAACTTCGCCGGCGGCTGTAACATCCAGTTTTCCTTTAACCCGGAAAATGAAGAAATGATCGTCATTGAGATCAACCCGCGGGTTAGCCGTTCCTCCGCACTGGCCTCCAAAGCTACCGGTTACCCGATCGCTAAAGTGGCCACCAAGCTGGCCCTGGGCTACCGTTTGGATGAACTGAAAAACCAGATTACTAAAACTACTTCCGCTTATTTTGAGCCGGCCCTCGATTATGTAATCGTCAAGATCCCCCGTTGGGATTTCGGGAAGTTTAAAGGCGCTGACAAGACGCTGGGCCTGCAAATGAAATCTGTAGGAGAGGTTATGGCCATCGGCCGTACTTTTCCGGAAGCCATTCAGAAGGCCTGTCAAAGCCTGGAAAACGGTGCCATCGGCCTGGGCTACTATGGCAAATCCATGCTCAAGGCGGACCAACTGCTCGAAAAACTAAAAACCCCGACATGGGACCGCGTTTTCCGCATTAAAGATGCGCTCATGGTGGGCATTTCCGAGCGGACTATTCACCAACTGACCTATATTGATCCCTGGTTTATTCATCAGGTGGCCGAAATCGTGGCGCTGGAAAAACAACTCCAGGAATACCGCCTGGAAGACCTGCCGGAAGAGCTGCTGCGCGAAGCCAAAAAATACGGATTTTCCGATCTGCAGATTGCCAAACTCACCAGTACAGAGACCGAAGATGAGGTGTACGAGAAGAGAAAAGCGCTGGGGATCACCCGTTCCTACAAAATGGTAGATACCTGTGCCGCTGAATTTGAAGCCAGCACGCCTTATTTTTACTCCACGTTTGAAAGTAAACCAGCTGCCGGCCGGGAGATAACCACCAACGAAAGCAGGGTATCGGATAAAAAGAAGATCATCGTACTGGGTTCGGGCCCTAACCGTATCGGCCAGGGCATCGAATTCGACTATTGCTGTGTACATGGCTTAAAAGCGATTAAAGAATGCGGGTATGAGGCTATTATGGTCAATTGCAATCCGGAAACGGTGTCGACGGATTTTGACATAGCCGACAAGCTCTACTTTGAGCCCGTATTCTGGGAGCATATCTGGGAAATCATAGAGCTGGAAAAGCCCGAAGGCGTGATTGTACAGCTCGGCGGACAAACCGCATTGAAGCTGGCCGAAAAACTTCAGGAAAAAGGAATCAAGATCATCGGCACGGCCTTCGAAGATATGGATATGGCCGAGGACCGTGGCCGTTTTTCCGATCTGCTGAAAGAACTGGAGATCCCTTACCCACAATACGGTACAGCCAAAACCACTGACGAAGCGATGAAACTGGCCGAAGAAGTGGGCTACCCGGTGCTGGTAAGACCTTCTTATGTGCTGGGCGGACAAAGGATGCAGATTGTCATCAACGAAGAGGAACTGGAAAAAGCCATTGTCAGCCTGCTGAAGCACCTGCCTGGAAACAATATCCTGATTGACCACTTCCTGGACCGTTGCCAGGAGGCTGAAATAGACGCCATATTTGATGGAGAAAACTTCCACGTGATGGGCGTGATGGAACATATCGAACCGGCCGGTATTCATAGTGGAGACAGCAACGCCGTACTGCCGGCGTTTAACTTATCTCCCCTGGAAGTAACGACCATGGAGCTGTATGCGGAAAAGATTGCCCGCGCATTGCATATTAGAGGGTTGATCAACGTGCAGTTTGCGATTAAAGACGGGACCGTATATGTGATCGAAGCCAATCCGAGGGCTTCGCGTACCACACCGTTTATCGCTAAGGCTTACGGTGTTCCTTTCCTGAACATAGCTACAAAGGTAATGCTGGGCGCTAATAAGCTGACGGATTTTAAAATAGAGAAACAGCTGAATGGCTTTGCCATTAAGGAGCCTGTTTTTTCCTTCAATAAATTCCCGCACGTCAATAAAGAACTCGGGCCGGAAATGAAATCTACCGGCGAAGCGATCAGGTTCATTAAAGACTTGCGCGATCCCTACTTCCGTAAATTATTCAAAGAAAGGAGCATGTTGCTGAGCAGGTAGCTGCTGTTTGATGGACCAAACAGGGGTTATACCTATTTCTTTTAACTACCGCAAACAATACCGGAACAGCTATTTATCCCGGCATTGTTTTACGGCATGGCCTTTCTCGCAGGGGCCCCGCGTCCTTTTATGCCGATTCCGCCTATGAACTTTCGAGTGCTAACGGTTTATGCAACAGGCAGGACGTCAAACTTTCAGGGGGTATCCTGCCTTAGCATCAGCATACGTCAAACAGCCAGGACAGGCTGTATTCTTTAGCACTCCCCCTTTAAAATAAGATGCTGCTTTGGCCAAAATTTCTTCTGTACAACGATAAAGGTCCGAATTTTTTTTGAGAAAAACCTTTGATTTAGGACGAGA
>CAYRJM010000131.1:0-2713 GCA_964424665.1 uncultured Chitinophagaceae bacterium
AAATATAACAAAATCTTATGGGATATTACAGGCAATCCCTCTTCTAAAATATTCTGCATCGTATTGAATATTTCCAAGATGGAAGACAAATCCCCCGCGTCCGGAAAAAGAATTTTTTTTGGGAGTTCTTGAACGTAAGAACAGGTAAGAAAGTCTCACACTGTTCTGGCATATAGGCGAAGGCGGACAGAAAAAAATTTCGGGTAAATATCATTATCCGGATTGACGCCCCATACATCGGCACAAAACAAGTTTAAGGATGAAGTTACGCGATCTCTCCGGGTTCGAAGGAAAGATTGGGCATGTTACTTATCCCCGGCCTCTCTCAAAACCAGCCGCGAGGCTTCCCATCATCTGAATCGCGCAGAATAAAGCGGAGTAATCATACTCCGCTTTATTACGATCACCGGCTTATTTCACTAAAGAAACGGTTGCAAACTTCATACAAAAGGTATGATCCACCACTAGCTTTAAACCATAATTGTAAACGGCATAAAGGCTCAAAAGTCAAACGGTACAATTACCTTAAAGCTAAAGTTACGTCCCATATTAAATATACCCCGCCGGCCTGTCGCTTCATTTACAGGCAAATATTTTAACCGGCTGAGGTGGTCCTGGTAAGCGACATCGGTTATATTTTCCGCGGACAGCAGCAGCTTAAACAGGATGTGATTATTTTTGTTGACCACATTTGTTCCAGCTTCAACCCCCAAAAGGCTATAAGCCGGCGTCGCTGTTTCGGTCCGGTAGGCGCTCATGAAATGATTTTGAGCAAACGTGTTATTTAATTTAAGATTCAAGAACAGTTTCTGGAAAGTATGGCCGGAGCGCGAAAAATGAAATCCCAACTCAGACACCCACCGGGCTGCTGGTATCTTGGGCAAATTCTTAGTTGAGTCGGTAGCATTCACACGCACGCCACGTACATAGGAGAAGGTATTTTTAAAATGCAACCAGTCAAGCGGATGAGGATGAATATCCACTGAAGCTTCCACACCATACAATCTCCCGTCTGTTTGTTCATATTTAAACACTTTATAATCTCCTCCGTCGTTATGCCGTACGGAATCGGCGCCCGAAGCGGAAAGTAACTTACGGGAGTATATAAACTGATCGATATTATTCAGGTAGCCATATAAACTAGCGGAAATATGTTGAGACTCAAAAGATGCGCCGGCGTCAAACTCCAGACTCGTTTCTGGTTTTAAATCGACATTCCCGATTTCATAGCGAAGGGTGCCTTCATGTACGCCGTTTGCAGAAAGCTCTAACAGCGCCGGGGCGCGAAACCCTCTGGCCACATTGGCCTTCAACACCAACTGGGGGGTTAGCGCATACGACAGCCCCAGGCTGCCGGAAAGTGCAGCGAAGTGCCTGTTGAAGGCCGGAAAATGAAGCTTACCCTCTTCTTTATAGTCATCCGCATGGATCGCCCGATAATCGCCACGTATACCTCCGCTAAAAGTAAAACGGTCCACCGCCTTTTGTGCAATAGCATACAGACCGGCATCAAATAGCCTGAAATTCGGGATCAGGTATTCTTCTCCTTTATTTTTATTGTCTTGCAGCATTCCGCTTGTTCCGGTAGTAATATTCCAGCCATTGTTATTGTTCAATGTATAATGCAGGTTGAAGTTAAAAGTATTCAGTCGCAAATACATTTCCGGGTTATCGGCGTCAAGCAAATCTGCATATTCCCGGCGGCGGTTTTGCTGGAGAGCCAAGGTGGCGTCCAGGCTGCCCTTTCCTAAAAGGATTTTATTGTCGAGCGTAATTTTTTGATGCTGCACCCGCTGTTTCCCAATGTAGGGATCATAACTTTTAAAATCTCCTTCGGTAGCCGTCGTTTCTCCCACCGTACCATCGGGCAAAACGACCTCTTTCAGAAACTTGCCGCTGGCGTCGTCCCGCGCTCCTTCCGGCAAGCCCAGTTTCAGATCGTAAGAGGAAACATACAGATGAGAATAACCCCAGGCTTTATTAATGCCTATACCCGCCCCAAAATTTCTTTCTTTAAATTTTGTATTAAAAACATAGCCGTCATATTTATCTTTATAGTCGTGCGCCTGTTTTAAGGTTCCATAGCCATGCCAGGTAAATCCATTGTTATTTCCCCGGATCGCGGCATGTGCGGCATACAATCCGTTGTTGGTCTGGTAGTTGCCCACTATTTCTCCTTGTATATGTCCCTGGGGGGCCGGATCGGGGGGCAAAATATTCACTACACCTCCCAGGGCATCAGAACCATACATCAGGGAAGAAGCGCCCCGCATCACTTCTATTGTACCGGCGGCATAGGCGTCTACCTCGATACCGTGCTCAGCGCCCCATTGTTGCCCTTCCTGCCGGATCCCGTTATTCACTACGACCACCCTCGATCCATATAGCCCGCGAATCATGGGTTTCATCACATTGGGACCGGTAGTCACTGCATTCACACCCGGCAAATCGGCGATTTTGCCGATGATATTATCCGTGGTCGTTTCTTGTAATTCCAAATGATCTAAAACAGAAATATGGGTAGGTTGACGGTGTAACTCCGTAGCCTTGCTCACTCCGGTGATGACCACTTCCCTTCCCTCTATAATAGCAGGAGACAAGGTCCAGTTCTTAACCGTTTCGTCTCCAATCAATAGATTATCGGTTAAAGTGGAAAAACCCGCGTACCTGACTTCTACCAGGTATTTTCCCGCGGGCAGGTGATTAATTTCAT